>DATAJP010000002.1:0-600000 GCA_036262055.1 Ignavibacteria bacterium
CTCCCTTCAACAACTTTTTGTCCTGTAGATGCATTTACAACTTCTCCGAAAAGATAAACATTAACGGATGCGCCTGTGTTTGTGAGTGTTACCTTCCACAGGTTATCTGCCTTAAACTGAAACGGAGGCGGCTGCTGAAGCGTAACAGCCACCTGTGAATAGGAAATAGAAGCATATGTTATCGAAATCAATATTAAAAAAAATATTTTTGTTTTCATATTTTTGTTTATTTAGAAAGCCCTGATGAAAAAATCAGGGCTTAATTTTATAAGTTCTATTTTTTCTTTGTGATACAATAACACTCGCCATTATACTCAAAGCATAAATCACATTTGCCGCAGTCTTCACATTTGCCAATTATAACATCATATCTATCATTCATACCTGCGACGAATAACCCTGATTCAAGCACATCTACATCTGAAGTTTTTTCATCTATGCTGTACAATACCCATAAATATTTCGCTCCGCTTTTAAGAGACTTCACTTCCGGAGGAAACTCGACCTTGTTAGCATTGTTGACAGGAATCTCAAAAATACCTTCAGCATCATTTAAAGTTTTGAAATCAATCTTGTTCGATGTTCCCGGAGCAAGTTCAACTAATCTTAAAACTCCTGTATTTGCATTACTAAAAGTAAACGTTGGGGTCAACGTGTTTACAGGGTTAAAAATTGTCGGAGATACGCCGGTGTTTGGATTAATTACGCGGTCTCGAATTCTACTTATGACCGTACCGGTGTGATTAATAATTGTTGTCCCGACTCTGAAGCTTACTTGACAGCTGTCACATAAAACACCGTTACAGTAAACTTTGAATTTGACTGTGTACGGAACCGTTTGGTTAAATACAATTGGTCCCTGGAGGTTCGCGGCAAAAGTATTGCCGGGAAGTAACTGATTGTCAGCTATTATAACTCCATTTCGTATAAGTGTGGCTCCGTATACAGGATTGCATTGAGGAACACCCTGACATTGAAAGGACGGAGCTTGAAAAGTATAATTACCGGATGCAAATGTAGCTCCGCTATTAGTTCCGCAAGCAAGCTGCGTATTAGTAGTTGGGTTTGAGATTGTTATATTTCCTGTAAAAGGATTATTAACTCCGCAGTTACATCCCTGTTGTTGACTTGGTCTTATTGATATTCTCATTGAATCACAGAATCTATCCCCACATTTTGCAAAAATCATCATGTCTTTTACTGAAGTTATGTTTGTTATTGTCCATGGACCTGAAACAACCGGGTCGTTATTTATTCTGTAAAAGTAACTAACCGGACCGCAATTTGGTGGACAGTTATAAGATGGAGTTATTGTAACGCTGCTGTTATGGTTAACAGTATACATTGCTCCATTACTCATAGAAACATTCATCGGTGTGCTGCCAGTTGTATAGCTTATTAAGTTGTTTGTTGAATTCCAGCTTCCAAGCGAGCAATTGCAAGGAGTGGGTCCGGTAGTAGTAGTAAAATAAAACCCGCAAGTATCACAATTGTTAGTTCCGCAATTCGGAATAAGAACAAAGTGATAGGTTGCTGCGACGTTAGCGGGAGGAGCAAAATTAATTGGCATTGAAACATCAGAACCCGATGCAATAGTCTGGGATGTTGTTGTATTTACTAAATACCAATCATAAACAGAAGCGCATGTATATGGATTACATTGATAGCTTGCTTGAAGCGTTACTGTACTTCCTGCAGGTAATGGACCTACAGGGGTTGATAGATTATAATTGCAGTCAACATAATATGTTGCGCTACCGGCAGCATTACCAACTGTTAATTTTATTTGTTCCGAAATGTCATCCCATGGTTCTAACCATTGTCCGCATTTACATGAATCGTGTCCGACACTTCCACAAACCGGCATAGTATAGCATGTATCGAAGTGACAACATAGTGTTGACCATGTCTGGTTGTTTATAGAATAAATACTATCATACATAGTTGTTCTGAAACACAATTGTTCTCCCGGATTTATATCTGAAATTGTTGTATTTAAATTACTTGAACTGGTCAATGAAGGTAAATTTAATCCCGGGAATATGGCCGGGTTAAATGTTGCAGAACCGACCGGAAGAGGTGATAGTGCAAAACCATCGGCAGTGAATCCTGTAACTGCATTGAACACCTGGAATTGATACCCAAACGTCCCGTCAGCATTACACCATAATGAATCATTGAAGATTCCAAGGCATCCATTGTTTGAAGGCGGTGGAGTGCAGTTTAAAATAAGAGTATCACGGCAAACAATTGAATCTCCAGCCGCGCTTGCGGTCAACCAATTAACAACTATAGTTGTCGGAGATGATGTATATCCGGCTAATGAAAAACTTAACGGTGTTGTTGTTCCGCCAGGAATTTTTCCGCTATTTGTCCACGGCAATGGTTTATATGTTACAGTTGTAAATGGTGAAGGATTATTTAACATCCATCCTGTTGGCGCAGTGATTGTGCCTGAATAAGTTACACCTGATGTTAATATATCGAGACTTACACCTGTAAAGTAATTTGGTAAATAATTATTATTCAAAGTTACATTCCATAAGCATCCGGGACCTACATAGCTTGCACTTGCATCGACATCAGAACAGATGCAAGATTGAACAGGAACACAAATAGTATCTATACAGAAACAGCAATTTTCAGGTCCGATGGCTTTGACTACAAAACATAATTCCGATAAATCGTCTGCATTTGATACGGATATTGTCTGCATTCCGGAAGTATTTCCGGTGATTACATCAGGACTTAAAGTTATAAGGGCAGGAGTAATTAATATGCCCGGGGTTACCGGAGTTAATTCAAGAGTATGTATATCAAATCCTGCCTGATTTAAGAATGAAAAATTAATGTTGTATCCGCTACCGAAGCAATATACACTGTCAACGTTTAATTGCATGCAGTCTCTCTGGCAATTAAGCTTCAATGTATCTGTACACACTGTTGAATCATTATGCTTCCAATTTACAATTACTGATTGCGGTGTTGTAACATAATTATTCAGGCAGAAATTTATGAAATTATTAGTCTGCCCCTGAGAAAGATTATTTCCCGATACGTTAACTAATGATAAATTTGTTGGACTTGAACTCTGATACTGCCATTGTGAATTAGGAGGCGTGGCAGGATAACCTGAAAATGTTATTGGAGCTTCAGTTAAAAACTGTACCCCGTTTATTCCTATTGCTGTTTGGTTGTTAATCAGGTTAATAGTCCAGCAGCAATCACCTCCTGCATTAGCTTGTGCAGTTACTAAAAGTGAATCACAAGGATTCGAACAATTTACAAAGAAGTCATTATTTTGACCTGCAACGAAACCTGATAATGAACCTGAAGAAACAGGAACTGTTCCACCGTTTAAGCTAAAATTTACTGTTGTAACAACGTCAAATCCATCAGGATTAGGAGGAGTTGGAAAATCAGACGGGCTTATATTGAAACAATATGTTTGATTTGATGCATTAATAACCGGAGTAAATGGACCATATCCCGAAACAGGAGTGCCGTTTTGATAGAATTGCAAATTAATTGATTGAAGAGTTCCTGAAACTCCGTTCAATACGGGCGGCTGATATGAACCACAGATTTGTAATGGTACACAATTCCCGGTTATGTTGTTGATACCGTTTGAGCCGTTATTATTACCTGAGCCTGAGCATCCTAAACAGACATTATCAATATACGCATATCCCCAATGAGCTCCTCCAGAACAATCAGCGGTTATAAATTCGACTGTAACATTTTGTCCGACAACATCAGGAGGGAGCGTTATGTTGACGCATGACCAATCTCTATAAAAAATTCTCTGACCAATACTATAATTTTGATTCTGAAAAATAAATGTGCTGCTGGGGAGTGTTCCGAATGATACAAAAGGATTAGACGGTGCTCCGACCTCTTCAAGACGATATATTTCATTCCCGCTCATATCCAATATTCGTACTAAAAGAAAAGATTCACTGCCGTTTATTGCTCCTCCGGCGCCTGAATGGCTTTCCTGTAATACTATTGCATAGCTAAATGAAAAATTTTGGCTTGAAGCTAAAAAAGTTTGGCTTATGCTTTCTGCTCCAAGACCTGTTTTTGGGTTTCCTAATCTTAATGAACGTGTGCTTCCTCCCGGGGCAACAACAGGAAGACTATATGGTGTAGTTAATTGAGCGAGAATTGGATCAAGACCTGTACTTGTTTCCCAATTTCCATCGGGTAGAATTATATGCCTTCCCCAAAAAGTTTCAGCATTAAAGCCTCCTGTGTATGTAGCGGCAACATTCCCTGTACTATTTAAATTTAACCCGGTTCCTATAGGCAATCCCCCTGAATTACTTCCTGATATACCCGTATTCCATGAGCTAAAATCATTCATTTCAAAACCGCCATTAGTGCACGGCTGTCCTGCTGTTCTGTCAGGACCAGTACTTAAAATAAAAGGCAGCTTAACTCCAGAATTTTCCCGTTTAAATTTTTCAATAATTTTTTCAATTTCAGCTTCAGGTGTTTTTATTGACCGTAAATCTTGCCTTATAAAATTATATTCATCGGATATTGGTGAACCAAGATTTAATAAAAATATATTACTTTTTATTTTTCCAGAAATAATTTGCCATGCGTAACTTTTCCCTTCAACAAACTTCGGAGCTGATGACGGATACTGAAACATTTGTGTACGGATTTCTTCTTTTTCAAAAAATGCTTTGTTCTTAAGCATTGTATTATCCGGTGACTCATTTCCCTTTATCTCAACAATTTTAATTTTATAAGGACCATCCGTTTTTCCGCCTAAGATTGTCCAGCTGAAAATTACAGGTTCATCAGGTCCTATCTGAGTTTTATTATCCGGAGTCAATAAAGATATTTCAATTTCGCTTTGAATTAATATTTCCTGTTCAATGCAGTCATTTCCTATTTCTTCATTTGTGCCGGTTTGTTTTGCAGTTACACAAATGGTATAATTACCATCGGGCAAAGAACCTTTTCGCATCAATGCTTCCTTATACCTGTTATCCGAATTAGGATAGGAAATGTCAGGCGTTTTAGGCAAGTCACTTGCCTTAAATTGTTTTCTTTCTTTCGGACCAAGTGTTATGGGCACTGTTGTTGCAGTGGCAATCATACCGGTTTTAGATTCCGTAAGAGTTCCAAAGAGATAAAACTCAACTCTTTCATTAGTATTATTTGCAAGCTCGATGTTATATAAATCCGCAATGCCAAGCTGGTTTAACGGAGGTCTTTTCATTTTAATTGTTACCGATTGAGCATTTGCATCAGTTAAATTAATCCCCAAAAACTGAAAGGCAACAAACAAAAGACAAAGAAGTTTTAATGTTTTCATTTTTATTTGTTTATTTTTTTAATTTTTATTATTTAAACTTTTTAGTCCGAAGTCTTTTAATTTTTCAGAACGCTTGCCGTGAATGCTGTATATTTGATCACGAACTTTTACATACATTGTCTTTGCATGCTCATTAATAAACTTATTCAGTTCGCGTCTCTTTTCGGTGAGTTCATTTTCTCTTACAGTAATTTCATCAGTCAGGTTTTTTATGTGACTTGTAACTTCTGCGATGCTATCAGGGGTAGGACCGTTGCTTAAAGGCCAAGTGTTTAAATGCTTTTTAACTCCGGTTGTTAAGTTAAGTAATTGTTTCATAAGAAATAATGCATTCTTTGAAGGTATATTCATCTCAATTATTGGAATTTTATTTTCAAGTGTTGGTTTCCGTTAAGCAAGTTTAAGATTATTATTTTCCATTTCCAAAGAATGAAAATTGAGTTTGTGAATTCTAATTTTGTAAATTTCTCATTTTGGCAGTTGAAAAACTTAATATTTTAGCTATTTTTACGGGAGGGAGATGGCAGTTTGTGAATTTTAACGGGGGAATAAAATTCATTTGAAGAAAAATTTAGACATAAATCTACAGCTTCTTCCATACGAGGAATTATCCAAATTTGAAGATTTTATAAACTCTCCATACTTCAATAAGCTCCCACGCCTTATAAAATTATTCCAATTCATTAAAGAAAATTACGATCTGATACATAAGAATAAACTGAATCGGGAAGACCTTTCTGCCTTTATGTATCCAGGCGAGCCGTTCAAGGATACAAGCATTCGCAAGCTGATTTCCGATTTTAATAAACACATAGATAAATTTGCCATACAAAAAGAGCTTGAAGATGATAAAATAGATTATAATCTCAAGCTCTTAAAACAGTTAAGAAAAAACAGAGTTGAGGATAAGTTTGACAGGTTATATAAAGAAATAGATTTGTTGAATGAGGAAGACCGTTCGGAAGTTGACCAGTATTATGAAAACCGCACGCGGCTTTTGTGTGAAAGATTCGAACTGTTATTTCACAAAAGCATAAAAGAAAAGAAAGAAATTTTTCAAAAAAAATCCGACATGCTTGACCTTGAGTTCGTATTGAAGAAAATTTATTTGTATGAATCAATGACTTCGGTAGAAGGTGTGAATAAAAATGTTTCTTATCACTTCACTTTTTTTAATGAGATTGATAAGTACATAAATTCCAATAAAGACTTTATAATGGAAAATGAACCCGAGCTATATAGAAATTATCTCCAGCTAAGAATTCAACTGACCTTAGATAAAAATTTATTGGATGAATTAGAACATATTGTGTATTCAAAATATGCACAGAAAAACATTTTAAGACCTTTAATAGATTTATCTAATATTTACACTTATGTAGGTTTAAGAACCCCCGGACTTCGTTCAGTTTATTCAAGAAAAAATTTTGAGATCTATAAATATATAGAGAAAAATAAACTGCTGAGTAAGTTTTATATAAATCATATAAATTTTGTGAGAGCTATTCAATCAGGATTGTCTGCCAAGGAATTTGAGTGGACAAAAACATTCATAGATAATTATAAAAATAAAATTAAACCTGAATTCAGGGACGATGTTAAAAACTATTCTTATGGTAAATTATATTATGAATTAAAGAATTATGAAAAATCTTTGTTTTATTTAACTTTGGTAAATTTTAAAGATTATTATATTTACACAAACGCAAAGAAAATGCTGCTAAGAACCGAATACGAATTGGGTAATAATGAAAATGTTATTTCACAGATTGAAAGCATACAAAAATTTTATAACTCACATACTGAAATAACTGATGCATACAAAATAGATACTTTGAATTACATATTGATTCTGAACGAGCTTGCAAAGCTACAATTAAATTCTCGCAATAAATCTGATAAATTATTTAAAAAGAATAAATTATTAAAGAACCTGGAAAAAAATAAAAATAATATTGTTTATTATAATTGGCTTCTAGAAAAGATTACAAAATTGAAATAAAAAAAGCGGGTGTTGCCCGCTTTTTAGTTGGTTCATCAAATCGTTATTATTCATCATCATCAGGAGGATCGTATGGTCCGCCGCTTCCGTCACCTGTGCAGCTGCAGGTGTCGTCGTCACGGGTATTTGGGTCATCCCATGGGCAAGGGCAAATACATGTATCACATTCTGTGTTAGATAAAGTTAACTGATTGTTTTTATTGCTATTTGTTGAGGTTTCTGCTGATGCAGATAATGAAATTATGAGGTAGAGAGCGGTTAAAAAAGCTGCTGAAAAAAGTCTTAAATTCTTTATCATTTTTTGGTTTCCTTTACTTTTGTTTTTGAATCCGTTATCGAATTCTATATCAAAAGTATTCTCAGACCTTACCGGAAACCTTACCGATTTTTTGTTAAAACCTTACTGAAAAAAATTTAAATTTTCTCTTATATCTATATGAAAAAAACTTTACTGTATTTTTTAATTATGTGTCTTGCTTATGGCTTTGTTGGCGATGCCGGTAATAACTGGTTTATATTAAATGCATCACTTCCATCACCTGCCGCAAGTTTTCCTGTTATAGCTTTTACCTCGGCAAGCGATACCAATAAATACATAATTATGCCGGGAGGTCTTGTGAATGATTCTATATCGAGAAGAGTATTACGTTTGAAAGCATCGATAGGAGTAATAGATGAAATGCCTCCGTTGCCGGAAAGATTAATGAACGGAGCAGGATTTAAAATCGGAGACAGTATTTATTATGCAGGAGGGTTTAAGCCGGGATGGAATGAAATAAAATTTGCGCAGAGAGATACAATATTTGACATAGTTTTTCCCTCAAAGGATACCGGGTATGCGGCAGGAGATACAAACAGAATTTTCAGGACGACAAATATGGGATTGGATTGGACAAATGTTAATCTTCCGGGTAGTTATAAAAAAACATATAATCTGAAATTCATTAATACACTTACGGGATGGGCAAGCTGCACGGGTGATTCAAATAAATTATATAAAACAATTAACGGAGGAACTACCTGGACTCCAATGCTTTCGAGTTCAGAAACTTTTTACGGACTGGATTTTGTGAATGATACTATTGGGTTTATCTGTGGAACAGCAAATCAAATTGGCAAAACTTCAAACCAGGGTACAAATTGGAGTCTAATTTCATTCAACACTGCAACATGGAATTCAATTGATTTCATAAATTCTTCAACAGGTTTGGTTTGCGGAACGGACGGCAAAGTCGGAAGAACAACAAACGGCGGAACTAACTGGACTCTTTTCAGCACGCTCGGAACAAATGAAGCTTTGTATTCAATAAAGATGCTTACACCAACGAAAGTTATTGTTGTAGGAGATTCGGGAAGAATTTTATATTCTTCAAACGGAGGAATGGACTGGAGCTTTCAGACATCCGGCATAACTTATAAGCTAAGAAACATCCAAAGTTCAGATTCGCTCAACCTTGTCGCATGCGGAGACAATGGCGTTTATCTATGGTCAACAAACGGCGGCGCAAAATGGAACAGGCGAAAGGGAATAACACCGAATAATTTATATTCCATTGCTGAGCCCCTGAGAGATACTTCTGTATTTACCGGCGGAAGAAACGGCATTATTTATAAGGACAACAACAGCAAGTTTAATTATGAAATCTCAAATAAAACTTATAAGCTCAGAGTTGCGCCGACAGTCGGAATCTGGGAATTGAGAGATACTCTTCCCAAGCCGCTTGCAGAAATATTTAATTCAAGCGCAACAACAAAAAACCAGTTTGGATTCATCGCCGGAGGATTATCATTATCGGATTCTGTTTCAAACAATGTTTATTTTTTTAATTCGAAAATAAATAAATGGTTTTTAAGTACTCCTATAAATAAAAATTTATCTGAAGGCGCGCTCGTATCAATGAATGATTCACAACTTGTATATGTAGGGGGCAGAAAACATGATACCGAGTTCAGCAGTAAGACTTTTAAAGGGAAAATAACATACAACGCGGGAGGAGTTAATGACATAAGTTGGGATTCGGGAGCACCTTATCCAATCGGCGGAGTTTTTGCTCACGGAGGAATGGCTTTTAAGTCTGCAGGAATCGCAGTTTTTGTCGGAGGCAATGTAGTTGTGCATCATGATAACATTCCTCCGTTTGACAGAGCTTTTAAATACGTTTTCAATGATGATACATACCAGCCTTTGGATGATGCATTACTTCCAATTTGTCATACCGGAATTGATGGTTTTGAAATAACGTTTCCAGGCGCTGACATAAACGCTGTAACACCGGTTAGAATTTTTGCACCCGGCGGGATGGCGGGAAACAATTATAATTTAACAGATTCCATTCAAGTCTATAAAAATTCCGACATATCTGTTAACATAAAGGAACACGTTTCTGAAATTTCAAATTACTACCTGAGACAAAATTATCCGAACCCGTTTAATCCTTTTACTAATTTTGAGTTTCAGATTGCAAAGCAAGAGACAGTAAGATTATCAATTTATGATTTGAGAGGAAAGAGGATAGCAGTTCTTATTAATGAAAGCTTAAAACCCGGCACATATAAAATTATTTTTAATGGAAATAATTTATCTTCCGGGGTTTATTATTACAAACTTGAGGCAGGAAAATTCAATGAAACGAGAAAAATGGTATTACTCAAATGATTATTTCAACAGTTTTGAAATTACATTTGCATAATATTCTCTTTGATTTTCGGCAAATTCATCATAATAATTTTTCATAAAAGGTTCGTTATAATTCTTTTTTAAATAAGAAAGATTTTTATTCTCACCGGTATTTATTTCTTTGATTATTTTCTCCAGAATTTTAACATCGGAAGTAAAAATATAATTTGGATTTAATTCAAAAATTTTATTTTTATAAAGAATAAATTCAAGTTTTGCATTATTATCCATTTCTGAAAAAACTGAGCGCATATTAGATAAAAACTGATGAAATATATTATCTGCATAGTTTTTATCGGCATCCGGATAAAACCTTTCAAGAAGTTCTTCTTTGCTTATCCTTTTACTTATATTGAAATATAAATATAAAAAAATATCCTTAAACTTGTTTCTCTTCCAGTGAGTATCGGCCAATTTAGCACCTCTGAAATAAATTTCCGGAACTCCGAAATATTTTACCTTAATGTCATAAAAATCAAATTGGTTATTGTGAATTTCAAGATATAAGTCATTAAAATATTTTGGGTATATTTTCAATTTCATAATCGTGTCATATAAACTTCTATCATTACTTAAAAATGAATTCATTATGTTAGTATATTTCGTTTTTGAATTCAGATTTTGCAAAATGTTTAAATATTCTTCTGCGGCTTTATGCCTTCCGGTTCGTATAAGATAAAAAATTATTATCGAATACAGTTCTATTTCCTTGAGAACAAGCCCAAATGATTTGAGTTTATCTAACAAAGACTTTAGATTTTGAAATTTATTTATGAACAAGTTTTTTAGTATCTGAAATTCAAGGTTCAAAATTTCATTATTCTTGAAAAATTTTTCCTCTTTATGCAGATTATTTTTAATTTTTGTTTTGTCGTTTAATATAAAATAAATCTTAAGTTTTAAAAGAAGAGTATTTTCATCCGGACCATCAGATGATGCCGAGAGCTCATCTGCAATCTCCAAAGATTCATTTAATTTACCTTCCTCATATTTAAGAAGCATAAAGTTTTGTTTAAGTTTATTTCTTAGCTCCGGTAGTTGAGAAAGCGAGTCCTGTCTTTCAAGTTCACTTAAAATACCATAAGCATTTTCAAAATTCCCAAGCTTTGAGTTAACCTCACATAAATTAAGACGGGTTTCAAACTTGTTATATTCATTGCTTATAAATTCAAGCACCTGATTATAGAAATGAATGGATTTATGAAAATTCCCTTTGAGAAAGAAAATATTTCCTAAGGCATTTAAGATACTGTTTCTCAAGGAAATATTATCACTGTCTTTATTTTTAATACCCGATAATATGTCCAATGCTTCCTGCAAATAAGAACTGCATTTTTCAAAATTATATTGAGCATAGTTAACGGAGTGGAGCCGGAACAAAAATATCGGTTTAAATTTTTGCGGAGCTTTTTTTAAATATTTTTTCAGATTTTCCGACGCCTTATTGTAATTTTTTAAATAAATAAAATTTTCAGCAATATGAGCAATCGCTTTATAATATGTAAAATTATCCGGCTTTGATTTTTTTAAAAACATCAAAAATAATTCATTAGATTTTTCACGTTCTTCAAGATAGTTTTTTAACAACAATGCATAAATATATAAAACCTCTTTATTATCAAATAATATTTTTTTGTCTAATGTATTTATCCATTTGCTTACAATATAAAATTCACTGTTCCTATACATTTGCAAAGAATTTTCAGTAATTATCTCAATTAACTTTTTGTGATTCCCGGACTTTTCATAAAATTCAAAGGCAGCATCATAATTTTCTTTCCGTTCATAATACTTTGCACAGTTATTAAAAAAGTCTTTTTTGTTTTTTGCCGGCTCCTCTTCGTTATAAAATTTATTAAGGAATTCCTTAAATAATCCGCTGAAATAAAAATAATTGTTTCCTTCCTCGTATGCTAAAAACGGAATTTTTTTACTAAGTAGATGCAATGTCTCTGACCCTTTAGCGTTTTTGATAAGGTGTTTCAGAATATCTTCATTAATCTCGTTCAGAAAAGATAACTTAAACAGCAAAGCTTTTTCATTTGAAGAAATATTGCTGAGAATTTCCGAATTAAAATACTCAAATAAAATAATTTTCCGATTAGTAAAGTTTTTCTGAGGTTTGGAAAAACCGGAGTGGAAAAAAAGATGCAAACCCGAAATCCATCCTCCAATTAATTCTTTTATTTGTTCGCATTCTTCAATAGAGTTTTTATGATTATAGACCACATCAGAAAAATTATTTATTTCTTCGGTTGATAATTCAAAATCATTTTTATCAATTAAAGAAAACTGACCATTTAATATAGAGGGAATAAAAAGACTTTCAGGAATATGGATTCCGGTAAATATAAATTTTATTTTACTCTTAGCAAATTTGGAGGCTGCTTTTATAAAAGATTTAAACCATAATTCTTTTTTTATCAAATCGATGTTTTCAATTACTGAACAAAAATACATTTGGTTTGGAGGTATAGCAATTTTCTCAAATATCCCTGATAATATGCTCTCAATTAAAGGATAGTTATTGACAGTATATTTTGACAATGCTAATTTATTACTTTCTATCAGATTAATTTCTTCTTTAAATTTCTCCGGGTTATCGTTTATTGAGTATAAGAAATAATGCAAAAACACATAAAGATTCTTGTCACTCTCAGACAACTCATAATACGAAAATTTTATTTTCTCTTTTTTAAGAAATTGGGCAATAAGAAGCGTTTTACCAAATCCTGATGGGGCAGTGATTAAAGTGAATTGCTTTGAATGGATTAATTGAGTTAGTAAAAAATTTCTGTGAATTACATTTGATAAAAGAGAATTTATATCAAATGAAATCCTGGATTTTATTATCTGCAAATTTCTATTAAACCTATTGAAGTTTGAAGATAAAAGTAAAAAATCAAATAATAAGTTTTGAGTTATTTATTTATAAATTGTAATTGCAGTTCACATCCCAAACTTTGCATTTAAATTGATAATTAATAGTTTCACAAGCAAATACTTGATACAACAAAGTCCAAAGTATTCAAAACCTCATAATTATTTCCCGATGCAGAATGTAACGTGAAAAGACAAGTAATGAAATTACAAGGGTTTAAAATAGAGTTTGAAATTGTAGTGGTAAAAGAGTGGAAAATGAATTAACTACTTTTCTTAATTGGCAGATTAAAATAAAAAGTGCTGCCTTTTCCAAGTTCGCTCATTACCCATATATTGCCGCCGTGAGCATCAACAAACTCTTTTGAGATTGCAAGTCCAAGACCGTAACCACTGTTTGATTTATCTCAAGGTTTTTAAGATTGACCTGAAAATATTTATCAAAGATTTTATCTACATTTTCTTTATCAATACCGGGACCGTTGTCTTTTACGGAAAATTCTAAAAAAATGTTGTCCTTCCTGACTTTGATATAAATTTTACTTCCATCAGGTGAATATCGTATTGCATTGTTCAAAAAATTAATAAGCACCCAAGCAATTTTATTTGCATCAATTAATAAATTCGGTAAATCCTTTGCAATGTTTATATCGAGGCTAATATTCTTTTGTTCTGATTGAAGCAATACAGGAGTTATTGCCGCTTCTACTAAATCTTCTGCGCCGATTTCCTGATATTTGAAAATTTCATTACCTGATTCAATTCTTGCAAGATTTAATAGTTCTGTTACAAGTTTTAATAATCTTTTTACTTCATTTTGCATCATGTGGATAAGTTTGCTTTGTTCGATATTCAGTTCACCAATGCGTTTATCATCAAGCAATCTCAAACTCATGCGCATAGCAGATAAAGGAGTTCTTAATTCATGCGAAATTGTTGCAATAAATCCGCTCTTCGCTTCGTCAATTTCCTTAAAACCTGTAACGTTTTTTAATGAAATAATTTTTCCTAAGCTTCTGTTAGTTGCTTCATCTTTTATATCTGTAATTTCTTTAATAAAATATTCTTCTTTATCACGATAAACTATCCGCAGATATTTACCGCCGGAATTTTCAATCTTATCAACAATATTTTTTACAAGATTATTATATTTACCAAGTTCATTAAAATTTTTACCGAGAATATCTTTTTCTTTTATGTTGAGCAATTCTGAAGCAATGTAATTTATTAAAATTACATTATCTTTTTCGTCAAGAACAATTATTCCATCGTTTATGCTTTTTACAATATGGTCAGTTCGTTTCTTTTCAGAAATCAGAACTTCCATACTAAGCTTTTCAAATTCTTCAAGCTTAGAAGCCATTTCGTTAAATGATTTTGAAAGCTCTCCTATCTCATCATTGGACTTAACTTCAATACGTTCAGAATACTTTTTATTAGTTATTGCTTTTACTTTTGTATTTAACTGTTTAAGAGGATTAATAATTATAGACGGCACCTGATACAAAAATAAAATTAATAGAATTATTGAGACAATAATAATAACCTCTATAAAAATCTCTGCTGATGCTGAAAAATCTTTATATTTTTCATTTTTATTTGCAATAGCATTCTCGTTTAGTTCAAGCAATTTATAACAATCTGCTTTTATGTTCCTGTAAACAGGATGAAGCTTCGATATGTATTTATCATAGGTTAAATTGCTTTTTAAATTACTATAATCAGATAAATATTTACTATAATTAATATTTACATTATTTACCAAATCACCTTCACCCGGTTCTGTTATGTTATTTTTTTGAATAAAGAAATTTTCATCAAATTTTTGTTTAGCATCTTCAAATTCTTTTATCGCAATGCTTTTTAAACTATCATTATTTGAGTTTTGAATTGCAATCGCATTATCCATAACGTCAATTGCATCAATCATTTTCTGAATTGCGATTACGCTTTTAAAATTATCTTTTAATATATTATCCGAAGACGAAACGAGATGATTTATTATATAAATTGCAGATATGCTGACAACAACAAAGAAAAACCCGATAATATAATTACCTGATAATATTTTATTTTTGAGTTTCATTAGGCAACTATCTCCAAATCCCAATTAGAATTTTCAAGATTATTCACAAGTTCTTTTAATATATCTTCTTCGCCTATCTTCTTAAAAAAAGATTTATTTCGTGGTTTACCTATAATAATTTTTGTAATGTCGTTTTGCTTTGCAAAATCCATTATTGCTTCTGCTATTTGTTCCGATTTTATCCGTTCCGAAGAATCTGCACCAAGCTTTGTTGCAAGTTCAAAATTATTTATTAAGTATCTTTGTGTTTCAAGGTCAACTGTTTCGAAAGAATTTTTATTTGTTTCTACGAATAAAACATACCAAGCACAATCGAGACGTTCCGCAAATCTATAGCTTTGCCTTAAAAGTTTTTCATTCAGCTTATAATTAGTTCCTATACACACAAGAATTCTCTCGAATGAGCGTTTTTCATTTTTAGGAACCTGACTTTCAATTTTTCTTTCAACTTTATTGGCAACCTCTCTCAACGAAAGCTCACGTAATTGTAAAAGATTGTCCTTTTTGAAAAAATTATTTAAAGCGGTAACAATCTTATCCCGCTTATAAATTTTTCCTGCTTCAAGACGGTCTATAAGTTCATCAACGGTTATGTCAATATTTACAACTTCATCTGCTAAGTTAATGAAATTATCAGGAACAGTTTCCGAAACTTTAACACCTGTAAATTCTTCAATAATAGAGTTTAAGCTTTCAATATGTTGAATGTTCACAGCAGTTATAACACTAATTCCGCTATTAATTATATCCAGAACATCCTGATATCGTTTTGCATTTTTGCTTCCCGGCGCATTTGTATGCGCAAGCTCATCTACAACGACTACTTCAGGTTGTCTCTGCAAAATTGCATCAAGATTCATTTCTTCAAATTCCTTACCTTTATAATAAACTTTCTTGCGCGCGAGCAAAGGAATTCCTTTTAATAATCTTTCCGTTTCAGGTCTTCCATGCGTTTCTATATAACCGACTGCAACATCAACTCCATTATTAATCAAGGCATTTGTATCAAGAAGCATTTTATATGTCTTTCCAACTCCGGCTGCCATACCGATATAAATCTTGAGCTTTCCCTCTTTGGATTTTTTGAGAAGCTCAAGAAAATTATCTACTGATTCCGTTTTATTAAATTTGCTCTCTAACACAATTATCTTAACTCATCTAATGCAAGATTTAATTTTAAAACGTTAACTCTTTCCTGCCCGATAAATCCTAATGCAGGTTTTTCAATGTTTGACTGTACAATCTGTTTAACTTTATCTTCAGAAATATTTCTTGCTGCCGAAACTCTTTTAACTTGCACATATGCTCCTTGCGGAGTTATGTGCGGGTCAAGCCCCGAACCCGAAGCTGTCACAAGTTCGGACGGGATATCCGATTTATTTATTCCCGGATTATGAACTAAAAAAGTATCAATTCTTTCCTGCACAAGAGTTAAATACTCAGGATTCGAGGGTCCTTTGTTTGAAGCACCCGAACCTGCTGCATTGTAATCAACCGCCGAAGGTCTTCCCCAAAAATATTTATCTTTGTTAAAACTTTGTCCGATGTTTTCATAGCCGATTATTTCGCCGTTTTTATACAAAGGTAATCCGCTTGATTGATTGGGGAATATTTTTCCAATACCTACTATTAACATAGGGAATAATGCTCCGAATATTAAAATACAAAATATGGTTAGAATAAGCGATTGTTTTAAGTGTTTAAACATGTCATTTAAAATAAATTTATTAAAATATCTATGATTTTTATACCAATGAACGGGGCAATTATACCACCAAGTCCGTAAATAAATAAATTTCTGCCAAGCAGTTTCTCAGCTCCGATTGGTCTGTACTTAATTCCTTTTAATGCCAAAGGAATCAACAAAGGAATTATTATCGCATTAAAAATCACAGCAGATAAAATTGCAGACTGCGGACTTTGCAAACCCATTATGTTAAGTGCCTGCATTCCGGGAATAGCAACGACAAATAACGCAGGAATGATTGCAAAATATTTTGCGACGTCGTTTGCAATTGAAAACGTTGTCAAACTTCCTCGTGTCATAAGCAATTGTTTTCCGATTTCAACTACTTCAATTAATTTTGTCGGGTCATTATCCAAATCAACCATGTTGCCGGCTTCTTTTGCTGCTTGCGTTCCCGAGTTCATAGCAACACCGACATCTGCCTGCGCAAGCGCCGGAGCATCGTTTGTGCCGTCACCCATCATGGCAACAAGTTTCCCGCCATTTTGTTCTTTCTGAATGTATCTCAATTTATCTTCAGGAGTTGCTTCAGCAATGAAGTCATCCACACCTGCTTTGTTCGCAATAAACTTTGCAGTTAAAGGATTATCACCTGTAACCATAACGGTTTTCACTCCCATTTTTTTCAGACGTTCAAATCTTTCCTGAATACCTGTCTTAATTATGTCTTCAAGCTGAATTACTCCGTCAGCTTTACCGTCAATTGCAACTGCTAAAGGTGTTCCTCCGTTTTCAGCAATGTCTTTTACGATTCTCATAAGCTCGGGAGGAATTGAGTTTCCTGAATTACTTATCAAATCTCTCATAACATCGATTGCACCTTTTCTAATTTGCTTGCCGTTATTCAAATCAACTCCGCTCATTCTTGTCTGTGCAGAAAAATTAATTATATTTTTAATATCTTCTTTCAAAGGGATTTTATATCCCTTTTGTTGTGTCAGCTCAACGATGGATTTTCCTTCAGGGGTTTCATCTGAAGCTGAACTCAATGCACAAGCAGAAATAAATTCCTCGTTAGGAATATCAGAAACTTTATAAAAGTTTGTAGCTTTTCTGTTGCCTATTGTAATCGTGCCTGTTTTATCCAAAAGAATTGTGTCTAAATCTCCCGCAGTTTCAACCGACTTGCCTGATTTGGAAATAACATTAGCTTTCAAAGCTCTAATCATTCCTGCAATACCTATTGCGGAAAGCAACCCTCCGATTGTTGTTGGAATTAAGCAAACAAACAAAGACACAAGCGCCGCAATTGAAATATTTGCATTGTTGTATAAACCGAATGGAACAAGCGTAACGGTTACGATTAAAAATGCAATCGTAAATCCTGCAAGTAAAATTACCAGTGCAATTTCATTCGGTGTTTTCTGGCGTTTTGCGCCCTCGACAAGCGTAATCATTTTATCAAGAAATGATTCTCCCTGTTCGATGATAACTCTAACTTTTATTTCATCTGATAAAACTTTCGTTCCGCCTGTAACTCCCGATCTGTCACCGCCTGCTTCACGTATAACCGGAGCAGATTCACCAGTAATTGCCGATTCATCAATGGTTGCAATACCTTCAATGATTTCACCATCCATTGGAATTATTTCACCTGTACGTACTACAAATATATCACCTTTTCTCAATGCCGATGAAGGAACTTGTCTGAAGCTTCCGTCATCTAACAGATAATTTGCAATGGTTTCTTCACGTGTTTTTCTTAGAGACATTGCCTGTGCTTTGCCTCTTGCTTCGGCAAGTCCTTCCGCAAAATTTGCAAACAATACAGTAACAAATAGTATTAATGTTATTAATAAATTATAACCAATGCTTCCCTGCGCTTCCAGCATTTGCGGATTTAATGCAATCAATATTGTCAGAATAAGCATTACAACTGTTCCGATTTCAACCGTGAACATAACCGGATTTTTTACCATCTGCTTCGGGTCAAGCTTGATGAAAGCTAACTTCAATGCTTCGCTGATATATTCCTTATCGAAGACTGATTTATTTCTTAATGTTTTAATTTCTGATGTCATACAATTAACTTTTTAAAAGAATGTTAAAAATTCCGCTACCGGTCCTGATATTAATGCCGGGGCAAATGTTAGTGCTGCTATTATTATAATTACTGCAAACAATGTTATTCCGAATACAGCAGTGTCAACCCTTAACGTTCCTGTGGATGCAGGTATATATCTTTTCTGTGCCATAAAACCCGCGATTGCTAACGGAAATATTATAGGAATAAATCTTGCAAGAAGCATTACCACCCCAGTTGAAATATTCCAGAATGGTGTATTATCTCCAAGTCCTTCGAATCCTGAACCGTTATTTGCGGATGCAGATGTAAACTCATAAAGCATTTCCGAAAAGCCATGGTACGATGGATTATTCAGCCAGTCGATATCTGCATTATGCGCCGCGACGTATGACGCTATTGCCGTTCCGGTTAAAATCAAAAGCGGATGCAGGACTGCAATCATAATTGCAAGTTTTACTTCACGCGCTTCAATTTTTTTACCAAACAATTCAGGCGTTCGCCCTATCATAAGTCCTCCTATAAATACCGTTATCACAATAAAGATGAACATATTTATAAATCCCACACCAACACCGCCGAAGAAAGCGTTAACCATCATGCCAAGCATAAGGAACATTCCTGAAAGCGGCATAAAGCTATCATGCATTGCATTCACCGAACCGTTCGATGTACAGGTTGTGGAAATGCCCCATAATGCGCCAAGCGTTCCGCCAAAACGCACTTCTTTTCCTTCCATATTTCCCTGCGGTTGAACAACGCCCATATTCGACACTAGTTGGTTTCCTGCGCTTTCATACGATACAGTTGGAATTAAAAATGCCAGGTAGCCAATGAGCATTACCGCAAATATCACATAAGCAAACTTTTTCATATTGCAATAAAAACCAAAAGCAAAAACCATAGCCATCGGAATTATCAGAATAAAAAAGTTTTCCAGCCAGTTAGTCAATGCATTCGGATTTTCAAACGGATGTGAGGAATTTATTCCGAAATATCCTCCCCCGTTTGTTCCGAGCTGCTTAATTGAAACAACCGAAGCAACGGGACCCTTAGCAACAGATACCGTATCACCCTGCAACGTTATAATTTGCTTAGCTCCTTCAAATGTTGCGGGAGTACCGTTGAGCATTACAAATATTGCTCCGATAAATGCTATAGGCAGTAAAATTCTTGTGCATGAACGCACAAAATAAAAATAAACGTTTCCGGTCAAGTTTGTTGACTTACTTGCAAATGCTCTGAACATTACTGCAAGTACCGCCATACCTATGCCGGCAGATACAAACTGCAAAAATCCGATTAACATTGTTTGTGTGAAATATGATAATGAAACTTCACCCGAATAATGCTGAAGATTTGTGTTTGTTACAAAACTGATAACAGTATTAAAGGCAAGATACGGCTCAATGTTCTGCATTCCATCCGGATTCCAGAACGGCTGCCATGTTTGTGTTAACAAAACTATCATTCCCCAGATAAACCAGATAAGGTTAATGGTCAGGAAAGCTTTTAAATTATCTCTCCAATCCATTTCTTTTTTTGAATCTATGCCGGAAACTTTATAGAGAAGATTATCTAATGGATTTAGCAAAAAATCAAGAAATGTTTTTTCTCCCTTATAAACTTTTGATATATATCTTCCGAATGGAATTGCTAACCCAATCAGTAATAAAAGAAAAATTATGATGAATAATATATCCATGATTAAAAATTGATTAAAATTTTTCAGCTCTTAAAAGAGCATACATTAAGTAAAAGAATACTAAAATTGATATTATAAATAGTATTAACATTGTTTTATGTTTAAATTATTTCCAATACATCGAGCATTTTGAAAAATGCTGACATTAAAATTGCTACGGTTAAAAACAAAACCATTAATGGTTTTGGGTTATTTTTATTAGCACCCCATATAAGGTACTTTCTTATAGGGATTGATAATGCGGCAACCAAGCCAAGAAAAAGAATTATAAATAAGATGTTCATTTGTTTATTTAAAAATTTATTTAATTAAAATTCAGCACCTAAAGTAAAGATACCTTCTATTTTGTAATCTTTGTTTCCGTTATCGAATATTTTTACATCATCTCCCATCATTAAATAGCGTGATTCCAATCTGACATAACCGTAACCAACGGGTCTGTATTCTATTCCCGCGGTTACACCTGTGCCTTTGAATCCTACCAATGCTCCGTTTGTATTCAGGAATAAACCTGATAAAACTCCATCAGGATCGCTGAAATAATCACCTCTGATAGTTGCACTGAAATTTTTATTAATAGTATATTTCATTGAAAGCAGCGCACCGAATAAGCTTGCTGAAGCAGTCGAATCGGAAATCTTGCTTTTTCCCTGAATTGCAAAATCTATCCCTGTTAATATTTCAAATTTATTGTTAAATATATATTTGAATACAAGATTATTATAAAATCTTATTTTTGAGACTGATCCAGGTGGCTGTTCATTACCTAAAATATTATTGTAAGTAATAGCAGTTTGGCTGTTTGGAGTTATTCCAATCTGCAATCCGAATGATTTATTTTTATTATTATCATCCAGTTGATTATATCCGTTCAAAACAAATAACGCTGCATTAACTTTATCTGAAAAAATATAGGATACTTTTAAGCCGCTTTGATAAAACGGTTCGAAATAAGTCGGAAGTGCTATTGAAGTCAAATAATTAGATTTAGGAATTGCGCTTTCTGCACCTATATGAGTTAAAAAAAATCCACCGTCTATCCATAAATTTTCAGCAGGTGAAAACCCAACGTTTGCTTCCTGAATAAATCTTTTTTCATAAGGAGCCCAGTTATAATCGGGAATATCACCAAATTGCACAGTAAAAATTCCTCTTAATTTTTTTGCATCATCATACTTGATTGTTAATGATGCAACGTCAAGACGAGATTCATCAGTAAATGGTGCCGTCCCGCTAAATTTGCTGACTGCCTGATTAATGTCATTATCTTTTTCATAATATGCTTCGACATTACCTGAAATTTTCAAGTTACCGGCATCTATAAATTGCGCATTTGTTTTAGTAGTTAAAAAAATGAACATAAAAAAACCTAAAATAAATTTTGTAGTTTTCATTTTAAAATTATGTTTCTCCTCTTATCTAAATTTTATCGGTTAAATCTATCAGCTTAAAAAGCACTGCAAACAAAATGAATCCGAGAATTAGTGAGATTATTATTTCCATAAAAAGTTTTTATAATATATTATTCCAATAGACGTGCCAATAACCAACATCATGTTAATATGAAGTTTAGAAGAAATTAACTTATGTCAAAATGAGAAAATTCTCAAAATGAGAATTTAAAATGATGTGTAAAAATGGAAATGAGATTATTCTAAACCGTATTCTTTGAGCTTTCGGTAGAGAGTTGCTGTACCAATGCCAAGACGTTTAACGGCAATAGTTTTATTGTGTGAGGAATCTTCAAGAACTTTTTTAATATGAATTTTTTCAAGTTCTTCGAGAGTGAGGTTTTTATCGGTTAATTCAGTAATATCGGATGGATTTAATTTGTATTCTAAAACTTCATTTGGCAAGCTTTCTTTTTTTATTGTATTATCAGAAGTTAATATAACGGCACGTTCAATTACATTTTTAAGTTCTCGTATATTTCCTTTCCATTGATATTTCAGTAAAACATCTTTTGCAGAAGGTTCAATATGTGAAACTTCTTTTGAAAGCTTCATTGAATAATAAGTAAGAAAATATTTTATTAGTAATTCAAGGTCGTCAATTCTTTCCCGCAAAGGCGGCAGATAAATGACAAAAGGTGAAATTCTATAGTATAAATCATTTCTGAAATTATTTCTTTCGGATTCATGGAGCAAATCTTTATTTGTCGCTGCAATTATCCTGACATCAATATGCCTCTGCTGCGAGTCTCCGACACGGTTATATGTTCCGTTTTCAATTACACGCAATAACTTTGCCTGCGTTTCATAACTCATGTCTCCAATCTCATCAAGAAAAATCGTTCCTCCGTTTGTTTCTTCAAAATATCCTTTCTTATCCTGTAGTGCTCCGGTGAACGCACCTTTCTTATAACCAAACAATTCAGATTCCTGTAAATCTTTTGGAATTGCGCTACAATTAATCGTTACAAAAGATTTATCTTTACGTTTACTTGCATAATGTATTGCCTCAGCAAATAATTCTTTTCCTGTTCCGGTTTCACCTAAAATTAAAACAGTCGTATCAGTGGGAGCAACTTTTTTTGCAAGCTCAATTGCCTCCGAAATTTCTTTTGACTTACCTATAATATTATTGAAAGAAGCTTTCGCTTCTATTTTACTACGAAGATTTTTTATTTCAGTTCTTAATTCATGTTTCTCAAGTGCTTTCTTGACTGTTGCAATTATTTTATCCTCGTTATCTCCCTTAGTTATATAATCAAATGCGCCATTCTTCATTGCTTCAACCCCATCTTCAATTGAACCGAAAGCGGAAATCACAATCACTTCGGTATCGGGATATTCTTCTTTGATTTGTTTTGTTAGCTTGATGCCGTTTACATCGGGAAGTTTTACATCGGCAATAACGAGTGGGTAATATTTATTCTTTAATTTTTTTAATCCGTCAGTCGCGTTTTCAACTGAAACAACTTCAAATCCCTCAAGCTTTAAAATCTTCTCAAGAAGAATTCTTATATTAACTTCGTCATCTACTAATAAAATCATATATAACAAATGGTTTTACAAAAATTAAGGATATAAAATTTATAAAGAAGACTAATAATTTAGTATATTTTGAACTTAAATTGGGAAATTAACATTCATTTTTGTTACCATTATTTGTTACTGTAAAGAATTTATAGCTTTTGGTAGTAAAACAGTGGTAAAAAATTAAAAAATCTTATTAGTTTTTGAAAAAATTAATTTATAAAAACTAATTTTTGCTGCGGATTTCAATAAATTTTTGAATAATTGTGAACTACTTCCCGATGCAGAATGTGAAGTGAATTTCTAAGTATATTATAAATAAGGTATTAAGGAATGTAAATTTTTTAAAAGGTGTAAATAAAGTGTAAATATCATTGCTCTGAAGTTGGTATTTCGCAGGGTTGTGTTAATGTCATTTCATCCGGATATGGCAAACAAAACTCAATTTTATCCTCAATACTTCCGTTTAAAAAATCTATTCCGGTTTGATAATCCAATATCACAGGCATACGGTCTTTTGGATGAATGTTTCTTGTTACTGAATTGCCGGAAGTTGTTATTAACGTGCAGGAATATGTCCCATCTGATTCACGCCTATAATAACCTGCGCAAAAGAAAATATCTTTGTCTTTAAATTTAAACTCGTATGGTTGTTTTACTTTTTTTGTAGTCTTTCTTCCCGTAGGTGTAAACGCAGGTTGTTTTTCTTCTTTCCACTCAAAAAATCTATTCATAACAATTAAACAAGGGTTTTCATCTAATAGCTTTTGCCAATAGTCCGCCGCTCTGCCCTTTATAATTTCCTCAACTTTACTATTCATCATTGCAGGATTTACTTTTAATTTAAAGCCCCATCTCATTGTATCAATTACATATTCATCTCCCGATTTTTTGATAATCATTATATCATTTGTAGGTCTTACATCATATTGTTTAGGAAATTTATCCTTTATTGCATTAATTAATTGCAATTGTCTGTATAGTCTGAAACTTTTTACAAGTGCTTCAGTGCTGATTAAATTTTCAAATCTTCCACACATTTATTAACTTTTTTATTTTAGAGAAATTAGCAAAATACCATAAATGATAAAGGGATAAAATTTATCATTTATGTATTTAATTATTCATTATATTATACCATAAATTATTAAGGATATGCAAGATTTAAGCTCATCATATTTTGTCCCACGTGAAAATGATTTAGTTCATCAAACCTATAAGCGTGTCCGTATGATGCCCTTGTATTCATTCCCTTGTCTTAAATACTTTAACTTGGCTTTAAAAGAACATAAAGACCGATTTTTCATTCATTTTGATTTAGACTGCTTTTATTGTCAGGTTGAAACAAGGGACAATCCTAAATACAAAGGAAAGCCCGTAGGTGTTATTAGCGTTTCTGATAGCACTTATAAGGGCATAGTAATGACTACAAATTATGAAGCGAGAGCATTGGGCATAGATATAGCTATGAGTGTATTAGAAGCCCGTATGAAATGCCCTGAACTTATTTTAATAAATTGCTACGGTCAAAAGTATGAAGCAATCCTGAATAAGATTAAGAAAATGATTTATAATTTCGTTCCTCCGGAATGCCTTGAGCAATACAGCATAGATGAGTGTTTCGTGGATTTAAGCCCTGTTTGTAAGACTTGGAAACAAGCATTAGATTTAGCAATAACGATTAAGCAGGAAATATGGAATATGGAAAATCTCACTACTTCAATTGGATTAAGTTATAATAAAACATATTCAAAGATTGCTACCAAACTGCAAAAACCAAACGGATTAACTTTAATAACACACGAGAATAAAGAAAAAATTTTGTATGATTTACCTGCTGAAAAAATTTGGGGCATTGGAAATAGAATTAAGAAACGATTGAATGGTTATAAGATAAATACTATCGGAGATTTAGCGAATGCGAGTGAATATACATTAAGAAAAGAATTTGGCATTAATGGTATTTGTTATTACCGGATGGCACGTGGAGAAGATACAACTGAAATTTTTCACGCTTTGGAAATGAGAGGACACGAAAAAAGTCTAATGACCCAGCACAGTCGAGACAACGCAACTGCGTATGAACCTGAAATCATTGCAGAAATCCGCAGAAGCATTGAATATTTATGCAGAAAATTAAGGTCAAAGAAATTAACTGCGAAAGGTTTATTAATTGTTTTACGATATGACAATCTTATGTATGATGTTGAAATGTCGAATTTATCATTATACACAAATGATGAAAGATTATTATTAAAATATGCTTTAGTTCTTTATCATAGAATTATCAAAAATCCTACCTGCGCAGTCCGGCAAGTCGGAGCTTGTGTGTATGATTTGCAAACCGATAATGAAACATATAATTACGATATGTTTGAGCATTATAAAAATCTTCCATTTTTAGCTATAGATAAAATTAAAGAGCGTTACGGTGAAAATGCAATCCGTATAGGATTGAATAAATACGAGGAGAAACCAAACAATGTATAAACCGGAAAATGAACCTGTTAAAGTTGTTGCTTACTTTGATACTAAAATAAAAATATTAAAGTTTAAATTTGGTAATACGGTTTATAAAGTCAGTGAACAAATTTCTTATTGGAAAGAAATGAAAGGCGAGAACAAATTTTCATATTATACTTTAAAATGTGCAGAACAAAACTTCCTTTGCGAACTTCAATTCAATCATACCGATTTAAAATGGGTTTTAATTCATTGGGATATACTTTATTAGATTTATATATAACATTTCTTTTTGTAAATAATAAATAATTATTATCTTATTCTTGTTCTCACTTGAACTTCATTTCTTATTTCAGAATATAAATCAATTTCAGCTTCATGTTCTATCATTAAAGAAATACAAAATTTTTGTTTGTAATTTTCATCTGTAATCCATTTATTTTTATTAAACAGTATTAGCGTTAAAGGATTTAGTATTTTTTTTCTTGGAAATGTTTTTGTACCTTTTTGATGACAAGTACAACTTCTAACATTTGACGTAGGTTCTAATTTCAAAGCCGAAGTACTTGAAATTATCTCTTCGGTTTCATCATCAATATTTTCAATTACTGAATTATTTTTTAAAACTATATCTGATTCTATACCATTAAATAATCTAAATTCCATTACATTACCAAAATAAGAATCTCCTCTCGTTGCCCGTGTTATTGGATTAAAGGTTAAAACAATAGAAATTCTTTTATTCCCATTAGTATTATTAAATATTTCAGGTAAATTTAAACTATAACATAGAACCTTATCCAATCCGATTTCATTTTCATCATAAAGTACAACTTTATTATTTGTAGAAAAAACAGCATCCTCATAATTTGGAAGTCCATATCCAATAGTAAATAATTTTTTCTTTTTAATTTCTGTTTCCGAACCTTTAAAATTTAAGTCAAATTTATCATTTGCAGATTGTAATATAATATTTTTAATAAAATTAGATGAAGAATTTAAAAAATGATTTCCTACTTTACCAATAGTATTTGATATTTTAGGCGCAGAAAAACTTGTACCAGAATCGAATCTAAATAATTCTGAACTAATTTCATTTGACAATACTGTTAATTTAGAACCAATATTAACAGTGATGTTACCTGCTATTTCATTACAAATTATATTTCCTCCAAACTCTACCAATTCAGGCTTAATAGCTTTATTAATTCCTTCGCCTGTTCTGGTAAAAGGTGATGGTTCTTTTTCATTCGCAATTGGATGCCAAATATCTCCATCATTTCTATTCAATATTTTTGGTGTTGGAGCTAAAGAACCTACAGTTAATGAAAGAGATGATGTCGCTGGATTAATGATTTTGAAATCAGAATTGTCGTATAAATAATCTGGATAATTATCAATAATATCACTTAAAGAATCAAAATACGTTAATGGGTCTGAGTTTCCTGCTGAAACAACAAAAATAACATTAGGGAATCTTAATGAGATTTCATCAATTAATGATGCTAATGGAAATTGTTTCTTTAAATTTCCATTCCAAACTTCATAAGTATTCCCTATTGAAATATTAACAACTTTAATTTTATATTCATCTTTTATTAAAAAAGAATTAACAATATCTAAAAATTGATTTTCAAACAATTTATCTTGACTATAAGACACATTCATGATTACATTTCCCATTTTCTCTGCGTACATTATCTTTGCAGAAAATAAATAATTACTTGCTGAAAAAACTTTATCATCAATGCATTTATCGATATCACCATAGAGACAATTACCACTCACAGCCGTACCATGTCCTACTGTATCATGTGTCTCTATTTCACCATCTTGAAAATTTTCTTCATGCTTAATTGCATTTTGAAGTAATGGATGATTAGAAATTATTCCAGAATCAATAATAAGAATACCACATGCGTCCTCTTCAGGTACTTTTACTTCAATATCATTTATATCAATAGTTTTATTTTGTATTGGATTAAATTCTTTAATAAATGGTCTATCAATTTTTGCAACTTCTTTAAAATTTAATATCTCCTTAAAAACTTCCAAACTTAATTTTACTCTTATTAAGACAAAGGAGTTTGTAATTAATGAATCTAATAGTTTAAATTCTTTCTCTTTAAATGTTTCTTGAATTTGAGTTAAAAATCTGTCAATTTTTTCATCTTCCATTCTCCATAATTCAATATTCAAATATGCACTTTCATTTTTTTCAATTGGTTTATTTTTTAAAAATTCACCGATTTTATCTTCAGCGTTAATATCTTCTAATGAATCTATTACATTGAAGAATGAATAAGAACCTTCTGAATATTTTTCCAATCTTGAATTAAACTGATAAAGACTTTCATCATCACTAAATACTATCCAATAACCTTTTTCGTTATCGGTAATATTTAAAACATTAATTCCCATTTTATTTAATTCTTGTTTGAAAAGATTGTAATCAATTTTATGATTAATTATTAATTTAAATATTAGATTTGGGTTTATTTTATCTTTATATTTAGATTTTAAATCCTCATAGGAATGTATAATTGAATTTGAACTTTCAATATTTTCAATCAAAAATTCTTGTTTATCCCTATCTTGTGGAAAGGGATAAGGCGAAAATCCTTTTTTTATAATTCTTTTTTTACGTTGGTTTTCCGGCAGAAGTGGTAGAAACTTTAAATGCTCATATTGTGCCATTACTTTTTAAAATTTCCTAACTTAATTTTTTTTCTATTCATTATTTTTTTCAATGAATGTTTTAAGTCTTGATTTGTTAGTTCTTTACTATTGTTTAAAATTGAATACTTCATAGCTTCTATACACATAAGCTTTATATCAGAAGGAGAAAGTCCTTCTGTTTTATTAACATAGAAATCAAAATTAATTTTTTCTTTTTTTATAGGCTTTAAAAATAACTCAATTTGTTTTAATCTTAACTCTTTATCCGGTAAATCAAAATAAATTACATCATCAAATCTTCTCCATAATGCAGGGTCTAATATATGTTGATGGTTGGTTGAAGCTATGATTATGCTTTCTCCACTAAAATTATCAATCATTTGCAAAAAATTATTTACAACTCTTTTTATTTCACCATGTTCATAATGGTCATCTCTGTTTTTCCCTATAATGTCAAATTCATCAAATAATACAATAAATATATCGTTTGATATATAATCAAAAACCTTTCTCAAATTCGTAGCAGTTTCACCTAAATATGAGGAAACAATTGAATCAAATCTAACATATATCAATGGTAAGTGTAATTCTGTAGATAATATTTGAGCAGTAAATGTTTTACCTGTGCCGGGTTGTCCACAAAAAAGTATTTTATTTTTATATTTTAAGTTATAAGTATATAAAATTTCTCTTTGATTAAATTCATTTTCAATATTTTTTAAAGATTCCAATGTATCATCTTTAATTATCAATTGTTCCCAAAAATTATCATATTTCTTAATTTCTAATAATGGAAAACCTTTTTCAGAATCTCTTGGAATTGGTATTATTGATTTATAATGAGTACCTTTACCATTATTATTAAAATTTCCTTTTGAAATAATTTCTTTAATTTCACTTGCTAATACTCTATGGTTCTTTTTTTCCTCAAGCTCTATATATTCTGAAGTTAATTTATAAAAATCATCTTCATTTTTGTTCTTAAAAGCAATTATTAATTTCTTTATTATATCTGAGGTTGTCATTTTATTTTTTAGGGAAATACCGTTAAAAAAATTATTTTATAAAAAATATTAAATCTTATCCCTATGTATAAATTTATTATTTAAAATGTTGAAAGATTATTTAATAATTTATATCGAAATCTTCCTATTTTCAATTTAAAACAACGCTAATAAATGGAGGCGTTAATGAATATGACAAATGTTGGTTATTGTAGGTTTTCATATTGAACCTAATGTTACAAAAAGTTACATTTTTTACAGTTTCTAACAGATTTCACCATAATCTTATAAGGTTGGTTATTCAATGGGCTTGTAGGGGCTTTTAAACGCAAAATTCGTATATCTGAATGAAAGTTTAAAACAAATTTTCTGGATAATTAAAATAAAGTGTTTCCGTATTCATTCCGCTTTCAAGTTTTCGAATTTATTTTGATGTTAAAAAATTTCTTTGGGTGAGTAAAAAATTATTATTATGAAGTATAAATTATCATTCCTGCGCTTTTTATAAGAAGACATAAGCTTTTAAGGAACTACTAAATATTTACCGTATTTAATCGTTAAATACGGTTGCAGTCGAATATTTATTAAAGTTCTTTATGAACGGAAAAAAATTAATTTTGCAATCATACATTCTTTTTATAGACCTTGCAAAATTCCTTTAAGGGCTAAAAAAAACTTTTTAGGTGTCCGGATTCACTTCAATTTTCATTATTAAAAATTCTTTCATACCCTGCGCTAAAAGAATTAGATGGAGTAAAACTATATTTTCCCAATTCTTTTAAAGCAATAATTTTATGTTCAATTTTATCAGATTCAGCAATTTTTAACCAATTATTTAATACATATTTCCTTAAATCGTTGAGAGTTTTAAGATTTAATGATTTTTTATAATCTTCTTTTTCCATTAATCTTTATATTTATTTCTAAATTTATTAACTGTTTCTTCAAAAAGTAACATTCTCTTATAATCAAAATATTCTACTTTATTTTTCAAATTCTCTAATCGTTTTAATGACCTTGTTTTCTTTCCCTTATAGTTTTCTCGTATATTATTCTCGACTAACTTGTCAAATCTTGCTTTTAAGTCAAAATATCTTTGAAGCGCATAGTCCCTTTTACTTACTGTTTGGCAATTATAATAAATCCTGTTTCTGTATGCAAAACGAGATTTAAAAATTTCACTTCCGTATGCTTTATATAATATTCTACATAATCTATATGTAACCGGACACACAAAATAATAAACTATTCCTTTACCTAAATTTGAATCTAATCCGCATAAATTAATTGAATAATCTTTCTTTATTTTATTACCGTAGTAATCAGTAATCGTATAATTAAGTCTTATATATTTCTCAGTTTCTTTAAAGCAAGTGTTATATCCTATACTACTTCCATTAGTCCAAGATACATTTCCATAATTAATTCCCGACTGAAAACAACCGTCTTTAAACATTTTATTAATATTTAATTTAAGACTACCTTCAGCAGTTGCTATTCCTTTGCTTGTATTTGGCATTTATTAAATTATATGTTTATCTAAATTTCATTCTGAAACCTAAATCCTTAGAGAATTAAAAAACCTAATAGTTAAAAATGAATAAATAAAAGAATAAACAGAAAAAGTTTATACTAATAAAAGAAAATAGTATATTATTACTTATTTATATTTTAATACAGTTTCTAAAACTTTTTCATTAAGCTCATTAATTAACTCATTATCCTTGCAAAAATTTTTATTTTTTAACTTTTGCCGGACTGCGCTTTTACATCGAGAATATGCAACCTTATTGGTAAAATTTTCTTTATTTGTGTTTATCAATTTCAATATATTTTCTTCTCCTTTTTCTTCGCAGGTTAAATAAATGAGATAATTAAAAAACTGTTTTGTATTTGAGAAAGTCATGTCATCAATTTTAATTATTGGTTTTTTAGAGATTTTGAAATACAAGTCTTTCCATAAATTTAATAAATTATTAAAAACCACTTCATTCGTTAAATCTTTTTGAAAAATTTCTTTTCCAAAAACTTTTTTTATTCTTCTCAATAATCTTATTTCGTATCTCAAAACATTATCAGAAGGAAGAAAAATTTTCGATGGAATATCTCCTTTTTTTCCTTTTACTTCTTTAATTTTATCATACACTGCTATTTTTTTATCTGATGTATTATAATAAACATTATTTGAAAATCGCATCATTTGAAATCTTTGTAACTCACTGAACAAATTGAGGTAATTAACTATTGGTTTTTCCATAATAAAATTCTCTGCAAAGTCTAAACGTGTAATTTTTGAATTACCTGTGTTAAAATGTAAATGGTCGTTTAATTTTTCAAAAGCAAATTTGGTGTCATTTTTTGTAAGTGTTTGAAGGTTATTCCCATAATAATATTTACAAATGCTCCCCTTTATTTGAACTCCCCATTTATGCTTATTTATAAATAAATTATCCAATTTCCCTTTTCTGACCAGTTCTCCAGTTGAATAATTATATTCGTCTCTTAATTCAGTCAAATATCTTTCATTAATTGATTCTAAGGATAATTTATACATCTTTATAGTATCATACATATTATCAGTTATTGATAACTAAATCATATAAACTAAAAGACCTGCGTTTTATTTTTCGAGTATTTTGGTTACTTCTTTATTAAGTTCTTCAATTGATTTGTTCTTATTCCTAAATATCCATTTGTCAAGGTCTGTTTTGTCGAAATAAATTTTTTTACCATTTGGTTTATAAAATGGTATTTTATTTGCGCAGGTTAATTTATATAGATATGATTTACTAATTGATAAATATTGAGATGCCTCAATTAAATTAAAAGGCTTCGATGCTTGTTCCGAGAGCAATTTCTCAATATTGATAATTTTGTCCGAAATGTTTTGAGTTGTCATATTTGTATTATTAAATTCTTGTTACAAATATCACGATAAAGGAAATAAAAAAATATTTAGTGGGCTTTAGTTATAAAGGATTAAAAAGATAATTATTTTTTGGGCTTCTTAGGAGGAATCACATCATCAATTTTATAAGCGGATTTTGGTTTAGTTTCTCTTGTGGTTAAATAATTTTGTTTTGATTGATGAAAATTAAATCTCTTTCCATCTTCTTTGCAAAAATGTTTATTAAAATCGGAATAAGGGTGTAATGAAGATATAAATTTTTTCTCAACAAGTTTCTCTATTAGATATGTCAATTCTGATTCAGTCCCTTTCCATTTAATTTTATTGATTGTTTCTTTTTTATATGGAAGATTAATTAATGGTTTTTGATGAGTATTATTTGATAAGTCATTGTCCTTGTTTAATAAAGTTAATTTTTCAATTTCTATATCTAAATAAGAAATGAATTTATTTACATCTTTTATGCGATTTTCAAAAAATTCCCAATGATATTCTTTTTTAATGTAGTCTTTATCTTTTTTTGTTTTTGCACTTTCTGCATATATTAAACCTAAATCATATCCGTGAATCAAAGTTTGTTGAACTGTGTTAAGATGAGGTAATTTATTTTTTTTCGCATATAATTTTTCCAAATATTCAGAATTATATTTTTGTTTATCGGTTTCATTAATTGAAATATCAGCTATATACGTTTTATAATCTGATTTAATACTAAGCAAAAACTCAATTGATAAATTTAAATCTAATCCTAAATCATTATTTAAGAAACTTAAATATTCCTTAACATCATCAATTTTATGAACATCAAATGCCGGGATAAAATTAACATAATACCTATAAAAATAATGTAATATTTTAGGTTCTTTTAGTTGGAGATATTCTTCATAACTAATGAAGTTTAATATAGCTTCAAAAAATGATTTCATGCAATTAATTGGATTTCGGGAATTTTATTTACTGCTTCTCTTTTTTTCACATCTATAACTTTGGCATATATCATTGTAGTTGAAAGATTTTTATGACCTAACAATTTTTGAACAATTGTAATATCAGTTCCTAAAGTTAATTGTAATGTCGCAAATGTATGTCTTGCTGAGTGAAAGGTAATGTCTTTTGTAATACCGGCTTTTAAACACCATTTTGTCAATTCGACATTAATATATGAGCTGTATTTTAATCCTTTAAATACTCTCTCATTTAACTCGCCAAATTCTCCTAATATTTTTATTGCTTGATTTGGAACATCTAAATACTCTAACCCTTTTGTTTTCTGTTGTTTAAATATTATTTTAAAATTACCATTCTCAGATTGAATTTCTGACCATCTTAATTTTTGAATATCAGACCACCGAAGTCCAGTTAAACAGCTAAAAAGAAATGCCTTTTTTAATTGGTCATATCTACATTCAGTAATAGCAAGATTCTTCACTTCTTCTAATGTTAAATATTCTCTTACAGGTTCTCCTGCTTTTATTCCTTTTACAGTTCTTAACGGATTTTCTTTTATTAATTTTTCTTCAAATCCTTGTCTCACACATGCTTTAAACTTATTAAAATAAGAATGTTTTGAGTTATCACTTAAATCTGTATTAGATTTTGTCTTTATGTTTAATAAAAATTCCTTAAATTGATTAACTAATTCCGGTGTTACATTTTTTAATAGAAATGTATCCGGATTATAGTATTGAGTTAAAAAATTCATTAAATGTTTTGAAGTGCTATTCCAATTTCCATAATTACCTTTGGAATTTTCCCTCTCGTTTGTTAGTTTTAGAAAGTATTCCATTAAAGTAATTTTAGATTTAATTTCACTATCGAAGCCAAATTTATTATTTATAACATCAGCTTGTTTTAAAGTTAAAATTTTACTTGCTTTAAACTCTACTTCTTTATTTTCATTTCTCTGCGCAGAATTTTTGGGATTTGAATGTAAATATAAATTAAGATTCTCTTTTTTCCTATGATGTTTGATTTTACCATCAGAAGATTTTGAATACCCTTTATAATACTCTAAGTATAGACTTATTAGACCATTTTGCAAAGGTCTTTTTCTAAGATAAATTTTCATATTTACACTTTTTACACTTTCTTTAATTAAAGTGTAATATAGGTGTAAAAAGGTGTAATAAAAAGGGAAATGTTGAGAAATGATAAGAAAGAAAAATATTTCATAAGTCTTTACATATATAATTGTTAATTGGCTATTGTTTTCCTTTGTTATCTTACTTCACTTTCCGATGCAGAAGTGCTGGAAAATATTTTGAAGTACCTCATCATTTGTGAACTCGCCGGTGATTTCTCCGAGATGATGGAGAGCGTTGCGAAGGTCAAGCGAAATATATTCTCCCGACATATTTGAATCAATTGAGTTAATTGCATTCCCGAGGGACATAATTGTGTTTTCAAGGCATAATTTGTGACGGAGGTTTGTGATGATTAAATTATTTGAACTTACCGATAAATTATTTAAATGGAGTTTATCAATCATTTCGTTCTTCAATATATCAATCGATATATTATCAAAAACAGAAATATATTGGAATTCCCGCTTTCGCAGGAATGACTTCGGTATAATATCACTCTTTGTAAAGACTAAAATCGATTTATCTGATTTTAAGTTTGCATTATAGAACTTCAAAGTATCTTCGATTTCATTTTCACCTGATGAAGAGTCAATCAAGAACAAAACCAAATCTGCATCTTTGATTTTTTCAAAGCTTCGCTTTATTCCCTCTGTTTCTATTACATCACCTGAAATACGCAAACCTGCCGTATCGACAAGCTTAAACAAGATTCCGTTAATTATTAAATTTTCTTCGAGGTAATCACGCGTTGTTCCGGCAATTTCGCTGACTATTGCACGGTTTGTTTTAAGCAGATGATTGAACAAAGATGATTTACCGCTGTTCGGCTTGCCTGCAATTACAAGGTTAACGCCTTCTTTAATTACTTTGCCTGTTATATAAGAATCAGCAATGTTTTTGAGTTCGGAAATTACATTTCCGATTTTTTCTTTTACTTCTTTTTTAGAAACAAATTCAACGTCTTCCTCGGCAAAATCAAGCTCAAGTTCGACAAGAGAAGTAATATTCAAAATATCCTGCCTGACTTTTTGAACATATTCCGACAAAGAACCTTCAAGCTGTTTAAGTGAAGAATGATGCGCTAAATCTGTTTTAGAACGGATTAAATCTGCAATGGCTTCTGTCTGAGATAAATCAATTCTGCCGTTTAAGAAAGCACGTTTTGAAAACTCTCCGGGTTCGGCAGGTCTGATTCCCAATTTATTCAGCAATGATATAATTTTGTTTGCAATGAAATACCCTCCGTGGCAGGAAATCTCTATAATATCCTCGCCGGTAAAAGAATTTGGATTTTTGAAAATTGAAATTAAAACTTCATCCAACTGCTCTTCTTCATTAAAGATAAATCCGTAATGAATTGAATGCGAATTAAATTCAGAAATATTAACGGGAATTTCTCTTTGTGAATCTTTAAAAAATATTTTCTCAACAGTCTCGAATGCTTTATAGCCCGAAACACGGATAACCGCAATTCCTCCTTCACCTGCCGGAGTCGAAATTGCACAGATAGTATCATAGACAGAAGATTTCAATAGATTATTTTTAATGTAAATTTATTATTTTATCGCATTAAAGCAATTAAATAAGTGCCGAATAAAAAACCTAATTATCCCGTACAGACAATAGAAATACTTGCTGATACATATGGCGGCAATTCTAAATGCGGACAATGTAAAAAAAGAAAAACCCTTTCCAGTGAAGAACTAAATCAAAAGTTTTTTATTTGTGAAAAATGTGGGATTAAAAATTACATAAACCAGCAAACAGATTATACCGGACTTGACGGATGGTTACTTATTTTTTATCTCTTAAATATTTTCTTATTGATACGAAATATTTTCAATTTAGACAATTATATAATCAACTATGAAAGAGTTTTTAACAAATTTGATGACACCACCTCACATACCATTATATTCTGGTTACTAATCGTTAACATAATATTACGGCTTTTCCTTTCAATTATTTATTTTACTAAAGATAAACTTATTCCATCTTTATTTAAAATCTACTGTATAATTGATATAATTATTTCATTCATAATCACAGTTAATTATTCATTGATAATTGATAGTATGGGATTAAAAGATAATATGGAATATGAAGATAAAAAGAGTTTAATGTTTTTATTTTTTTTCTGCCGTGCATCACTTGATTTAATATTCTTCCTGTATCTTACTTTTTCCAAAAGAGTAAAATCTACTTTCACAAAACACAAAAAATTTCTCCATCCTTTGTACTAATTCTGTGTTTTTTCTCTTCTCAAAATCAGCCAGATAAAAACCGGAGCTCCGATGAATGACGTTATTATGCCGACAGGAATTTCGGTTGGTGAAATCAAAGTTCGTGCGAGTGTGTCCGAAACAACTAAAAAAATTGCGCCAAGCAAAATCGAACATGGCACTGAATACCTGTAATCTTCACCGATTAATAACTTTGCAATGTTAGGAACTATAAGTCCCACAAAAGAAATAATTCCTGCAATTGAAACAGCAGATGCAGCAAGAACCGATGCAACAATTATGCAAATTTTTTGAACAAATTTTAGATTAAGTCCGAGAGATAAAGAAATTTCATTACCAAGCGAGAGAATGTTTAAATCCTTCGATAATAATATCGCTGAAATCAGTCCAATAACTATAAAACCAATTGTATAATAAAATTCATTCCAACCTCTTCCCGAAAGTCCGCCATTAAGCCAAAAAATTATTTGCGATAAACTTTCACCTGATAAAATCATGAGGAATCCGTTGATGGATGAAAGCAAAGCATTTATTGCAATTCCTGCCAAGATGATTTTATTAGAATATATGAAATTAGTATATTTAAAACTAAACCCTTTTGAAATTAAAAAGATAAGCATGGTTGCGAGAAGAGCAAAAATAAATGATACGGGTGTAAGCAAAAAATAGGTCCATGTGAACGGAAGCATAAAAACAATTATTGCGCCGAGTCCGGCACCGGCAGAAATTCCAAGCAAGCCGGGTTCGGCAAGATTGTTTTTTAATAATGACTGCAAAATTATTCCCGAGCAAGAAAGCGCTGCTCCGATGCTGATTGCATTCAGAACTCTCGGCAAACGAATATCAAGAATAACTTTTTTATAGGTTTCATCACCGGATGAGAACACAGATAAAATTTCCGAAAATGGAATGCTTACGCTACCGATTGAAATTGAAAAAACTATGGATACAATCAGTGCAATAAAGAGTAGAAATAAAAGAAAAATTTTGTTCAAATAGTTTTTAAATTAAAAATATGTTTATTCTCGTTCTATTTCCTGCAAATATATGCCGAAATGACCTCATTTTTTAATAATATAGATGTAAATTATACTTACGAATGAATAAATTCAGGTCATTTAATATTAAGATTGCGTTATTTTTGGTGGGGGTCGTAATCGCGATTTTCCTCCTTATATATACGCAAAGTATTGTTAAAAAAATTCAGAACCGCGAAAAGCAGATTGCAGGGCTTTATGCAAAATCACTTGAGTATCTTGCAAACGATGAAAGTGAAAATGTCGAGTATGATTTTATATTCAACGAAGTAATTCTGCAAATCGACTTCCCTGTTATTGCTACAGATAAAGACCACAGGACCGTAGTATTTATGAAAAATGTGGATTTGGATTCAGCGAAAAAATTATCAAAAAATGATACCCTTTATCTGCTTGGAATGGCAAAAGAAATGGATGAAATTAACAGCCCGATAAAAGTTGCAATTCAGGATACAATAATTTTAAACGTTGTGCATTTTGGCGAATCGAATTTAGTTCGCGCATTGAAAGCTCTGCCCTATGTAGAGATTTTAATTGCAGTTTTATTTCTATTACTCGGTTACATCGGATTTTCATACATTAAGAAAAACGAACAAAGCAATATATGGGTTGGACTATCGCGTGAAACTGCGCATCAGCTTGGAACACCACTGACGTCATTGATGGGATGGCTTGAGATGCTGAAAAACGCGAAACCAAAAACCGAAGAGCTTTCTGAAATCACAAAAGAAATCAGCAACGATTTAGACAAGCTTAACAAGATTGCGGGAAGGTTCTCAAAAATCGGTTCACAGCCGGTTCTTGAAAAAGAAAATCTTAAAAATCTGATTCAGAAAGTCAGTGATTATTTTGAAAAAAGGATTCCATCGCTCAAAGCTCCTGACGGACAGATTGTCAAAAAAGTAAAAATTGAAATTAACTCTCCTGATAATGTTGAAGTAAAAGTAAATAAAGATTTATTCGAATGGGTAATTGAAAATTTAATGAAGAACTCGCTTGATGCAATGAATAAACCTACAGGTATAATAAAATTTAATGTTTCAAAGAACGGAAAAGAAATTTGCATCGATGTTTCCGACAATGGTAAAGGTATTGATATGAAAAACAAGAAAGACGTGTTCAGACCGGGATATTCAACAAAGCTGAGAGGATGGGGATTGGGGTTGAGCTTATCGAAGAGAATCATTGAAGATTATCATGGGGGCAAGCTTAATTTGATTGAATCAGCTCCCGGCGGCGGTGCAACATTCAGGATTAAATTAGATACCGACTAAATTTAATAAGTATAGAAAAGTTCAGACAAATATTATTAAAAGTATATAACAGCACTCCGTTAATTATTTTACTACTTCTGCTGTTAAAATTTCTTTTTCAATTCATACTTATTGAGTCAGGTTACCGTTGGCTTTCGGCAGACGATTTTTCAAGAACGGTAATTTCCTATGAATGGATGAAGGAGCCAAAAATTTATTCAGGTGTATGGCTCTCTCCTCACTTTTGGTTAAATGGTTTATTCATGTTTTTCATTAAGGATATTATGATTGCCGCCGGACTTGTAAGCGTCATTTTCTCTGCAATATCACTTTATTATTTTTACAAAGTTGTTGAGCTGTCGTTTAATAAACAAACCGCAATAATTTCTTCGGTTATTTTTTGTGTCTTTCCTTTTCAGGCATGGCTCAGCATGTCGGGACTTCCCGAATCAACATACTTTTGTTTTATTATTGCAGGGATTTATTATTTTATAAAATGGTATCACGATAATTTATCCCGCAATCTCGTATTAAGTGCTGTGATGTTTGCATTTAGCAACGGATTCCGCTATGAGGGCTGGCTTTTCAGCTTTACACTTATAATTTTAACTTTGCTTGTATCGTTTTTTCCAAAACGCAAAAGTATCTATGAGGAATTTCCTTCCGAAGAAATAACAGCACACAAGTTTAATTATAAAATTATTGCAAAGAATTTTATAATATCCTGCATTTCACTTACTACCATAATATGGTGGCTGTTGCAAAATTATTTTGATAACGGTGATGCACTTTTTTTTATGCGTGAAACTGCAAAAATATATGAGCAGTTTAATAACGCAGGGTTTTTGCAAAAACTTGTTCAATATCCAACCTTTATATTTTATATAGCCCCGCTTACTACGATTTTTTCATTTAAAGTCATATATGAAAACATAAAAAGCAGGGGGCTTTCCGCTGAAAAACTTTTTGTGATTTTCAACTTGATACAATTGCTTTTGTTAATGGCTCAGGGACTTATTGGCACCGGCGGGACTAACATGATTTCACGCTATATCGTAATAAACGCAATTCTGTTTATACCGCTTGCAGTAAAGCAGTCACTTGAATTCCGGAAACTGTTCACATCACTTGTGCTCGCATCATTTGTTGTTGTGAACGTAATCTGGTGTTTCTATTTTCCGCAGCCATACCGCGAGGATACTTTTGAAGTCGGATATCTTTTGAAAGGTTTAATACAAAGCAAATCCATATCTGAAAACGAGAAAGTTTTTTTTGAAGAAGACCCCGGTTATCTTGATATCTGGGCTATAAAATCTTTATCAAATGACCCCGATAAAATTGTGCAGGGCATTTTTCCGCTTGCCAAGCAGCAGGAAAAAGGAAAAAAGAAAAAAAATAAACTCACTGACGAGGAACTGAATATTCTTGAAATAAAAAATTATCTTGAAAAAAATAATATCAACACCGCGATTGTCAGGAGTGACGGATACACCGATAAACTAAAAAAGCTGAGTTTGCGCAATGAACAAATCGGCGATTACCAGATTTTTTATTTAAAAGAGCAGACTTCGAACCTTAATGATTCATCCGTATCATCTTTTGCAAGCAAAATAAATTCTCCAAAGGATAATCCAAACCTCATTAACTTCGGACAGATAATCGGTTTATTAAATTTTGCAATTGACAATACTAATTTCGGGCTTAACCCTCAAACAGTTACATTGGAATGGACTGCAGCAGATAAGGGAATGCTTGACAGTATAGATTTTGAAGAATTTGAATTTGACAGATATAAATCTTTAATAAAAATAGTTAATCCCGACAATGACTCATCCGTCTATACAATTTCAAGCAGAATATTTTCAGAAAGAAATATCGAAAACATTATTGAGAATAATTACATAAAAAATATTATTGTTCTGAAACCTTTTGCCTTGTTGATGTATTCGCGTAAATACGGAAAGTCTCCTTTCGATGGAGGGATTTATAATCTTGAGCTGAGTGTTCTGGACTCAAAAACGAATAATGAATTACTTCTTTATCGCGGAAGTGAGACATACAAAAGAGAGAGAACTATTATGAAAGATACTATTATAACAACTACTCAAAATTTAGAACTGAAGGCAGATACAAATAAATCAAAACAAAAATTTGCGGTTACAGAGATTGATTCGGTAAATTATTCAATGCCGCTTGCAAGCATTATTGCAATGTTTCCTGATTCCGATTACAATAAAATAGCAGCAAAAAAATCAGAGTTTGTTAGGATTACTTTAACACACAGTCTGCAATATATTTTCTCTCAACGCTATCAGGCAGACCATGTCCTGAATTGGGTATTTACTTATTTTTAATCCTCTGAGCTTTTCCTGTTAAAATAATCTTCGATATTTTATCCTCAATAAATTCAAAATCGACGATTAATGTTTCACCTAAACGCGTCTTTATGTTAATTGGAGGATTAATCCCTTTCGTTATAAAACAGGTAATTCCCACAGATATTGAGCCGGTACCGCTTGCCAGAGTTTCATCTTCAACTCCCCTTTCGTAAACGCGGGATTCAACTAAGCCATCCTCAACAGAAATAATTTTTACAAAATTAACATTTGCTCCTTCAGGCATTAAATCTTTATGATAACGCAAATATCTTCCGAAATTTATAACATCAATTTCATCAAGTGAAGTGATTTTTTTGTTATTAATATTCAGGTCTTCAACGAAAATTACAATATGCGGTGAACCGCAATCGACATATGAACATTTTAAATCCTGATGCCACTTATCAAGATTAATTTTTAAATTTATTTCAGGATTTATAACTTTTGGCGAAGGAAAATAAGTAGATACCAACCCGTTATCAAGAAAAGCTAATTTATAAATATTACCAACAGATTCAACCGTGAGCTCATTTTTATTTGTGAAAGAATTGTCCTTAACATACTGACCGGTGCATCTAAGCCCGTTACCGCAAAGAGAGTTAGTAGTTCCATCACGATTATAATAATTCATTTTAAAATCGGCAATGCTGCTCTTTTCGATAAAAATCACACCGTCAAATTTTGAATATTCAGTCTGTGACATTAACTCCAAAACTATTTTTAAATAATCGGAATATTTGTTATCCAGATTATTTAAAATCAAAAAATCATTTCCTGCGCCGGAGTAAAGCTGAATATCGTCTTTATTTACCATAATAAATTTTGACCCAAAATTAAAATTAAAAATCCCCGAACACTCCTCGTGTGCTCGTTTGCTTGGTAATTTTAATGTCATGAAGCTCAGGAGCTTTTATTCTTATCTCGAAACGAAAACCCTTATAAAATCCTGTCGGGTACCAATTAAAGTTTGCTTCCCAGGAATTCAAATCGCGGTATGCTGTAATATAAGGCGCGCCTATCTGTCTGTTTAAAAAATCATAGCTTGCAGCAACGGTAAAACGCCAGTTTTTTGTTAAGTTAAACTGCAAACCACCGCTGAGGTTTGAACTTCTGAAAGGGAAGAGCGGATTAAATTTATTTTCAGAATAATTATAATTTAATGTCCCTGAAAAAGGCATATAATAATCAACATCGGAATCAGATTGCACAAGAGAATCATTGCTTGTTTTTTTTCTGCTTGTAAAATCAAAGTTATATGAGGTTGCAAGGTTTATATTAAAGCTTGTCACATCAAACCAATTTCCGTCAGTATTAAAAAGAAACGTGTTTACCCGTTGCTGAGAATTAGGGTCAAACTTGTATAAGTTAAATGAAGCTCCCCCCGCTATATTTAATATGCTTCCGATTTCCGTTCTGAAGTCCGTGCGGATTTCAGAAAACTTTAATGAATCAGCAGCAAAATTATATCCAACCGATGCGGTAATATCAATAAGCTTAAACCTATTTTCGGTTGTATCATTAACTCTGGTTTTCATTTCAAATAAATTATACAGCGATAAACTAATTGCCTGCTCTTCTCCGAACGGTGCTCCTCCAAAAATTTCGCTTTCAAAAAATGAGTACTTAACGGTTTGCCCCTGCGCATTTATATATGTTCCGTAATATCCATAAGAAGGATTTGAAAAATCAGGTCTGTAGCTGTATGTCAGTGACGGAGTAATTGTATGACGGATTCCGGTTACATTAAAAATTTTGGGAGTGAATATTCCGATGAAATTTGTATTAACTGAAACCCCGGTTCTGAAAAATCCTGCGCGCTTAAAACCTTCAATTGTATTTGTTGTAAGCACGCTATCAGCAGGATTAAATGATTTTGTGATGGACTTGTTATACCAAAGCTCCGTATAATTAAAAAACGGACGGAAATTAAAATAGCTTGAAGGTGGAGCATAGTTCAGGTTAACGATTTGCTGTGCACCAAGTCGATTGTCTCTCACGGTACTATCAATGTCAGGTGTAAGCGGAATATTCAGCTTTAACCTGCGATTTATAAATGAAGCATTATATGAATAGGAAAAGAACTCATAAAAATCTCCGCCTGATAGTGAGTTAAGGTTTTTTCTGAATGGAAATGTTTCTGTATTAGTAAAACTAACCGAAGGAAGAAGCTCCCGCACATTATTTGTGATAAGATTCTGATCGCGGTTATAATTAACCGTTAATGAAAACGGAGTTCCTTCCCAAAATTTAGACAACGTGAAGTTTGAAACTATATTCTGCTGGAGCAGTTCGTTTAAATTATTAGTTGAGTTATCATAATATTGTCTTCCGCTTACGAAAGTCATGTTTGCAGAAACTCTCGTTGAAGGATCAATTGTTTGATCGTGAATAAAACCCAGCAGCCACTGGTCAGATGAAAGACGGTCAGGATCATTATCTTCGCCCTGACGAATTCTTGAATACCCCGCATCCACACTACCGTAAAAATTATATTTCAGAGCATACCGGAATCTTGATGATACATCTATTCTTCCTTTCGTAAAATATGACAGCAGCCCGTTTATATCCATATAATCATTTATTGCCCAGAAATATCCAAACTTTGAAATATACTGTCCGTAAGTTGCATCATCCCCCCAAGTTGGCGGAATGATACCCGAGCTTCTGCCTCCCCTGTCGGGGAAGACTGCAAATGGAATCCAGAAAACAGGCACACCTTCTATATAAAGAAAAACCGACTGCGCAATAATTTTATCATCGGGAATTACTTTCATCTTGGGTGAAGTAAAATAATATTCCGGGTCTTCACGATTTGTTGAGGTAGTATAAACACCGTTTTTTATAAAGAAAACTTCATCATTAACTTTTTTTATTTTCTCTCCGTAATAATATCCCATGTCTGCTTCGGTATATCCCATAGACGCAGTTCCCTGCTGGGTTTTGAAATTATACTTAATTATCGAGCCTTCATATTTTGTTTCGCCCTCGAACATCAACGGTAATTGAGTAAATTCTCCCTGCGTAACCGTATCAGGCAAACCGATTGCTTCCATCACCTGCGTTTCCCTATCGATTATGATAATACCTGAATTAATTTTTAAATCTTTATAAGTAACTTCGGCATTATCGTATAAATAAAGCTTGTTGTTTTTTAAATCGAATACGGCGGAATCAGATGCGGAGTAATTTATTATTGCATCAATGTCAGAAGATGCTTTGAGAGAATCGAGTGAAGTATTAACAGAATCAGCAATAGTACTTAAAGTATCTGTTGTGAGAGTGTCAGTTTGGGAATAGGATATATTATTGAAGAAAATAAGAAAAAAGATATAATATATAAGTTTGAAATATCTCAACTTTTAGTTATAACAAGAACAATAATTATTTTACAATAATTTCATTTGAAAGTTCGTCTTTATCATCTGATTTTCGAGGAAATTCAAGAATTAAAGTGAGCCCTATAGATTCAACTGCATCGCAGATTCCTTCGGCAAATTTACCGTGAGCAAATTCTGTGCTCATCGCAGTTGTAATTACATCCCATTTATCCCGGGATATTTTTGAGTTAATACCTTCATCAGCAATGATTTCAAATTTATGTTCATCAAGAAGTATGAAAATCATCACACCGGTCTTATCAATGGTTTTATGCATTTCCTGCCCCGCAAATTCTTTTATCGCGAGTTCGCGTGTGTCTTTTCCGTTTTCAAAAAGTCCGCGTTTACGCTTTATGCAGACACGAATTTCACCTGAAGTTTTTTTCTCAACTTCGGCAATACAGGAAGAGATTTTTTCAAAATCTTCTTCAGCTAAAAAGTCTTTAAGATAATTTTTTTTCAATTATTATTCACTAATCGGATTCCCGCTTACACGGGAATGACTTTAATAATCAAGGAGACGCAGAGTATTGCGTCTCTATCAAACAAAAAAATTAATAATTACACATTACTAATTACATATTGCAAATTGAGATTACCAGCTTCCTGAAGCGCCGCCCCCGCCGAACGAACCGCCTCCTCCAGAAAATCCACCACCACCAAAACCACCGCTGCTTCCTCCTCCAAATCCGCCGCCACCCCAATACCAGTTGCTTTTGTTTCTGTTTCCGAATACTGCGCTTCTGCCGAACCCAAATATTCTTCTTATAATTGAACCGATTATTAAAAAGAAAATTATTATAAAAACTATAATGATAAAAATCGGTATACCGCACAGTGCAAGCGGACTGCCATCATCGTCTTTACTGCTTTTTTTATCAGCAGTGTATTCTCCTTTTGTAACAGCTATGATTGCATCAACTCCGCTGTTAATGCCCTCATAATATTGTCCGAGCTTAAAATACGGAGTAATATCTTTACGGATAATCTGAGATGATATTGCATCCGTCAACGCACCTTCAAGACCATAACCGACTTCTATTCTTATTTTTCTATCGTCTTTAACTACAAGCATCAACACGCCGTTGTTTTTGTCTTTCTTGCCGATTTTATTTTTTTCCGCAAGCTGCATTGAAGTATCTTCCAGGCTTTCTCCATCGAGAGATGAAATCACGTAAACAACAATCTGTGTTGACGTCTGCTTATCAAATGCTTCGAGCTTCTTACGAAGCTCACTGAGCTGCTGTTGAGTCAGAGTCCCCGTTTGGTCCTCAACATACTGTTTGAATTGTGTGATTGGAACGCTTTGGCTTCCTTGTGAAAAAGCAGAATTGGCAATAAAAAGAATAAATAGTGATATGAGAATGTTTTTTATCAAAGAATATAATTTACTTTACTAAAATTGCTTAAAAATGATTAAAAAAAAAGCGATTCCGTTATCCGAAATCGCTTTATGCTTTTAGAAAAAATACCTTATTTAACCGCCTGCAGCATTTACAATCACCAAGTCTGCTTCTTCCATAGGCAGGAAGCTGTATTTTCTCTGAATCTTTGCCCTGTTAATTTCATCAAGAATATCAACCATCAATGAGTATTTCATTTTTCTGTCGAATTTCAGGAGCATCACAAGATTAGGATTCCCTGCATAATAAGATTCAAGAGTTGTTCTTAAGTTGTTAAATTCTGTTCTTTGAGGTGCTGTTTCACTGCCCGCAGAAGTACCCTGAGATACATAAATGTTTCCCTGACTTGAAACTCTGATAAACAAAACATTACCTGCATCAATTTTTACTATGTCACTCTTTTCACCTTTTGGCAAATTAATCTGCATAACCTGAGGTGCTGCAAGCGTTGTGGTCAACATAAAGAAAGTAAGCAGAAGCATAATTACGTCAACCATCGGAGTCATGTCTATTCTAACGCCGAGCTTTTTGCCTTTGTGATATTTTTTCTTTCCCCGTCCCCCCGAAGGTTCCGGAGCATCAAAACCGCCACCAGCCATAATACTTTAATTTATAAAGTTTATAAAATTATTTATTGTATGGTTTCGGATTTCAAATCCGTAACCAGTGCAAATCTTGTATTCTTTGTTTCTTTCAGTGAAGCCATTAAATCCTGAACAACTCCAAAGTCAGTATCCTTATCACCTTTTACAACGATTCTGAAATCCTGCTTGCCCTCTGTTAAGTTCAAAAGTGTGACCCTCATATCAGACATAGCTTTTTCAAACTGTGCCCTGTTCATCACTTTTATAGTTCGCTTGAATTCCTTGTTACCGACTTTCCCGGTTTCCAATACTTCACTTGTCGTTGTTGAATCCGGATGATACATTCCGATTGCAAACGGGTCGCCAAATACCGTCTGACGGACTTTATAGTTATCTACATCCAGAAAAACATCGCCTTCTTTTGTTAGTGTAATTATCATAATGTCCGTTTCCGGAAGACGTGTGGAATCTGTATTTATCGATTTCGGGAGGGAAACTTCCACAGCTTCGGATTCTGCCGCCTTAAATGTTGCCGTCAACATAAAGAACGTGAGCAAAAGCATGATAACGTCCACAAGCGGTGTCATGTCGATGTTAATGCCGGGTTTCTTTGTACTTCTTGCTTTCTTTAACATATAAATTAAACTTTTAAAATAACTTTAAGTTTCAAAATGCATTGAAAATGCCTATTATTTAGACTTAATAGCCAAAATCTGAAGCATATTATATGTTGCTTCATCAATCATATAAGTCAGGTTACCAACTTTTGTGGTATAGAAATTATAAGAAAGAGTTCCGACGATAGCTCCAAATAGACCACCTGCAGTGTTGATAAGAGCTTCAGAAATACCTGCTGAAAGTTCTGCAGCGTTAGGAGTTCCTGCTGTTGCAAGCGCCTGGAATGAACGAATCATACCAACTACCGTTCCGAAAAGACCCACAAGCACTGAAACCGTTGCGATTGTTGAAAGAGCAACAAGGTTTCTTTCAAGAAGCGGAACTTCAAGCATCATTGCTTCTTCGATGGCACTCTGAACTTCCTGTAATTTTTCGTCTTTATCTTTGTTTGGGTCAAGCGATACTACCTGATATCTCTCCAGACCTGTTCTGATAATGTTTGCAATGGAACCTTTTTGTTTATTACATTCTTCGATAGCAGCTTCAATGTTACCTTCGGTTAAGTAACCTTGAACTTTTTTCAAAAAGGTTTCAATCGGACCTCTTCCTTTAGCTTTGCTTAAAGAAAGACCTCTTTCTATTGTGAAGGTAATAACCATAATAGCAAGTGTCATCAAAATTATAACTACAGGTCCGCCGAGATAGATGGCTCCCATGATGTTAGCAGGAACGTTTGGAGCGTCCGGCTTAAAATTCATTGCGTTTCCAAAGACTAAAAAGTAAATAATACATGATACAACGATAGCGATTACTAAAAGCGTTGTAATAAAAACGGATTGTTTCATTGAGATTTATCCTCCCGGTTGTCTGTTTTATTAATTATTAATTTATGTAAGCTTGATTTAAAATGCTACTAAAGTCTAACTTATTTCACTGATATAAAATTCACTTAAACGCCGCAATTGCTTCTTCGAGGGTTGGGTAAGCATCAAAAATTCGAGATAGTTTGGTAATTACGAATAAATTTTCAATATTTTTGTTGAGTTGGCAAAGCTTAATTTCACCGTTTCTTTTTGCATAATTAGTGTGAGCGGAAATTAAAACACCGAGTCCGGTGCTATTTAAATACAATACATCGCCTAAATCAATTATAAGCTTCGTATTTCCTTCATCGGAAAGCTTTTTTATAGCATCACGAAGTTCATCGGTTTCATCACCGCCAACAAAATTGCCTTTTGGGCTTAAAATAATGATTCCTTTATCATTTAAATCCGTGACCTTAACTTTTGACATAATTTTATAATTTAATTTGCTAAAATATTAGTTTAAAAGTTAAATTGCAATTGAGAAAACCTATAGAATTAACGTATTTTTATTGATGTTTTCTTAAAACTTACTTAACAATTTAATGAAACACTAAGCTACATATTTTAATATTTTTTCATTTATTGCTTCAATGTCTCCGACACCGTCCACCTCTATTATGTTATACTTCCCATCATAATGCGCAAGGATTGGAGCGGTAGATTCATTATAAACATTAATTCTGTGTTTAACAGTTTCTTCAGTATCATCGCTTCTGCCTCTTTTCAAGAGACGGTCAATTAATTCCTGTTCGTTTGCTGTTAAAGAAATTACGTTTATGTTATCATATCCGAGCTCATCAAAAATTTTATCGAGAGCCTCTGCCTGAGCGAGCGTTCTTGGAAACCCATCGAGTATAAAATTATTTGCCGAATCAGGATTTGCAAGCGCTTCCTTTACAATGCCAATCATTATATCATCTGAAACAAGCGCGCCGGAATCCATCACAGCTTTTGCTTTTTTACCCAGCTCTGTCCCTTCGGCAACTGCCTGACGCAAAATTTCACCGGTTGAAAAATGTTTAAGGTTTAATTTTTTTGCAACCAATTCTGCCTGCGTTCCTTTTCCGACCCCGCAAGGACCAAAAATTATCAGACGATGTATTCTTAATGGTTCCATTTATATTGTATATGTTGTATAATTATTAAACTTTATATTTTCTTAGAAAGATTCATTTTGAACTCGTAACCGCAAGCTGTCCGCAGGCGGCATTTATATCAACACCGCTCGAAGAACGAAGATTCACGACTACCTTGTTTTTTCTGAGCCTTTCAATAAAATCAAATAATTTATTTTTTGAAAGGAAGTTATCAATATCTTTTGGGGATGAAATTGCCTCTTTTTTCTTATTAAATATGTCTAACGGCTTATTTAGCTTAAAGCCTATGGGGTGAAATGGTATAATGTTTATATTGCTCGGAATCATTCCCGATAGTTTCGTAAGCCGTTTTAAATCATTTTCGGTATCGTTCAATCCTTCAAAGAAAATATATTCATAAGTTATTTTATTACCTGTAGTCCTATAAAAGTAAATCAGCTCCTCATATATTTCCGAAAGTGTATTCTTTTTTGACGTTGGGATAATTGCTTCACGAATGCCGTTATCAGTTGAGTGAAGAGATAACGCAAGCTTAACGTTTTTGATGCCTTTGTTTTCAGAATGCATTAAATCATCTGCGAATTTCTTGATACGAGCTTTAAATCCAACCGTCGAAACTGTAATCTTGCGTGATGATAAATTTATTCCAAATTCGGATGTTAAAATTTTTAAAGAGTTAAGCATATTTTCATAGTTCAAAAATGGCTCACCCATTCCCATATAAACAAGATTGGTTGGCTTCACTCCTGTAATCTTCCAGACATTATAAACCTGGTCAACAATTTCGGAAGGCTTTAGATTTTTTGAAAATCCCATTTTACCCGTAGCGCAGAACTCACATCCTACGTTACATCCGACCTGAGTCGAAACGCAGACAGTATCTCTGCCATCCTCTGAGATTAATACCGTTTCTATTTTATTGCCGTCTTGAGTTTCAAACAAAAATTTCTTTGTGGCATATTTTATCGAATCATCGACATGCAGGCAGTTAAGGTTTCCAATTTCATATTCCGGATTTAGTTTTTCTTTCAGAGAAATGGGAATGTTTTTTATGTCATTGATATTCTCAGCCAAATGCAGATGAATGCCCTCAAAAACCTGTTTTGCTCGATAAGGTTCGATGCCTTCGTGCTTAAAAAGCTTGGTCAGCTCCGGCAACGTATAATCTTTTAGATTTTTCTTTTTCAATTATATTAAAAGGATACTTCATAAAAATAACTTCTATTAAGTTAATTTTAAGTAATATAATTTAAGTATGAAACCTTATGGAGAGTTTTTCCGTCACAACCATTATAACAATCATTAAATAAATTTAATTCTTTCCCTATGAAATCCATAATGAAAAAGCATATATTTTTCTTACTTATTTCTTTCCTTTTTTTGCAAACAACTTCCGTATTTTCTCAAGATTATAAAACAAAGCTGGAAGATTATCTCCAAAAAAGATATGAACGCGGTGAGTTTATGGGAACGGTTCTTGTTGCTAAAAACGGAATTCCAACCTTCAAAAAATCTTACGGTTTTGCAAACATTGAAAAACATTTGCACAATAATCCCGACCTGAAATATCTTGTCGGCTCCATGACAAAACAGTTTACTGCAGCATTGATTTTAAAGCTTCAGGAAATGAATAAGCTTTCGGTAAATGACAAACTTTCAAAATATTATCCTTCATATAAATATGGGGATGAAATAACAATAAGAAATTTATTAAATCATACTTCCGGCATTCCAAGTTATACAGGCGACCCTTCCGTAATGACAAATTTAATTTCGTATGAAACGGTCGGAGAGATTTTAGACACTATGTATGCAAGAGAGCTCGAATTCAAAACTGACTCTTTAATGAAATATACAAACACCGGATTTTTAATTCTTGGAGACATAATCGAAAAAGCTTCGGGAAAAACTTATAAAGAATTTGTTCAGGAAACGATTTTTACTCCGCTTGGAATGAACCACTCAGCCTTTGATGTATTCGACACTACAGACGTAATGTTCGCGACCGGTTATACTATGGACGAAGATAAAAAAATAATCCGTGCTGAATACATGAAAGTTGAATATGCCGGTGCAGCCGGAAGTATTTCCTCAACGGTCGATGACATGCTAAAATGGGATATGGCTTTATACGGTAATAAAATCCTGAACGAGGAATCGAAACAACAAATGTTCACACCGGGTAAGCAGAACTACGGATATGGAATAATAATTGACGAACCAAAATATGACAGTGTTATACACAAAAGAATCTGGCATGCGGGACGCATACCGGGATTTACTTCTGTTATACAGAGGTTCATTCAAGATACAACATCGGTTATAATTCTTTGTAATAATGACATGACCGACTTAAATGAGATAAGACCTGAAATTACAAGAATAATATTTGGTGAAGATGTTATAATAAAAGAGAAGCCTGTAAAAGTAGAAGTCACGGTTGACCCTGCAATTTATGAACAATATACAGGTGTATATGAGTTAGCTCCTGATTTTGCGATTGAAGTAAGAACAAGAGACGGAAAAATTTATGGACAGGCAACCGGACAGGGTGAATTTGAAATGTTTCCTGAAGCCGAAAACAAATTTTTTCTCAAAATTGTAGAAGCAGATATTACTTTTATTAAAGATGATTCCGGAAACGTTACAAAAATGATATTATTTCAGGGCGGACAAGAAATGCTGGGCATTAAAAAATAATTTATAAATAATTTTCATGTTTCCTCCAAATAACATGTAAGCAAACAAAAAAGGATGCCTGTTAAAGCATCCTTTTTGTTTTTTAAAAATCTAATTAAATAGAGTGGGATTCTTCGCTGCGCTCAGAATGACACAAAATTTTATTTTATTAGCAACATTTTCTTAGTCTCCGTAAAATATTCTGTTTCGAGTTTGTAAAAATACGTTCCGCTTGTTAGGTTCGACGCATTGAAACTTGCTTCATGAGTTCCTGCATTTAATCTTTGGTTCACCAACTGCGCGACTTCCCTGCCGAGCATATCATAAACAGAAATTTTCACAAAAGAATTTTGAGCTAATCCGAATTTTATTGTCGTTGATGGATTAAACGGATTAGGATAATTCTGATGAAGCTGGAATTTTTCAGGTATTAAATTTTCATTTGAAGAAATGCCAAGCACTGATGCATATTTTATTTTTGCATTTGCGGCATTTGTCTTTAAGTCATTCAGATTTTCAGCGGCAACAAGAGCAAACCCGACATAAATACTTGAATTCGCAGGAATCGAAAAAGGTCCTGCTCCGAGAACATGCGATACGTCGCGTCCCGTTCCGGTTCCGCCTGCGGTTTGTCTTCCGATATTTGAAGAAAGTGCCTGCCATTTTTCTATATCGGTGAAATTATCATAGACACCCCAAGGATTTCCTGCAACTGCGTTGTCATTATCAATCGCCCAGTAGTTAACATTTGTTCCTGTAAGCAGAGACATTCCAACATAAGAATTAGGATTGTTATCCGTTCTCCATATATAACCAAGCTGATTAACGGCATCATAATCTGCTTTATTCAAATCGCCGTTTGTGCCGACATCCCAATCGGAATAAATACCGATGTAAAAATTTGAAATTGCCGAAGCATTTGTATTAGTAATTTTATATTTAAAAATTATATAATCGTCATCCGCAGGAGTGTTGAACGCATAAGACCTGAAGTCAACGGTAACACCAATCTTATTACCACCGGCGCCGTTGTCATTATACTGCGCACTGCCATCCTGAACCGATACCGTTCCCGGAGTTGTTATTGTAAAAGGAATTACACTTGTTAAATCGGAATTCTGTGTATTTGGGTCTGCACCTCTCACAACATCAGAAACTTTGTTATTTGCAGTTGCCATAATCAAGCCGCCTTCAAAGTTCAGATTGCTGCCGTTGTTATATGTAAAACCGATTCCCTGTGTGTTTGTCGGATAATTATTGTAAGTAAAATTTCCTCTGCTGTTGATTGTCGTTGCTATTTTATTTCCGTTCATTGTGAAATAACTTGGATTGACTATAACAGATATATATTCAAAATCGGAATATGCACCGTCAGCATAAACAAGCTTCAGAACCACATTAGAATTTGCAGGAGCATTAGAGTTGACTCTGATTCTTAACGGTGAAGAATTATTATTTGCGGTTCCCATTGTTGCCATCGCCCCGAGTGTTGCAGTGTTGCTAAGAATAGTAACTGCAGTTGAAGTGGTTGAAACTGTAACAGATACATTCGCAGCGGCATCAAGATAATTTCTGAATGTTCCGGTAATTCTTAATGTATCATTCGGCTGAGGAACGTTATTGTTGCCGTCACTTACAGTGTAGTCAGTGATTCTTATTGATGGTGAATTGACCGTTAACGCACGGAACATATTCACACGTCCCTTGCCCAGCATATCGGCATAAGATGGATTCGTTCCGTTAATATTATCACAGGTTACTCTGAGCTTTTCACCAACCTGCAAAGCAGTATATGAAGGAAATTGAGATTTAATTATTGCGGCAACGCCTGCAGCAATTGGTGAAGCCATTGATGTTCCGTCAAAAGTTGCATAACCATTGTTATATAATGTGGAATAAATACTTGAACCCGGAGCTGATACGTCAATAGTCGTTCCGTAGTTAGAAAAAGATGAGCGTGTATCAGTTGAATTTGTAGAAGCAACACTGATAACGTATTTCAATGCCGACGGATAATGCGGTGCGCTTGAGTTATCATTGCCTGCTGCGCAAACGACCAGAGCATTTTTATTTATAGTTGCATAAGTAACCGCATCCTGCTCAAAAGAGCTTGCAAAGCTTCCGCCCCATGAGTTGTTAATCACTGCGCAGCCCCTGTCGGCAGCATAAACAATTCCTTCATATCCTTTTAAAATATAAGCTGTTCCGCCGGGTCCGCGAGTGTCGTTATCGGCAGAAGTTTTGACTATGAGAAGCTTGCATTTAAATCCCGGACCTGCAACGCCGACTCCGTTATTTGTTACTGCGCTTGCATCACCTGAAACGTGTGAGCCGTGATTTGTATTACTCCCTAAACAATTAGGATTGTTGTCGCCAACAATGTTATTATAATCGGCACCACCAAAATCCCATCCATTCAGGTCATCAACATATCCATTGTTATCGTTATCGACACCGTCTATCGGGTCTGCATAATTTTTCTTAATGTTAGCCGATAAGTCCGGGTGGTCTAAGTCAGAGCCGCTGTCAACGATTCCTATATAAACATTTGTATCACCCTGCTGAATGTCCCATCCCTGCTGGCATGCAACTTTGGTTATGAAATACTGCGAGCCCAAGCTCGGGTCGTTCGGAGTAAAATCTAGATTCTGAATGTAATATGGTTGTGCATATTCAACTTCACCTGTTGCATATAAATCGTTAATTGCATTTTCAAGAGCAACCGGAGAATTATATTTTACTATATATATAAGAGAAAGGTCGGCAAGCTTTTCGCCGTGAATGCTGAAATCAGATTCAGGTTTTTCTTTTCCGGGAAATACTTTTGCAACACGCTCTGAACTTAGCTGTGAAAGCGCATAGTTCACAACGGGACTTCCGATGAAATCATTTCCCGAGCCGTTCCTTATGCTTTCTTTTAATTTAAATATGATGGTATTTGGAACATAATCATTCTGTGAAATGCCCTCAGGCATTTTGAAATAAACTTCCTTAGTGGAAACCGTTGTATCTGGTTTATTTGAAAACGAAAATAATCCGACTACTATTATTAATAGCAAAGAGGAAAGAATATAATTTTTCATGTTAATATAAGAGTGTTTTTGAGGTTGAGGTTTTGAGGTTAATTAATTTCATATCGGATTTAATTTATATAAAATTTCAGCAATTTAAAAAGCTAAATTTGGGAGAGAACCCCCTAAAGTGTCATTCTGAGTAAAGCGATGAATACCCTTACGTTTACTTATTGGTTCTTCACTTCGTTCAGGATGACAATAAAAATCTTTTCTCTATAAGTTTATTTTTTAAATGAGTATTTTTAATAAATCACATTTCAGATAACAAGTTTAAGACGTAAGTCAGTTTAATTTATAATTTTAATGAGTATTAATTTAGATGAGTTAAATCCGCAGCAGAGACAGGCAGTTGAGCACATAGAAGGACCTAACATGATTATCGCAGGTGCCGGCAGCGGAAAAACAAGAGTTCTCACATATAAAATTGCATACCTCCTCGACAGCGGAGTCAGTCCGTTTGAAATTCTTGCTTTGACTTTCACCAACAAAGCTGCAAGCGAAATGCGCGAGCGTATTTCAAAATTAAATCCCGGAAGCGCAGACAAGCTATGGATGGGAACGTTTCACTCAATCTTTGCGCGGCTGCTCAGAATCGAAGCGGAGCGAATAGGATTCAATAGAAACTTTACAATATATGATTCTGATGACAGCTTGAATGTTATCAAAGGAATAATGAATGCAAATAATGTTTCGCAAGATTCAACCAATCCGAGAGCGGTTCAGCACACAATCAGCAATCTTAAAAATAAATTCATAAACCCAGCGGAATTTTCTTTATTTGCAAAATCAGACTTTGAGAGGAAGGTTTTGACAGTTTATAATGAATATCAGCCCTGCCTCAAACGAAGCAATGCAATGGATTTTGATGATTTGCTCACAAAACCGATTGAATTGTTCAATAACAATCCCGATGTGCTCGAAAAATATCAGGAAAGATTTAAGTTCATTCTTGTCGATGAATATCAGGATACAAACAAGGCGCAGTATTTAATTATAAAAGCATTATCTCAAAAACATAAAAATCTTTCCGTTGTTGGTGATGATGCGCAGTCGATTTATAAGTGGCGCGGAGCTGAGATACAAAATATTTTTGATTTTGAAACGGACTTCACGGAAAGAAATTTATTCCGTCTTGAGCAGAATTACCGCTCGACAAAAAAAATTCTCCAGCTTGCAGATGATGTAATCAAAAAAAATAAAAAACAAATTGATAAATCTTTATGGACTGAAAACCTGGAAGGTGAAGAAATTCATTTAACGGAATCTATGTCAGATAGAGATGAAGCATTAAAAGTCGCAAAGAATATTCTCGATGAAATTCATAAATCGAAATATAATTATAAAGACTTTGTAGTTTTATACCGCACGAATGCGCAGTCAAGAACGCTCGAAGATGCTTTGCGGATGCAGAAAATTCCGTATACAATCGTCGGCGGCATCCGCTTTTATCAGCGAAAAGAAATTAAAGACATTCTCGCTTATCTAAAAATCATTGCAAATCCATTTGATAACGAATCTGTTCTGCGTGTGCTGGGAATGGCTGAAGGAGTCGGGAAAACAAGCGTGGATAAGCTCGTTGCAATAGGTGATGAGAAAGGCATACAGCTTTATGAGGTTCTGCATACGCTCGAAAAGCATCAGGGGTTCAGTTCAAATATCCGCAACAGATTAACTGAAGTAAATAATTTCATATCGAAGTTTAAATATCTGAAAGATGAAATGAGCTTGCTTGAGCTTACACGCGGAATTGTTGACCACACAGGAATTATACGGAACTTAAAATCCGAAAATACTTTTGAAGCCGAGGAAAGAATTGCAAACATAGAAGAATTAATTTCGGCAATTGCAGAGTATTCCGACACGGTTGACAATGCTTCGCTTGAAGGGTTTTTGCAGGAAGTTTCGCTTGTAGCCGATATAGATACACTTGATAATCAGAAAAATGCAGTTACATTGATGACTATTCACGCGGCAAAGGGATTAGAGTTTCCTGTTGTATTCATAACCGGACTTGAAGAGGGATTATTCCCTGTAGGCAATTCAATTACATCTGAAGAAGAGCTTGAAGAAGAGCGCAGATTGTTTTATGTTGCAATAACACGCGCAATGAGAAAGCTTTACCTTATGTTTGCAAATACGAGATATAAATTCGGGACACCTTCATATCAGACCAAGTCAAGATTCATAAAAGAAATCTCTCCTGAAATTTTTGATAAGCATATCAAACATGAAAGCTTAAAAAACAGAATGGAGTATGCGCCTGTTTCAAAAGCAAAATCAGGACGCGCGATTCAATATGATTTATACATCGGCAAAAAGAAAAAAGCAGAGAAAGAGGAATTTGAGAACGACAAGTTTCCTGATATTCACAAAGGAACGATTGTTGAACACGAATCATTCGGCAAAGGAAAAGTTATCAGTACACAGGGCGCAGGACTCGATAAGAAGGCAGAGATATATTTCGAAGACATCGGCTTGAAAAAAATTGTTTTGAAATACGCGAAGCTGACAATACGTGAATAGTGAATTGTCATTTGTCAATTGTCAATAGTGAAAAGAAGTAAAACATGAAAAAAATTTTTATGACATTCATTTTTGTTCTTTTATTTGCAACTCATATTAAAGCTCAATCAGACAGAGATGTATTTAACAAATTGGTTGGTGGTTGGCAATCAAGTATAACAAATACCATAGGAGGTGTGACTGTAGAGACAATAACTGTTGTGAATTTTGAATGGGGTAAGTGGAACAAAAATCATTTAATGATAAATTTTACTTATTATAGTGATTTAGGGATTAGAAATGGAGATATAGGGTATTTAATGATTGACAGTACCGACAGTTTTGTTTATGCTACCTGGCTTGATGAATGGGGAATAGTAGAAGCTAAATGGGGCGAACCTGAAAATGAATTTGGTATAACTGACAATAAAATTATTTTTTCAAATGATAAGCAAATTCGAGAGATAGAGCTTTCTGAAAATAATCTGACAATAACAGCATTTACGAAAAACGGAAAGTATTTAGGTAAGTTTTCTTATAAAAAGTTTTGGTAATTTTTAAAAATATAAAATTAAAATTTAATTGCTGAATTTCAAATAACATTCACATTTCACAATTAACAATTCACAGCATATGGCATATTGGCTTTTAAAAACCGAACCTACAGTTTATTCGTGGGATAATTTAGTGAAAGATAAAAAAACTACGTGGGATGGCGTTGGCAGTCCTGCGGGATTAATGTTTATCCGTCAGATGAAAAAAGGTGATAAAGCTTTTATTTACCATACAGGTGATGAAAAACAAATCGTAGGCATCGGCGAGGTGACTACAAATTCTTATCCCGACCCGAAAGAAGACGACCAGAAATATGTCGTCTTCGATATTAAGCCCTTGAAAAAATTAAAACGCCCCGTTACTCTTGCTGAAGTAAAAGCCAATTCCAAGTATAAAGATTTTCGTCTCACTCGTGAACCAAGATTATCGGTCATGCCCGTTCCTGATGACTTCTGGGATGATTTTTTTAAAATGAGTGAGAAGTAATTTTAGTAAAAAGTAAAAAAGCAAAAGTAAAAAATCCCTTTTTGACAAAGGCGTCATCGATGAATTTTTAATACTGGGATTCCCGCTTACGCGGGAATGACTTCACTGGATTTATTTTTTGCCTTTTTACTTTTGCCTTTTGCTTATTTAATCAACATCATCTTCTTCGTTTCGACATACGATGCGGTTTCGAGTTTATAATAGTAAGCTCCGCTTGAAAGATTTCCTGCGTTAAATTTCACTTCATAGCTTCCTGCCGATAAATTTTCATTTAATAAAGCTGCAACTAATTTTCCTGTTAAGTCATATACATTTAATTTCACCTTTGACATCTGACCTTTGACATCTGAAGGGATTGTAAATTCAATAGTCGTTGCCGGATTAAACGGGTTTGGATAATTTTGTTCCAATCTGAAATCCGAAGGATTATTATAATTAAATTCTTTTTCAATATTTACAATGCCGCCGTTTTCAGTAATAGTATATGATTTATTGATAGCTACATTCGTAAATACGCTTCTGTTTCCTGAGGACCATTCAACAACTATTGAATCAATAGTTGTTGCAACCCACAATCCGAAGCTTTGCCATAATGTCTGAGCACAATAACCATTTTGCCCCTCGATGACTCTCATTTGCCAGGTTGGTTTCCCCCACGTGTTTGCTTTAACTCTTATTTTTGTCCCGATGGCTGCTTTATTTGATGTAGTTCCGATACACCTTATCTGAACCCTTGCATTCGAGTTGCCGTTGTTCATATAACAATAATTATTCTGATTCTCACCAAAAGTATTTGCAACAAACAAATCAACGAAACCATCACCGTTTAAATCACCCCAACTGAAACCATATGAATAACCGCTGTCGCTTACCGATGCATCTCCTGTAACTCTTTGAAATTCAAATTTACCCGTTTCATTTAATAAATTTTTATAAAGACGATTTGTAAGTTTTACTCCCACAGGACCATATGCCTGCGTAACAAAAATATCGATGTCGCCGTCATTATCAAAATCACTCCACGCACTGCACGCGTTATAACCGGGGTCATTTACTAATGTATCACCTGTCATTTTTGTAAAAGTAAAATTTCCGTCGTTTCGATATAAAGAATTTACGCCACCCCAGTTTGTTGTAAATAAATCCTCATCACCGTCATTGTCATAGTCACCCCAGCTGCCGCTCCAATAATTTCCTGCTTCGGCAGTTATGACCGTATTGGTAACTTTTGTAAAGTATCCTGCCCCATTATTCTTGTATAAATAATTAAACTGATTTTCTTCATTAGCAACAAATAAATCCTGGTCACCGTCATTGTCGATGTCAACCCAATTCACTCCACGTGATGCTCCGGTTTCACTCACAACAATTCCTGTATCAATACGGACATAATTTCCTGCACCTGCGTTTTTATATAAAAAATTTTTGTGATTCGCGCCTGCGCTGTTTGAAACAAAAATATCAACCAAGCCATCGTTATCATAATCACCCCATGAACAAGTTTCGGAATAACCTCCGGTTACTGAAACAGGATTTGTATTCAAAAATGTAAATGTCCCGTTGCCGTTGTTCGTGTATAAATTATTACCTGCTCCGCTCCAGTTTACAAAACACATATCAAGGTCACCGTCATTATCGATGTCAGCCCAGCTGCTTCCGTCCGACCTTCTTCCATCCTGAACAATTACAATATCAGTTACTTTTGTGAACGTTCCGTTACCGTTATTTTTATATAAAAAATTGTTTTGTCCGCCTATAAGACCATTGGTAACATAAATATCCAGGTCACCGTCATTGTCATAATCAATCATATTCACCGAGCGCGATGCGCCCCCGTCATTTACAAACTGCCCCGTTGTAACTTTTGTGAAATATTGTGAGTATGATATGTTAACTGATACAAATACTGCTAAAATGCTAAGTATTATTTTTTTCATGATAAAAGTTTATTTTTTATATGAATTTAACGTATATTTAAAAGCTAAGTTTATTCAGAATCAATTTTAAACATATACTTCTATGAAGCCATCAGAAGACCTTTTTGAGATAATAAAATCAATGACCAAAAGCGAAAAACGTTATTTTAAGATTTACAGCAACCTGCAATCCGGAAACCGCAAAGAAAATATGAATTATCTGAAACTATTTAATGAAATTGAAAGACAGGCAGAAAACGGAAATGAGTATGACGAAAGCAAAATTAAAGAAAAATTTAAAAAAGATAATTTTATCAAACAGCTGACCTTCACCAAAAATTATTTATATAACCAGATTTTTAAAAGCATGTTTAATTTTTATTCCGATGTTTCAAGCGATTATGAGCTTGGCTTAAATTTTTTTAAGACAAAGTATTTATACAGAAAAGGGCTCTTTGAGCAATATTTCAAAAGCTATAAAGTTTTAAAAGACACTGCGCTTAAATATGAAAAATACGGAAGTTATATCGATATTCTTAAACTCGAACGGATAATTGTAAAGATGAAAGATTATCTAAAGCATAAACAAATTGACTATTATGAGGAAGAAAAACAGGCAATCAAAAAAATTGAGAACCTTACTGCATATTCAAAACTAACGCGGGAAATTTCAAATCTTTATAGAACCGAACGGTATTCAATGAATGCAGCTACTCACAAAAAAATTAACGAACTTAAGAACCATTATTTGCTTTCTAACGAATCCGCCGCATTGACAATACAGGCAAAAGAGTATTATTGGTTTTTAAACGCTTTTCTTGCAAGGATAGAAAATAATATAGAGTTAAACTCCGAATTCAATAAAAAACGTCTTCAAATTGTCGAAAATCACCCTGATTCTTTCCGGGATTCCATAATAAACATAAAACAGGCGTGTCTTGAGAATCTCATAATTAATGCAATTTATCAAAAAGATTTTAAAACATATAAAGAAGTTTTTGATAAGCTTAACTCTTTAAAATTGAATGAGCGTGAAGCTGAAAAAAATTTTAAAGTGACACTTAAATATATTGAGTTTTTAAATAACCGAAACGTGCTTGATAATAATCAGTTGCTGAACACCATAGATGATATGTTTAACTTGATTGCATCTAATTCAAAAATTTTTGACCGGGATTTTGAGTTGGAATTTTATTACAAGTCTTTAGTTACCCTGATTGAATTAAATGAATTCGAAAGGGCGCTTAAATTCTGCAATGTAATTTTAAATCATGATATAAATGAATTAAGAAAAGACATACTCATAAAAACACGCATTTTAAATTTGCTTGTTCATTTTGAGCTTCATAATTATGAACTTTTAAAATATCTTATTAAAAACACAAAATATCATTTAAGCAAATCAAGAGAGATTGACATTTCTGAAAAAGTTTTCATTCAGTTTTTAACGAGATTCATTTCAAAGAAGGATAACAAATCTAAAAAGAAGGTCTTGAGTAAGTTCAAAAATGATTTTGAATTGTTAAAAAATCCAGCCAAAGACGCTAATATTTCCGAAAGTTTTGATTACTCGGCGTGGATAAGCAAAAAGGCAGAAGAATACCGATAGTGATTTAAACAGCGGAATTATTTATTTTGAGTCAACTAACATTCCGTTTATGAAAACTTTTTCCTTTCTCATAATTTTCTTTTTACTAAATTTTCATTTAGCATATTCCCAGGATACATTTTCAATCTGCGCCTGGGACCCCGTAACCGGTGAAGTCGGAAGCGCAGGCGCATCATGCGTTGCTAATTGTATTATACTAAGCGACGTTCATCCGGGTAAAGGCGTGATTCATTCTCAAGCATCGTATGTTGCCGCAAACCAGAATTATGCGCGGAGCTTGTTTCTTATGGGATTATCACCTCAGCAGATTATTGATTCATTAATTGCTCATGATGTCAGCAATAACCCGACTATACGTCAGTATGGAATTGTTAAATCTACCACATCACAAAGAGCAGGATATACGGGAGTTAACTGCCTGAATTATAAAAATCATATTACGGGTCCGACATATATGATTCAGGGAAACATTTTGCTTGGTCAGCAGATTCTTGATTCGATGGAAGCAAGATTTAACCGCGAACCGGGGAGTCTGGCAAAAAAATTAATGGCTGCTTTACAGGGAGCTAAAGTTATCGGTGCAGATACACGATGCGCTTCGCTAAATAAATCTTCCATTTCTGCATTTTTAAGAGTCGGCAGAACACAGGATACTCTCGGAAGCTTGTATCTTGATTTAAGAGTTAATAATACGCCGACCAACCGCGACCCGATTGATTCGCTTCAGGTGTTGTTCAACATGTGGAATCCTTCTCAAATCGTTAAACTCGAAAATGAAATTCCCGGAAGATTTGATTTATTTAATAATTATCCGAATCCTTTTAATCCCGTTACTACACTAAAACTCAGCATCCCTTCACAACTAAACGGGCAGAACATAAAATTAAACATTTATGATATTAACGGAAAGCTTATAGAAAAATTATTGGATGAAAAACTTGAAGCAGGTGTTTACCAAATCAGCTGGAATGCCTCCGATCGTCCGAGCGGAATTTATATTTACAGCTTAATTACAAACGGAACGGTTATTTCTAAAAAAATGATTTTAGTGAAATAATATTATGAAGTTTTTTATTTTACTTTGTTTTCTCTTTATCTCAGCTAATGCATACACACAGTCTTACAACCGTGAGTATGCGCAAAAAGAGATGCGGAAGTATTCTCATCTGCTTTCAGACGGCAAAGGAACATATAAAGGCGATACAAACATAGATGCAACTTATTATAAGCTTTTTATTCAAATCAATCTCAATCCAAACAGCATAAACGCATACACGCAGATTAATGCAACTTCATTGAAAAATTCTCTCAGTCAGGTTTTTCTGGATTTAACAAACGGACTCACTGTTGATTCAGTTATTCAAAACAATAACAAAGTTAGCTGGACGCATAACTCGAATAAAATTTTCATCGATTTAAAAAATTCTGTAAGCATTGGCGAAAACATCAGCGTAACTGTTTATTATCACGGGTTGCCGCCGCTTGATAATGAAAGCTTTGTATTTTCAACTCAAAGCGGTGCTCCTTTGATATGGACTTTATCGGAACCGTTCGGCGCATCGGATTGGTTTGTTTGCAAAAATACTCCTTCAGACAAAGCTGATTCAAGTGATGTGTGGGTAAAATGTTCAAGTGAACTGATTGCCGGTTCAAACGGATTGCTTGTTGAAACATTAAACAACGGAGACGGCACAAATACATATAAATGGTCGAACAGATATCCCATTGCACAGTATCTGATTTCGCTTGCCGTGACAAATTATACAAAATATGATATTTATTTCAGATACAGTTCAGGTGATTCCCTTCCGATTGTTAATTACATTTATCCGTCGAACTTTAATTCAGTAAAGCCAAATATTGACAAAACCCCTCTGATGCTCGGATTTTATACAAACGTATTCGGTGAGTATCCTTTTATAAATGAAAAATATGGGCATGCGCAAATTACCTGGGGTGGGGCAATGGAGCATCAGACAATGTCGTCTATGGGAACATTTATTGAATCGGTCATTGCGCATGAGCTTGTGCATCAATGGTTCGGAGATAAAATAACCTGCGAAGATTGGAGAGAAATATGGCTCAATGAAGGCTTTGCAACTTACGGAGCTGCACTTTGGGGCGAACATTCCTATGGAAAAGAATATTACAGGAACGATATTTCCCAGATTATGATAGATGCGCGGCGCGCGGTAGGAAGCATTTATGTTCAAGAACCAAACAGCGTTGCTGAGATTTTTAACGGTGATAGAAGTTATGCAAAAGGATGTATAGTTTTACATATGCTAAGAGGTGTTCTCGGAGATTCTTTGTTTTTCAAAACGATAAAAACTTATGCCAACGATTCATTGCTTGCATATAAATCTGCAACAACATCAGATTTTAAAAATGTTGCGGAAATGGTTTCAGGAACCAATCTCGATTATTTTTTCAACCAATGGATATACGGCGAAGGTTATCCGAAGTATGATTTAAGCTGGAGTATTGAACAAACTGAAAACACATACAGGACTAATTTTAACATAAATCAAATTCAGGAAATTACAAATCCTCTATTCTTCACAATGCCCGTAGAAATATTTTTTCAATTTGACAACGGAGATACTACAGTTAAAGTTTTTAATAATCAGAAAAATCAGGTTTTCACATTTAATTTTAATCAAAAACCCCGTTCATATAAATTCGACCCTGATAATCTAATATTAAAAGACATAAACACAGAACCGCCGGTAATTCCCGTATCGTATAAGCTTTATCAAAACTATCCGAATCCTTTTAATCCTTCCACAAGAATAGATTTTGAGTTAAAACAGCCGGGCAGAGTAAAGTTAAGTTTATTTGATGTAACAGGCCGCATTGTGGGTATTCTGTTAAATGAAAATCGCCGTGAAGGTTTTCATACAACTGAATTTTTCATCGGTAATCTGCCCACTGGAATTTATTATTACAATATTGAAGTTTTTGATGATTTCGGGCTATTAACCTTCTCAGATTCCCGAAAAATGGCGTTTATAAAGTAAACTTTATTCCCGAAATCAGAGTTAATAATATGAAATTTTGGAGATAAAATGTGATAAATATTTCCTAAATTTTATGGACAAGTGAAGAATTATAAACCCCTGAAGAAATAAATTAAATTTAAAACTATATGAAATTCAAACTTTTTACTCTAATGAGTTTGTTATGTCTTGCTTTTTTTAGTTTTGGACCAAAAAACGGAAATTACCGTTACGAGATGGTTAATGACAAAGTTATTAAAAGAACAGACTTAACAACAAATACTTATGCGCTTTACCAGAAAGGCAAAGTGATTCTGAAGTTCAAAACATATTTGAATGTTGATACAGACGGAAAACATTTCGGCATATCAAAGCTTGATAACATAATAAATGATTATAACGTGTCTTTAAGCGAAGAAAGATACAAAATTTCTGAAAGTAGGAAAGCAAGCTTCAAAAATGTAAAAGACATTGAGAATGTTTACACAATAAAATATGACTCGAATGTTGACCCTTATGTTCTTGCTGAAAAAATAATGGAGGAAAACAGTGACGTTCTCGAATTTGCTGATGTAGATATGGTTTATGAAATGGATTATATTCCGAACGATCCGAACACAAATGCTCAATATCACATAGGAAAAATTTCATCATTCGGCGCATGGGATTTTACAAAAGGTGATACTAATGTTGTCATCGGAATCGTTGACAGCGGAAGCGACCTTGACCATCCTGACCTCGCGGCAAACATAAAATATAATTATGCTGACCCGGTTAATGGAATTGATGATGATAATAACGGATACATCGATGACTGGCGCGGATGGGACTTTATCGGAAACGGTTCGGCAATGGATAATGACCCGAATGTATTCGGCAATAACTGCAACCACGGTTCGCACGTATCCGGCTGTGCTTCACAGGTTACTGATAACGGAGTTCACGGTGCAGGTATCGGGTTCAAATGCAAACTTTTAATTTCAAAGCATGGTGATGATGATGATTTCAGCGGAGAAGGCGGAACAAGCTTAATTTATAATTCCGACCAGGGTATATATTACTGCACGCAAATGGGCGTTGAAGTAATTAACTGCAGTTTCGGAAGTTCATTTTTTAGCGGAACTACTAATAATATGATTCAAAATGCCTGGGCAAACGGAGTGATTGTATGCGCATCGGCAGGAAACCAGAATACAAATGCACCGAGATACCCGGCAGCATATGATAATGCTGTTTCAGTTGCGGCAACAAATTCAGCAGACCTGAAAGCATCTTTCTCAAATTTTCACAGTTCGGTTGATATATCCGCTCCCGGAGATGGAATCGTCAGCACATTATGGAATGATACTTATGCGGCTTTCAGCGGAACTTCGATGTCATCACCTGTAACTGCAGGAACTGTTGCATTAATAAGATCAAAAAATCCAAGCTGGGCACCACAGCAGGTTGTTGACAGATTAAAATCAACTGTTGACAGTATTTATCATCTGAATCCTTCTTTTGTTGGATTGCTCGGAACGGGCAGAGTTAACGCTTTAAAGGCAATGACTGACATGCCTATTATTTCAATTCTTTCGAGCTCTTCAAGCGATTCTCTTTTGGGAAATAATGATAAAAGCTTCGGAATAAACGAACAGATAACGATTCAGCTTAATATGAAAAATATCTGGCAGGGAGCGAATGACTGTTCAATAAGATTAACGACAACAGACCCGGATGTAGAAATTGTCAAAGATTCAATTTATGTCGGAAACATCGGAGCATATTCGACCTTCTCAACAAGCTTAAACAATACTTTTATTGTTAAAGCTAAACCGAGCTGTCCTTTTGATAAAACAGTTACATTCAGATTATCTGCATCATCAAGCACATATACAGATTTCAATACGTCTGCAATTAATATTAAATTCCGTCTCGGATGGGTTACACATGATGTGAACAATATGTTATTGTCCTTAACAAAAGACGGAGCTATCGGTAAAAAATCAGAACCTTACGGTAACGGATTGACTATCCAAGGAGTAACGGGAAATAATATATTTGAAGGCGGATTAATGATCGCAAACAGCAATACTAAAGTTATGGACAACTGCAGAAGCTCGGCAGCAGGTAACGTTTCTGATACTGATTTTGTAGGATTAACAGGATATGATTTAAAAAGACCCGGTGATTATTCATCCCAGGATGGACGCGGATTCTTTAATGATAACGGAGCAGGCAGCAACAAGATTGGTCTTGAGGTAGATGCAAGAAGCTTTGCTTTTTCTGCAGCAACCGATGCCAATTATATTATTTTAAGATACAGGGTTCGAAACACCAGCGGAGTCAACTTAACAAATCTTTATGCTGGAACATATATTTTCTTCCAGCCGGGCGGAGTAATCGGAAATAATACTTCAACTGTAAATACCGAATCAAAGTTAGGATATACTTTTAATTCAAATGTTACGCTTCCTTATCTCGGTGTATCATTGCTGACCGAGCAGACTTTGAATTTCAAGCCGATAAACGGAACTGACATTATAAACGGATTTACAACGGATGAAAAATGGCAGGCAATGAGCAATGGGGTAAATTCGACGCCTATGGGACCGGGATTAAATGCGATTGTTGTTTCAGCAGGACCCTTTAATCTCAATGCCGGTGCAGAAACAATCGTTTCATTTGCAATTCTTAAAGGAACAACCTTGGTTGACCTTCTTGCAAATGCAAATCTTGCAAAGATTAAATACGGAACCATAAACGTAGGCATTCAGCAAATTTCTTCGGTTATACCTGACAAGTTTGATTTATCTCAGAATTATCCGAATCCTTTCAATCCTTCAACTGTAATAAACTTTGCAATCGCAAAACAAACTTTTGCAACATTGAATGTTTATGACATAACAGGAAGATTGGTTTCACAGCTTGTAAATCAGGAACTTCAACCGGGAAATTATCAATATACCTGGAACGGAAGTAGCTTATCGAGCGGTGCTTACTTCTATAGATTGCAAACAAATGAATTCACAAATACTAAGAGAATGCTTTTAGTGAAATGAAAAGGCAAAAGTAAAAAAGCAAAATTAACTGAAAATGGTTAATAAAAGGGGCGGAAGCCCCTTTTCTTTTGTATTCTGATTGATGTCATTCCCGCGCAGGCGGGAATCCAAAGATAAATGATTTGTATTCTATATTTTAATCTTTCAATAAAGTTTATAGAAACTAAGCTTTTATAAAATTAGCAGATATTTGCTTAGATCCCAGCCTCCGCTGGGATGACAAATTCTCTTACTTAAACTTTATTTTTCTTGCTGCGAAGAAAACCATTTTGAATAACAACCACCCGTGTTTCCACCGCTGAATGTTCGTTTCCCCGTATGTTCTTTCTTTATAACGTATCGGCAGGTCAATCATTTTGAGATTTAATTTTGCAGCACCGAAAATTAAATCAAAATCTCCAAAGGGGTCAAAGTTGCCGAAGTAACTCCTTTGTGCTGCAATTTTTTCGTAATCAGATTTAAATAAAACTTTTGTTCCGCAAAGTGTGTCTTTAATCGGCTGACCTAAAAGCCAGCTGAATGCAGCGCTGAAAAATTTATTACCCATAAAATTAAAAAATCTCATTGCCTTTTCATCCATAGGATAAACAAGTCGCACTCCGTTAATAAACTCCCCTGTTCCCGATGCAAGCGCATCATAAAAATTAGAAAGTTTTTCGGGCGGTACTGTCAGGTCTGCATCAAGAATCATTAGCAAATCCCCTTTTGCAATTTTAAAACCCTCCCGCACAGCGTTGCCTTTTCCTTTTCCCGATTGTTTTATCAGAGTAACAGATAATTTATTGTATGAATGAATTTCTTTTTGAATGATTTCATAAGTATTATCGGTCGAGTTGCCTTCTACAAAAATTAACTCGGTTTCTTTTCCAAGCTTATTTGTTCTATCAAGAATGTTTTTAATGTTCCCCGCTTCATTTCGGGCAGGAACAACAATGGAGACTGAATATTCTTTTTTAGCTTTTGGCTTAGGACGGGCAATCACAAAATTTGTCAGTGATAAATGATTGAAGGGAAAAATTCTTACAAGGAATTTATTAAAAAAAGGATTAAGCAAAGGAATATTTGCAGGGAGTAAAATCTCATGCCACGATTTAATCATTTCAAATCCCGATAAATCAAGAAGTCCCTTTATATCAGTAACGGTAATCCAATTTTGTTCAAGATTTTTTTTCTTTAATCCGGCAATTTCACCAAGCTTCAATGTCCATCCCCAGACCCGGCTGTAAAAATTTATAATTAATTTTGTATTATCATTACAAACCGGACGGATGTTTTCTAAAGCTTTCTGAATGTCATACAAATCATTCACTAAATCAGAAAGAATTATGTAATCGAATTTTTGATTCAAACCTGCAAAATCAAAATTCTGAACGTCCGCTTCAATAAATTTAATATCAGGATATTTTGTTTTAGCAATTTTTATTGCTTCACCTGAAAAATCTATGCCTGTTTTATTATTTGAGTTAATCTTTGCAAGCAAATCCCCCGTTCCACAGCCGGTTTCAAGAACTTTAGCATTTTCGGGAATGATGAAATTAATTATCTCAACTAATCTCTTGTGATATGAATTTGAGAAAAAATTTCCGCGGGGATTTTTGGAATAAATGTTATCCCAGAATTTTATTCGTTCTTCGTTGTATTTTTTGAGGGAGTTGTCCAATTATTGCAATAGCTGTGACAAAAATATTGCAATATTTTCTAATAATATACTTAAAAAGGAAAATAAAAAACCCCGGCTCATTTTCATAAACCGGGGTTTATACTACAAATTAATTACTAAATTATCCTCTTACGGTACTTTTTATTTAAACTTATTGCTAAGCTTAAATGTGAACGGAACCATTACCCAGCAATTTACGGGCTGACCGTTTTTTATTGCCGGTTCAAAGTTTAAGTCTCTTATCTTTTCTTCTACCTCATCATAAAAAATCGAATTACCTGTCATGCTTCCCACTCTTATAACATTACCGTTTCTGTCAACAAGGACTTTCACAGTAACCCTGCCTTCTATACCTTGCTCAACAGCGATTTCAGGATATTCCATTCTTCCCTGAATCTGAGCCAAGTTCAATGCGTTCGGTGATTTCTGAACCTTGTCCACAGTAAAGTTACCGCTTAAATCCTCAACAACAGGAGGTTTAATTACTTCTTCAGGAACTTCAGGTGTCTCAGGTCTTTCTACTACTGTTCCTGTATTATTATTGGCAACACCCTCCTCACCATCCTTCGATACGTTATCAGGAACAGTATTTAATTCCTGTTGTGTCTTAATAGTCTGAATTTCTGCATCATCCCGTTTAACAGGTTCCGGCGTCATTGCTTCATCATCTTTCAACGGAACATTTTGCTGCGGTTTAACCTCTTCCGGTTTTTCCGGCTCGGTTAAGCTTGGCGGAAGCATATCATCAAGATATATGACTACAGGTCCATTGTCTTTCACCTCAGGAATTTCAGCAGTTGAATCAATGTATCCTTTTAAAATTATGCCTCCGGCAACTAGTGCATAAATTACCAGTGCAGAGATAAATCCTCTGAATGTATATTTCGGAGCAACGGCTTTCAGCTCTGATGCACCGTAAGGAACGTTAAGAAGTTTAATGTTGTCCATAATCCTTTGTTTTTAATTTATGGAGTTTTCTATTTATACATTAGCAGTTTCAAAAAGTTCATTTGTTCGAAAGTGATAAAATTTCATTATAATAATCCCCTCTTTGGGAGGGGGTGTAAAAAAGCTACGGGGTGTGTTAAATTTGAAAAAGGAACTGTATATCCAATTTGATGTTTAAGTAGTATATCAAAATTTATGAAACATTTTATTATACTTTTAATTTTGATATTGACGTCTTTTACGTTCAGCTCAGAAATTACAAATGCGCAATATCTTAATTCATACGAAAATTCACCGGAAGACATTGATGATGTATTTAATCTTGCATCACCGTCAATTGTTACCGTGCTCGGAGAGAGAAAATGGAGCGACGATGAGTCTTTTACAATGGGCGGAAGCGGTGTGCTGATAAATGATGACGGGCATTTGCTGACAGCTTATCATGTAATAAACGAATCAACTAATCTGCGCATTTATAATTCAACGATACATAAGAGATTTAGTCTCGAGGTTATTGAAACTTACCCCGAAAGGGATTTGGCTTTGCTGAAAGTCAGAGATGATGACATTTATGATTATTACAAGCCGATCAAAGTGCGCCCGTTTGGCGACATGACGGATATGCATCCCGGACAGTCAGTATATTCGCTCGGAAGATTTGGCGGCGATACATGTTTCATCCAGACAGGGACATTGACGGAAATCATAAACCAGCCGCTTTCAGATGAGTTTTATAATTACATTCCGCAGGTTGTGTTCGATGCCAATTTATATAAAGGATTTTCGGGAGGAGCACTCGTTGATGAAGAAGGTTATCTACTTGGAATAATCAGCAACCGCGATTACGAAAATCACAGCCGGAACTACGCCATCGTGCCGTGAGTTTATTTTTTTCCTTCGTTGATTTGTTCCATCAGTTTTGGGTAAATGTTGGTGAAATGAACTTTAATATGACTTTCTAAGAAACCTTTTATCATTTGTGCATCTTCCAGCATTTCATCTTCACTGATTGTTTTTTTACCATCATATTTAGACTCCAAAATTTCATCCAAATTAAATCCATGGGATTTATCCAGGCTGTCTATTAATGGTTTCAGATTGTCGTCTATAATGTATGATATTTTTATTTTCCCTATTACTTCATTCAATGTTTTTCTATTCTCCAATACCTGATTCTGAAACTCCTCCGTTTTCATATCATTATCATTACTTTCTTTTAAAAAATCAACATTATTTTCATCAATACTATCATTAAATAGTTTATCATAATTGCTCAAAAGAATGTGTGTATTAAGTTGAAACAAATTATTTAAGTATGATTTTTCCAACCCGTGTAACTGGATAAAACTTTCTTCTCTTAATTCCTGCAGGTGTTTGTTTTTATAAGCGGCTTCCGTATTTGAAAAATTTAAGTAGTCTCCGACAAATACACCAATGAGGGCTATAACTGACGGCACAACAATCAGCACCCATTCACTGACTCCTTTTTTCTCTTTTGCTGTTTCTTTCTTTTCCGAAGCAGAATCTTCTGTTGGCATTGCAGTTACCTTTTATTTGGCATAATATTAAAAAAATAAGATGGAAATGAAATAGCTTAATGAAAGCTGAATGAGTTATGCATTGAAAGTAAGAAAAGTGTATTTATTGGGGGATAATCATCAACCGCGATTATGAAAACTACAAACGGGATAATGCTATAGTGCCGTTAGTTTATTTTAATTTATTATTGCTTGATTTATGGCTTCAATTATTTTATCTACAGTATATTTGTCTGAAGAAGAAAAAATATTTTTTGAACCGGAATTTGTATCAATTGTAATATAATGAGTTACTATTTCTTGTTTTTTTTCCTTAATTAAAAATCCTGACAAAAATATTACTGTTCCTATAATTACCCAAGATGCAGATTCAACAGTTTTTCCTACCATAGGTGCTCCAATCGACATAACCATTAACCCTATTCCGAATAATAATAATTTATATATGGTATTTTTTTCTTTATGTTTTGTATTTACTCCATAACTTACAGAGGAAATGTTTCTAATTAAATAAATAATCTGATTTACTATGATTCTTGATGAAGTAATTGTAACATTGTCTTTTTGATAATATATATATTCTGTCATATATATGCCAAAATTTTATTATAGTTCAGAAGTATTTTTAAAATAATAATATTGTCTTTTTTTATCAATTATCAATCTTTGCGTTTGCCTTGTCTCTGAAAACGGGGTTAGGTATTTTTGTATAAATACTGGGGATTCCTGCGTGACCATAAAGGGGCTCCGTGGGAATGACTTCACACACCCCGTCTCCGACAAGTCGGAGCCACCCCTCTCAAGAGGGGGTTTATTTGCCGTTGTTGGTGTTTTCACCAACAACCAATATTCAGAGAGTTGCTCGAGTGGTTGAAGAGGCACGCTTGGAAAGCGTGTAAAGTGTCAAAGCTTTCAAGGGTTCGAATCCCTTACTCTCTGCTCTCATCTGTTACTTTCTTTAGCAATTCATATTTTTGCCTTTTTACTTCTGCTTTTTTACTACCCTTATAACAATGTTGCAATTTATAAATTCAAAAAGTAATTTGTGCCATTAGACAATTTTTGAAGAAATGCAGTTAATATCGGATATAAGACAAAACAAGCTCCAGTTCGTTACATGCCACCGGCTTCCGCACCGATCGTTTTTTTTCAGAGGAAAGCAGTTTCCGGTCTGCGCAAGATGCACGGGAATGTATATTGGATATTTAACTTTTCCCTTTTTTACACTTGGAATATTTTATCTTAATATATGGATAACGGTCGCTTTGATTCTGCCTGCATTCATTGATGGATTGACACAGCATTACTTAAATCGCGAGAGCAATAATTACCTCCGCCTGTTCACAGGTATTGCCTGCGGAGTAGGAGCGATGTCGCTTTGTTCATTGATTGGAAAAGGAATAGCGCTGCTAATACTTCGTTTATTTAATTGATTAATAAAAAAAGTTTTAGTAGTCTTATAAAAAATCATCTTTAAACCTTAAACAAAAATCAAATGAACGACACAAACACAGGTATGCCACCCAAAGAGGATAAATTAGGTGCTCCTCTGACAATCATTTCATTTTGTATTCCGCTTGTTGGTATTATTCTTTATTTTGTGAAGAAAAACGATCAACCGCAATCTGCAAAGACTGCATGCTACGCTGCTCTAATCGGCATCGGAGTTGGAATACTTGCCAATATAATCGCAGGCATTGCAGGAATAGGTATGTCTGGTATGGGAAATTAAGGAACAATAGTTTTACGCAATATATTATTTGAAACAACCCGGTTAACGCCGGGTTTTGTTTATATTATATTGAACCTCGATATTTGACAAACCACACGGCAAATTCAATTCAGAAATCAAATTGAAACCCGACTTAATTGACACAAATTATATTTTATGATTAATTTTCAGTGGGCAATAGTTTAAAAACAAATCATTTTAAATAAATATTCTTTTTATACACCCCTTAAAATTTATTTGTTTTTAAACAAACCTCGATAAATGACAAAATTTATTTTTCAGGCTTAAACCGGGTCTTATATTAACTGCCAGTCGGTATCACGCGACGTTCCTTTTGCCATATAAACTACCCACGTTCGGTTCTTGTATATGACTGACCCATAAAAGCCGAAGCAATTCCGGTCATGCATCCCCGGCTCAAATCTACACTGTTTTTAAACCTTTTTTTCCCTAATTATTGTCAAATATCTCGGTTATGAATTGTCAAATACCGCGGTTTACAATAATATACTTGAACCTGAAAATATCTATTTTTGTTTAGTATCGTATAAACCAAAAGAGGTTAAATAGGAGCAATAATGGGTAAGAAAATAGGTTTGGGAGTTTTAATACTTGTCGCCGGTTTTGCAATATATGTGCTGTTCATTTATGATATTTTTTCGTGGTTCAGAAGCGGACCTGTCACAGTTGTAAAGGATGATGTTCAGCCGATTGCAGAAGTTACACCTCAGCAAGATTATAAAGTAGAGACAGTCGTGGAAGGTTTAAAAAACCCTTGGGCGCTTCAGTTTATGCCTGACGGCAGAATTATCGTCACTGAAAAAGAAGGAACAATAAGAATCGTTGAGAATGGTGTCCTCTCTGCAGCGATTGCCGGTGTTCCAAAAGTTCACGTTCAGCAGGAAGGCGGATTGATGGACATAGAACTGCATCCTGATTTTGCAAATAACGGATGGCTATATTTGGCTTATGCTGTTAACAACGGCACAAGCAACATGACACGCATTGCAAGATACAGACTCACTCCCAACGGATTGACAGATGAACTTATAATAATGCCGGGAGTTCCGTCAAATAATAACGGAAGACATTTTGGCAGCAGATTGAGATTCGGTCCTGACGGAAAGCTTTATGTAACACTTGGCGAAAAAGGGGACGTTGAAAGAAGCCAGAACGTTCAGGACTTACTCGGAAAAACTTTGAGATATAATGACGACGGAAGCATACCAATGGATAATCCATATTCAGGTGAACCATATGCACGACCTGAAATTTTTAGTTACGGACACAGGAATGCACAAGGAATGGACTTTCAGCCGGGAACGGGATTGATGTTTCAGACAGAACACGGACCGTCCGGCAATGACGGACCGCGTGGAGGCGATGAAGTGAACATTGTTGAAAAGGGGAAAAATTACGGCTGGCCTCTTGTGCACCATAAAGAATCATTGCAGGGAACCGAACCGCCGTTACTTGAATATACTCCCGCAGTTGCTCCTTCAGGAGCAATGTTTTATACAGGAGATAAATTTCCCGAATGGGCAAATAATTTTTTCTTCACAAACTTAAGAGGTGAATGCATAATAAGGGTTGAGCTTGACGGAAGAAACGTAAAGGGGCACGAAGTTATGTTTAAGGGTGAGTATGGAAGACTGCGTGATATTACAACGGGACCTGACGGATATATTTATTTCATAACATCGGTTACAGACCCATACGGACCCGGACGCGCCGGCGGCGACAGAATTATGAGGATTGTCCCTGCAAGTGAAAATGGATAATAAATTGCGGAGAGATAGGGATTCGAACCCTAGATAGACTTTCATCCATACCGGTTTTCGAGACCAGCGCATTCAACCACTCTGCCATCTCTCCTGATACACATAATAATATTCATAACAAAATTTTTCTGCAACTCATAAACGGAGAAGTTTGTTATTATTATTTAGTGATACAAAAATAAATTATAAGCGATGTTAGAAAAAATTAAGGCGGTCAGCAGCTATTCAATTAACGATATAAAAAAAGCAAAAGAATTTTATTCGAACACCCTGGGATTGGAAGCTTCGGAAGAGATGGACGGAAATGTATTGAACGTAAATATCGGTAACGGCAATAAAATCTGGATGTATGTAAAACCCGATCATGAACCGGCAACTTTTACAGTGCTTAATTTTCCGGTTAGTGATGTTGAGAAAACAGTCGGTGAGTTAAATAAGGTTGGCATAAAGTTTGAGCAATATGGCGGAGACATTAAGACAGATGAAAAAGGAATTTTCCACGACAATGGTTTCATGATAGCTTGGTTTAAAGACCCTGCGGGAAATGTTTTGTCGGTTGTTAAAGATAATTAAGAAAATGATTTTTTAATTATGTTTAACCGGGCATAACATTATGAATGATTTCATTGTTTGTGTTTTTTGTCGTTCTTGAAATTTCTACTTCGCCATATTTGCTTGATTTTCATTATATGCTTTACATATCTAATTTCTTGAATAAACTGAAATTTCTTTATTATACTTATTTCTGTATTCAACGGGGGATAATCCTGTAACTTTTTTAAAAACAACCCTGAATGCTTTTGGGTCCATATAGCCGACCTTATACATAACTTCGTTCACATTTTCATTTGAAGATTCCAGGCTTTTCTTTGCAGCTTCGATTTTTACACGCTGGATATATTCGGTTACCGTATTCGACGTCGCGCTTTTAAATCTGCGTTCCAGACTTCTTCTTCCCATTGCAAGCATTGCAGCAAGTTGCTCAATAGTAATTTTTTCCTGAAAATTATTTTCTATAAATTCCTGGGCTTTTTTAACCGGTTCATCTTCATGTGTTTTTTGTCCCTGAAAGATTATGAAAGGAGATTGTTTATATCTGTCTATATCAATCATAAATGCTTTGGCAATCAGTATTGCCGTTTCACGACCGGTATATTTTTCAATTAAGTAAACAAGGAGATTCAAAAAAGAATATGCTCCACCGCTCGTATAAATTCTGTCGTCTTCAGTCATTATCTTATCATCTAAAAGATTTACATCAGGAAACATTTTTCTGAATTCATTTGCATGAAGCCAATGTGTTGAGCATTGTTTTCCATTGAGCAAACCTGTGGCAGCAAGAAAAAATGCGCCGATGCAAAAAGTTACTAAATCTGCGCCTTGTTCATATTGCTTCAAAATCCACGGGATAAATTCTTTATTCTCTTCAACAGTTTTTTTCTGATCACCAAACATTGCAGGAATAATGATGATGTCTGTTTTCTTCACATCTTTTATCAAAATATCCGGTTTTATGGTAAACTGCCCGTCTCTCTGAGATGCTTCTTTTGATATTCCCACGTACTGAATTTTGAACGCAGGCGGCAAATTCATTTGCGCGCGCATGAGGTTAACCTGATTTAAAATCTGATTAGTCCCCTCAATATTTGAAATGCTTGTTTCACCTTTTGGAATTAAAATGGAAATGTGTTTGATGCTGTTTTTCATCATTATTGGAGCTTTTTACGGTTTTTGGTATAAATTTAAAATAAAAAATACGATTGTCGCATTCAACCCCTTAAAATGCCGTATTCACACCTCACGGAATTATGCTAATAATATTATTTTTGTATAGTTCAATTTTAAAAACAACTTTTACTAAAAATAAAAATTAAAAATGGCTAAACAAATTTTTGTAAACCTGCCCGTCAAAGACCTAAAGAAATCTATTGAGTTCTATAGTAAGCTTGGATTTACTTTTAATCCGCAGTTCACAGATGAAAATGCCACGAGCATGATTGTCGGAGATAATATTTTCGTAATGCTCTTGGTTGAAAAGTTTTTTAAAACTTTCACAAAAAAAGAAATTGCAGATTCAACCAAAACAACAGAAGTTATAATCTGCATTGATGCCGAAAGCAAAGAAGAAGTTGATGACCTCGTGAAAAAAGCATGGGATGCAGGCGGTTCAATTTATGCAGACCCTCAGGACCACGGTTGGATGTATCAGCATAGTTTTGCTGACTTAGACGGACATCAGTGGGAAATTGCATATATGGACATGAACGCATTTCCACAAAATTCATAGTCATAAATTTTAAATTAAATTATAAAGGAAATAGAAAATGCCCGGAGTAAACCCTTATTTGACATTCAATGATAATGCTGAGGAAGCATTTAATTTTTATAAATCAATTTTCGGCGGTGAGTTCATCGCGTTAATGAGATTTAAAGATATGGATTGCGGAATGCCGATTCCTGAATCCGAACAACAAAAAGTAATGCATGTTTCACTGCCGATTGGAAAAGATACTATTTTAATGGCAAGCGACACTCCCGCATCAATGGGAAAAGTAAATCCCGGAAATAATTTTTCAATTGCAATAAATACTGACAGCAAGGTGCAGGCAGACGAATTTTACAAAGGACTTTCAACCGGAGGTCAGGCAACAATGCCTCTTCAAGACAGCTTTTGGGGTGCATATTTTGGCATGTGCACGGATAAATTCGGCATAAACTGGATGGTAAGTTATGATTACAACCAAAATAAGTAAATATTTGTTTTTAATTATAATAACTTTACATTTATCAACTAACTTATAACCTAAAAATAAAGGAAACAAAAAATGGCAAAAGCAAAAAAAGTTCAAGGCAATTACGTAGATGGATTTGTTTTAGTAATCCCGAAAAGAAATATTGCTGCATACAAAAAATTAGCGCAACTTGCAGGAAAAATCTGGATGGAATATGGGGCAGTCAGCTATAGTGAATGCGCCGGTGATGATGTAAACATAAAATTTGGAGTTCCTTTTCCGAAACTTGCAAAAGCAAAGAAAGGTGATGTTGTGTTTTTTTCGTTCATCACTTACAAATCAAAAGCACAGCGTGATAAAATAAACGCAAAGGTTATGAAGGACCCGCGTCTTGCAGCATGCATGGATATGAATAAAATGCCTTTTGACATGAAAAGAATGTCAATGGGCGGTTTCAAAGCAATTGTTAATTATTAATTAATTAGAAAAAATTTTGTAAAACTTTAAATAATTTAAAAAATCAGACATGGAAACGAAACCAAAAAGTTCGAGGATGTATCCGTTCATAGTTCTCTATGATATGCATACAAAATTTTTTATAAACTCAATTGTTGATATAAAAGATGAGGACGCACATAACCGTCTCGGCACAAAAGCAAATCACGCCGGATGGATTGCAGGAAGTCTTGTGTTTCAAAGATTTGACATGGCAAGAGAACTCGGCAAATCAGAATTAAAAGCGTCATTTGATGAGTTATTCAAGGATTACAAAGGGCTACAGGAAAATGAAAAATACCCTTCAATGGATGAATATAAAAAAGAATGGGAAAGAATCAGTCCGGTTCTCAGAGAAATTTACATGAACATCAGTGATGAAAAATTAGATGAGATATTTGATATGGGTGAAATGAAAATGCCTTACTATGACTTAGTTGGATTCATGATTCATCGTGAATCATATATGATTGGACAGTTGGGTCTTTGGAGAAGGTTGCTCGGATATCCTGCAATGAAATATGAATAAACTAAAATTAAAATTTTAATAAACTACTAAGAGGGAATATTGAAATGGCAAACACAAAAATAGAACAAAAAATTGTTCCATGCATCTGGTATGATAACCAGGCGGAAGAAGCAGTAAACTTTTATGTTTCAATTTTTAAAAATTCACGCGTAGAAACCGTTACACGTTACGGCAAATCCGGCTCTCAAGAATCAGGACAACCTGAAAGTTCGATTATGACAATAACATTTTTTCTTGATGGTCAGAAATTTATTGCACTTAACGGCGGACCGGTTTTTAAGCTTTCTGAGGCAATGTCATTAATGATTTACTGCAAAGACCAGGCAGAGATTGATTATTTTTACGACAAGCTTGCTGACGGCGGACAGATTCAACCCTGCGGATGGTTAAAAGACAAGTTCGGGCTTTCATGGCAGCTTGTAACACCTTTGATGGATGAAGTATTCAATGATAAAGATACTAAAAAGCAGGAAAGAGTTATGGCAGCAATAATAAAAATGACAAGAATTGATTTGAAAACACTTGAAGACGCTTACGAAGGTAAGTAACAAATTTTAAAATTTAATAAACAATATGACAAAAGAAATGTGGATTAACCTGCCGGTAAAAGACCCGGTGAAATCAAGAAAATTTTATGAAGCTCTTGGCTGTGAAGTTAATGACCAAAGAAGCAACGACCAGATGACAGCGGTTATTGTCGGCGATCAAAGAATTGCGGTAATGCTTTTCAGAGATGATGTTTTCAATAGATTTATAAATGATTCTACACCACAGCAAGGAACCGAAGTAATATTTTCTTTTTCTTCAGAATCTCCTGAAGCAGTAAGAGAAATTACAGAGAGAGCAAGAAAAGCAGGCGCAACGATTTTTGCCGAGCCGCAGGATGTTCAGGGCTGGATGTACACAGGAGGTTTCGCAGATTTGGACGGACATAAATGGAATGCTCTTTATATGGATATGAGTAAAATGCCTCAATAACACTTAAGTACCTATGGCAAAACTAAAAAGTGAAAAAGCAAAAAAGCCGGCAGCAAAAAACACAAAAGTTCCAACTACGCCGGTTGATTTAACTGCAAAGAGTTTTATTGAGAGATTAAAGAAACACAGCAATCCCGAGCAGGCAAAACAATATCTGCATTATTTCAAAACCGGCAAAGGTCAGTATGGCGAAGGTGACATGTTTATTGGTGTAAGAATGGGAACAGTATTTGCGCTTGCAAAAGAATTCATAGACATGCCATTAAAAGAAATTGAAAAAATGCTTGAGAATAAAATTCATGAAGTGAGAGCAAGCGCAATGAGCATAATGAACCAGAAGGCACGAAAGAAAAAAACTCCTGAAAGCAGAAGAAAAGAGCTTTATGATTTATATCTGCGACGGCATGATAGAATTAATAACTGGGATTTGGTTGATGTAAGCGCACCGTATGTTATAGGCGGTTACTTATATGAATTTAATAAACCGCGAAATATATTATATAAGCTTGCGCGTTCAAAAAATTTATGGGAGCGAAGAACATCGATTCTGGCAACGGGGTATTTTATAAAACAAGGTGATGTGGAAGATACTCACAAAATAGCAGAAATGCTGTTGAACGATAAAGAAGATTTAATCCATAAAGCAGTCGGCTGGATGCTTAGAGCATCAGGCGGTGGCGCAAACAAACAAAAGCTTTTAAGGTTTTTAGACAAGCATGCTGCGTCAATGCCGAGAACGTTACTTAGATATTCACTCGAACATCTTGACAAAAAAGAACGTGAGCATTACATGGGTTTAAAGAAATCTTTGAATAAATAATTATGAAAAACTTTTTTGAAAACAACAAAGACATTGGGACATTAGTTTTGAGAGTGACAATCGGTATTGCGTATGCATTCATCTACGGTTTAATGAAAATTAAAGCCGGACCTGAACTGTGGACTCAAATTGGAAGCGCAATGTCAAACATCGGCATTAATTTTGCTCCGACTTTTTGGGGATTTATGGCAACCTTAAGCGAGTTTGGAGGAGGAATTTTATTAATACTCGGATTATTTACAAGATGGACTTTACTATTCATGATATTCACAATGTTTATTGCAATGTTAACGCATTTATCAATGCAAGACCAATGGTATAATGTTATGAATCCGATAAACATGATGGCAGTATTCATTGCAATATTATTCTGGGGACCCGGGAAATATAGTCTTGATGCGCTTTTCTTTAAAAAGAAATCTGTTTAATCTTGCAAAAGACTACAGAACTTTTTCTGCACCGTTAATGTTATATAAGCAATCCTTATTTATCAACATTAACAGCTCAAATGAAAAATTTTCTCACCAACCTCAAAGACATACCTATTCTTATCTTAAGAATAATATTAGGAATTGAATTTATTTTTCTGCACGGATGGCCAAAGCTTTCAGGAGGTCCTATAAGGTGGACGCGAACAGGAGAAGCAATGAGTAATTTAGGAATTACGTTCTTTCCGACTTTTTGGGGATTCATGGCGTCAGCAACTGAATTTTTCGGAGGGATTCTGATTCTTTTAGGATTGTTCACGCGTTCAGCATCGGTATTTCTGACATTTACAATGATTGTAGCAATGCTTCAGCATTTATCAAGATTAGACCCCTGGGGCAGGGTGTTTCACCCGATGAGCTTGGCTGCAGTATTTTTTTTGTTTATATTTATAGGCGCGGGGAAATACAGTCTTGATGCAGTTTTCTTTAAAGAGAAAAAACCTATTTTACCTGCGTAATAAATTTATTATTAGCTATGAAAATTAAACTAACCAACGTTATGGTCGATGACCAGGACAAAGCTTTAAAATTTTATACTGAAGTTCTTGGCTTTGTCAAGAAAAAAGATATGCCGATGGGCGGAGCAAAATGGCTTACTGTTGTTTCCCCTGACGAACAGGACAGCACTGAACTGCTTCTTGAGCCGATGGGAATTCCAGCCGCAAATGTTTTTCAAAAAGCATTATTCGATGCTGGAATACCTTATACCGCTTTTGAAGTTGATAATATTCAGGAAGAATATAAAAGATTGAAAGACCTTGGAGTAGTTTTCAGAGGAGAGCCAACTCGAATGGAAGGAATGCCTGAGATGGTGAGCTTCGAAGATACCTGCGGAAATCTTATTTTGATTTATCAGCTTTAGTTTATTTTATTTAAATATGAACGAGCAAGAAATCAGAGACTTATATGATAATTTGTTAAATGCGTGGAACAACAACGATGCGAAAGCAATGGCAGAGTTGTGTTCCAATAACGCAAATTTCATCGGCTTTGACGGGAGCCAGCACAACGGACGAAGCGTCATCGAAGCCGATATGAAAAAAATATTTTCAAACCACAAAGTTCCTTCGTTTATTTATAAAATCCGGGAAGTAAGATTTTTATCCAATGATGTTGCGATACTTCGTTCTGTGGTAAGTATGGTTCCCCAGGGAGGTAATGACATCATACCTGAAGTAAATGCGATTCAGACATTAGTTGCTGCCAAACGCCAGGACAAATGGCTCGTTGAAATTTTTCAAAATACACCTGCAGCATATCACGGACGTCCCGAGTTAATGAAACAACTGACCGATGAATTAAGAGAGGTTCTGAAGTCCAAATTAGAAAAACAATAATTTTTTGAAACCTGTTTTTTTCAAATCACAATTTTGCAAAACGATTACATAAAAGTAAAAGCGATGTGCATCTTTCATCATAACGGAAAGATACTTGCATCAAAAGATTTTGACAACGTTAAAGAGCAGTATTATTTCCGTGTGCTTGGAGGGAGTGTTGAATTTCAGGAGAGTTATGAAGATGCAATAAGAAGAGAAATCATCGAAGAAATCGGGAGTGAAATTGATAACCTGAAATTAATTGAGGTTATTGAAAATATTTTTGTCTGTCTGGGGAAAAAAGGACATGAAATAGTTTTTCTTTATGCAGGCGAATTGAAAAACAAAAAACTTCATGAGCAGGAAATTATCCCGATTGTCGAAAATACTTATACCGTAAATGCGGAATGGGTCCCGATTGAAAACGTGTTTAACGGCGATATTCCCCTTTATCCTCCTTTTGACTATGAAAAAATCTTTAAAGAGCTCGGATATATTAAATAATTATCTGAAACCTATTTTTAAACTCATTTATTCATAGTGAAAAATTCATTTTTTAGGTAACTTACATAGCTTAACCTAAGTATAATCTATATATCAGAGCATTCAGCCCTTTTTATTTAACCGATTAATCCAATTATGAAAAAATTTTTAATATTATTTCTTTTTATTTGCAATTTTGCCTTCGCGCAAGTTCCTCAAAATATGACATATCAATATTTTGTGAATCTTGTCAATGTTACTGAGCCGGTTCTTAAAATCGAACTAATTACTCCAAAAATCGATGAAGAGACAATAATTTTCCGCCTGCCTGAAATGATTCCAGGCACATACCGCATTCTCGATTTCGGAAGATATGTAAACGAAGTAATGGCATATGATGCACAGGGAAATGCTCTGACAGTGACCCGTCTCGATACAAACTCATGGCAAATTGATAATGCTACTTCACTATATAAATTGACATATAACGGATATCCGAGCTTTAATGATACTTTACCGAACAATTATGTTTATCCGATGGGCGGAACGAACATCGAGCCGGGGAAAAATTATGTTCTGAACAATCACGGATTTTTCGGTTATTTCGATGGTTATCTTGCAAGAGAATATGCGCTTAACATTACAAAGCCGTCCGACTTTTACGGCTCAACAAGCTTGACTAAAACAGTATCGGAACCAAACCTTGATGTCATAATTGCTCCTAACTATCAGTTTCTCGTTGATAATCCGATTATGTATAATAAGCCGGATACAACAAGCATTTATTTTCCTGAGTGCCGTGTGCTTATATCGGCTTACTCACCCGGCGGCGGCATTAAAGCAGCAGATTTGAAAGATGAGCTTGATGACTTGCTGACTGCGCATAGAAATTTTTATGGAGGCACTTTACCTGCCGACAGGTATTCATTTATATTTTATTTTGCTGCTAAGCCAAATAAGTTCGGAATAGCTGGAGCGCTTGAACATAATCTTTCATCGTTTTATTATTTTCCTGACGCTCCTGCGGCTCAGAAAAAAATGGTTCTCGGCTATCTTGGTGACATGAGCTCGCATGAATTTTACCATATTATAACTCCATTGAATCTGCATGCAGAACAGATTGCAAATTTTGATTTTAATAATCCGCAGATGTCGGAACATTTATGGCTTTATGAAGGTGTTACCGAATATAACTCGCATTACATTCAGCTTTACGAAGACCTTATTGATTTAAAGGATTATGTTGGCGATGTCGAACAAAAACTTGAACAGTCAAAACAATATAATGATACACTTGCATTTACTGAAATGAGCAAGAACGTTCTCACAACATATAAAAAGGAATATCAGAACGTATATCAAAAAGGCGCATTAATCGGATTGTGTCTTGACATTTTAATCCGAAGTGAATCTAACGGAGAGCAGGGATTGCAGGATGTTATTAATTCTCTTATGGCAAAGTACGGGAAAGACACACCGTTCAAGGACGAAGAATTATTTGCGGAGATTACTCAGAGAACTTCTCCAGCAGTCGGTGAGTTTTTGAATACATATGTAGGAGGAAATAATAAGCTTCCCTATAAAGATATTTTTTCCAAAATAGGTTTAAAATATACCGCAACCCCATATGAAGTTGTCGATGCCGGCGGATTTAATCTGGGTTTCAATGAATCAACTTTCAGGTTCATAATTATTGCACTCGACGAAGAAAACGAATTCATAAAAAATCTCGGACTTCAGGCGGGAGATGAGCTTTATTCAGTCAACGGCGACGTTATTAATTTCATGAACATACGTGAAAAGCTTGCACCAAAAGGCAATAAACAAAAAATTGGTGATAAATATGAAGTTGAAGTTTATCGAAAAAATAGTGAGGGAAAGTTTGAGTTAATAAAAGCAAGCACGACAATCAGCAAGCTAAAAACAATGTATGATGAGAAAGTTGAGATAATGGATAATATTACACCTGAACAGGAAAAAATAAGAAATGCCTGGATGGGAAAAAATTAATTTTAGTTTATCAAGCAGCGCTTCCGGTTTTCTGTAAATGACTAATCAGTGCATAGCGTTCTTTTTTAATCCAGTTATAAAGCGCAGTAATTTCTTTCGTAATTTCTTTTATTTCAAGATTTTGTGAGAGAAGCTTTAACAACGTATAATCATATAAAATATTATAATTATCTTCACGCTTTTTTAAAATGTTTACCTGATTTTTTATAGCAGGATAGTATTTTGATGTTAGTTGTTTCTTGTCCATATGAAATGTATCGGCAAGAATTCTCACACAGATTTTAAGGGTGTTGAAATAAATAATGTTTGAAATCGTATGACCTTTTTTTATTAACCTTTCTATTTTGTTAATGAAATAAAAAGCATTTTCGGTATCTCCGTTTTTCCACTTCCAGAATTCAAGCTCTATCTGAGTGATATAAATAAAAAATAACTGGTCAATGCTGTAAAGCTTATCAAGATTAATGAGAGCTTTCTGATTGAATGAACTGAATTTTTCAAGAACGTTTTTATTGATTTTTATATCCGAATCATAATTATTGCTTTCCCAGTATGTCAGATTGCTTATGTATTTATCAGCTTTTAAAGTATATAGCCTGAAGAACGCATCTGCCGAACGGGAATAAATAAAAAGATTGTTAACCAGTTCATACGATAACCGGTTAAACATGCCCGTATCACCATAGCTTGACGCAAAGCGTAAGTAATGAAACAAAAGATGCAGAATGTAGTCGGCATCATAATTTTTATCCATTTTAAAATGATATTCCCCCATTTCCTGAATATAATTTTCAATTAGGTTTTTATCCGTGAATGAGTTTAACAGCATTAATTTTATACGGAAAATTATTTTTTCATTCTCAAAATTTTCATCATTTTCTTTTGAAGCAAGCTCGAATCCTTTTGTATAATAAATCCTTGCCGAATCCACGCCATTGACCTCAAGCTCAAGATTTCCCTTCAGAAATAAAAATTTTAAAATATATTTTGTATAGTTAATTGCTTCAACATAGTTCAATGCATGTTCTAAATTTTTTAATGCAATCAGGTAAGGTTTTTGTGTTTTAACAAGAAACTGATACCTTAGCGCTTCGCAATAATGCATCCGCATTTTTAAAATATTTTTTGTTTTCTTATTATAACAATTTTTTGACACAAATTTATTCAGCCCGGATAACTTTTCATAAATCTCACGAAATCTGTTTTTATTTCTGTGCCTGTGATAGTAAATAAAATAAAATTCGTAAATTTCAGATAATAAAATTGCTTTATCAAACTGTTTTTTGCTTTTAGATTCTTTCTCCAGAGCAGATATGCACCTGTCAAAGCAATTCTTCGCTTCACGAACCATCGAATTTTTATAATATAGCAATCCTCTATCAAAAACATTCGTCTCTTTATTTTGAAATTTGAAATAATATTCTCTTAGTTCTTTCAGTATTCTTGAACGATGACATCTCAGCATGCTAATATTTATTTTCAATTTTTTGCATATCAACGTTTCATTCCATAAGGTCCCTGCTTCTTCGCTCTCCAGGTAGTTTTCAATTATTCTTAAAAGAATTAAATTTTTTTGATTGAAAGAATTAATGCGTTTGCTTTTAGAAAAATAAAATTTTTTTCGAATTTCCTGAGGAATTGCTGAAAATTCATTAAAATAAAATAAAATTGATTTAGAAAGCATTAATAATTGTTATTTCAATATATTATATAATATATATGCAATAATCTATATAATAATTAATTATGATAAAAGTCTTTTTTGAGACAATTTATTTATGAAATTTAAATCGGAGTATAGAATGAAAATGACATACAAAACAAAAGCAAAAACCGTATTAATCGGATTTTTAATTCTAATCATTTTATTGTTTATGATTAACCAGATTGCACAGGCGCAATGGTCTCAACAGTCAAACGGAAATCTTACAACAATGACAGGAGTATATTTCGTTAACATTAACACCGGATTTGCTGTGAGCAGCAGCGGGAAATATTTGAAGACTACAAATGGAGGAGCAAACTGGTCGACATCAACTTACACAACCTCTGACCTGAAAGCAGTTTATTTCATAAATGAAAATACAGGTTACATGGTCGGAACAGGAGGTACAATCATCCGGTATTCAAGCGGACTCACGGGAACAGTTAGCTCAGGAACCACTAATGAGCTGACGTCAATTCAGTTTACATCCAACAACACAGGATATATTACGGGTAAAAACAATACTCTGTTGAAAACTACAAACGGCGGAACAGTTTGGTTTGACTCACCTTCCGACTATCCGCTTGGTTCGGATGATTTATATGGTTTGCATTTCATCAATAACAATACAGGATGGATATGCGGACTTGACAGAAGAATCAGAAAAACAACGAACGGCGGAACTAACTGGACATCGCAATCAGTCGGCGGAGGTAATCAGATTTTTTACGATATCGAGTTCAAAGATGCCAATACCGGTATTGTGGTCGGAGCTGAAGGATTAATTTACCGCACAACAAATGGTGGAGCAGACTGGGTAATCCAAAATGGTTTTACGACTGATGATTTGTTTTCCGTTTCTCATTTTAATACCGGACTTCTTGCAAGTGAGTGGTATGTAGGCTGTGAAAATTCAAAAGTTCTTAAATCAACAAACGGAGGACAAGTTTGGGGTTCACAAAGTTTATCAATGCTTCCTCCGGTTGATATAAAAAATATTTACTGCCTTTCTTCCGATACTGTTTATGCCTGCGGAGGACTTGGAAGAATTTACATAACTATTAATGGAGGGGGTAGTTTGACAGATATTCAGCCCCTAAATAACCACCCTGAAGGTTATTTCTTAAGTCAAAACTATCCCAATCCATTTAACCCCTCAACAGAAATAAAATTTAGCATCACGGAAACTAATCGCGTAATTTTAGCTGTTTTTGATGTAAAAGGTGAATTGGCACAGGAATTGATTAATAATACACTGCAACAAGGTGTTTATGAAGTGAGATTTAATGCTTCAAATTTTTCGAGCGGAACTTATTTTTACAGGTTGTCAACTGAAAACTTTACGGACACAAAAAAAATGATTTTAATAAAATAAACCTCAACAATAAAACAGTAAAATGAAAAAAATAGGAAAAAAAGAAAAACTGAGAATAGTAATTGCGTTCGCAGTTCTGGTTGTGGTATTTGCATTTCAAATAACCCACGCTTAAAACAAATTTAACCATAAAACTAAAAAAGCCGGTTGATGCCGGCTTTTGTTTTTATACTTATCTGAAATTTCTCAAAATAATTTTATTCTTTGACTGCTTCTTTGTTTGCTTCCTTCACATGTTTAGGAACTGTGCTGAACACATAATCCCATAAAGGATTTGAAACACCGTAAGCTGTATTGTCATCGTTATAATGATGACGCAAATGATATTCCTTTAAAAACTTTCCCACACCGCTTGCCATCTTCATATGATGAGTTGCATAATGAATAGCGTCATAGGATACATATCCGAAAATAAATCCTGCGAAGACATTGTAATGATAAACTCCAAATACTAATGCGAACAACCAATAAAAAAGAATAGCTAATGGAGCGCTTACAAGCAGAGGCATCACAAGACGCGTGCTGTCACGGGGATAATCATGATGAATACCGTGAACAAGAAAATGAACTTTCTTTCCGGTTTCGGATTTTGGATGGTAGTGAAACGCAAAACGATGAAACACATATTCAAATAATGACCAGAACAACACTCCGAAGAAAAATGCTAAAATCGTTTGCCAGAAAGGCAATACGCCGATTCCCAGATAGTACATATAACCACAAATAGGAAGAAAAACTATTAACGGTGTTGCAGGATGTATATGAGAAAAATATTCCAGTATAGGGTTCTGAAATAACCTTATGGTTTCATCTTTATTCGAAACAAACATTCTGTTTGCCATTGCAAAAAATCTCCTTAAAATTCTTTACAAAAATAATTTATTTATAATTATAAAAATACACAAAAATTTTATTACTTCTCAATACTTCAGGTAAGGGGGTAAAAATTAGCAATTATTAATAAATTTGCATTTTTAACAATATCGTGTTATTTTTGTATTTACATTACTTAATCAAAAATAATACATAGCATGAACAAAGAACAACTCATTTCTCAAATGGCTTCTTCAGCAAAAATTTCTAAAAGACAAGCTAAAGACGCTTTAGATTCATTTGTTACTTCCGTAAAAAAATCCGTAAAGAAAGGTGACAGAGTTTCACTTGTTGGATTCGGAACATTCTCTCAAGGGAAGAGAAATGCAAGAACAGGCAGAAACCCTCGCACAGGCGAAACAATCAACATTGCAGCAAAGAAGACTGCAAGATTCAAAGCAGGAAGCGGATTTTCAAGTTTTGTTAATGGCGGGAAATAAATAGCAGATAAATTTAAAGCCGGCTGAACACCGGCTTTTATTTTATTACTGCAAACTTACCGATTTTCTCTTTTACTTCAACGTTCTCAGAATTAAACCCGGTGGCACGGAACAAATAAATTCCGCTCGAAACTTCTTTGCCTTTGTCGTCCTTCAAGTCCCACTCAACACCTCCATTACCATCAGTCTCTTCAACAGTTCTTAAATATCTTCCGGTCAAATCGAAAATTTCTATCTTTGCTTTTACCGTCAGATTTGCAAAAGTCAGCATCGCGGCAGTTGAACCAATTTTAAATGGATTCGGATAAACATAAACATCTTCAAGATCTTGTTTATTAAACACAAATCCAAAAGTGCTTCCCGGACCTTCTGTTATTTTTATTCCGTCCGAGGAAAATACATTTGAGATTTTTAAAACATAATTTTTTCCAGTTGCACCGATTGTTCCGCTGCCGAGATTCACATAAATGATTTTCGCATTAGATGTATCTCTTCCTATTAAATCTACAGTGATATTAAAAGGAGTAAATCTGTAGTTTATTATTTCTTTTGCTGTACCGAAATTAACTGCGGTATTAAACTCAACTTTAATTTGTTTGTTATTTAAAAGAATGGCATTCTGAATATAAAACTCATCCACAACTGAATCACTCACAACAAATGAAACGCTGTTTTCTGATACCTGTGAGTTGTATAAATCAACAAGGTTTCTGGTAACAATGTTATGAGCTCCCTGACGCAAACCGTTATATTTTAATAAATATTCAAAGGGATTATTAACAGCGACGCTTGCGGGAAACAAAGCCGTGTCCTGCAAAACAAATTTATTGAAATCCGGAATTGTATATTGCACCTGTTCGGAAAATTTTAATAACACAAATCCGCTGCCTTGATAAGTTGCTGAAAGTAATCGTGATTTATTATGGACATAAACCGAAAGTGAATTTGTCAGATTGCTTTCCTTTACTGTCAAAGAAGTATCAATAGCAGAAACTTTATAATAATAATAGGTTTTGTTGGAAACATTATTATCTGTGTAAGTTGGTTTAAATGTTGAATCAATTAAAATAAAATTAGTATCATTATTTGAACGGTAAATCTTATAGTACTCAGCTCCCTGCACAGCATCAAAAGTTATGTTTGCTTTGTTTGAATCTTCACTATGTCCCCGCAGATTAAGCGGTGTAGGAGGTCCTGCAAATACCGTGTTTTTTTGAAAGAACAATAAAGTATCATTAACGGTATTTAATCCTATTTCATTAATACCGTCAGCATCGAAATCATAAGCAATCTGATTGAAAGTATTAATATCGGATTTATAGAGTATGGGTTCAAAAGTTGTTGTTAAGTTATTATATTTTAAAATATAAAAATGTGTTCCTGTGTTAATTAAAATTTCATCTTTTGAATCTGCATCTACATTTGCCGCGCGAGTTGAAGTTTCAGTGTAAGACTTATAGTTATAAATATCCTGAATAGCCATAACATGATATGAGCCGCCGTTTGCTTTATAAACAACCAAGCTATAATATTGAATCGGCTCGCCATCTTTACTGACAGTCCCAAGTGCAAATTCCTTTATACCATCACCGTCAAAATCACCCGCAATGATGTTATCGCCTTTTAAAAACCTGCTCATTGAATCAGTATAAACTCTTTGATAATTATTATCGGTAGTATTTTCATAAACATTCAGAGCAAGGTCAGGGAGAGCATCACCAGAAAAATAATATGTGTTTATAAAAACAATTTCTTTCCTGCCATTATTATTGAAGTCCTCAATAAGAACGTTTTGTGAATTTGCGACAGGCTCTATTATGCCGTGATATGCAAGTGAAGCAGTCTGATTAAAATCACCATTGACGTATTCAAGTATGCGCAGACCGTTTGTTCCAAACCCCATGATTTCAGTCTTGCCGTCATTATCTGAATCTGCAAATCTTGCCGACCAGAAATTATTTTGCGCTGTATCCGACCAGATTATGTTTGTCGGCAGTTCGTTTTTGCCGGGCGCTTTATATACAATACCATTTCTGCTTTTGGAGACAAGCAGTTCATATTTATTATCGCTATCAATGTCAGCTAAGTCACGTGCTATATGAAAATCAGTCCAGTTATTATTTGAAATTTTTGTGAAGCTTCCGTTAGAAAGCTCAAATACATTTAATTGAAGATTATTTTTAATTTCGTTTAAAAAAATATCCGGCTTTCCGTTGTTATTTATGTCAATAATTCTCTGACACGATTGTGAATATGGAAGAGAATAATTCTTTTTATCATAACCATATACATTAATAGCGTTTCCGGTCGTAAAATTAAAGTCTTTATCCGACAGAGTTACTGTTTTTCCGTTTAATGACGTTGCTTCCAGATAAAAACTATAAGGTATATTTTGTTCAAGCGTGTTTCCCGGAAGAATTGCAAAATGCGTTTGTGAAACAAATCCGATGTTCGGGGTTCCGAGGTCTGCAAGAATTTGTTTATATGGCTCGGAACTGCTTGCAGGTCGGTAATAAATTTTTCCAACACTGCGTTTGTCTGTATTGAACAGAATTAATTCCGAAAAAGTGTTTTTGTCAATAAGCAATCCGAATGCAACATCGGTTATTACCGGAGCCGCCGAATCTTTAAATATAATCATTCGATGTTCAATCGTTCTGCCGGATGAGCTGTTTATCGCAAGCCGGAGAGTATATGAAGTATCATTTAACGATGAAGTATTCCAGTTGTAAACAGTATCATTCAAAACCTGATTAGAAACATTCGATTGCAAAGGAATCCAATTATCGGGAAGCTCACCGATGCCGTAATAAAGCGAGTAAGATTGAAATAACGGTGATGCTGCTGATATGCAAACCGGAATGCTTGAATCATAGAAAGTATAGTCCTGCGAGGGATAAAAAATCCGTGCTATGGAAGTAAAGTTAATATTATTTAAGGCATTTAAAGCATTTATTCTACCTGATGCAAATCTGCCTGTCCATGAAGTTTGTCCTCCTAAATATGTAGTTGTAGAAACAAGCAGTCCGCGGATTTCTTCATTTGTAAGATTATTATTCTGTGAAATTAAAAGCGCTGCGATTGCTGCAACCTGTGGAGCCGCAAATGACGTTCCGTTAAATTTTTCATAGTTGCCGCCAAACTCTGAGCTTCCTTTTCCTGTTCTTGTCGTTGTAAGAATCTGAAAGCCGGGAGCGTATATATCAACGGTCTCGCCATAAGAAGAAAAACCTGCCTTGAAATCATTCTCATCAGATGCAGCAACGGAAATTACCTCATCATAAGCAGACGGATAATGCAGTCTGAATCCACCGTCGTTGCCGGCTGATGTTATTATCACAGCATTATTCTGATATGCAAACTCTACAACGTCTCTAAGCATATTTGAAAAGACATAATCGCCGAAACTGAAATTAAACACTTTAACTCCCTGAATTAATCCGTATAATACCGCATTTGCAACATCGTCTTCTTCACCCTGACCTTCGGCATCAAATGCCCGCATTACAAGCACTTTGCAGTCAGGTGCAACAGATGAGATGCCCAAACCGTTATTAAAAGTCGCATTAATGATACCTGTTACAGCAGTGCCATGAGAAAATTTATTATCATCTTCAGGATTATTATCGGGATTCAAATAATCTCCTCTTCTGGGGTCGCCTGTAAACGGAGCATCAACAAAATCCCATCCCCTCCAATCGTCTATAAAGCCGTTATTCTCATCATCAATTCCATTGAAGCGTTTGTCGCGTCCCTGCGCATCAAGTCCTGTTTCACCTGGATTTATTTTGAATGAAGTCTGCAAATCAGGATGAAGAAAATCCAGACCTGAATCTATAACACCGACTAAGACATTTGAATCCCCTTTTGTTGTATTCCAGACATTTTCCAGTCCAGTTGTTCTAAGATAATATTGCTGACTGTAATATGTATCGTTAGGAGTGAATGCAGTGCTTGAATTTACTTCGAGCTTTAATTGATTATTAAGCTGAACATACTCAACTTCTTTTGAGCCGGAAAGCAATGTCAAAGCAGAGCTGAGATTTTCCCGTTGAATATTTAAAATAAAAATCCTGTCTAACTCAAAATTTCCTGAATTATCAAAAGCATTTAACTGTGGAAGGATTTTTTTAAATAATTGTTTTGAAGTTGTGATATTTAATTGTGCACAGAGACGCGCAATGTCTGATGTTCCCGCACGGGGATTTTCGTTAACGAAGTTATTGAAAACTTCTGCAGAAGCATCTTTCTTTAGCTTAACAATAATCTGCTGTGTCTGCGAATAAGCACTGGAGGAGGAAAAAATAGAAAATGCAAAAAAGAAAAATAAAATTAATTTTATTTTCAAATTATTTCAGGAGAGTTTTTGTTAAATAATATCCTATGAAAACAAGTGCGAGACCGACAATGTTTGTTCCAAAGACATACAAAAATGCCAATTTATAGTTTTGAACCTGAATTAGATGCAGAGTATCTAACGAAAAAGCTGAAAAAGTTGTAAAGCCTCCAAATAATCCCGTGAACAAGAATAATCTCAGATTATGAGACATACTAAACGGTTCGGATAACGCAAAGACAATCCCTATAAGAAAAGAACCGATTATGTTGACTAAAAACGTCCCTAATGGAAAAGTTGTTCCAAAATAAGTATTACAAAAATATCCGATAAAATATCTTAAGAGAGTTCCCACAGAACCGCCTATTATCAGAGCAATGTAAGTCATTATTTATAATCCACTTTTTTTAATTTTTTCAAAATCCATCCATCAGGGTCAACAACAACATCGAGCGGTTTACCTTTTATCGTTTGAGTAAACGTTTGCCTTTTTTTGTCATTAAAGAATGTAAACTCTTCATTTCCTTTGTCAGTCTTTACAAGAATTCTCAGATTCGATTTATAAACAGGCCAGTCTTCCTGCGCCTGATATACATTCAACCTCAACATATAAGCGTCTGTGACATCCTGTCCGTCGAATTCATCAGCTTTCCACGAATATTCAAATTCGGGTCTTGAAGTTCCTTTATAAATCCATTGGTCAAAAAAATAAGTCAGGTTCATTCCTGAAACAGTTTCGCAAACCTGTTTGAATTGCTCAGTTGTTGCCGTTCCGTATTTATAATCATTATAATATGTCCTTAGGATTTTAAAAAATGTACTGTCCCCTACTGTTCCTCTTAACATATGCAAAACCCAGCTACCTTTTTCATAAGTTGTTGCCCCAAAAATAAATCCTTCAGGGTCATAAAGCGTCCCGGCAAAGCTTCCATAATCTGACTTTCTCATATATGATATAAGACCTTGTTTACCTTTGAGGTGCTCCTGCCAGAGCGCCTCACCATAAGTTGCAAAGCCTTCATTGAGCCAGATGTCTTTCCAGGTTGCAGGAGAAATCGCATCACCAAACCATTGATGAACAAGCTCGTGGGCAACGACGTCCTCATAGCGCCTGTCTCCTGTAGTTAAAGTGTAGCCCATGCTTGAGACGGTCTGGTGCTCCATAGCGCCGCCAACCCAGCCGAACATTGCCATTCCGTATTTATCATTTAAGAAAGGATATTCTCCGAAAGTCTTAGAATAAAAATTCATCATGTCCACAGTATACGCCCAATCTTTTTTTGCTTCGGCTGTATATTGCGGGAAAGAATAATATACAACCGGCATTGTTGTTGAACCGTCTTGTGAGACATATTTTTCTTCCCAGAAATCATACTTGCTGATTGCAATTGAAACAAGATAAGTTGTAATAGGATAATCGGAGCTCCAGTGAAATAACCTGGTTGTTTCATTTATCAAACTGTCATTAATTAGTTTGCCGTTTGATACCCCCGTGAGCTCAGACGGAACGGTGAGAATCATATCCATTGTAAATTTATCGGTTGGTAAATCTTTGCATGGCCACCAGTTAGGTGCGTATGTCGGCTCACTTAAATTATATATTGCGATATTATCATTAATGTATTTAAATGCAAATGCATCGAATCCCTCGTTTTCAGGCGTTCCCTGATAATTAAATTCTACTTTGAACTCATCATTTTTATTTACAAGTCCTGCGCTTGAAATTGTTATGTAATCATTTTTTCTTTCATAAACAGCATTGCTGCCGTTAAGCTTTATGAAATTAATTTTCATATTATCAAGAAAATTAATACAAATCTTATTCAGCGTATCCGAATTATTTACTGCTGTCATCGTAACGTTCCCAAAAAGGGTTTTATTAGGTATATCAAATGAAAGTTCTATCTTATTATTAATTACATCAAATTGGTTTTGCAGTCTTACAATTGCCGGGTCGTCTTTTCTGTCATTCTCATCATAAGAAAGCTCGTAGTATTTTTGCTGAATGTCTCTTAAAGTATTATAAAGAAGGTCTTCATTTATATACGCGACAGAGTTAAGCGTAAAGATTGTCCATAAAATAACATTAATGGAAATGAGAAAGCAAATGAACAGGAAAAGTGTTATTTTTTTCATCAGTGAGATAAGATTTTTTTTATCAAACGGCAATTTTTCTTAGTCAAATTAGGTTAATCCGGGATAAATTATGTTTATTATAATACAAAAAAGGCATTTTAAATAAAATAACAACTGTAATTTTATTTCCTTATTTTTACAGCTAATCTAACTTTATACTACAAATTTTATGAAAAGATTTATTCTTCCTCTTTTTCTTTTGCTGCTTTTAACCTTTAATTCCTGCATAGATTTGTCGCAAACAATAACAATAAATGCGGATGGTTCAGGCAACGAGACATCGACAATTACATTCGATAAGACTTTTATGGATATGATAACATCATTTGCGGCTTCATTCGATTCAACACGCAGGCAGGAAATAATTGACTCAATTTATGACAATGAGAATTTTATTGATGACATGAGGGAAGATTTTGACAGCGTTCAGGGAATTACTTTAACGAATATGAGCGCTCAGACAAACCCTGATTCATCAAAGTCAATTTATTTTTCATATAATTTCATTTCGGTGGATGCAATTCAAAATTTATTTAATTCCCGTGAAGCAAGCTCTACAATGAATTCCAATATTTCATACATTACTCAGGGAGACAGCATTATATTCAGGATTATTTATTCCAAAAAACAAACGGGAGACGATGATACATCAGGAACTGCTTTACGGGAAGAAATAGGAAAATTATTTGAAAACGATATGGCGCATACTACTGTAAATTTTCCATATCCGGTAATAAGCACAAATGGTCAGTTGCAGGGAAACAGTGTGACATGGAATATCCCGATGGAAAATTTATACAATATGAAAGAACCTGTTGTTATGGAAGCAGTGCTGAGGAAGTAAACTTAGATAAAGAAATGAAGTTTTGGAATTCTTGTATGATGAAGGATTTGGAAGAGATATAAAATTCGGAAGTAGTTTAGTTGAAGTTTTTACAAAGGACTACTATTTCGAGCATATTGGATATTTTAAAATAAAAATCGATGTATGGTTTTCGTATGGATATGAAAGATTATTTTACGAAATATCTGTGCCGATGATAAATTATAGAGATAAGAATGATAATGTTCGATGGCTTGATTGAATAAAAAGGCTCAATTTATTTTTTTACCTTTAAGATAAGTTTGCTCCACCTTTGCAGTTCTGATTTCATCCGCATTCATCTGAAATAAATCATCCAAAATTATAAAATCAGCAGATTTTCCAACCTCAATTGTTCCAAAATTGTTTTCATTATAACTTGCATAAGCATTTTCTTCGGTGTAGCATTTAATGCAATCATCGAGAGAAATATTGTACTCCGGTAAAAACCCTTTGTCGAATCCTTCGGCTTTTCTTGTCATTGCGAAATAAATTGTTTCAAACGGATTTTCATCGACAATCGGGAAGTCCGTTCCGTAACAAACATTTGCTCCTTCATCAATAAGCTGTTTATATCTATGGGTTGTTTTTAAATCCTCAACTTTTTGAGAAGCAGTTTTTGCATCACTAAACAAATGCGCCGGCTGAACTGAAGCAATAACGTTCAACTCTTTAAATCTTTTTAAATCTTTATCCTGAATATGCTGCGCATGTTCAATGCGGAATCTCCGGTCTTTATTTCCATTTTTTGAAATAAGCTGTTCATTAAAATCAAGCAGTTCAGTCACGGATTTATCTCCTATTGCGTGCACCGACATCTGATAATCCGATTTATCAATTTCAAATCCAATCTCTTCAAATTCCCCGCTGTTGATTATTTCCATTCGCAAGCCGTTATGATTGCGGTTAACATAATTTTTATGGAAGTATGCAGTTTCGCTTGACAATGAACCGTCATAAAAAGCTTTGAAGGATTGAAACTTAATCCAATCATTAAACTTAATAAACCTTTTTTTATAATTTTCTAAATTCTGAAATTCTTTGAATGGCAAACGTGAGTCTATGCGGAGATTAAACTCATTTTTTTGCAATAATACTTCAAACACATCGAGGTCAAAAGGTAATGTTATATCTGCAACAGATGTTATGCCGAGTGAATGGAGTTTTTCTATTTCAGATTTAACGTTATTTGCGAGCTCTTCAATTGATTTGCGCGGTATGAAACTCAATAAGTAATTAAGCGCGGTTTCCTTCAGTTCGCCGGTTAAGTTTCCGTCTCCATCTCTCACTACCTCGTCGGATTTGAATTCATTTAATTTTGATTTTAAACCTGAAAGTTCAATTGCTTTAGAATTTGCAAATCCCGAATGCATATCAAATCGCGAAATCAAAACCGGCATATCAGGCGCAACAGCATCAAGAAAATTTACATCCGGGGAAAATCCGTCCGTTATGCCTGAGTCGGAAAAATATCCCCCCGTAATCCATTCCGTCGTAGTTTTATACTCTGCAAAAATTTTTTTAAAATCTTTTTTTGTTTTTGCGTTTCTAAGGTTCAGCTCGCTATTAACAATCGATGCCTTTAACAAATGGCAATGTCCGTCCATAAATGATGGAAGAACAAGCTTATTTTTTAAATCAATTTTGTTTTCAAAATCCGGTTTTGGGGTTTTATCTTTTATGTAAATGATTTTTCCCTTTGAATCATCAATGCCGAATTCGTTCGTAAAAGAATTTTTACCGAGCCAAACCTTACAATTTTTAAATAGCGTTTTCATTATAAAACAAATATAAATAATAATTATAAAAAAACCCGTTCAGTTAAACCGAACGGGTTGAATTCAAAAATTCACGCAAATGCGGGACTGTTGATAAAATAATTCCGTCATTTTATCAACAGCATTCGTTTTGTATCGACAAATTCACCTGATTGTATCCTGTAAAAATACACACCTGATGAAATATTCATAGCATTGAAATCAACATTATAATAACCTGCCTGCGTATATTCACTTACGAGTGTTGCAATTTCTTTTCCGCTTATGTCATATACTTTCAGTGTTGTGAAAGAAGCTTTCGGGATTGCAAAATTTATTTTTGTTGACGGATTAAACGGATTCGGATAATTATTTCCAAGTTCAAATTTATCAGGTATCTCAGTCGAAATCTGTGTAATACCGACACCGGTTCTTTTCAGCACTACGATGAATGATGATGATGTTGTGGAATCAAACCCATTATATGCGACTGCACTCCAGATGCATAAAACAGAATCATTCACAGTTCCCAAATTTTGCGCAATTGTATCAAGAAGGCTTTTACGCAAACTGACTACTGTATCAGTGCCGTTGTTATCGCTGTCAAACTTCAAATCACTTGAAGGAGGAGCGCCGCCTTTTCTTATTTTAAACGCATATCTTATTGATGGATGCGTTCCCGAGCTTGACCATTTGAACTGCTGAACTGCAGTATTGTTCGGAGCGGTTTCTACTTTTGTTAAAGTCGGAGGGAACAATAAATTTATAAAATTCAGATTAAGAATTATTCTGAAAGTTCCGTCTGTTGTATCTCCAACTGAAGGGTTTGATGCATCGATAATTCTGATTTTTGCCTGTGTGGTTGTTGCAATATACGGAACCGTCCATGTCACGCTTCTGTTCTGGGCAGGGACATTATTCTGAATTGAATTCCATGAGCTTCCGTTGTTGGAAGTATATTCGATATTAACATTCCCAGTTAAAGAGCCGCCCCACCAGACAGCAACATTTTGACCTGTTCTGTAAGATTCACCTCCGTTCGGATATGCAACAAGCATATTTGTGTTAGCATTTGTTATACATCCCGCGCTTTCAGCTCTGATTCTTATTAAAGTACCCGGTTGCTCGCCAAAATCAAGAATGACGGAACCACCTCCGATTAAGTCGCAATAACTCATTATCGTTCCAACTGCAGGACGCGGTGGACCACTGAAACAACCTCCTTCAATAAACTCACAGGTATCCAAAGGACCGCCTGCCCAGCTGCAGTTATGTGTATGAGGTGAGCCGAAGTTATGACCCATTTCGTGGGCGACAACAACAACGTCATATGAATAATTAGGAATGTTATTTATTTGACCATTAAGGGTTGCACTCAAGCCATATCCGTTTGTATTGTCACAAAGCACATTAAGAAAAGCTATGCCTGCTACATCAATATTATTTCTTCTTGACAGCAGATGTGTTATCACTCTTTGAACGCCTCCCTGAGTTGAAATCCATTCCGAGCGAAGCTGGTTAAGCATTGCAATTCCGCTTGTCGAAGTATATGGGTCTTGAGTTGTCCATACTCTTAAATAACCAATAGATATTTTTACATTTTCATCTTTCAAATAAACTGCTGAAACTGCGGTCATTAAAGCTGTTGCCCAGTTAGTTGCATTTTGAGTTCCACCATACCAATTATGAGTAAAGAAATCTATATCAATGGCAACACTTGCATTAAGCATAACATCAAAGCCGGTGTCAGTCTGTTCCATTCTCTTTTTAAGCTCTTTCATCGATTCATAAACGGATTCCGGAACTCCGAGCGCATCGGAGCCGCATTTCAATTCGCTGTGAAATTTTTTCTTTGTTTCCTGATAAACTACATAATTATCTGTTATTTCCGAATCATTGCCGATTTTTCCGATTATGTATACATCATTTTCTGTTCTAAGCAGTCCTATAATCTGGTTCTCAAAAAAGTTAAGAACTACAAGAGAGTTTGGCATTCCCTCAATTACTCCTGTATATGATACGATTCCATTTGTTAATTGAAACGGTTTATTTCCCGACGCAGTCCGTTCAACAAGCTGTGCGTTTTTATCAAATATATCAAACTTGTTGAGGTGGACACGAACCGAGTGATACTCGGTTACCGGAATATTCAAATCAAGACTGTATTGTTTCTGTGAATAGATGGTTCTTAATTCATTGAAGTCCATTTTTAATATAACAGGGCTGTCAACAAATGGACTCAGATTATCTTTTAATGAAGCATCGGTATTGTTTAAAGTAAAAAGATTATTTGCATTGGCATTTACAACAAACAAAAATGCCGTTGAAAAAACAATTGAAAAAATAAAAAATATTTTTTTTATCATAAGTTGTCCTGTAAAAAAAACCGGCATAAAGCCGGTTTGGTTTAATAAACAGTCCCTGACCTGCGGAACTGCTAAATTGTTATTTAATTAAAATCATTTTTTTAGTGTCTGAAAAATCTGCCGTTTCGAGCTTATAATAATATACACCACTCGATAAATTCGATGCATTAAATTCCATATTATATGACCCGGCATTTTTAACTTCGTTTACCAGCTGAGCAACCTGTCTTCCCAACAAATCATACACATTTAAAGTTACAAACCCGGTTTTAGGTATATCAAATTTAATAGAAGTTGATGGGTTAAACGGATTCGGATAATTTTGAAATAAACTATATTTTAATGGAATTTCCGAATTGTTTCCTATGACGGAAGTAGGCACGGCATTGTAATTCATTATTCTGATATTATCAATATAAATACCGTCTGCATTAGTCTGGACATTTGATACAAGCGAGAATCTGACTTTAAGCTGTGCTGTTGCTTTAGCAAGTGAAGTTATGTCAAGAACTTCTTTAACCCAGCTTGATTGAGTGCCATTGAAAAATTTTGCGGAGCTCCAGGTAGTGCCGTTATCAGCCGAAACATCGAAATATGCATAATCAAGAAGGTCAATTGTATTTCTTCTGAAGAAGCTTACAATGGTAACTTTATTGGCAGAAATATTTAATGGATTCGTTAAGGTTAAAGTTCTCGTGTTGCTTGAACCATAATTTCCGGTCGGACTATCAGTGAATGAATTATTTGGAGATACAAATTGGCTGGTAGTAGTTCCCCATCCTCCTGACTGCGTCCATCTTCCCGTCAAACCGTTTTCAGCACTATCAAGATAAGATGCAATTCCGTTTCCGACGGGCACCCAGACTTTCATAGTATATACTGAACTTGTATCATTATTTTGCTTAATTCTGATTACAGTTTCATAAGCGGAATTATTAAGAGCATTTGCAGGAACGGTAAAGTTAAACGTAACACTATCTGATACTCTCGAATTTATATTTGCATAATTAAAAGTTCCGGTAGTAATATTTAATCCCGGACTTGATGCAATGCATTCGACTTTTACATTCGAAGCCGGCATCAAACCTTTATTTCTTATGAATACTTTTATTGAGCCGTTTTCACCGGGAGTATAATTTTCTTTATTAAGCTTTGCGGCAGTCGGCATAACAAAACCTCCGGCTGCAAGCACAAAATATATGTTAGACCAAACGTTCTGTCTGCATAACGGTAAAATTCTTGCCTGTGACGGCCAGAAGCCGTCTGACCCTATACCGACTTCCGGTGTCATTGAAATAATTTTTGCATGACCCGAATCATTGTAATACCAATCATCAGTAACACCGCGCACGCCATAGTTAACAGTATTATATGACCGGCCTACCGTAAAATGATTGTGAAGATTCATGTCTTCGGATACCTCATGAAATATTGCTTCATCGGGCGTCTGTGTGTCCTGCCATCCCCATGGTCTTATGTAATAATTTCCGTAGGTATGATATGATAAAGCATTTTTAAAATTTCTCGAATTCACAAAATCTCTTGCATTCTGAGTTTCAGGTTCGGAAAACGGAGCGGTTCCTCTGTATGTATCACTGCTTCTTGTTGTATCTGAACCGCCATTAGGTGAATTCCAATACTGTAAAGTTCCGAAATTTCTGTTAAGATCAATTCCGAATGAACCGTTGCCGTTGTTTTTCCTGTTTTTTCTCCACATACCGCCTCCGTTAGGATTTGTTGAACGGTTATATTCATAACCATCAGGGTTGAAGACAGGTGTAAAATATAATTCTCTGTTGTCGAGGATATACCTTGCTACCGGGTCAGTATTATAATTTTCCAATAACCAGTACACAAAATATACCATGTTCATCATGCTCATCGGTTCGCGCGCGTGTATAAGCGAGTGAATCCAGACTTCCGGCTTACCGGCTGGAGCGTTAGGAGAACTTGAGACTTTCACAGTCCACATCGATCTTCCTTCGACGGAATTTCCGATTGAAAATTTTTGAGAAATTAAATTCGGATATTGCATTCTCATTGAATCCAGCTTTGCAATAACCTGGTCATAAGTCAAATAACCGCCCATTGACCCGTTCATTGAATGACTGATGTTAAAAGTATTATCCTCAACATTATCAGGAAAGTTTCCGTTAAATAGTGCATTCTCATATTTAACTCTTTCGTTGTAAAACGCACTCCAGTCCTCAACAACAACCTGATAAGGAACCCCGGATTTCTTCAGTAATTCGACTTCGCCTGCAGAAAGATAAACTTCCATTTCATTGTTATTGAAATAAGCGTGGTCAAAAAATAAACCGTGTTTATTTATACTTTTTATATCGTTATCAGAGTTAATGAATATTTTTATGAATGAATATTTTTCCTGCGAGTAAATATCGGAACTTAATCCTAAAACTAAAACAAACAGGAATATTAATTTAAGTATTTTTGATGCCATTTTTTGCTTCTATATTATGTTTTTACAAAATTTGCGCTCATTACAGAGCGTAACAAATAAACTAAACAAAAAGTGTTTCTAATTCAATCCCGATTTAGCGGGTTAATTGTGTAAATTCATTGTAAAAGACCCCGAAATCCTAAAAAATAGGATTGTCATAGCCGTAGTTATTTAATAAATTTATATATGAAATTATATTCCGTTATAATACTTTTTTTGTCAATTATTTCATTTGTTAATGCAAATGCAGATTCAGCTTGGGTAAAGCTGAACACTCCTTATGAAATAATTTACGGCGGTATATATTTTTTTGATGAAAACAATGGTATTGTTTGCGGTGAAGGCGGGATAATTTTAAAAACATCTGACGGCGGAAATAACTGGACAAGAATAATCACAATAATCGGAGACCGGCTAACAGCAATAAGCTTTCTTAACAACCAAACGGGATATATTTGCGGCAGTGGCGGAAGAATTTTAAAAACAACTGATGCAGGAAATTCGTGGGTAACACAGAATACAGTTTCTACTCTTGAACTTAAATCAATTCATGCAATAACAGAACGAAATGTTTTTGCATGCGGAGATTCCGGTGTTGTAGTAAGGAGTATTGACGGAGGTGATACCTGGGAGTCTAATAACGCTTTCAATTCATATTTTCTTAGCACAATAAAATTCATAAATGAAAATACTGGATATACTGCAGGTTTATCGGGAAAAATGTTTCGAACTCTGGATGCGGGTGAAAATTGGGAAGAGGTGAATAGCGGAACAGATAAAAACATACACTCAATTTTTTTTCTCAATCAGACGACAGGATATTTCGTAGGACTACCGGGTAATATTTTTAAGACAACAGATTCCGGAATAAGCTGGAACTTCCAAAACAGTGGAGTGGGAAACTCACTCAGGTCTGTTTATTTTCCGAATGCTAACACCGGTTACATTGCAGGATATATGACCTTTATTTTAAAAACAACGAACAGCGGAATTAACTGGAAAATTCAACAAATTCCTTACACTGATAATCTTCTCACTTCGATATTTTTTGTTAATGATACCGTTGGGTATGCGTGCGGTTATTACGGAAGGATTCTGAAAACAACTACCGGCGGAGAGATGCCGGATACATCGGTTATACCTGTTCCTCCTGTAATTTATAATTTCAATCTTGCTCAAAATTATCCTAACCCTTTCAACGGTTTTACAAAAATTAACTATGAAGTCCCCGTTGATGATAATTATTCTTTGGAAATTTTTGATTTATCGGGAAGAAAAATCAGAAGTGTAATTAACCGCTTCATACAAAAAGGAAATTATTTTATCAACATCTCTTCGGATAATCTTGCTTCAGGTGTTTATTTTTATCGTCTGCGTTCAGAAAAATATTCACAGGTTAAAAAATTTACTCTTATAAAGTAGTTGGATATAAAATACATCAAAGGTATTGGCGACAAACGTGCGGAAGCATTCAAAAAAATAGGCGTATCAAACATTGAAGACTTTTTAAATTTCATTCCCCGCTCTTATATCCGCAAAGTTAATATTCTTGACATCGATAAAGATACGGATGAGCTTATTGCCGTTTATGGTGAAGTCATTCAGGTTAAGCTTCCTTCCAAATTAAATCATCCTGTAAAAGTTTTTTTGAGAGATTCGACAGGAACGATAGAAATTCCTATTTTCGGCGCAACTGAGTTCCGCTCAAAACAATTCCGGTTATACGGCAAGTATATATTTTGCGGAAAGCTTGAATTAAATTATTACTCACGAAACATATGCCTTAACTACCGCGACCATCTTCCTATAAATGAGCATGACGCAAATGATATTGAGTTTTTGAAATATCCATACCTGCCTGTGTATGAGCTTTCCTGTGTCTTAAAAAAAACCTGGATTAAAACCCTCTCTCTTGCAAAAATTGTTTTTAATGCGTTTAAAGTTATTTCAAAAAACAATAAAAATTTTATCGAAGAATCTTTACCGCAAAATATTTTAGATAATAATAATTTATTATCTAAAAAAGATGCAGTTATAAGAATAAACTTCCCTTTAAAATATAACGATATCGAAAACTCACGAAAGCGTCTGGCATTTGAAGAGCTTTTCTATCTCCAATTGATAATGGCTTTGCGAAAAGAGCATACCCAAAATGAAAAGAAAGGAATAAGCTTCAGCAATGATATAATGGATTTGAATAAGAGTTTCAGAGAAGCTCTTGAATTTGAACTTACAGGAGCGCAGAAAAAAGTTATGAATGAAATTTATGAGGATATGAAATCGGATAAGTGCATGAACAGATTACTTCAAGGTGATGTCGGAAGCGGCAAGACAATTGTGGCAATTTACGCAATGCTTATTGCAATTGAAAATGGTTATCAGGCGGCATTCATGTGTCCAACTGAAATACTTGCCGAACAACATTATAAGACTATTTCAAGTTTTGTTTCAAAGCTTGGAATAAAAACAGTACTACTAATCGGAGGACAAAAGAAAAAACTGCGCGAAGAAATTCTTAATGATATAAAATCGGGTAACGCAAATATAATAGTCGGAACTCATGCGTTGATTCAGGAAAAAGTGGAGTTTAATAAACTTGGTTTCGTTATCATTGATGAGCAGCATAAGTTTGGAGTTATGCAGAGAGCAAGGCTTAAAGAAAAAGGATTAAATCCCGATGTGCTTATAATGACTGCAACTCCGATTCCGAGAACACTGTCACTTGCATATTATGGAGACCTGGATGTTTCTGTAATTGATGAGATGCCTAAAAACAGAAAAGAAATTAAAACTGCTTTGCGCAAAGATGCTGATAAAGAAAAAATATTTGATTTTGTAAAAACAGAAATCAAAAATGGCAGACAGGCATTTATTGTATACCCCATTATAGATGAATCGGAGAAGCTTGAGCTTAAAGCAGCCGAAAAGGAATTTGTGCATCTGAAAGAAAATGTGTTTACTGAACATGTAACAGGTATGATTCATGGAAGAATGCAATGGTATGAAAAGGATGAAATAATGGAAGATTTTAAAACCGGAAAAATAAAAGTTCTGGTTTCAACAACCGTCATTGAAGTAGGAATTGATATTCCAAATGCAACCATAATGATAATTGAAGAAGCGCAACGATTTGGTTTATCACAGCTTCATCAATTGCGCGGCAGAGTAGGAAGAGGTGCTGAGCAATCTTATTGCATATTAATTGCAAAAGGAAATGAAGAAGAAACAATGAAACGACTTAATATTTTGTGTGAAACAAATAACGGTTTTGAGATTGCAGAAAAAGATATGGAAATAAGAGGACCCGGTGAATTTTTTGGAATACGTCAATCGGGGGTATTGAATTTTTCCTGCACGGATTTAGCAAGGGATAAAGACCTGCTTCAACAGGCAAGGGACATTGCATTTGAAATTATTCAAAGTGATACTTATCTCAGAAAACCCGAACATAAAATTATCAGGGATAATTTTATGACAAATTACAAGGATTCTCTATATCTTATGAAGATAGCATAAATTTTTCCAAAATTTATCATTTCAATACTCATATTATCTCAATATTTTCACCTAATAAGAATATAAAGCAAATTATTTTAGTTTTTAAATAATGTTAAATACTTCGAGCAAAAAAGTTGAGTTTTTTCTTCCATTATTTACGGTTTTATCCGATTTTATAGCAATTTTTCTTGCGTTTTATCTCGCATTTGAATTCAGGTTCTATTCTTTTTTTGAAAAATATTTTGAAGTAACAAAAGGGTTTCCTGATTTCCAGGCTTATTTTATTTTTGTTTTAGTCAGCTTGCCCGTCTGGTTTTATGTATTTCAAACGCGAAAGATGTACCGTTTGAACCGTAATGTTTTCATTCTGGATGAACTCCCTGCAATTATTAAATGCGTTACTATATCCGTTGTTATATTAATGGCAATGATTTTCTTTTATAGAGATTTCGAATTTTCAAGAATAACGTTTGTGCTTGTCTGGTTCTTCTCGATTGTGCTTATAACATTGGGCAGATATATAATGTTAAAAATAGAGAAGAGCTTGTATCAGAAAAATATCGGTGTTAAAAATGTTGCTGTCGTTGGAACTAATGAAATGGCATTAGAGATTTATGAAAAGTTTTCTAACGATAAATTTGCAGGGTTTAATATTATGGGTTATTTTTCAAGAGAAGACGCAGATGTTACGTTATTAAAAAACAAAAAACTTTTAGGGAAGTATGAAGAGCTGCCTCAAAAAATTAAACAATTAAAATTAGAAAAGCTTTTAATATCTTTATCGGCAAGTGAACACGATGATATTTATGACCTTATAAAAATTTGCGAAGGCATAAATATAGAGTTCATGCTTGCACCGGATTATGTTGAAATAATTACAAGCAAGCTTAAGGTAGTTGAAGTTGACGGCATCCCGTTCATGAAGCTTAAATCTCTTCCTTTAAATATATGGAACAAAATTGTCAAAAGATTATTTGATATTATAACTTCGGCATTCATAATAATAATATCTTCACCCGTAATGCTTTTGATAGCAATACTTGTCAAAACAAGCTCTAAAGGTCCTTTGTTTTATAAGCAGGAAAGAGTGGGTTTAGACGGCGAAAAATTTATGATGTATAAATTTCGTTCAATGAAAACTGATGCAGAAGAAGAAGGACCTAAAATGACAATGAAAAATGACGACCGTTATACATCAATAGGAAAAATATTACGAAAATACAGCTTAGATGAACTGCCTCAGTTTTTTAATGTTTTATTGGGTGATATGAGTATTGTGGGACCAAGACCGGAAAGAGAATATTTTATAAATATTCTCAAAGATTCGTTCAAGAACTATTTGGAGAGACATAGAGTTAAATGCGGTATCACAGGTTGGGCGCAGGTAAATGGTTTGAGAGGTTCAAATACACCGCTTCAGACAAGGATAGACTACGATATTTATTACATAGAAAATTGGTCTTTGACTTTTGATATTAAAATAATTCTTAAGACATTCAAAGAAATGTTTTTTTCTAAAGATGCCTTTTAATCATTAAATTATGATTGCTGTAGTAATTTTTTTCATTCATGTTATATTTGCGGTATATGTTTTCAGCAAAACGTATCAAAGTGACGGCTTGATGCAGTCGTTTCTGAATATTGCTTTCATAATAATTTTGTTTTCTGTCGGATGGGTTATATCGGACTTGCTTGTCGGAATTATAATTTCAGACAATGGCTATTTGATAACAATTCCAAAAAATGCTTACTGGCAGTTTATTCTGAAAATTTCAGGATTTTTTGTTCCCAATAACGACGGGACAGGACGGCTTGTCCCGAAGGATACGATATCATTAATATGTTTAACCATAATGGAATATTTCTTTTATAAATTTTATTTTAAAAATTTTGACTACGCCGAAAAAAGCAAAACTGCTTAATATTAAATTCATTGTAATAATGCTTTCGTGCTTTGTGGTTGTTTCTTTTATCTATATATCTTTTTCAGAAAGCAAGATAAACGACATTGCTGAGTCATCTTCAGGCGAGGAAGTTGTTCTGGCGTTTATTACATATAATGACTTTGGGAATAATTTATACATCGATAATTTAACTTCCGGCAGGCGAGTAGCAAATGATGTTAAGGTATCTTCCATCAATAACATAAAACCCGGCACTACGTATTTGCCTGATAACAGCCCTGATACAATTGCACCTAAATTAAATATTACAAATCTTGGGCTCACTGCTACTCCAACAGATTCCGCAAATGCTGTTACAGTTTTTTTTAGAGTTTTTAATTTTGATTATTGGGATTCTGTAAAAGTAATTACTTCAATTGCTTCCGGAGCGACATATGAAGTTACTTTCGATAACCTTGTTATTTTTCCGGGAACAGAGTTTCTTGTTCATGCATATATCAGATATCCTGCAGATACCATAAGAAACAATGACACGCTTTTTCAGTTCTCGAATTATCTTGCGGGCATTAAAAGAAAAGTTTTATTTCAGGAATTCACAAGCGCAACAAGTCCTTCATCAGCGTCTAACAATATTTTTTTAAATTCTTTTCTTGCATCAAATTCCGATAACGTTGCTTCAATAAAATATCACCGCGGAGTTCCGCCGCCGGGAACAGACTCATTATATCTTGCAAACACGGTGCAGTCCGATTCCATGAGGTTGTATTACAATACTTTTCAGGTTCCTTCGACAATCGTTGACGGAAAACATCTTGTTCAAATTCCATATTCAATCGACTCAAATCTGATTAAACCATTTAATGCAAGAATCAATGAAGGTTCACCCGTTCTGGTTCAGGTTTCAGACAGCTTGCTTGCAAGCGGCGATACTATTATGAGCACCGTTACTGTTAATAATATTTATAATCTCTCCACGGAGGCAAGTTATACTCTTAAATTAAATGTAATCGAAAAATATAAATCGTTTATACCAATGCCATCAGGATGGTATGACTCAACCTTCATAGATATTTTCAGAAGCGCTGTACCGGGAATTAACGGAATAACACTTCCGACAGTTTCGGGAATATATACCTATCAATTCAAATTTTATGTTCAGCCGGGATGGAACTACAGCAAAATTTATATTGTGGCTTTTGTGCAAAATGAAACGAACCGTGAGATTTTAAATTCCGCAAAATCGAAAAATATTCCTGTACCTTTCATAGCAAAACCCGTTGTATATAAACCAATCAATCCACGGGATGTCGATTTCGAGGCGCCGTTAAGCTTCAGTAACGGAATTTATGTAAACGGTTTAAGTGATACTATCTATCCTACTCAATTTACTGCGCAAAACTTTGAATCCTATTTTCCTCCGCCCGGATGGAGGATTAAAAATCCTGATGCGCTTATAACTTTTGATAGATACACAGGTTCAAATGGACCACAATTGGGTGGCAATAATTCGGTCAGAATGCCTTTTTATTTTTATTCATATGAAGGTCAGACAGATACTTTGGTTTCCGCCAAAATTTACGGGCTTAAAAATACTGATACAATAAAGTTTGATTATTCATATGCGCAATATTCAAGCCAGACAATTGATAGTTTGAAAGTTTTAATTTCAAACGATGGCGGAAAAACTTATTTACCTGAACCGGTTTTTAATAAAGGCGGATTAAGCTTAGCAACCTCAGGCTCAACAACGATTGCATATGCGCCAACAAATCCGAATCAGTGGAAAACTTTTTCAATTGGTTTGTTTGACGTGGTGAACATAAACCAAATTAGCTCACAAATTCCTTCTGCGTTTAATTTGCATCAGAATTATCCTAATCCTTTTAACCCGACCACAAAAATAAAATTCGATATAAATAAAACAGGATTTGTGAAATTGAAAATTTATGATATTACGGGAAGAGAGATTGCATCTCTTGTAAACATGAAATTAAGTGCAGGGCAGTATGAATACAAATGGGATGCAGTTAACTTTGCAAGTGGAGTGTATTTTTATACTTTGAAGCTTGATGATGCAAGTGTTTCTAAAAGAATGGTGTTAGTGAAGTAAATCAAAATAAAAAAATATGAGATACTTAAAAATAAAATTTATAATTTCTTTTTCTGTTCTCGTACTCGCAGTTTTGTCATGCGAAAGTGCACCCGATATAAAACCTAAGATTTATTTTGATGGTTTGAAATTTAGAATTGAAAATACTGATGCATTCAGTTATAAAAATGTGGATCTTACGGTGAACGATAAATATGAAGCACATATTGACAGCATTCCTTCAGGGAAAAGTTATGAAATTGGAATGTCAATTTTCGCTGATGAAGAAGGCAATAGATTGACAACAGATAAGAAGGTTTTGAAAATGTGTATGGACTGCTATATACTTGACAACAAAAAAAGAACTTATTGTGGTGATTGGAAATGACATCTTTTATCTCACTAATAAATCAGATTAAACTAATGTGATTTTTGTTATCTCAGGAGGACAGTTAAGTCGCATGGGAAGCCCGACCATGCCAATACCGCGGGAGACATATAACTGTGAGTTTTTGTGTTTGTAAAATCCGCTTATGAAGGGACTTACTGTTGAAGCCAAAGAAAGATTTACTCCCATAGCATCAAACAATACAACCTGTCCGCCGTGTGTATGACCGCTCAATACCAAATCCATATTAGCATCGGACATTTTATCCATAAAATACGGTTTATGGTAAATCATAATTTTCGGAATTGAACCATATTCAAATCCGTTTTCTGCTGTTACATTTTGCGCAGTCAAAAGCGTTTTATCCATATATGCCTGCAGTTCATTTGTAAATCTCACACCGCTTTCTCGCGTGTCTTCCATTCCAAGGAGACACAACGGCTTGCCGTTGATGTTCAGAATCTCTGCGCTGTTTCTCAAAAGCTTTATAGGAGTTTCGTTGAAAATATATTCTGCGATATAATTCGGGTCGGAGAAATAGTCATGATTTCCAAGAGTTCCATAAATTCCTTTCTTGGCTTTCAAATCTCTGAAAGCTTTTGCAAAAGGAACAACTTCCTTTATATTTGAATTTGTAAAATCTCCCGGCAGAATAATATAATCGCCCTGCAAGCTGTTTATAGCATCGGTATATTCTTTCATCATTTCTTCCGGCATATAAGGTCCGCTGTGAAAGTCACTTGCAAGAATGAAAGTTGTTCCTTTCATCTCGATTGGCAAATCCGGTATGGCAATATCAACTTTGGTTATTTCATATTTATTTCTTTTTATGACACCCATACCCGAAGCAAAAAATGCATAACCTGAAACTGCCATTGTGGTTCCTGTAATGAACTTTCTCCTGCCTGCATTATATTTTATAATCTGCTTCTTTGAAGTTATTTTATTATACCAGTTTCTGAATGAACCGATTTTTTTGAGCAAAAATAACGAAAGAGAAAAAGGAGCTTTTATAACTTTTAATATTAAAAGATATAGTCCGATAAAAATTATTGCTCCCTGAAATACATAAAAAGGAAGTATATAAGAATCAAAAACCCATCCCGGCAAAAGTGAAAAATTATTTCTATAAAAAATTAAATACAGGTAAGGAAGATTGAAAAAAACGAATGGGAAAATCGAAATAAATTTCCAGAAAAATTTATTTAAAAGTCCTTTTCTTTTCAGATAACTTCTGAAAACTAAAAAAGAAGTTAATTGAAGGACAGTTATTATCGAAAAAATTATTAAGACAAATGTACTCAAGTTTATTAATTTATATCATAAAAAAAGCCGTTACTCGAATAATCGGAACGGCTTGGGCAAACCCGTTTAATTATTAAACAATAAATTAGTTAGATTTGTTCAAATGTTTTTTGAGGAATTTTTCCATAGTTTCATAGAAATCAAACCTGTTTTCCTCATTATGAAAGCCGTGTCCTTCATTATCCTTTACCATATATTCAACTTCGATTCCGCGTTTTTTCATAGCTTCAATCATCTGGTCAGACTCACTTTTCTTTACTCTCGGATCGTTTTTTCCCTGAGCAATGAACAAAGGAGCTTTTATTTTATCTGCATGAAATACGGGTGAAGTGGCAATAAATTGCGCGCTGTCTGTTTTCGGGTTTCCAACCATCTCATACATCATTTCAAGATACGGTTTCCAGTAAGGCGGAATTGTTTCCATGAATGTGAACAAGTTTGAAACACCGACATAATCAACCCCAGCTGAATAAACATCAGGCGTAAAAGTGAGACCTGCAAGAGCTGTATAACCGCCGTAAGAACCTCCGTAAATTGCAACTCTGCTCGGGTCAGCAATTCCCTGCTCGATTAACCAATTAACCCCATCAGTAACGTCGTCCTGCATTTTCAAACCCCATTGTTTGAAAGAATCTTCCCAGAATTTTCTTCCATAACCGGTTGAACCGCGGAAATTCACTTGAAGAACTGCGAACCCTCTGTTTGCAAGAAACTGAACTTCGGGATTGAAAGTCCAAACGTCTCTATACCACGGACCGCCGTGAGGGTTTACAACTACAGGAAGGTTTTTAGGGTCAACGCCTTTTGGAAGCGTTAAGTAACCGTTTATCGTTAGACCGTCTCTTGATGTGTATTGAATCGGTTTCATTTCAGCTAAATCATTTTCATTCAACCAGGGACTTACATCAGCAAGTTCTTTTAAATTTTTTGTTTCATAGTCATATAAATAAAAGCTTCCCAATGACCTGTCGCTATAGGTTCGCACAAGATATTTGCTTTCGTCCTTTGTTAAGTCCACTATTACAACTTCATAATTAGTTCCAAGCTGCGAATATAAATCTTCATAAACACCTTTTGTTCTGTCATCAAGGAAATGAACCTGTCTTTTCCATGTTGTGTAAGGAATTGATGTAAGAACTTTTCTTTTTCGTGAATAGTTCAGATTTTCAACATCAACTTCAGGATGTGAATAAAGCTCTTCAATTTCCTTTCCATTTTTAATGTCATATTTTACGATTGCGGCTTTGTCTCTTCCAAGATTTGATGCAGCGTATATGTTTTGATTATCAAAGGTAAAAAATAACGGAGCTAATGTTTCCTTAAAGTTAGTTTTTAAAATTTCTTTGAAGGGCTCACTTTCAGTTTCTCTATACAATAATGAAGTGTTAACACCATCAGTGGTTGTTGCAACTCTAACTTTTCCTTCATGGTCTGTTACCCATCCCGAAATGTTTCCCGGATTTTCTGCGACCATTGTCATTTCGCCCGTATTAACATTTATTCTGTAAACATCAAAAATTTCTTTGTTGCGTTTGTTCATTTCAATCAGAATATAATCATCGATTTCAGGAAGGTCATCGGTTATTCCGACACGAACGCTATCGAACGGAGTTAAGTTTTTCGGAACTCCCGTATTAATATTCGAAGCATACAACTGAAAATTTTCGTCGCCGCCGTTATCTTTCACATAAAGAACTGTATTGTTCCCTTTCCAAAAATAATTATATAAATCCCTGTCGGTTGCATTGGTTACTCTTTTTGTCTCGCCTGTCTGCAAATCTTCTATGAAAATATTTAATCGGTTTTCATAGGGAGCTAAATAGGATAAATATTTGCCGTCGGGAGAAATCTGGTAGCCGGTTTTTTCAGGATTTTTGAAAAAATCTCTTAAAGGAATTTCTTTTATTTGTACTACTGCTTGTGCTTTGAAGCTTACATTCATTATAAATACTATTAAAATTAATAAAGTTATCTGTAATACCTTGTACATAATTTGGGGTTAAGTTTAAGGATTTACTTAGTTTTAACGTAATATCGTCATTATTAGTTACAAATTATACTCATTTAAAATTTCTACTCCTTAACTAAAATTGTTAGGTATACCTAATTTTAATGTTGTATATATATATCATTCTATTTAAATTATCCTAATGAAAAATAACACAAGCATAGAAGACTATTTAAAGAATATTTATTCTTTAAAGCAATCGGGCGGAAAAGTTTCTACTTCCCAGCTTGCCGAAAAGATGAATATTTCGTCCGCTTCGGTAAGCGAAATGCTATCTAAGCTTGCTAAGTCAGGTTTTGTAAAACATACTCCTTATAAAGATCCTGAGCTTACAAAAAAGGGCGATGAAATTGCGGTGAACCTAATCCGCAAACACAGGATATGGGAAGTTTTTCTTACTGAATATTTAAAATATCCATGGGATAAAATTCACAATGAAGCGGAAATGCTTGAGCATGCTTCATCGGATGATTTAATTGCAAAGCTTGAAGAGTTTCTGAATTTTCCTGCGCATGACCCGCACGGGCATCCTATCCCCGACAGAAACGGAAATATTGCAAAAGATAAATCAATAAAGCTGACCGAGCTTAACATCGGTGATAAGGCAACAATTGTGAGAGTATCGGATGAAAGCTCAGAGGTACTTGTATATCTGACAAAAATGAACATTAAACTAAACGACCAGATATTAATTTTAGATAAAATAAATTTCGATAACTCGGTTCAGATTTCATGCAACAACGAAAAAATTTTTCTTAGCGATAAGCTTGCAAGCAATATATTTGTGAATAATACTAACGATAAAAACAAAACAGGTAAACTATGAAAAAACTTTTTTTAGCTTTTCTTGTAATTCCGATTTTAATACTCGCTTCATGCAACAATAAAACTCAAAACAAAAGTGATTCGGGAAAAATAAAGGCTGTTTCAACAATAACTATAATTGATGACGTTGTTAAAAGCATCGGTGGCGATAAAGTTGAGACTTACAGCATCTGCGGGGTCGGGGTTGACCCTCATATATACAAGGCAAAGCCGAATGACCCGCGGCTTATTTCTGAAAGCGACATAGTTTTCATAAACGGGTTCGGGCTTGAGCACTGGATTGAAGAAATGATTCGCAATGCCGGCGGCGAGAAAACAGTTGTTACCGTTACCGAAGGGCTTACTCCGATGACCGATGAAAAGGGTTATGGCGACCCTGACCCGCATGCGTGGTTTGACGTCGAGAACGTGAAAACATATGCAAAGAATGTTGCTAAAGGTTTAATTTCTGTTGATAAAGAAAATGAAAAATATTATACAGATAACCTGAATAATTATTTATTGCAGCTTGATTCATTGAACAACTGGATAAAATCCCGGGTTCAGGAATTGCCTGAAAACCAGAGAGTGCTTATAACTTCGCATGATGCATTCAGATATTTCGGTAGAGCATACGGTTTTGAAGTGCATGGCTTACAGGGAATTTCAACAGAAGCAAAAATCCAGACCGATGACGTTAAGAAACTCGTTGATTTTATAAAGGAGAGGCAATTAAAAAGCGTATTTATAGAAACAAGCGTTAATCCGAAACTGCTCGAGCAGATTTCATCAGAGACAGGAGCAAAGGTCGGAGGCGTTTTATATTCCGATTCAATCGGGAATGAAGGAACGGAGGACGGAACATACATAGGCGCTGTTAAGCATAATGTTAATACAATTGTAAATTCATTAAAATAACGGCTGGGATTCCCGCCTTCGCGGGAATGACTTCCTTTTTTAAAATATTATGAAAAAAATCTTACTCATTATTTTTTTATTTATCAGCGGTTCTGCGGCTGCACAAAATATTCCAGCTATTTCAACAGACAGACCCGACCAATCGGAATCGTCTGAAAAAATTGCCCCTAAAAATGATACACAGGTTGAATTGAGGTGGCAGGAAATTTCTCCGATTTCAACAGACAGGCCTGACCAAACGGAGTCTCCTGATATTGTGCCGTTGAATTATACTCAAATTGAGGCAGGATTTTCATACGAACGCATAAGATACAATCATATCAGTGGTGTTGTTTATGAAATTTTTACAACTCCCGATTTACTGGCTCGTTATGGACTGGCAGAAACCATTGAATTAAGATTCGGAACAAGCGTCAATACAGGAAAAACCATAGTTAACGACTCAAGTAATTCCTCTTCAACGGATTTCGGTCCTCTAATGATTGGAGCTAAGCTTAATATTTTAGAAGAAGGTGAAATATTGCCTAAGACATCGTTACTGGTTGAAGCTGACTTACCTGCACTAACGTTAAAAAGCAGTGACAGTTATTTTAATCCGTCTTTAAAACTTTGCTTTTCAAATCAACTGCCGAACATCGGTGAGCTTTCATATAACTTAGGAATTGATATGGATAATAGTGAAAGTACTACTAACTCAACATTTTTATATTCGGTTTCTATGGGCTTTGATTTTACAAATAGAGTTGGGATGTTCACTGAAATATATGGATTTATTCCATTTAATAGTCAAAACTCACGTCATTATGTTGATGCAGGATTTACATATCTTGTAAATAATAATGTGCAGCTTGACATATCAGGCGGATATGATTTGCAGGATAATCTAACGGATTATTTTATAGGAGCAGGAATTTCATTTAGATTTCCAAATTAATTTTTTATGGACAATATTATTACGGTAAAGAACTTAACGGTTACATATAACAGGAAGCCAGCGATTAAGGGAATTAACCTGCGCATCGGCAGCGGTAAGATTATAGGTATAATTGGACCTAATGGGGCGGGTAAGTCAACCTTGATAAAAGGCATTCTCGGTTTTTTACCGATTGATACTGGAGAAGTGCGGATTTTTGGCGAGCCGGTTCAGGATGTAATGAAGCGGGTTTCATACATTCCGCAAAAAGAACAGTTTGACTGGGACTTCCCTATCAATGTTTATGACGTTGTGATTATGGGACGTTATCCTTATTTAAGCACGTTCGGGAGACCCGGAACGAAGGACAATGAAATTGCAATTAAGTCTCTTGAAAAGCTTGAGATGATAAAATATAAAGACACGCAGATAAGAAACCTTTCGGGCGGACAGCAGCAAAGAATTTTTCTTGCGCGCGCGCTTGCGCAGCAGAGTGAAATTTATTTTATGGATGAACCGTTTGTAGGCGTAGATGCAAAGACCGAAGCAGCGATTTTTAAATTAATACGAGAACTCAAAGACGAAGGCAAAACAATTTTAATTGTTCATCATGATTTGAGCAGGATAAAAGATTATTTTGATGAATTAATTCTAATTAACCAGACATTAGTAGCCGCAGGTCCAACCGATAAAGTTTTCACAAAAGAAAACATCGAGAAAACTTACGGCGGAAGACTTACAATTTTAGAAAAAGCAACACAGTTATTATAAAAAAAAGCATGTTAGATTTTCTTACGGAACCGTTACAATATGAATTCATACAGCGCGCGCTTATTGCCTCGATTTCAATCGGAGTGAGCTGCGGACTTATCGGGGTGTACATTATGCTTCGCAGAATGTCGCTAATCGGTGATGCGCTTGCGCACTCGGTATTGCCGGGTGTTGTAATCGGGTTTATGATTGCTGGTGAGAAAAACGAAATTGCGCTCTTCATCGGTGCGCTCGCAGCGGGCATTGTTTCTGCTTTGCTCATAAGCTTTGTTCAGAGAAATTCTAAAATAAAAGAAGATACTTCCATCGGTATTATTTTCACAGGAGCATTTGCATTAGGTATTTTATTGGTGTCACAACTTAAACAGGTGCATCTTGACCTGTCATCATATTTGTTCGGGGACGTACTGGGCGTGTCCACAGGCGATATTATTCTTTCAGGAATTATAACAGTCATAATTTTATTATCGGTGATTTTGTTTTATAAGCAGCTGCTTGTAACGTCATTTGACCCGACGATGGCGAAAATTATCGGCATATCATCTGCGGTGGTTCATTATTTTTTGATGACGCTTCTTTCGATGTCGATTGTAACAGGATTGCAGTCTGTCGGCGTGATATTAATTATCGCTATGCTCATTACTCCGCCTGCGACTGCGTTCTTGCTGACCGATAAACTTAAATGGCTGTTGTTTTATTCTGCGTTAATCGGGGTTGTGTCGTCGATAGCAGGTTTATATTTATCATATTACTTCAATTATACTTCAGGCGCATCTATTGTGCTTGTTGCAGTTTTGATTTTTGCGCTTGCGTTCTTCTTCTCACCGAAGGAAGGACTTGTGTTGAAGTACTTAAAGCGAATGAAGGCACAAAGAATGAACACGCTTGAGGACGTTGTGAAGTTTATTCACAGATACGGTGAAAGATACCGCGATGAAGAGTTTAAAACAATGCTTGCAAAAGAAATCGGGGTTTCAGGTAACAAGCTCGGCGGCATTATGAATGAGCTTAGCAATAAAGGATTTGTTACAAAAACGAACGGACATTATTACCTCACGACTGAAGGTCATAAGCTTGCACTGCGTCTTGTCCGAAGCCACCGACTTTGGGAGACTTATGTTACGAAAGAAAACATTGTCGATGCAAAGGACATTCACATCGATGCGGAGAAATTCGAGCATATACTCCCCGAGGATTTAGTCGAAGAGCTCGACAGAGAGCTCGGGCATCCTGAAACCGACCCGCATGGCTCGCCGATACCGAAGAAATAAATGCTTACATTGAGTACGACAGGCATTCCTGCCTGTCGGGACAGACACGAATGTCTATCCTACTAATTGTTCAATTTCTCCCCATAATATATCTTTTAAATAAAGTGTGATTTCAGTATTTTCAGGAGTGATTACTATAGTTAAGGCAATAATTATTGCGGTTTATGCTCTGATTATAGCCATACTCACTATACTGGTCAGCCCCTTTGACTCAAAAGGGAGAATTACTCATTACATATCGAAGATTTTTTCTAAGGTAATCTTACTTGTTTCAGGAATTAAGCTTAAGGTCAGCGGTTTAGAAAAAATTGACAGGGATAAATCATATGTATTTGTTTCGAACCATGCTTCATATTTCGACATACCGATTCTCATGCAGGCAATTCCGAATAACGTAAGGTTCATTTACAAAAAATCGATGACAAAGATTCCCATTTTCGGATGGGGCATGTATTTAGGACAGTATGTTCCGATTGACAGGGAAAACGGACGCGAGGCACTGAAGGCACTGCGCAAAGCGGCAGAGAAGGTAAAAAAAGGAATTTCGATTGTAATTTTCCCCGAAGGCACGCGCTCACCTGACGGAGAGATAAAAGATTTCAAGAAAGGTTTGTTTGTACTTGCAGATGAAGCGAAGGAAGATATTGTTCCCGTGCTGATAAAAGGTTCTTTTAACATAATGCAGAAGGGGAAATATAAAATAAATTCTGCGAGAGTCGAAGTAAAGTTTTTTGAACCGGTAAAGTATAGCAAGGATAAAGCGTTGTTGGGGAGAATTAGGGAAATGTTAGTTGAGGAATTTGATAAATAATGGTTGTTGGTGAAAACACCAACAACGGCAGGAATTGTTGATAAAAAATTTTTAATTGAAGTCATTCCCGCGCAAGTGGGAATCTCATTATTAAACTAAACGTTGACCCTGAATCAAGTGACCCGGAGGGTACTCCAGGGTGACCTAATATAATATGTCAGTTACAATACAGGATGTAGAAAAAATTGCAGTGCTTGCAAAGCTGAAATTTTCCGATGAGGAAAAAGCAAAGCTTCAGAAAGACCTTAACAGGATTCTCGAGTATATGGATGAGATGAATGAGGTTAATCTCGATGATGTAGAGCCGCTTGAAAATATTAACGAGATAATTAATGTGATGCGTGAAGATAAAGATGAAAAATGGCTTTCGCAGGAAGAAGCATTGAAAAATGCACCTGCAAAGACGGGAAATTATTTTAAGGTTCCGAAGGTGCTGGATAAGTGAATTTTTGTCACGAAGACGCGAAGGCTCAAAGATAGTTTTCCCAATGTTGTTGGTGAAAACACCAACAACGGCAAAAATAACTTTTGTTTTTTTTGCCGCGAAGACGCAAAAGCACAAAGGCATATGATTATAAAACAGAACCGAATAAAACACGATTAATTAAGATGAAAGTTCTTGGTGTAATACCTGCGAGATATGGCTCGACAAGATTTCCCGGCAAAGCGCTTGCGGACATAAACGGGAAACCGATGATTCAATGGTGTTACGAAAGCTCTTTGAAATCAAAATTAATTGATAAATTGATTGTAGCAACGGATGACAAAAGAATTTTTGATGCAGTGAAAAGATTTGGCGGGGAGGTTGTGATGACTTCCAGAAAGCACCGTTCAGGAACCGACAGGATTGCAGAAGCAGCGAAGAAGTTTAAGTGCGACATTGTTGTAAATATTCAGGGTGATGAACCGTTTATTGATTATAGAATAATCGATAAAGCAATCGATGCGCTGAAAAAAGATAGGACTGTGCAGGTTTCGACAGCGGCGAGGAAGATTACAGATAAAAAAGAGATTAATAACCCGAATAATGTTAAGGTAGTTTTTGATGATGAGTTTAGAGCGTTGTATTTTTCGAGAAGCGCGATACCGTTCAACAGAGACAGCTTAAAGAACGTAAGTTATTATAAGCATTACGGGCTTTATGTTTACAGGAAAAATTATCTGATGAAAATTACAAAGATGCCTGAGAGCCGGCTTGAAAAAACCGAGAAGCTTGAGCAATTAAGAGTGCTTGAGAACGGCGGAAAGATAAAAATTGTTTTGACCAATAAGGATTCGATTTCGATTGATACGTCGGAAGATTTGAAAGGAGTTAAAAAATGGTTGAGTTAGTAAAATATTGCGATGCGCACAGAGATTCACTTGTGCAGTTATTAAACAACAAGAATGTTTCGGACTGGCTTTTGCTCGTTCCCAATCCATATACGCTGCTTGATGCTTACTGGTGGCTGAACAAATGCAGGGAAACAGAAAATAACGGGAAAGACTATAACTATGCAATCGAGTGCGATGGAGTTCATGTCGGTGGAATCGGGCTTAGAAAAAGATTTGAGCATGCAGGAGAAATAGGATACTGGCTTGGTGAAATTTACTGGGGCAAAGGATATATGAAGCACGCGATAAACGACATGCTTCTTTTTGCGATTAATGAACTGAATCTTGTGAGAGTTTCGGCAGAAATTTTTGAAGATAATGTGCGCTCAGAAAAGCTTTTGAAAAAATGCGGGTTTGAATACGAAGGACTATTGAAGAAGAAAAACAAAAAAGGCGACAGGTACATAAACGCAAAGCTGTATTCGTTTGTGGTGTAATTTTACAACGCTGATTTTTATGATACTTTATGATTAATACTAATATTTTAAAATTAAAAACATAAATAAAATTTTTCGGAAAAATATTTAATGACAAAACAACCTAAATATATTTTTCTTACAGGCGGTGTTGTGAGCTCGCTTGGAAAAGGAATTGCCGCGGCATCGCTTGGACTTCTTTTGAAATCACGGGGACTAAAGGTTACGATACAAAAGCTTGACCCTTACATAAACGTGGACCCGGGAACAATGTCACCGACACAGCATGGTGAAGTATTTGTAACCGATGACGGAGCAGAAACTGATTTGGACTTAGGACATTATGAGAGATTTCTCGATGAAAATATGTCAAAGGCAAACAACATGACAACGGGTCAGATTTATAACGAGGTCATAACAAAAGAACGTCGCGGTGATTATCTAGGAGCTACAGTGCAGGTAATTCCGCATATAACAGATGAGATAAAACGCAGGATTAGGTTGCTTGAAAAGAAATCAAAGTATGACATTATAATTTCAGAAATTGGCGGAACAGCGGGCGATATCGAGTCGCTCCCGTTTCTTGAGGCAATGAGACAGTTGATGCTTGAGGTTGGAAAAAGCAATTCGCTTTCAATTCATTTAACGCTTGTTCCTTATATTGCATCTGCAGGAGAGCTTAAAACAAAACCAACTCAGCACTCGGTAAAGACTTTGCTTGAAATTGGAATTCAGCCGGATATTTTGCTTTGCAGAAGTGAGCATGAACTTTCCAAAGAATTAAGAAATAAAATCGGTTTGTTCTGTAATATCGAGCCGGGAAATGTTCTGCAGGCGCTTGATGCAAAATCCATTTACGAAGTTCCGCTGAATTTAAAGAAAGAAGGGTTTGATGAGGCAGTTCTGAAAAAATTAAATATTAAAGCTCCTGCTCCGAAACTTACATCGTGGACTAAAGTCGTTGATAAAATAAAACACCCAAAGAAGACAATCACTATTGGCATTTGCGGAAAGTATAACAGTGTTCCTGATGCTTATAAAAGCATTATGGAAGCGTTTGTGCATGCGGGTGCTTACAACGATGTGAAAGTAAATCTGAAATGGATTGATTCCGAAGACATAGAGAAAAGCAAAACAGGCGCGAAAGAATTTTTGAAAGACATAAGCGGATTGCTTGTGTGTCCCGGGTTTGGCAATCGCGGTATTGAAGGAAAAATTCAGGCAATAAAATACGTGCGTGAGCATAAAATTCCTTTCTTCGGAATCTGTCTGGGCTTACAGTGTGCTGTGATTGAATTTGCCCGCAATGTTGCAGGAATGAAAAATGCAAACTCATCCGAGTTTAAGGAATCTAAATACAATGTAATTGACATAATGGAATATCAGAAGACCGTGAAAGTAAAAGGCGGTTCAATGAGATTAGGTTTATACCCGTGTATCGTAGAAAAAAATTCTCTTGCCTTCAAATGCTACCAAAAAGAATTTGTGAATGAGAGGCACAGACACAGATATGAAGTAAATAATTATTTCAGGAAAGATTTATCGGATAAAGGACTGATATTTTCGGGAGTTTCACCGGACAGCACATTGATTGAAATGATTGAGCTTTCCCAGAAGACACATCCGTTTTTTATTGCAACGCAGTTCCATCCTGAATTTAAATCGAGAGTCGTAATACCTCATCCTATTTTCAGAGAATTCGTAAAAGCTGCAAAGAGCTACAGCTAAGATGTTTGCAAATGTTTGCAAAATATTTATAATTGAAACTATTGGAATTAAAAGGATTAAATACGAACGAAGTTGATGAGAGAATACGAAAAGGATTAGTCAACAAAACCTCCAAAGCCAAATCAAAAACAATCCGTGAAATTATAGTTGAAAATATTTTTTCCGTTTTCAATTATATTATCTTCGCAATACTTCTTGCCATTATATATTTTTATTACCGCTCAGGTGATGTTAATTTACTTCTTGATTCCATCGGAATAGTTACCATTGCATTTACAAATACATTCCTTGCGATATTTCAGGAAATAAAAGCCAAACGCGCGCTTGATAAGGTCAGCTTGCTTTTAAAGAAGGAAGTAACCGTTGTGCGCGACGGCAGAGAAATCATTATCAATCAGGATGAGATTGTTACAGATGATTTAATTTTTATCCAGCGCGGAGACCAGGCGGCTGTTGACGGGAAGGTTGTTTCTGCCAATCATCTTGAGATTGATGAATCGTTATTAACGGGAGAATCCTTACCTGTTGATAAAATTAAAGATAATGAAATTTTATCAGGAAGCTTTTGTGTTTCGGGAAACGGTTATTACGTTGCGGAAAAAGTCGGTGATGAGAGTTATGCTGCGAACGTTACTGTGATGGCAAAGAAATATAAGTTTACGGTAACACCGCTTCAAAGGAAACTGGATTTTATCGTTAAGTCGCTTTTCGGAATTGCTCTTTTTCTTATTGTCTTAAATCTTTTTTTTGACAACAATGCAAGCCTGGACAATGTCAGTTTTATCCGTAAGATGGCGACGATTTTAATTTCACTTGTGCCGCAGGGATTGGTGCTTATGAGCTCGGTTACTTTTGCTTTAGGTGTTTACCGCATCAGTAAGATAGGGGCTATCATTCAGAAGCTGAATGCAATAGAATCATTCTCGAATGTGAAAATTGTCTGCATGGACAAAACAGGAACGTTGACGCAGAACAAATTGGAAGTAGAGATGGTGAATTGTTATGAAAATGTAAGTGAAGTTAACGCGAAAGAGCTTTTAGGAGATTATGCAAAATATTCTTCCGATAAAAACATGACCATAAGAGCAATTGAGAGTATTCCTGCCGTTGATAAAATGGAAATTCTGGACGAGATTCCTTTCAGCTCGGAAAACAAGATGAGCTTGCTTAAAATTAAATTTGACGGAAAAGAAAGAATTTTAGTTCTCGGAGCTTATGATATTCTTGTTGAGCGACTTGATGAAAAATCAAAAAATTATTCAAAAGAACTTTTTGATAAAAATAACTTAAAACTTTACAGAAATTTATTGTTTGGTGAGGTAACCAATAAAAACAGTTTTGAGAACTCGCAGGAATACTTAGACAGTCTTGAGATAACTCCATTTTGCATTATGTCGATTTCCGATCAGGTACGCGATGACGTGATGGATGCAATAAATTTGTTCAGGGATAACGGAATAAGCTTTAAAATTCTTTCAGGTGATGCGCCTTATGCGGTGCAGGCGATTGCAAGCAGAATCGGCTGGGAGATAAATGACGATGAGATGATTACCGGAGGTCAACTGGAAAAGCTTAACGATGCTGATTTTAAAACTGCTGTTTTAAAAAATCAAATTTTCGCGAGATTAAAGCCCGAGCACAAGCTAAGAATCATCAAATGCCTGAAAGAAGAAAAGATTTATACAGCAATGATAGGCGACGGCGTGAATGACCTGCCTGCAATCAAGGAAGCCGATATGGGTATTGCGATGGAGGAAGGAAGCCAGATAACAAAAGAGATTGCGGATATCGTATTGCTGAAAAATAAATTTTCTCTTCTGCCTGAAATATTTAATGAGGGAAATAAAATTGTCAATACTGTAACGGCAATTTCAAAACTATTCCTTACAAAGAACTTCATTGTTATTTATACAACATTATTCAGTCTGATATTTCTTCTTGAGTTTGCACTCACACCCCGAAGAATTGCGTTAATAAACATTTTTATAATAGGGCTTCCGTCATTCATAATTGCATTAAAAAATTCCAACACTACTCGTCCGAAAAACTTTCTTGGAGAATTGTTTTCTTTTGTTTTGATTTCCGCTTTGATAATAGTTGTAGCGGGATATTTAGGTACATACATATCCGGTATGTACTTTACAATAAATGAGACTGAAGACCAGATGATTTTGCTGACAACGATGATCATAACATCGATTGCTAATTTTTATTCGGTTGCAATTCATAATGAGGACAAAAATAATAATACATATTTAATTTACGGATTATTAATTATTTTCATTTATCTGTTTTTAGCGGCTACGAACTGGGATTTTGTGGTAATAAACATTCTGAAAAAGTTCTATGAAATTTCTTACCTGAGCTTTGATTATTGGGTTCTGACGATTGTGATAGGTGTCGGCTCGGCTATTTTGTTATTCATTGCTCAATATATAAGAAAAAGAATTTTCAGCAGCTTTGGTTAATCAACATTCAATTTTTTATAGTTCACTAATCAAAAAAACCGGTGAAGAAAAAATTTAAGATTGCCTTACATACACAGATAGTAATCGGGTTAATTCTCGGCGCGGTATTTGGTTCTATCTTCGCAATCAGTCCGCACAAGCTTGAAGTTATAAGCAGCGGGAATGAATTTGAAATTCAGAATTGGCAGGAGTTTAGTTTCTTCAAAGGTGATTCGCTTGTCAAAACTTATGGCAATGATGCTCAGATTTCCATAATTAAATATTTTAAAACTTCAAAAGAAAAGGCAGCATTAAGAGCTTTTGTTAAATATCCTGACGGAAGAACGGATAATTTTGAAAACATTGCAGCAATTGAAAAAGTAAAAACAATCGGGATGGTTTTTAAGCCGCTTGGAGATTTATTCATACGCCTTTTGAATATGATTGCTGTTCCGCTTGTTCTCGCATCGCTTATTGTCGGAGCTGCCTCCTTATCGGATTTAAAACATATTGCAAAAATCGGCGGGAAGACAATCGGGTTTTATGCTTTGACTGCGGTGATTGCAATTACTATCGGTCTGACGCTTGCTAATCTTATTCAGCCGGGAACATCAATGCCTCCTGAAACGCGGGACAGGCTGATGGAAACTTTTCAGGATGAAGCGAAAACGAGAATCGACCAGAATGTTTCACTGAACATTGTTGATTTTCTTGTGAACATCGTTCCAAAAAATCCTTTCAAAGCAATTGCTGACGGGGATTTTCTTCAGATAGTTTTCTTTTCAATAATGATAGGAATTTTTCTCACGCAGATTCCCAAAGATAAATCAGCCACCGTAATAAATTTTTTCAGCGGGCTTTCGGAAGCATTAATTGTGCTTGTGGAAAAAGTCATGTATATCGCACCTTATGCAGTGTTTACTTTAATTGCTGCAACTGTATCGGAGTTTGGGTTTAATATACTGCAAACTTTGCTCTTGTATTCTCTTACGGTAATTTTAGGTTTAACAATTTTAACTTTTGTCGAGTATCCTTTGCTTCTGAAAGCATTTACACGAATGTCAGTAATAGATTTTTTCAAAACTCAAAGACAGGTAATAGCAGTTGCGTTTTCGACAAGCTCATCAGCCGCAACTCTGCCTGTTACAATGGAGGTTTGCGAGAAGAAATTAGGTGTTCCGAATAAAATAGCGAGCTTCGTTTTACCGCTTGGAACAACAATAAATATGGACGGAACAGCGCTTTATCAGGCGGTTGCAGCAATGTTCATTGCGCAAGTTTACGGATTTGATTTGAGTTTAACACAGCAACTTACAATTGTTTTAACTGCATCTCTCGCAGCAATAGGGACTGCGCCTGTGCCGGGTATCGGACTTATTATGCTGATTATTGTGTTAAAGTCTATAGGGGTTCCCGAAGAAGGTATTGCATTGATTATTGGTGTTGACAGATTGCTTGATATGTGCAGAACTGTCCCTAACGTTATTGCCGATTCGCTTGCATGCGTGGTTATTGCTAAATCAGAGAAAACTTTGGGAAAACTTAATTTAGAAGGAACATAAAATTTTTATGAAAACAATAATTTTTATATTAACAATTTTTGCTCTGCTTGGGTGTTCAAAAGCCGAGAATAATTATAATTCAACTTTACAAAATATGACTGATACAATTAACATATCCGACGTTAAAGTTAAAGACATGGACGGCAAGGAAGTTTCTTTGTCGTATTATAAAGGAAAAGTTTTGCTCATCGTGAACGTTGCGACATATTGCGGCAACACTCCGCAGTATGAAGGGCTTGAAGCGATTTATGAGAAATATAATGCAAAGGGATTTGAAGTACTTGCATTTCCATGCAATGATTTCGGCGAGCAGGAACCGGGAACCAATGACGAGATAAGAACTTTTTGTGAAAACAAATATAAAGTTTCGTTTCCGTTATTTGACAAGATAGCAGTTTTAGGTGACAACAAAAATCCATTGTATGCAAAAATGATAAACTTTGCTCCCGGCGGTGATGTGAAATGGAACTTTGAAAAGTTCTTAGTCGATAAAAACGGTAACGTTGTCGGAAGGTTTCATAATAAGACAAAACCCGAGAGTGAAGAGATAGTCAGCGCAATTGAAACGGAGTTGAAGAAGTGAAATTTAGTATTGGGATTCCCGCTTTCGCGGGAATGACTTCGGTTTATGCTTAACGATAATTTTACTTCAATATCACCAGTTTTTGAGTTGAGGTTTCGATTTTTGAGTCGCCTTCGATAATCATTTTATATAAGTAAACTCCGTTTGCCATGTTGTCGCCGTCTGAATCTCTGCCATCCCACGGAATCTGATTGTAGCCGATGTTGGCATTTGCTGAAATCTGCTTTACAAGTCTTCCCGCAACAGTGTAGATTTTAATCGTGCATCTTCCGGGATTAACTCCTCCGCGCAAGCTGAACATAAAGCTCGTTTCGTTTTTCATCGGGTTCGGATAATTCGTAAGGTCAAGGATTTTTAAGTTGTCATCCACACTAAGCGAGTGTTTCACCGTATCGCCGGGATTTCCTGATTTATCTTTTGCTATGTATTCAAACCTATAGTTTCCGTTTGTAAGTATCGGCTTGTAAATTATCTTAGCGAGAAGTTTATAATCGTCAGGAATGATAAATTGCAGCTCAGGATTTGGAGTTGAGTTTATATAATAAGGAATGAATTGTCCGTTAAGCTTTATTCTTACGAGTGACGTATCAATGCCTGTGATTACCAAACGTGAATCATCAAAAAAATCAATATTAATGTCGGGTTTTGACTGAATGAAATCGCCGTTCTGAACTTCGATGCCGTTGTAGGTAATTTCCATTTCCGGCTGAAGCGAATCACCCTGAACAAAAACGGATGTTACGGCAGTATTATTATAAGTAAAAAACTCATTCTGATTATTAAACGGAGTAACATCAAAATAAATATTTACCGTATCGCTGTATCCGGCTGTATTGAAAGCAATTTCAGACTGATAAACCGAATCGATAAACGCAAAAGTATTTACAGTATCAACTTTCAAATCGGTTATCTTGCCTTTGTTGTAAACATACCAGGTTGCGATATAATCTTTAATATTTATGTAACCGACGTTCTGATATTTTATTTTTATATTAATGGTATCACCTTCCTGAACGGCAGTATCAGATAACTGAAAAGAATAATTATCGGGAATAAGTTCAGCCGGAGGCACCAATGACAACTTGAAGTTGTTTAATACGGGAGATTCGGTTGATGTCGAATCAATTTTTAAATTTGCTCTTAAAAGAAGAGACGGATAATCATAAGAATTTATTGATGACAAATCAAACGAGTTATTGCTTGAAACATTTGAGAACAAATTTACCTGCTTATTGTCGCGGTTGATACCATATATATCAAATTTTACCGAATCATATGTATTGTTAAGCTCCTGCGCCCAGCTTAGATTAATCCAATTATTTGAGGGAGAAATCATTTTTGAAATATATCCCGCAGTATCGGAGAAATTTCTAAGTTTTGTGCACTCGGCATAACATGTTCCCGGCTCAACGGGATATTGGCAAAACGTTCCGTTGCGCCAGTATGCTTCGCTTGTTATGTTCTGGTTATTTACTTTATACGATAAGAAACTCCACTGATTGTAATATCCAAATGAACCAATTGAATCTGCATATTCACTGCCAAGCTGATGAAGCTTATCCAATGCAGCAGGGCTTAACTCAAAATTTTGTCCAGGAGTAAAATGTGCTTTGGCAATCATAAGAATGTGTGTGGTATCAAAAGTATTGAGTATATTAACCAGTGAATCTGACGATTGAGCGGTGCTCATCCTAACGTTTTTGAATTCAATAAAATTACCTGTAAACTTATTCAGCTTTAAAATAAACAATCCCGCTGCAAAACGTGTTACATCATCTATTCTTATTATGCTTCCGTTAAACTCGAATTCAGTTGCTGCCTCACCGCGGTTTCCATAGGAACGGACGCGCAGATTTCCTTCATAAGTATTCAACTCAAATCCGTTACCGGTATATTGCAAATTGTTTATTTCACTTTTCTCAAATTGTTTTGGATTCATACCAATGACGGAAACAAGTGAATCTGCCGCTGAATTGTCTTTGCTTAAACTGTTTGAGTAAACAAAATTTTGAACAGGTGACCAGCCGGAAGAATCAATATTGTTAATCAGCGCATTCATCCGCCAGAAATAAATTTTATTTTCGGTTTTGTATGGAATTTCGAGCTTGAATTTTGTTTTTATGTCTCCCGTAACTGTTTTGAAATATGTCATAGGAGAGGTAAAACCTGAAGTAGTATCAAGCTGCAAATAGACTTTTACGTTATTTGAATAAGGATTCACATTCGGATTTATTCCGACAAATTCGACCGAATCGGTTCTTATAATTGAATTGGGATATGGCTTTAACGGCACATAAGAAATATTTCTCAGAGGAATATCAAACGTGATTGTGTTATTAGGTTTATATTCGACAGGATACCAGTTATCGGAATCAACCGTAACTTTCATTTTATAATATCCGTTTGTGTTTATGGACAAGCCATAGCTGACTGTGTCTCTGTAATATCCGAAGTTTCTTATGATAGTATCGTATTCATTCTGCAGTGCATTATTTTTAAAAAGCTGAAAGCTGATTTTACATGAGTCGGCATTAATACCATAGTTATTCGGATAAGCATAAATCGTAAATTGCTCACCGACCGCAGGGAATGGATTTGACAGCGAGTAATCCGCAGGTCTGATAACGAACTCAGGATGATTGGGAATTAAAACTTTGGAAGCAGGGTCTCCCAAAAGATTATAAGTATTAACTGTAAAGATTGAGGGGTAACTTGAATTGAGAGAATCCGAAACGGATGCAAACCTGAACATATCCCCCACTCTTCTTGAACCGCCTTTGAATGATTCAAGAAATTTCTGGTTCATAAAAATTCCCGAAGAAGCAAAAGTCCAGCCGGTATTTCCAATAAAACCGATTGCGCCTTTATCAGGAAGATAAATAAACTTTTCACCGAATCCTCTATCTTCCGGAATTGAATTTTTTCCTGTGAAGCAGGTCATGCTAAAGAGCACGGGAAGTTTGTTCCCGTTGTTTATGATATTCGGATTTTCAAGACCATTATCCCAGGTGCCGTTTCCGGCGTGCCCGATATAATTCATGAACATCGCTCCTTCATTGAAGCTATTTTTAATCGAATCTGAAAAGGCAAAAGTTATACCGCTTCCGTCATCATCACGATAAATTCTTTTTGAACTTAATCTTAACGGATTCCCTGCCATGTAAGTATTTATCATGCTGTTCGAAGTACTTTTAAAGCTGTTCTGTTCGTTTGAGTCAAGTCCACCCGTTATAAACACCGAAGTTTTCCACCAACTGCTGAAGTTGTTTCTTTCGTTATCGTATGCAATGATTTTCTCGACTGCATTATTTGCTTCATCAATATCATATGCAGGAATTCTGCCGACAGGAATCTGCTGGAAATATTTATATCCGGTTGCGTTTATGTTAGCAAAGTAACCATCGGAAGGCGGATTACCATAAGTGGGTATGTAATTTTTATAATAAACTGTGTTCGATGCATTTTTCTTCGGGTCAAGCGATGCTCTGCCAAACAGGCAAATGTATTTAAGCTTCGGTGCCTGCCAGTTTGCATAAGCATTTCTCACAAAGTTTCTTACTGCAATTGCATTATCAATTCCATAATTGAAAACATCCATCACGTCTTCGATGTCTATTTTTTTTGCAATGAGAGTATCATAAGACTGGCGATGCGCTCTAAGAAGCTCTGCCTGTGATTCAAAAAGTTTGTGATATATTACAATATAATTTGCCTGATTGCTTACAAGATTGGTTACCATTCTTGTTCTCAGCTTTACAGGTTTTTTTGTAATTGTTTTGTTCTCAACAAAAAACTTTCCGTTCTGCTTTCCGCTGAAAATTAAGGTGTCACCACTTACGGAATAATTAACTATACGCTGATTATTCCTGACGTCATATATATTAACCTGATTTGCGCCATTAAATCCTTTTATCTTAAAGACTCTTCTTGTGGTATCTGTGCTTTTTGTTTCAAAACTGATACGGTTATTATCAAACGTAAATGAAATAGGCAGGTTTAATGACATCAAATCAAAATAAACATTTCCGAAAATATTCGGGTTTGATGAACCGTGAGTATAAAAAACTTCAAACACATTATTTGTCGAACCAGTTAAAATGTTTGAAGGAAATGTAATTGTAGTGTCTAAACGGTTATAAGAAATCTTATTAATCTGTGATACAGTCTGGGAATTAACTCTTATGTTATATTTATGTGTATCAAGCGAATTGGGGTAAATAAACAATCTCATTTCGCATAAGTTTTGCGGAGAACTAAAAAAATTAGGATTAGCAGCAGAATCTTTTTGAGATGTTCCGTCTGTCAGTTGTTTCCAATACCAAGTTTCACCCTGAACTCTTTCTGTATTAAAAATTCTGAAATCTGTCGGGTTTATTTTTTCACCAAGACTGTAAATCTTATCCTGTTCGAAATGATAATTTTTTAAATAATACTGTTTATCATAAAGAGTTAAATTATTCTGTGAGTTCACGATGTTATAACGCAAGCCGTTGTCACCGCCCCAGTCAATCCAGTAAGCATTTGTATCTGAATATTCATTATAATATTCGTTGGTTGTATATTTTAGCTGAAAACTATAACCGTCGAGATAATTTGTCGGACCTCCATAATTTCTCTGAGCAAAAAAATCAAAATAATCGTTATCACCGAATACGCCATCGTTTTCACCTTCGAAATAAATAGGAATTTGAGCACCTTTGTAAATTACTTTTACTGTCCTTGGGTCTATGTTTGATGTGTTAATGCTCAGGTTTGTAAAATCGGATTTATCTATGCGGTAAATACCGTCTTCTGTAATTGAGAGCTTAATGTAAAGCTTATTTGGTGTTATCCAGTTTGGATTCTGAGCTGATATGCTGCCTGATAAAAAAAGAAAGTATAAAAATGCAGAGCTGAAAAAAAACTTCATAAAATTATTTCTCAATCGTATATTATTGCGTGTGTTCTTTGCCGAACTTAATTTTTAAAATATGATAAACAAACAAAGGGATTCCAATTATATACCTTTTCCATAACCGTTTTGGTTCCTTTGACAATCTATAAACCCATTCAAAACCGCTATTGCGCAAATATTGCGGGGCTCGTTTTATGTTTCCGGTTAAAAACTCAAAAAAATTTCCTACACAAATAATTTTGGGATTCTTCAGATATTTTGTCAATTCAAGAGCAACCTTTTCTTGAAGCGGAACCCCCATTCCAAGAAAAATTACATCTGCCCCGCTTTTTTTAATATGTTCCGCAACTGACCCGAGTTCATTTGTTTCAAAAAAACCGTTTTCATATCCGGCTAAATTTGCTCCGAGCGAAATGAAATTTTCATTCAATTGCGCTTGCTGAAAATTGCCGCCGACAACGAATATCTTTAAATTTAATCTTGAAAACAATTGCAATAATTTAAGATTTAAATCAGATGCGTTAAACTTATTTAACTTCTGTTTTTTTAGTAATTTAAATGCGCAATAAATACCAAACCCATCTTTATAAACATAAAAAAATTTATCAATTATATCTTTATACTTTTTATCTTTAATATAAACATTAAAACAAAATTGATTAAAATATGTAAGAAGAAAACTTCCCGGCTGCTGAACAGATTTATGAACGAGAGAAAATAAATCATCCTCATTAAATATGAGCTTATTAAAAATATAACCGTTACCGCTCATAGCAATTTTGAATTTTTAAAACAAATTTTTGCTCATCAAATTTATCCATGAGAGAATTTTTCAGGTTAATTCCAATTTGATTCAGGTTATCAAAATTTATGTATGCATGCTGAATTTTTTCAGCAAGGTCAAGATAATTTCCGGATTGAAACAGCAGTCCATTTTTTTTATCCTGTATGAAATTTCTGATATTACCGATTTCGGAACCAATGAAAATTTTTTCTAGATATCCTGCTTCTAATATGATATTCCCAAAAGCTTCATCACGTGAAGGAAGAATGACAAGATCAGCAATATTCAGGTAATCAAAAATATTTTCAACAGGTTTAGAAAATATTATATCTAAATTTTTTTCATGGTTGAGTTGTTTATAATAATTTTCTTCCGGACCTCCGCCGATTAAAACCAGCTTCATTCCCGAAAATTTTTCTTTTAATGATTCATAAGCATTAATTAATATATCAATTCCCTTTTCTTCACTAAATCTGCCGGCATATAATAACACAAAATCAGTTTGTTTTAATTTAAGGGAAGCTCTTATAAAATCGGGATATTGAGTGATTTTAATAAAATCTTTATTTATAAAATTTTCAATGATCTCGATTTTTGCATCGTCTTTTTTATAATGATTTTGCAAATGCTCAGCTACATATTTGCTGACAGCAATAATTTTATCCGAGCTGTAACTTATAAATTTCTTATCATACCTGATATTATGAACGGTTACAATAGTTTTTGTTTTTCTTACCTTATTAACCAAAAAGCTTAAAGCATCAAACGTTCTGTGATGCGAATGAATTATGTCAACCTTATTCTTATCACAATAGTTTGTTATGAATTTTATTGTATCATATGAATTAAATAAACTGATTTTTTTATGAGGAAAAAGCTCGGGATAAAAACCTGCTTTATTGAATTTTTCTTTTGCATCTTCGGTTAATGCAAGGAAATGATGTTTGTATTTATTACGTGTTGTGTAAGCAAGATTAAAAATGGAATTTGATACTCCGCAGGCAAGATTAAGCTGATTATTTAAATGCAGAATATTCATCGAACACTATTTAATGTTTGCTTAAATAATTTTCTCAATGTGCTGTTTTTTTGAGAAAAATATTTTAAATAATATTCAATTCTATACCTTAGCATAAAAGATTTAAATTTTACAACAAAACTTTCAGGAAAATATGTTAATACATATGCAAACAATATTTTTAGATTAAAAATTTTAAAACCTATTTTTTGCCAGTATTTACGCGCATTTTGAGGTGTACCGTAAAAATATTCCCTCCAACCTTTCAGAATATTTAATTCTTTTTCTGAACTATTTTTACTTTCTACAGAATAATCAATACTCTTACCCTGAATATCATATACGGCTTTATTTTTCTCCTTAAAGTTTTTTTGATTAACTACAGACAATGAATTTTCATCTAACCGCACAAACATTAATACATTCTGAATATTATAAAATTCCGTGTCATTCATTATTTTCAACCACAGCATATAATCTTCTGCTAAAACATTTTCATATCCGCCGGATTTGAGAATATGTTCTCTGTTATACATAACACCAGAATTCATAATTCTACAATGTTTTGCTAAGCTTTTTTTTATATCTTTAGAATGCTCGGGGTTTTGTATCTCATACAATAACTTGTTGTTTCTGAAGCATGCAAAATTTGTTGACACAACAAAATTATCAGGTTTATTTTTTAAATAATTCTGCTGAGTTGACAATCTAAACGGTACAGAAATATCATCGGAGTCATTCAAAGCAATATATTTTGAATTTGATACATTCAATCCGAAATTTAAAGCATTACCTCTGCCTTTTTTACTGTTCTTAAAAAGCTTAATTCTTTTGTCATTAATACTTTCAATGATATTCATTGTATTGTCTTCTGAAAAATCATCAACGATTATTAACTCAAAGTCTTTATAGTCCTGATTCAAAATACTGTTTATCGATTCTTTTAAATATTTACCTGAGTTATATGTAGTCATTAACACACTAAGCAAGCTCATAATTTTCTTTACCGTTAAAAAAATATTTTGTAAACAAAAAAATATGAATTGGAATTACCGGTATAATGAACCTGTCGCTGCCAAAAAACACAATCATTAAGAGTAATGTATATCCATAAAACAAAGCCATCAAGTAATTAAACTTCGAATTAATTTTTATTCCTTTTTTCAAAACATAGAAAAAATTGAAAAATAAAATTAAAAAGAACAGTGCATTTGAAAAATAAAAAAATATGCTTAATATAATATCAGGAATTTGATTATTTGTTTTTTTAAAAGTCCAGATGAATGAACTGTCAAATCTATAGTATGCTCTGAAAATTTTTACCGGAGTTCTTAAAATTGATTTTACAGGGTTATTCCAAATATCATCTAAACCTTTTTGAAATGCTATTTTGTCTTCAGCAACTTCGGTTTTAGCGGACGGAAAAGAAGCAGTATCAAAATTGTAACCCCCGTTTGCGTTTACATGATTTCCTATTAAAAAGTTTGTTCCTGTATTTGCAGATACTACTATTATAGAATCAAATAAATTATAATTTCTCAAAATCCATGGAAGAATTACAAGAAGCATAAAAATTGCGATTACTCCAAATTTAAGAATCACCGATTTTTTATCAAATTTTATAAAATACAATAAAAATAGTAACGGAAAAGCTAATGCAAGAGGTCGAATATAAGCCGTTAAACCGATTAGGATGCCTATAATGATCAAATGAGGAAATTTAATTTTTTCTCTAAGTACTATAAAGAAAATCAGCCAAGCCATAAATAAGAACAGATAATCTGTCATTAAAACATTTGAACTGAAAAAATTGTTCGGTAAAAATGCAAAAGTTATAAGAAAAATTATGAGTTGGTTTTTATTTAATTTAGATTTAAATAGATTGTAGAGTATTATCAGGGTTCCACTAAAAATAATAATGTTAAATATCTTTCCTACTAATACAGGATCCAAGGATACTCTAAAAAATATGCTCAATATAAATGGGTATCCTACCGGAAAGTAAACAGAATAATCACCACTATTATTTAAATATGATCCCGTTTCATATAAGCGTTTTGCCAGGTTTACATATAAGTCCGCGTCACTAAACGGCAGGGTTTGAACAAATGTAAGAAGCAATATTTTCAAAAATGTTACTCCTATTAATAAATAGATAAAGAATTTATTTATATTAGTTACTGAAATAATCAATTTTTTTATTTTGTCCCATAATATTAATATTACAATTAAAAATATTGAAAAGCTGATTATTGCAATTTCGAGATTATTGAATATTCCAAAATAAAAAATATAATCCGGTTCCTCTTGAGTTAATTCTATTTTTTCTAATAAATAATTTTTCAAAAATAATATATATATAAGAAGAAAAATGATATTGAGATAAAGAAAATATTTTAAAAGAGATTTAGGGTTTGTTTTCAATTTGATATTATCTCTTTAATTTCTTTGTTAATTTCAGATTTTTGCTTCGAAAACATCGTTTTTAAAATTAACATTCTCCAATAAAGCCATAAGTCAATTTTTTTATTGTAAATAAATTTGGGCATAAAGCTGTAAAAATAACGAAACAAATATTTCAGGTTTAACTTCGGAAGTTTCAATCCACGAAGCTGCTCCTTATTTCCATAAAGATATGTCGAATCAAATTTCGTTTCAGCACTGCCATAAAGCGATAAATATTTGTTCGTTAAATCAAATAAAATTTGTTTGTTATTTTTATTAATTTCTTTTTTTCCGTAATCATTAACGCAATACAGCACCTGCGGAATATTTTTGAAAGTAAATTCGTTTAATCCGCGAAGCCATAGTTCATAATCTTCAAGACCCTCATATTCGGGATTATACAATCCAATTTTTATTATGTCAGACTTTTTTAAAATGCTTGAAGCATGGCAGATAACGCTTTGCTTTAATAAATCTCTTTTGATTTGTTCATTTGATAAAGGGGTTTGCACGACTCTGAAAACTTTATAATTCTTCATATGAGCATACCAGTTTGATAAAATCGAAATTGATGAATCTTTTTTAATTTCTTGCACTTGCAATTCCAATCTGCTAAGAAGCGAAATATCATCGCCATCCATACGGGCAATGTAATCGCCTGAAGAATTATTAATTCCATAATTCAACGCATTTGAAATCCCCAAGTGCTCAATTTTTTTATAATTTATCCGGGAATCTTTAAATGATAAAATTACTTCTTCGGTAATGTCGGTTGAGCCGTCATTGACAATCAAAAACTCAAAGTCTTTATAAGTCTGTTTTAATATGCTTTTTATTGCAAATTTTGTCTTCTCACCTCCGTTATATACAGGCATTAAAACTGTCAGATTCATAGCATATTTTCATAAATTTTCACATATGACTCACAGACTTTAGTCCAGCTTAATTCATTATATATTTTCTTTGATTCGGATGAAATGCGGTTTTGTAATTCTTGATTTCCGTTTAGCTCAATTAAAATATTTATTAGAGAATTTTCGTCATTAAAATTAAATGCAAACCCATTAACATTGTTATCAATTAATTCTGAGCTTCCTGTTTGGTTGGTTAAGATTGGAATTAGCCCTGCCGACATACACTCAACTGCTGTTATTGAAAACGAATCGCTTTTACTTGCAGAAACATATACCGTTTTGTCTTTTAGAAAATTAGCAAAATCAACAGTATCCATTCTTTTATGAAATGTAAGTATAAGTTTCTCTGAGTTACTCGTTTCAATTCTTGAATCACTAATGACATACAGCTCTACCGAAAAATTTAGTTTTCGCAATGCGTTAAGCAAGAAATCAAAACCTTTTAGTTTATTTATGACTTCTCCGACAAAAACAATTTTCAAAACATTATTTTTGAAATTCTTATTCACGGATATTTTGTGAAAAATTTCATCGACACCGTTTTTGATAAATTGAGTTTTAGCTTTATTCAATTGATAATATTTCGAAGCTAAGTTGAAAGAGTTTTGCGATAAAAATAAGAGCTTATCAGAACGCTTAAAAATTAATTTCTCGCAGGTTTTATCCTTATGTTTCAATGAAGTCGATATGCTCGACCCATTAATTTCATTCTCATAAATTCTTATACCATGCACATTATAAATTATTTTATAGCGAAATAATGGTCTTAAAAAAAATAAAATAGAATAGAATCTTTCATATGTAATAAGGTGGATAATACGAGGCCTGCATTTCAAAACAGTCAAAATCAGCTTGAAAATCCCTGTTTTTAACACCGGACTGCCATTCACTTCCTGAACCAGTTCGTGTCCGAATAGTTTTTTTATAATACCATATTTTTTACCGTCGAGAAAATAATCTATAAAAACGGACTGATGATTTTTTGTATAAGCTTCAAATATTCTCTTCGCTACTTTTTCTGAGCCGGAAAGTTTTTCCTGAGGATTAAACGTTCCTGCAAAGATTACTTCGGTTTTATTTCGATTTAATTTTCTCAATAAAATCTTTTAGACCTAATTTATATTTTAAAATATTCTTAGCGTGCTCAATATCATATTTCCTAAGATTAATTTTCTCGTTTGAAAATAAAATAACTGCAAATTTACGTTCAACGTAATCTTTGAAAATCTTCATTTTCTTATGCTGAAGAAAATCAAAATCGGAAATCTCCCAGCTGCTCAAATGATTTTCATATTCATTATAGTCGCATTTCTGCTGCCAGTTGGTTCCTATCGGAATATTAACGAGAGAATACTTTCCCTTCTCAAGAGCAAGCTTCATAATTTCATAAGCTTTGTCTTTGGTAAAATGTTCTATAACATCGCCGAAATTTATTAAGTCATATTGATTTTTTGTCTCACGTAAAAAATCATATGCATCCTGAGTATAAATATTATTATAAAAATATGAATGGTATGGTTTCAGATAATCCGGAAAAATTTCTATGCCATCGATCCTTCTTTTCCATTCTCCTTTATAATTATTGTTATCCCATACTTCAAGAAATTCGCGCATTAAGATGCCCCATCTTCCGAAGCCGACTCCAACATCAAGAATTGTCTGAGGGTTAATCTTCCTGATTAACTCAATATTATAAGAAATATTTTGCCAGTTAGATGTAGGCATTATGCTTGGGCAGGAGCTTCCCGCCAATGTTTGTTTAATAAATAATATCCTCCGAAGAAAATAAAATACTCCGTTATCAGCGTGATTACAGCAGCCGCTGCAATTCCATATTGAGGAATAAAAATTAAATTAAGTAAAACATTTATCACAAGTCCGATCAGGGTTACATACATGTTGCCCTTAAAGTCACCGATTCCGTTAAGAATAACACCAGTCAGATTATTTAAGCTGATACCCAATACCGCAAATGAAAGAATTTTTATGACAAAATCAGAGGCAGCAAACTTATCGGTATAAATTATAGAAATTATTGTTCCACCTCCAAAGAATAGTATTAAGTTAAGAATTATGGATATAAATATTAATAGAGAAGCGTATTTATTGAATAAAATCTTTAGAGCTGTTTTATTAGAGCTTAAGTTCGATGCTTTGTTTAAGCCGACAATTAATAAAAACGCAAACACTAAAGTTGCCGATTTATAAAGACCGTATCCGACGCTGTAATAACTCGTCTCATAAAAATTTGTGAATTTTGAAATAAGCACAATATCAATTTTATCATAAAGAAAATTAAAAAGCACTGCAAGCGCAAGTGGAAAAGATATTTTTAAAATTTTAATAACTGATTTGAATGGAATGGATCTATATTTAGTCTGCAAGGATTTAATTACAAATACTAATAAGTAAAGAGTTAAAATGAGGTTGCCGATAAGATAAAAACCAAGACTGAACTCAATCTGGAAATCAAGCAGAAGCGTTTCCAAAAATACGCATAAAAGAATTGCAAATCTTATGATGTTTTGAACATAAAACAGTTCTTTAAATTTATTTTTTGCAAATAAAATTTTGCTGAAGAGGTTAATGAAATTCGACAAGAAAATTATCAAAACAATCTCAATAACAAGAAGCGGACTGAAGAACGGATAAATAATAAGAAATGAAATAAAACTTATTAATATATAAACAGGGAAAGAATAAAAAATTATTTTAACGGAAGCATAAACTAAGTCAGTCGAAGCTTTTGCATCCTGCGCAATGGTTTTTTGCAGATAAATCGGGAGCCCGAAGTCAAAGAAGAGAATTACAATGTTGGATAATGCAAACGATGAGATGATTATTCCGTAATCATCGACGGGATAGAAGCGGGCAAAGATGAGAAAAAGCAAAAAAAAAATATTTTATCCGAAACGGTCAGAAAGAAAACATATTTGCTTTCCAGAAACAGCTTTACAATTTTATTTAAGGAAAATTTACCCATTAAATGTAGAAATAAAAATATCCGTTAAAATAAAAATCTTTATACTTTTGGTTTTTGTAAACATAATCAGATAACCAATACTGAAAATTTAAGTCTATAAACAACTGTTTCAACGGTTGGAAATTAAGTGAAAATGAAATATTATTGCTGTTAATTCTGTATCCCTGTAGAAAAGTATTTTTTACAGGAACTGTCTGGTCTCCTTCACCAAAATTTATGTCTCCACCGAAGTTACGAACGAGATTTCCCAAGCTGTCAAGAATAAATCCCGAGCCGTGCCTTGTGTAGCCGTATCTTAATTTTACATTAAATCTATTTGAGATAAAATACTGAAGTTCTCCCGCAATTTCATCTGAGTTGGACTCAATGTGGTGTCCAAGCGGCAAAGCCCAGTTTGTGTAATTGCTCTTGTTGCTTCTATGAGAGTAAACAAACGGGTCGAGACGAGTGTATTCAGTTGTGAATGTCAAGCCGGGTAAGGTGAAAGCATCATTCCAAAATATTCCAAGCTGATAACCAAATTTATTATCGTTATATGTCGAATCATCTTTGAACACCGTTTTCAGATTTATGTCATCGATTAAAAACGTCCATTGCAAGCCCAGATTTTTTACAGGAATGTATTCAAAATCCAGTCCCAAGCTTGTATTACTGCTTTCCGTGCTTGCCTGACCTGTGTTTAAATCTGCCGATGTTAAAAAGCTAATCGGGTTAAGATATGTTATGCTAAACGGTGTAGCTGTTGAAACTATGCTTTCAAAAAAACCTAGCTTAAAAGTTTCAAATAAGTTTAAGTTTAATCTATGCGATGCAATTATTTTTGTCGGAATGTCCCGGCCGAGCGAATCTCCTTTTAACGAACCGAAGCTGAAAGAGTAATTTACTTTTTTGAAGTTCAAATCAAGCTTAACCAAATCAAACGGTATTGTATTATTCGAGTAATATAATTTATCCATATATCCAAATCCCTGATTTATCTGTTCACGTCCAATCATCACAGATATCCACTCATCATTTTTAGGTGCATAACGCAAATATCCTCTGAAAGAATCGAAGTTTTTCTTTTCAAGAACAAATTTATTATTTGCTTTATATTTTATGTCGTTGTTGATTGCAAATTGAATATCGGCGGAATCGCCTATTAGCTTTTCACCGTTTGTTGCCTTCAAATAAAATCCGAGAATATTTCTGAACGTTACGCGAATGACAATTCCTGCTTCACCTAAAGTAATTTTATGATTCCCGAGCGAATCGCCGTTACCGACTTTTTGGTTTACACCGAAATATAAATTTGTGAAAAGCGAATTAGAAGAATCGGCATCATAATATAAATATTTATTTTTGTTGCTTAAAATATTGCCTCCTTGGAGAATATTTTCTGCTTTTACTTTACCTGTAAGCTCGTAACTATAATCAACTAAATATTCGTCCAGAATATTTTTATCAGTGTTTGCTAATTTACTTTTTTGGAAGCCAATCTGTTTTAAAAAATTCGAGATTTGATTGCGTGATAAAGGAAGATTTGAAGAATTGTATTGAGGAATCAATCCTTGCAATTGCATACGTTTAAGAAAAATGTAAACATTATCCTGAACGGGAGTCAAATCCTGCTGAGAAAAAGAAATAGAAGTAACTAAAAAAAGAAATCCGGTTAAAAATAAATAAAATGATGTTTTATTTTTCAGATTCAATTGGATTATTTAAATTTTATATCCTGCAGCTTTTGCATCATCATAAAACATCTTAACGGTATCGAGTGAAAATTCATCAAGGTCTTTTCCGAGTGTCGGGAGTTTTTTCAGAATGTCATTTGTAACGGTAATGATATGACATCCGATTCCATCTGCCTGAACTATGTTAAGCAACTCACGCGGACTTGCCCAGATTAATTCCATTTGCGGATACGGCTTCAAAAGCTCAACAACCTCTTTCATAATGGGAATAGGGTCAACGCCGGCATCTGCAATTCTTCCCGCAAAAACCGAAACATACGAAGCGGGACTGTGCTTCAATGCAGGTAAAATATCTTTCACCTGCTGAACGGTCATTATAGCAGTGATGTTCAGCTTAACGCCTTTCTTAGCAAGCTTTTCTATGAGATTAACCGCTGACTCGCGCTTAGTGTTTGTTATCGGAATTTTTACATAAACGTTATCTCCCCAAGAATTTATTTCGAGCGCCTGTCGTTCCATTTCATCGAAGTCATCCGAAAAAACTTCGAGTGAAATCGGCTTATCTTTTATGTTTGACAAAATATCTTTTGAAAAATCGACATAGCTTTTTATTCCAACTTTCTTCATCAATGTCGGATTTGTAGTAAATCCCGAAATTTGCGGATTCGCATACATCTCCAGCATGCCTGCTTTCTCAGCCCCGTCTGCAAAAATTTTTACTTTCAACTTACTGACTCCCATTTTGTTTTGTTTATTTGTAGCTCAGGGTGAGATACTATTAAATGCCAGACTATTGCCTGAAAACCTTCAGTGTGCGGTGTGATTCTGCTTTCATTTACTGTCGGAATTAAAATTACTGCATCACCTGCTTCTTTTGTGTAGCCGCCATCCTTCCCGACAATACCAACAACTTTTGCGCCGATTTCTTTTGCGTGTTTGATAACATTCACGAGATTCATGCTGATTTGTTTGTCTGCATTTCCGCCGCCGACTGAAAAAACCAGAACACAATCTTTGCTGTTGAATCTGCTTCCTTTAATCCAGTTCACATAAGAAACGTCCCAGCCCTCGTCGTTCACACGTGCGGTAAGCTCTGATACATTATCAGATGGAGAGTATGTTTCCATGCCGCAGATTTTTCTGAAGTCGCAGACAGCATGCGATGCATGACCTGCGCCGCCGCCTGAACCTATGATGAAAAGTCTTCCGCCGTTCTCGCGGGTCTGCTTTAAGATAGCAACAGCTTTTTCAAGCTCGGTTTTATCCAGCTTGTTTATAATGTCGATTGATTCTTTCAGAAACTGTTCAGAAAAACTCATTTATATTTACTCTTTGTTTAATTTATTTATGATATCTTCAACTTCGTGCAAAGTATCAACTTCGAAATCAGGCAGATACGAATTTAACTTATTATAATTATTTTTAATATATATAGTTTTTATCCCTGCTTTGTGTGAAGCTTCAATGTCTTTCCAGGTATCGCCGACCATGATGGTTTCATCGCGGTTAAGATTGTATCTTTCGATTAAGCCGAGAAGCATTCCCGGGTTTGGTTTTCTGTTGAAGCTTGTGTTTTCGCTGTCGTAGCAGTAAACAATCTCCTTGAAATCAAATTTATCCGTTATGACCTTTGTGATTTTGTCAAGCTCTTCCTGTTTCATATCACCGCGAATGACATCGGGCTGATTTGAAACAACAAACATATTATAATCTTTGTGTTTCAAGGAATCATAAAGCTCAACGAAGTCTTCTCTTATTTTGAACTCATCAAAAGTCCATGGAGCAGTTTCGAACTTCTCTCTGAAAACTACGTGATTGATTACACCGTCTCTGTCAAAAAAAATATTTTTTATCATTCTTATTTTATACTTACAGTTTTACCAAGCTTGTTAGATTTATAAATGTTCTCGATTATCATATTTGCTTTGAGTCCATCGATACCGTCACCTAAAACAGGTCTGTTATCTTTAATTGCCAATTTAAATTCGCGCCATTCGCGGTTCCAGCTTTTGTCTTCTTTCGGAAATGAATATTTTTTTATGTTGGGTCTTCCGCCTTCGGATTTTCTGATACCAACTTCAAGAGTTTCCTTGCCGTAGCTTCCACCAAAACCTGAAATTTTTAGATAACCTTTTGTACAGAAAATCTCAAATGAAAAAATATTTTTCCAGTTTGTCCAGCTTACATTGAAATGAACATCTGCGCCTGATTTTGCAGTCATGTGCACAAAAGCATTGTCCTCGACTTTCATGTTCCAGAACTTCGTTTTGGAAATACCGAATATTTTTGCAATGTCACCCGCGAACCAACGGCTTAAATCGATTATGTGCACGCCCTGGTCGAGAAGCTCGCCGCCACCGCAAAGGTCTTTCGAGGCGCGCCATTCTTTTTCCATGCCGTTTCTTCCGCCGTGTCCGTAAGCTGCGCGGATGAACATAAGCTTTCCGATTTCACCGCTGTCAAAAATGCTTTTTGCTTTCAGTAATGCGGGATGAAAGCGATGATTGAATCCTGTTTTAAGAACGAGCTTTCGTTTTCTATTTTTGTTTGCAGCATTTAAAGTCTTTATCATCTGTTCCGCTTCTTTTGCATTTCTGCCGAGAGGTTTTTCAGCGATTACGTGCTTGCCTTTTTTCAAAGCATAAATGACAATTTTTTTTATGTATTTATTCACAACTGCAACAATAACTGCATCGCAGTTTGAGTCATCGATTAATTTTTTATAATCAGAATAAAACTTGCATTTGAAATCATCTGCAAATTTTTTCCCGATTACTGAATTCGTGTCGCAGCACGCAATAAGTTCATCCTTTTTTTCCAAAGCTAATGTACGTTTACGTCCAATCAATCCACAGCCAATTATACCAACTCTCATCTAATATTTATTTTTTATAAAATCCTTTGTTATCTATTCTTCTTAGTGTCGCAAAATCTTTGTCCGACTTCAATAAATCCTGAAAATCTTTTTCTGTCCATGCATCCCAGGGTGCCGAAATAAATTTGCCTGTGATTCCATCGGACTCATCAGAAAGCAGAAATGCCGTTAGGTCAGCGGCTTTTTCAGGAGGAACACCGCCGCTTTCCATTTGCTTTTGCGTTCCTTCAAAAAATGCTTTGCCTGCCTTGCCTGCACCTTCCTGAATTGTCTGCTCATGCAATCTTGTAATCACAAAACCCGGAGCAATGCAATTTATGTCGAAGTTTTCGTCGGCAAGCTCTATTGATAAGTTTTCAGTGAATCTCACGATTGCAACTTTGCTTGTAGCATAAGCGGAATAATTTGCAAAAGGAGTTGCAGCGCCGCCGCCGGAATAGTTAACAATTTTTTTCTTTGTAGCTGATTTCAGTACCGGCGCAAAAACATTGCACATATATACAGTGCCGAGAAAATTTATCTGAATCGCCTCGGTAAATTTTTCCATATCAACTTCGGTTGTTTTACCGATAGGACCATAAACACCTGCGCAATTTACCAAACCGTTTATTTCAAGATTCTGTGACTTACACCAGTCAGCAAATTTCACAACTTCTTCGTAGTTGCCGATGTTAAGTGAATATGATGTATGAGGTTTATCTGAAATTTGTTTTAACTCTGTTAACGCATTTGCTAAATCGGTTTTATTTCTTGCGGCTATAATAACTGTTGCGCCTTCCTGCGCACATTTTTTTGAAATCGCAAGTCCTATGCCCAAGCTACCGCCTGTTACAATAATTGTTTTGTCTTTTAAAATCACTTGTTCCCTCTTTTTAAATCTTCACCTGCACCTAACGAATAAAAATTAAATCCGATTTCTTTCATTTTTTTCTTATCAAGAAAATTTTTGACATCCAAAAAATTCTTTGAGTTCATTGAAGAAATTATTTTTGACCAATCATAATTTTTGAAATCGGGCCAGTCAGTCAGAATAACAAGTATATCGGATTTATCTGCAACAGCTTCTATGCTATTCTCGATTTTAAATTTTGGCTTAAACGTAAGTTCAGCATAATCAGCTTTTGGGTCAAAAACTTTTACTTTGGCTTTGCTCTTTATAAGCAAATCAACAATCTCAAGCGGCAAGCTGCGTCGCAAAGTACTTGTACCCGGTTTATATGTAAGACCAAGAATACCGATGTTTTTTCCTTTGAGCTTTTTTAAAATCTTTTCGATTTTTTTAACGATTACTTTTTTTCTTTCAAAGTTTGTTTTGTGAATAAATCCGAAAAGCTTTGCGTAACCATCCATTTCATTATTAACGGTTTCAAGAACTTTCAAATCACGTCCTAAGGTACCGCCTGAAAAGCCAATACCGGGCGCAAGATATGCCTTCTGACCGATTCTTACATCGGATTTCATTCCTTTTATAACATCAGTGATATTTGCACCTTTTTCTTCACAAAGGTCAGCAATGTGATTTGCAAAAACTATGCTCGTAGAAAGAAAAGAGTTGATTCCGTGTTTCACCATTTCGGAGCTTTCGAGACTCATCGCAAGAATATCGTTTGTAATTTTACCGAATAGCTCGATGCATTTTTGTTCAGTGTCTTTTGATGCGGTTCCGAGAATAATTCTTCCCGGATTCAAATAACATTCGATAGCCTCTCCAAGACGCAAGTTCTCAGGTGAGTAAGCAAGCTCTAAAGTTTTATTTTTCTTTTTAAGAAGATTTCTCAATTCCTCACAATATCCGACCGGCGACTGCGAGCTGACAATCAAGATTGAATTATCTTTCATTACACCGCGTACATCTTTGACAGATTTTTTTAAAATGCTCGTATCACTCGAATCATCATCACGAACGGGAGTATCATAAGTCAGAAAAACAAAATCGCATTCGGATAAATCTTTTATGTTATAGGTAAAAGAAAGTAATCCTTTTTCTGTTAAATCTTTAATTTCATCTTCTAAGCCAGGCTCGAAAATCGGAGGTTTGTTTTGTTTAAAGTTTTCAATACGTTTTTTGTCGTAATCAAATCCGATTACTTTATAGCCAAGCTTTGCCCAGCTGACCGCTATCACACTTCCCAAATGCCATAAACCAATTATTCCAATCGTTTTGTTCATTAAAATATATTATGAAATATTTTTATTATAAAATTCTTTTGTATCAAAATAAAGCACGTCGTCTTTGTAGCAGACTCCGTAAAGAAACTGATTTTTTTTCATTAAATCAGGAAAAATATCTCTTCCAAAATCAGAATACCCTTCAGGAATAAAATTTAAAACTTCAGGACTGAAATAATAAATACCTGCATTCACCCAATTAGTACCAACGTCTGTTTTAGGTTTTTCAATGAACTCTTTTATTTTAAAATTCTCATCAAACAACGCAACACCGCTTGAGCTTACGTCTTCTCGGTAATGAAACCCTATAACACCGAGAGGATTTACTTCGTCAAACTTATTTTTTAGCATGCTCAAATCTAAATCCGAATAATTATCACCATAAATTACAAAAAAATCTTCTTTACTGTTTTGCAAGAAATTATTTGCGATTTTTTTTACTGCGCCTGAAGTCCCGAGAAGCTCATCTTCAAATGAATATTTTATACTCACTCCGAATTTTGAACCGTCACCAAAATAATTTTTGATGACATCAGGAAGATGGTGAAGATTTATATATAAATCCGTTATTCCGTATTTTTTGCAGAGCAAAATATTATGTTCAAGAACGGGCTTGTCTTTATAGACAAGCATCGGTTTTGGAATCGCGTCTGTTACTTCCCTGAATCTTTCACCTTTGCCTGCAGCAAGAATTACAGCTTTCATTAAATCTTACCTTTCGCCATTTCGGATTTAATAAAATCAATAGAACGGTTCAATCCGTCTTTTAAATCAACTTTTGGAATCCATCCTAATTTCTTTGCTTCGGTGATGTCAGCAAGATTCTGAAATGCCTCACCCGGTAAATCATTTTTATAAACAGGTTCAATATCCGAACCAAGTAAACCTGCAATCATTTCATAAATTTCCTTAACGGAAAAATTTTCACCGCTTCCGAGATTAAAAACTTTATTGTCAGTACGGTTATCGGTCATGCACTGAAGGTGAAAATCATTTATGTCATCGACATAAATAAAATCACGGCGTTTATCACCCGTGCCGTATATAATAGGTTGCTCGCCTTTGAGTAACTTAATTATGAAAGCAGAAAAAACAGGAGGAACCGTTCTGCGGTAATCCTGACGCGGGCCATAAACGCAGAAATATCTTAACGCAGTCGAGTCAACATTAAAAAATCTTTTATATCCTTCAGCAAAAAGCATTCCTCCAACTTTGCTGATTGCGTAAAAGCTTTGCGGCCTAACTTCGGTTTCAGGAGTCGGAATTACATCGCTTCCTTCATACAAAGCCGAGCTTTCGGCGTAAATAACTTTTTTCACGCCTGCAAGACGCGATGCTTCAAAAACATTTATTGTGCCTGTGATGTTTATATCAGAAGTTTCAAGCGGGTCATTCTGGCAGTCAATAATGCTGTTTTTCGCTGCGAAGTGATAAACAAAATCAACATCATTAAAAACTTTGTAAATATCTTTTGACCTTATGTCGAGCTTGTGAAATTCCACACCATCGGGAATCTGTTCCTTAACGCCATACGCAAGATTATCGATGCCGATGACTCTGTAGTTTTTGTCATTAACAAGACGGTCGGCAAGATTGGAACCGATAAATCCGGCGACACCTGTGATAAGAACGTTAATCATATATTCACTAAAACCTTTGCACCTTCAAAATCAAATTTAAAATCCATGTATTTTAATCCTGCGCTTTCCATTGTTTTGCGCAGATGTTTGCGTTTACCGTTTTCGGTACATAACAATAAAAATCCGCCGCCGCCTGCACCCATAATTTTTCCGCCAATCGCACCGTTTTTCATTGCCAAATCATACCAATCATCAATTTTGGAGTTACTCATTTTATCCGAAACGCTTTTTTTAGTCAGCCAGTGTTCATGAAGCAGCTTTCCGAATGAATCAATGTCATCATCGAGCAAAGTCTCTTTTATCTTGTAACCTATGTTTTTTATTTTGTCCATATAATCAAGTGCAGAAGACTTGTTTTTTTCGGGCTTAGCCTCCGAGATTTTTTTTGATTGTTCGCCAAGGATCTGGTTTGCATCTCTTTCCATATCGGTATAAAACATCAATAATCTGTTCTCAAGCTCGTATATAACTTCGTGGTCTAAATCAAGAGGGGTAACAGTAACATTTCCGAGCCGGTCGATATCAAGCTGAATAATTCCTCCGAATGCTGATGCAAACTGGTCTTGCTTCCCGATAGGTTTGCCTATCAATTCAATTTCAACTTTGCATGCTTCTTCTGCAAGCTCGTGGGTAGAAATATCACGTCTCAGCATTGCATTAAGCGCTTTTAAAAGTCCGACAGCATATGAGCTTGAAGAGCCCATTCCCGTTCCCGCAGATAAATCAGCCATTGAGCTAATTTCCATTGGTCTTATAGCTTTGAGATACTTCAAAGATTCGCGGACAATTTCATGCTGAAGAGAATCAATATCCTGCGGACAGATAATTTCTACTTTGGAATAATTTATTTTTATTTTATTGACAATGGCAGGTTCATTAATGTTGATGAACATATACTTATTTATTGCTGCCGTTATCAAGAACCCTTCATTTTTTTGATAATAAGAAGGAAGGTCTGTGCCGCCGCCGCCAAGAGGAAGACGGAAAGGCGCTCTAACTACAATCATTAACTTGCTCCCTTACCCAGCAAAACCGATGGAATAGTTTTCAAAAGAATTTTTATATCCAGCCACACGTTCCAGTTATCTATATAAAATAAATCAAGTTTTACCCACTCATTGAAATCCGAAATATCATTTCTGCCGTTTACCTGCCACAAACATGTGAGTCCGGGTTTTACGCTTAATTTTCTTCTCTGCCAGCTTTGATAGTTCACAAGTTCCTGATAAAAAACAGGCCGCGGACCAACCAAGCTCATATCGCCTTTTAGTACACTGAATAATTGAGGAAGCTCATCGATACTCCATTTTCTTAAAAATCTTCCGAACGGAAAAATGCGCGGGTCATTTTTAATTTTAAAAACAGGTCCCGACATTTCATTTTGTTTCATCAACTCTTCTTTTATGTTATCTGCGCCGTTATACATTGTCCTGAATTTCCAGCTTTTGAAAGGTTTTTTATTGTAACCTATTACATTCCAGTTATATAAAATCGGTTTGCCGTTGGAAAGATAAATTCCGATGAAAGCAAGAAGCATAAAAGGTGAAAAAAGAATTATTGCAATACTTGCACCAATGATATCAATTGTTCGTTTCAAAAGATGCTGAAGCTCGTTATCATGTGTCATTGTTATGCTGATAATCTGCATCTCAAATACTTCATCTGCACGAAGTTTTTTGGCAACTTTGCCAAGGAAGTTAGAAATTATTCTTATCTGAACCCCTTCGACTTCGCAAATTTCGATGATTTCCTCAATTTTACTGAATTCATTTAATGACAACGTTACAATTACGTCATCAATTTTAAACTGAGTAAGAAAGTGTCTGAAATCTTTTATTTCTCCTAATATCGGATAATCAAGTATGCTGTCACTTGCAAGTTTTTTATCTGTTAGTATGCCTTTAATATGCAGACCAAAATTCGGATTGTTCTTTGCTGTTCGTAAAAATTTTACAGTCAAACTTTCCGAACCTATTACAAGAACTTCTTTTATGTCCTTACCTTTTGCTCTGATTTTATTTGCAATGATAAACATTAAAAATTTCTGAATGCAAATAAATATTAACAGTGTGATTGAGAAAATTAAAAGATACGTCCGCGAAACGTTTCCCATACGCGCAAGGGACATAAAGAATATAAACAGCAAGTCAATGAGCAGAACTGATTTGATAATGATTTTGAATTCGGATTTTATGGAAGTGAACCGCTGGTATGAATACGCACCGAAATATTTAAAAATATAAACGCCTATGAATGGAATTAAAATTGAAATTGCACCCGCTTCAAGACTAAAAAGCTCGATGTTACCAATAAGGTTTTCGCCGATTCTTTGGTCAAGCAAACTCCAGAAAAAATATGCAATATAGAAAGTAATAAAGATTGTAAAATAATCAATTATCCTTACTATACCGCTTCTGCTTGTAGATTTCCAAATCATTAATTATGATTTTGTAATATAAATATACTAATTATCGATAATAAAAAAATAAAATAAGTTGGGGATGAAAGATGTTAAAAATATGCTTAACTGCGAAGGCGACTTACTGATGTAAACTTTCTATTCCGATATCCCCAATAAAGGCTTATAAAATAAGGAATTTAAAAGTAGCAAAAAACATATAAATATTTATCAATTTTAAATATAAATAATTGTTTTTTTAATTATTTAACGTTCAAATTGGTTAACATCTCGAAATACTTTTTTTCAATCAAATCCCAATTATAATAATTCTTAATTCTTTCGGTAGTTTTTGATTTCATTTCTTTAACAAGTTCAGGATTTTTATCAATAAAATTAATTTTTTCAGTTAGATTTCCAGTTTTTAAATTAAAATAAAGACCGTAATTTTCGTCCTGAAGCATTTCCCTGTTGAAAACCGTATCCAATGCAATTATTGAGCACGAGTTTCCCATTGCCTCCAGCATTGTCGGATTTGTGCCTCCCATTGAATGACCATGAATATAACAATATGAATGCCTGTAAAAAGCAAGGAGTTCTTTTCTATTTGCTATATGCCCTAAAAACCTGACCCGCGGGTCTGAAATATCTTTGATACTGTTCTCATATTCAGAGCCATAATAATTTTTTCCAAGAACTATGAGCTGTTTACCGGTATTTGATTTTATGAATTCTTTGATTACATGTTTCGGATAATTTTCTGGAATGAATCTTGTGGCGAGTAAATAATAATTATTTTGTTCAACTCCGTATTTTTCAAGCAAACTAAAAGGAATATCGTCATATAATTCCGCACCGTATGAAATTACAACACTGTCACGCTTAAATTTATCGAGATAAATTTTGCGTATCGCTTCAGCATCTGCTATCAGAACATCTGCCATTTTTACGTTGAAGTAAGCTCCTGTCTTAAACATCATTTTTGCAAGCTTGCTCCATTTACTTCGTTCCCACTCTATACCATCGAGATTAGTAACAATTTTAATTCCGAATAATTTTAATAAAGGAATATATATTCCAAGACCAATATTAAAAAAAAATACGACATCGGTTTTGTTTTTAATTGCGCTTAGCACTGCGGCGAATGAATTTGAAAGTGTACCGAAGTTTTTTGTTTCGATACTTCCCAAAAACTTCAAATTAACACCATCGATTTTATCAGGATAGGTTTTTGTTTTATAAAGCTTTTTTCTGCAATAAACAGTAACATCATAATCTTTCTTAATTAATCTTGGCGCAAGTTCGGTAATTACGGTTTCAAATCCGCCAAAGGCATCTTCACCAAAATTAAAACCTTTTGTCCCTATGAAAGCTATCTTTTTCAATAATTTCTAAATCAAACCCATGCATGGAGCATAACAGGACTGCCGGTTTCCTGATAAATGCCTTTTGTTTTTATTTTATAATTAGAATTAAGCGACAATAAATATTTTTTTATCTGTTCGGCGTGCTCGTATTTATGATAGGTTGTAATAGCAATCTTCGGAGCATTTTTTGTTATTAAATTCTTTGCACCTAATAATGTTGCGTAATCATAACCTTCTAAATCTGCTTTTATATATGTAATTTTTATATTTTTATCGTAAAACAACTGGTCAAGTGTTTCAATTTTGGTTTTAGTTCCCGAACCGGTATCAAGGTTTGCGCAAATTCCATCTTCTGAAATGAATGATTCTCCCGGTTTATCCGATAATGCACAATTTATTACATCAACATTATCAGAACCGGCAAAAGTTTTTTTCAATGCGCTTACAAATTTCGGAAGCGGCTCTATCAGGTATGCTTTTTTAAATTTTCCTAAATTAACAAAGGTGAAAATTCCTTCAGATGCTCCGCAATCTGCAATGACATCATCGGCACTAACTTTTGTTTCGGGGATTGTATAATAATGCCAGTTTTCCGGATAAAATGTTTCAACCACAACCTGATTAAGCATTTTTAGATCAAAAGAGACCGGAAAAAATAAAGGTTTGTCAAATCCCTGAAAATAAACTTCATAGAATCCATCGTTTTCGGAAATGTTTTTAATTTTCTTTGCCGCTTTACTTCCATAAGATGAAGCGAAGAAAAAATTAAGGAGTTCAAAAAAAGATGTATTATTTTTTTTGCCATCCAAATAATATTTTACAACTTGTAATCTGTCTTTGGTCATTATTTAATTATTAAGTATCTGATTATACATATTCATCAAATTATTATAAAAAATATCCGGTGAAAATTTTCTTGAAAATTTATAGCAGTATTGCTTGTCATAATTATCCGGAAGTTTTTCATATAAATTCTGAACTCTTTCCATCAATGAATTAATCTCGAGAGGTTCATACAGGAACCCGTTTTTATTTTCGGTAACAAGCTCTTCCAAGCCGCCTCTTCTTGAAGCCAATACAGGTTTTCCGAAGCAATTTGCCTCAATAACAATGAGTCCGAATGTTTCGTAGCATAAAGACGGAGCTATAATTAATTTTGCATTTGTCAGAAGCCTTTTTTTAGATTCCCCGTCAACTTCACCAACATATTCAATATTAGATTCATTTTGAATTAATTTCAATACTTCCGGAAGGTCTTTTCCATCACCTGCAATAATGAACTTAATATTTTTTAAATTTTTAGCAATACTGACATAATCAAAAATTCCTTTTGCTTTTATTATGCTACCCATAAACAAAACATAGTCACCTACAGATTGGTCTATCTTTTCTTCCGTTGACTCTACCGGGTTGTAAATTACCTCTAAAATGTTTTTAGAAAAACCTAATTCGACATATTTTGTTTTAACAAAATTACTGACAGCTATATACTTGTCTATATTAAATTTATTTTCAATCCAATCAAAAACCGATGCTCTGTTTTTTGAGACAAATAAAGATTGTGAATATGATTCGTTATAACATTTTTTATCCACGCCGGGGTTAAATGATTTTTTGTCGTAACAGTCGAAACATATTTTTTGATTGTCATAAAAATATGAGTTCAGACAGAATGGATAAAAATTGTGGAGGTGATAAACTTTTTTAATATTTTTTGTTTTGAAAAAATTCAGTACCGAGGAATGCATAAAAGGATACAAGTTATGGAAATGCACAATATCCGGCTTGAATGAATCACAAATTTCTTCAAGCTGGTTCACAAATAATTTCTTTGCAAAATAATTTTTCAAAAAAATTGCTTTTTGAAAAGCATTCATGTCATCAAACTCTTTATTAAGGAACGAAAATAACTTGTAGTCTATTTTGTTTTTTTCAAAGCTTTGAACCTGACTATTCACAATTTTATCGACACCGCCAATGCCCCTCGTAAACTGATTAATTATTAATACTTTCATAGCTCAGCTTAATAAATTAATTAGTTTTTCATTCTGATTCTTTCTGTCAAATTTTTCTATCATATCATTTGAAAGCCGTTGTGATTTCAGGAATCCTGAATAATCAGAAAAGATTTTATCCATCAATAATTTAGATGCATTAACATCATTATATCTGATTGTTTTTAATCCGAGCGTATTTAAAAAATCCGTCATTGCACCCTCATCGTCATCATAACAAAGAACAGGTTTTTGCATAGCCAAATATTCGTATAATTTTCCTGGAATCGCAGTTTTTCCGCCATCTGAGTTCCTTTGAAAAACAAGCAGCACATCCGCATTTTTAACAAGATAGTCATAACTTTCCTGAAATGTTTTTGAGCCGAGAACATCAACTTTTTCTTTCAACCCGTATTTGTCTATTAAACTGTAGTGCTCAACATCAAAGAAGCCAAGAAAAGAAATTTTAAAGTTATATTTTTTAAATGACTGCAAAGCTTCAAAGAAATATTCTGGGGTTCTGTTTTTGGTGAGACTTCCGGAATAAACAATATTTATAAATCCTGAGTTATTCAAAAACGGATATGCAATTTCTGTGATTGATGGTTTATAAACATATCCATTATGTATTACGTTAATTTTTTTTGCAATTTTTGGTTCAAAGTTCCTTAACTGAGTTTCTGCTTTTGGGTTAGTTGTAATAACATATTTTGCTTTCCTCAAAATTTTTCTTTCTAAAAATCTGTTTAGCTTATTTGCAAGAAAAGATTTTTTTAGAAAGGGATTCTGAGTCCACAAATCTCTGTAATCAAGCATTAAATCACAGTTATAAAATTTTGAAATCAAATATCCTGATAAAAACGCAGAGAATGGAGGTCCTGTGCAAAAAAGAACATCGATTTTTTCTTTTTTACAAAGCTTAATCCCCGCACGGGCAGATTTAAAAGCCCAGAAAGCATATTCATCGGGCACAAAAAAACTTTTAATTTTCTTTTTTATATTTGAACCGGAAGAAGTTTTTGTAGTTGAGACAATATGTTTGTTCATACTTCCAACAATGTTTTTACTAAAAGGGAGCTTAATGCGGGTAATTTTTTTTGATTCAGAGTTTTCCGGTTCCAATTCGTAAAATGCAGGATAAGAATCACTTGTGGCAGTCAGCACGGAAACATTATAATTTTTTTCAATCAGGAAGTTAAAAATGCTTTTGATTCTTACAACACCTCCGCCTGCAAAAGGAGGAAAGAAATATGAAATGAGAAGTATATTTTTTTTATTCAACTTCTTTTTGTGTTGAATAATATTTTTCGGAAAAGACGAGTCCAAAAATAAGCATGAAAAAATAATCATAATGTATATCACCCATAAAACCCTGAACAAAGGACGCAATCAGATAAAAAGTAAGGAAACCAAAAAAAACATTTCTGTCTTTTAGATATTCTTTGAACGTATAAATAATTGCCATAACCAACATAATCAAAAACAATATGCAGGCGGGAATTCCCCACGTGTAGGCGAGAGAGAAAAATACATTATGCAATCCCCCCGAATAAACCAGACTTTCAAAGTGATACTCATCTTCGCCAACACCGGGATTATAACTATTCTCAATACCGTTTCCAAAAAATGGGTTTTTATTTATCCCTTCCATTGCAATTATCCATGCAGTCAGCCGTCCAAAAGAACTTCCGTAAGTATCACCAAGATTATCACCGGTCGTAAACACGTTAAAATTCTTCGTATCATAGTTTGAAGTTATTGCAGAATATATTGTTTCAAAATCGCTAAACTCCATTGCGCGACGAATGTTATTCGGTAATTCGTTTTCTATACCAAGCTGTTTATAACTTATGACAAAAAGTATTAGTCCGGCAGTAACGCCAATTTTAACAAACTTACTTATAGAATCCGAAACAAGGAAATATATACACACAATAACTAAAAGCGCAATAAATGATGCCCGCCCGCCGCCGAATAATGTTCCTAAAACCCCAAGAAGGAAAAATAAATATCTTATTTTTTTTTCTTTCATAAATCCGGACACAATAAAAATACAAACAATTAATCCCGAGTTCGATAAAATCCCAAAGCGGTTAAACTCAATGTTGTTACTCCATACAAATGAATTGAAGAAAGGAATTTTCTCAATGTTAAGAGCATACATTACTAAAGAGACGGAAAGCACTGTGAGGAAGAAATAAAAAATGAATTTAATGAACTTATTTCTATCAAGATTTTCGGTAAATAAATATCCGATTAAAAAACAGATAAGTGATGAAATAATCCACCACCTCGATTGAAAGCCTGTAGATTGGTCAGATGATACCTCAAAATAATTAGGCATTTCGAAATTAGTGAAAAAAGCTATCATTCCGAAAATTGCATATAAAATAAAAAGAAGAGGAAGCGGTTTTAATTTATTTTTTTTGAAGATCAAAAAGCAAATAAACAGAGGAACTAAAACTATTTCTTTTAATTCTCTTCCTGCAAATCCCGTTATAATGGATGAAGCTGCAATAAATAATGCAGTAATGTAAAACTCATCAGTATGTAATTTTGTAACTGCATAGAAAAAAAAGAAAGCAACCGAACCAATCGATATCAATCTAAAAATATCAGTATCATTGCTGAAATAATAAGCCTGCGCTATCAATGACAACAATAGAAAAATGAGGATAGCTTTTATGTCGTTGTTGCTTGTTTTATTTAATTCGAAATATGCCAAATATAATTTTAAGCTTTAGTTTTTTTTAATTTTCCGTATCCGTCGGAAAAATATTCAAATTTATTAAAGTTCTGCTCAAAATCAACAGAACAAAAGTCTTTTACTATAATAGAATCGTCGTTAATAATAATTTCTCTCATATGCTCAAAATATTCATACTTTATCTTTAAAAATAAATGAGAACTATTTACTTCAATAAACTCAACAGCATATTTCAGATTAAGCATAAATGGATTAATTTTCAATGAATTCCGTAATTTAGACATAATGTTTTCATCTTTAATTATTATTCCGTTATGAGCTTCCATTGCTCTGAATTTATTTCTCATTTCGAGATTTGAAGTATATAGATAAGAACCCGGGTCTGAAAAAATTTCCTTGCCGTTTAAAAATAATTCGATGCTCCCTTTATCGAGATGCGTGTGTCCTCCGATTCCATTTTGTCCGGGTGTAGTTGAATAAACTATCATATGCAATGCATCTGATTTATAAACAACGATTCCGCTTTCAGGATAAAATCTGAATTCAAGTCCGTCTTTTAAAGAAAGATTGCCTGAGTTTTTTATTACTGTTTCTTTACTAAAATAATTATCAAAATTAATTTTTAATTCTGTTGTTATACTTTCAGCATTTTTATAATCTACAGATTTTGATTTAATAATATTTTCACCAGTTAATGATTTAATAAAAGAATACTCAAGAGGATATAAGTTTTTATATTCTGACAGTTCTTCGATAGCTATTAAACCGAAAGCAGACGATAAAGTATTTCTGCATTCTAAATTATTTTCATTAAAATAATTCCGTGAATCAAATTTTTTATCTATAAGATTTAAATATTCTTTTAACTCAATATCATTTAAAATATTTCCTGATGGAGTTAATTTAACAAATCTGCCACTGTCATTGTCGCCTATCTGCGCGATGTTTCCGTCAGGTTTTATCAAATCGTTTAAGAAATTTATTGCTTTCCCGAGTTTTTCAATAAAATTATTTCCTAAGAAATTATTAATGTCATTAAAACTCTTATCATCAAAAATTCTAGTGAATCTTTTTTTATCTATATTATAAAATGCAGTTATATACCCAACAGAATAAATAACCATTTCAAGACTTAACCTGTGATAAGAGCTTGACGATTCAAAATTTCCACCGTCATTATAAAATTGTTTATCAAATTCTGAAATAATTTCTGTAACCGAAAAATAAATCCAGTGATTTGTTTCTGCGTTCTCTTTAAGATAAAGCGAAGCAATTAAAAGCCCTGCAATGTTTGCGAGATAATGATTGGTTGTCAGTTTATCGGAATATTCGAGATTATTGGATACAAATTTACAATGTTCGAACAAGCAATTGTAAAACATAACCTTGAATGATTCCGTAAATAAATTTTCCGTATCAAGCTGATTAAATAAATCATAAGCGATAGCCATATTAGCAGCTCTTATTCCTACATCCATTGCACAAGTCCAGTTGACGCCATACCCCGCGGGGTTATTAATATAAAAATCTGAAATCTGATTTTGAAACTCAGTGATGCATTGATTTGTAAACTTAGTTTTTTTGATAGAAAATACCGCTAATTGAACCAGATGGTGAAGTCTTGCGAGCTCCCATGGAATTTTTATATCGACACCTTGTTGTTTTCCTATTTTTATTTTTTTACAAAAAACTTTTGAATCCCATTCATAACCACTCTTAAAATCTTTATGCCAATTAATGAATTTATATTCATCTGAAAATTCCGGTAAAATATTTTGTTCGATATCAGCAAGATTATTTCTAAACAATGTCTGATGTTCTGCACTGTGATTAACATCGACCCAACCCGAACCAAGAATATCGAACTTGTGTGTTAGATAGTTTTCAATTAGTATACTTGTAATATTCGAATTAAGTCTTTCAACACTTAATAAATTAATATCGACATATGAAGCAGAAACAGTTTCATTATAGTTTTTATATGAACTGCCGAATACCGTTTTTAAATGGTCAATGTTATTATTTAAAATAACATTAACTTTATTTACCGCTCTGTTTACTATATTCACCACTAAATTCTTTAAAAATTTAATTTAACTTAAAAACATATAAAAACAAAAATCCGTTAATCGTAAGGTAAGATATCAGGGTAGAGATTGCTGCGCCGTCTGCACCAAATCTGCTGGTGATAAATGTATGGCAAAGAAATGCCACAACAAGAAGCATAATACCTGATAGAACCAAGACCCGTACTTTTGAAACTGCAAATAAAATGTTTGCGGACGGACTTAATATTAATGAAAAACCGGCGGATACTGACAAAATTATTAACGGCACCTGTGCTTCCTCATATTGACTGCCGGCAAATATCCTAATAATCCAATTTGATGTCAGCAAAACGATGATGACAAGCCCAAAAGCAGCGGGGACAGTGAAACGCATAGATTTTACTAAAAGCGCTTTCATTTCATTAATGCTTTTCAAAGAAGAAAATTTTGGAAGAAGAACCGTGTGAATGGAAGCAAGACCGATAATGAAAAAAGAATAAAGCTTCGATGCAACACTGTACTCACCCACATCTTTAAATGAAAAAAATCTTGACATCATTAATATATCAAGCTGGCTTGCAATCACAAGAAGCGAGCTGTATAAAATATAATAGCGAGAACCGTAAATCTCTTTTTTAACAATATTAAAATTAAAGTTACTGCTTAATAAAACTTTCCTATTCATAAAAGCAGTAAACAAAAAAAACATACACGGTGTTGCTGCTATCACAATCAAAACTGCAGGTAAAGAAATTAAATCGAGATAAATTAAAATCAGATATGATAAAATTATAAACAACGCCTGCAGAAAAGTAATCGCTGCAGAAAACCTGAAAAGCTCTCTCCCTTGATAATAAGCAGTTATGAAATTAACCAATGAAGTTCCGAGTATCCCCGCTATGATTAATAAAGAATAAACATTTTGTCTGCCATATTCTTTTAATATCTCAGGCTTAACCATTATAACAAGATAAAAGCATATTGAAAGTACAATACCTATAAGGATTGTCGAATAAAAATTCGAAGCAGAGAACTTTTTTTGTTCTTCGATATTTGATTTAGCACCAGCTAATTTTGTTATGAAAGAAAAATTCAATCCCTGCAGGAAGACTCCTGAACCAATTACGATAAGCGACTGAATAAGAGATATCATTCCAAACTCATCCTGAGTAATATACCTGAGAACAATGACTAAAGATAAGGCAATTAAGATTTTTGAACCGATCTGAGAAACAAACACCATGCTGATGTTGTGCAGTGTTTTATTTTTTATCAGTCCCGTTAAACTTTGTTTCATCTCAGCTTACTTTCTCAAGCCATTTATTTAATGAATATAGACGCCATAGATTTTCATTTCTCAGATTTTGCTGGCAATTTTTAAGGAAATTCTGAGAAACGTAATTTTTTATCGGGCAATCTTTTTGTAAAATCTCGGAATTAAAAATATCAGGCAATTCTTTCGAAAAGAAATCCGAAAATATTTCGGTAAAGCCGACTTTCGGATGGCTGTAAACCTCTTCAGGTAGATGTTTCCTTGCAAGTTCTTTTAAAATACTTTTTGCTGTTCCGTTCTTTGTTTTTACATTCCAGTTCAACGACGAGTTATACTCAATTAGTTTATTATCCATATAAGGAGCACGAATTTCAACTGAGGAAGCCATCGAAGGGTAATCAATTCTTGCAAGTATGAGTTCAGGCAAACGGATTTTGTACTCAATGTTCGAAATCTTTTTAAGATATAAATCCATTTCATCGGTATTGCAGTTGATTTCGTTCATATACGGAAGCAGTTTCTCGTATGTATTAAAAATTTTTCCCGCCCAGAAATTTTTTTTCTGATATTCATAAAATCCAAACAGTGCATTTTTTGGCATTACATCGTTCTTATATTTTAAATCGGCAAATATTTTTCCTTTGTCTGCAATTTTTAAAAACGGCAGCAACATTCTGAAAAGATATAAGTTATGGTATTTTGCAATCTGAAATGACCTGAAGTATGAAGGATATGCACCAAGCTCATCACCGCCTTCGCCGACAATGCAAACTTTATAATTATTTTCACGCAAATACTTAGATAGAATAAAAATTAAAATGGTATTTATGTCACCGATAGGAACGTCTTTCTGAATTTCGATATATTCATCAAAGTATTCTCTGAAGGAATTAGGATTTATGCTAAGCTCTAATATATCGAGATTAAATTTCTTCGCAACCTTAGCAGCAATTCTTGATTCATCAAAAACATTGACACCTTCCCACTTCATTGTGACTGCAAGAGGTTTCAAGTTCCTGCAATAATAAGCATTCAACGACGAATCAATGCCTCCGCTGAGTGTAATGCTTACAGGAACGTCAGCAACAAAACGGTATTGAACCGATTCGTCAAGCAATCGCTCGAAATTATTAAAATAATCTTTATCTTCTATTGATTTATTAAGATAATCAGCGATGTCAAAATATTTATAGGTAATATATGAATAATTTTTTGTGTCGTATTCTAAAATATGTCCTGATTCAAGCTTGGAGATACCCTCAAAAAATGTTTGCGGAGCAATGTTCGAGCCGATAGAAAAATAATCATAGATGCTTTCATCATTAACCTTAAATTTTTTTAACTTTAAGAAAGGATGAAGCTCGGAGCAAAAATAAAACTTATTGTTTATGGTTGTATAATGAAGCGGTTTTTTTCCGAATCTGTCTCTTACAATAAAAAGCTTATTTATGTTTTCATCATATATTGCAAATGCGAAAAACCCGCGGAATTTTTCGAGAGATTTTTTCAATCCCCATTTTAAATATGAGTATATAACTACTTCAGCATCAGATGACGTTCTGAATTCATAATCTTTTTCAAGCTGAGATTTAATTTCCTTATAATTATAAATCTCACCGTTGAATATTAACTTAATTTTTCCGGATGCATCGGACATAGGCTCGTTTGCTCTCTCGCTAAGGTCAATGATTGCAAGCCGTCTGTGAACAAGTCCGATATTTTTTTGAGGTGAAAACCAGATACCCTGATGGTCAGGACCTCTGTGCTGAATTGAAAATCCTAATGAAAGTAATTCATCATTATTTACATCAAAGCCGGGCGATATTATTCCTGCTATGCCGCACATAAGAAATTAACCGCTTAATTTAAATGTCACTGCTGTGGTCTGAAACATATCCTGAAGTTCAATAGGAAAGTTTTTTGATACACCGCTTAGAGTATCATATAACGCATTCAACTCGTCAATATGACCTTTATCAGGTGATGATGAGGTTATTTCATTTATCTTAACGCCGTACCCTTTAAGCGATTTAAAATCATCGAGCACAATCGATTTTTCATCGAAGTGAATCTCAACACATTCCTTTGGCAATTCTTTATTTCCTGATGCAATATAATTTATGTTACAAATAGAGCCATCAGAATATTTAAGTATGATGGAAGCATTATCTCCGGGATTAAACTTTGAGCTATCAGCCGGCGACATATTAAGTGTTGTATAAGATTCTATTTTAGCACCGGTTAAAAAATTCATAAAATCTATAAAGTGGCATGCTTCACCGATTATTCTGCCGCCGTCTTCATGAATCCAGCTGTTTTCAGGAACATATCCCGCATTAATTCTGTATGAAACGAATAAAGGATTAACTCTTTTATTAACATGTTTTTTTATTTCCCGTGCATATTTGCTGAATCGTCTATTGAATCCAACCATCAATACCGGCTTTGGAGAAGAATCGGATGATGAATAAAATTCTTCAATTTTTTTAAGCTCATCATTATTTATTGCCAAGGGTTTTTCGACAAAAACATTTTTACCTGCCTGCAATGCCTCAAGAGTCAATGCTCCGTGATTGCCATGACGCGTGCAAATCATTATAAGGTCAATATCTTTATCGTTCAAAACCTCTTTATAATCGGTTGACGCATAATTTGCTCCATATTGCTCAGCTGCTTGCTTCGCTTTTAATCCTTTACTGCTGACAATAGCTCTGATATGAAATTTATCTTTTAATTTTCTTAAGTTTGGAAGATGGACTCCTGTTGCAAAGTTACCTGCGCCAATAAGACCGACATTAATAACTCCCTGCTTTGCTTTAAAATCAGAAACCTGTACTTTTTTTGAAATTAAATTATCTTTAAATGAAGCATTAGCATAATCGAGAATTACCATTAATGGTTTTGGCTGTGCTTCGGTCAATGATTTAAACGCAGCAGGAGCATCCTGAATTTTGAAGATGCCGTTTATCATCTTATCTATGTTCACGAGACCTTTATCAAGCAGACGCAAATACTCCGACATATTTCTATTCTCAGTCCAGCGAACATAATCATAAGGATAATCAATTCCTTTTTCTTCATAACTTGAATCATACCTGCCCGGACCTGTAGAAGTGGAAACTATGTAGTCAAGTTCTTTCATATACATATCATCACGCTTGATTGTATCGCCTGCAACTCCGACGAGGACAACTTTCCCTTTTCTCTTGCACATTTTAAACGCTTGTGAAATAACATCCGGCTCTGTGGTAGCCGCAGTGAAAAGCACCGCATCTGCGCCGTGCGCGCCTGTTACGAGCTCGACTTCTTTAAGAGAGTCGATATTTGAAGAGTTAATAACTAACTCGGAGCCGTATTCCTTTGCTAAGCCAAGGCGATGCTCGTCCCGGTCGATTGTGATTACTCTTACACCCGATGATGCAAGCATCTGAACAGCAAGAAGCCCCAGAATACCCGCGCCAATAATGACACAGAATTCACCGAGCTTTAAATCGGCTCTTCTCACACCCTGAAGTGCAATAGCGCCGAGCGTAACGGATGATGCTTTTTCAAAATCCAATGTTCCAGGAATCTTCACCGTAAGATTTTCAGGTACTTCCACAAACTCAGCATGATTTGCATAAGCTGAACCTGCTGCTGCGACTCTGTCACCAAGCTTAAATTTTTTAATACCGCTTCCAACCTCAACAACAATTCCAGAGACAGAATAACCTGTAGGCTTCGCAGAATTTTCCGTATCGATTTTATCAAGAAAACCTTGCACTCCGAAATTTGAAATATAATTTATGGCTTTATTAATTTTTTCAGGCTGTTCGATGGCGCGCTTAATTAAAGACTTGCCGCTATGCGCTATACCGCTGAGTTCAGTTCCGGCGGAAATGCAGCTATTGACAACTTGTATGATAAGAGTTTTTTCTCCGGCTACGGGTGCCGGAACATCTTCCGTTAAAACATTTCCCTTTTTTACCGTTACCTGTAACACTTTAGCTTTTAATCCTATCTTTATGTTTTGGGCTTACAAATAAAACGTTATCACCGTGAGAAAAATCAGCTTTATCTTTCATCTTTGTCAAGTTTCCTCTTGCTGAAGGAAATTTATATAAAATATAATCATTTGAACCTGAAAGCATATCCATTAATTCACTGCACTTATATCCGCTTGCTTCACAGGTTTCAAAATTCATTTCCATAAGAACCGAAGGGTGGAATTTCATAATTGATTCTTTCGCGCCTTGAAGAACTTTCTTTTCCGCGCCCTCGACATCAATTTTTATTAAGTCCACAGAATTAATTTTATTCTCTGAAACAAATTTATCCAATGTTGTGCCATGAACATCAAAACCAACTGCGTCACTTCTGCCCTGAGTAGATATCGAACTATATCCGTGATGAAGTTCTTTGAATAAATAAATCTTCAAGTCTTCGTCTTTGTCGCTCAGCGCTATATTGTTAATGTTAATGTTGTTTTGTTTGGAGTTTAGAAAGACATTTTGTTTCAATCTCTCAAATGTAACAGGCATCGGTTCGAAGGAATAAATTTTTGTATCGGGTCCTGATGTTGAAAACAACAGAGAATAAAATCCGATGTTTGCTCCGACATCAAAAACCATATCACCGTTTTTTACAAATGATTTTAAAAAATTCACGGTGCCTTTTTCTATTGTTCCGAGTATAAGAAGCTCAGCATATAAATTATCATACGGTGCCGATATGGTTATATCAAAACTGTTATGAGTTCTCTTATTGTCATAATGTACGGTATATTTTCCGGTAGATTTTGAAAGCAGCTTATACCCGCGGATAACAGCTTTCCCTTTAATCGAATCGTTTCCGATTCCATTTGAAATTAATGACAGCAGATTTAATTCTATGTTGGTATAAAAATTCCGGCTCATTAGTTATAATTTATAACAGGGCAGTTAAAATGCCCTGATAATAAATTTAAAATTATTTGACTTTAGAAGGAATCTTTCCGCTTGCATCGGGTTTAGCATAATAATAATAATAATTATAGTAGTATCCATAAACGTTCTTGTAGCTGAAGTTGTTTAAGACGACTCCCAGGAAGTTATGAGGATTCATATTATGCAGCCTCTCACATGATTTCATAAATACATCTATAGGTGTTTTGTTTGCTAAAACAACCAAGGCGGTACCGTCGGTTATTCTGGAAAGGATTTCAGAATCAGTAACTGAGATAAATGGAGGAGAATCTATTATAACATAATCGTATAAAGTTTTAAGATGCTCAATTAAATTAAGCATCTGCTTTGAACCCAATAATTCGGAAGGATTCGGCGGAATGGTGCCGCTTGTAATATAACTTAATGTTGATATCTTAGTAGGCTTAATAATATCATCCAGCTGAACATTTCCAAACAAATAATCACTCAATCCGGGGAATCTTTCTGTTTCAAACACAGAGTGCACTCTTGGTTTACGCAAGTCGCAGTCAATCAATAACACTTTGTTATCCGATAACGCAAAAGAACCTGCGAGGTTTAATGCAACGGTAGTCTTACCTTCCGAAGGAATTGAACTCGTAACAAGAATTGTTTTCAACTGTCCGCCGTCAAGCTTAGCAAACTGAATTCTTGTTCTAAGCGCTTTAAAAGATTCGGACTCTGAAGATTTCGGATTGTTTGCTACAAAGAATTCCTCAGAAGAAGAACCTGAGGCTTTCAAGTCTGCGATAGAAGGAATCCATGCAAGCAAGCTGACACCTTTTGATTCGATATCTTCAGGGGATTTGATTGTTCTGTCAAAATAATTTCTTGCCATTGCATAACCGATTCCAAGCAATACACCAAATATGCACCCTGTTATTAAAATAAACATTCTGTGGGGCTTTGTCGGCTTTAATGCTTCAATAGCAGGGTCTATAATGCTGACATTACCTAACAACGATTTTTCATTTATGATTGCTTCCTGATATTTTTCTTCCAGAAGAAGGAAAAGTTTTTCGTCGGCTTTTTTATTTCTTTCAAGCTTTGCAAGCTCAATTGCCTGCGCAGGAAGTTTTGAAAACTCGACTTCATATTTTCCAAGTAATCCTTTTAAAGAATTAAACTTTGCATTTGAGGATTGAACTTTAATGTTTGATAACAAAAGCTGCTGAACAATTTCTCTCCTGATATCGGGTGTGCTTGCATATACTCCTGTTTTTAGAACATCTATTTTTTCATTTAAATCTTTTTTTAACAAATCCAATTTTTTATCATACTCTGCAGCTACTCTATCTATTAATTTCTGTTCTTTGGGTATTGTTATTTCTTTGATTTTTTCAGCTTCCAGCTCTGCTATATTTTTTTGTAATTGATCTATATAACTTTGAGTAACCTGTGACTCAACATAAGTTATGAGCTGAGGGTCTATTTTCTCAAGTTCGCTTCTTAAAGCATCATATGTTTTTCTTGAGGTTGTGAGTTCAACTTCCGATGCGTTTTTTTCTGCCTCCAAAGTTGCAATTTGTTCAACTATCGAGCTTGCCTGGTTATCAAGAAAAACTATATTTCCGCGCTGCTGAAAATCCTGCAAAGCTGCTTCAGAGTTATTTAAATCCTGTAATTTTTTATTTTTAATTTCTACAAGATAATTACTTATGTTTATTAATCCCTTCCGGTTAAATTCGAGATTGTATGAGAGATATGCGTTTGCATATGCGTTTGCGATTAGCTTAGCTTCATATTTTGAAGGGTCCTCAACTTCCAACGTTACTATATCAAGTCCTCGTTTTTGTTCAACGGTGACAATTTTTGCAAGTCCTTCCGTCAGTTCTTCCGCGTTGACAGGTTCAAGCGCATCTTTTTTCTTTTGATTAATGACAAAATAAAAACGGTTTTTTTCATTACTTACATTAAAAGAATCAAGCAGCGCATCCGCAGCTTTTCTTCTTATGGTATAACTCTTTAAAATTTCAATTTCGTTGGATACAAATCTGTCATTTGCAAAATCCTGAAGACCCGGAATTATATTGGATGAAAGAAGACTGCCCTGCGGTTTCTGAATAAGAATGGAAGTGCTTGACTTGAATATATCTTTTGCATTAATTACATAAAAAATAGTCACTATCACGCAGACCAAAAAAATAATAATTATGGGAAGTATATTTGCTTTAAGGATAGAAAGATAAATCTTAAAGTTATCCTTTGATGTTTCAAATTTTGCCTGAGAGCTGTTTAAGTCTTGTTTTCCGTTCTGTCTTGACATAAATACGATAGTTTTGGTTATCTGCTTATAATGTGTTGGAAGAATACTACCTTCAGGAATAATAATCTTTTAGAGCATTGATAAGACAAATAAAAAACTCGGCAGATACCGAGTTTTTTATTTATAAATTAATAATGATTATTTTAAAACTTTTTTAAAACTTATATTATTTACCAAAGTAAAAATTTATTCCGGCATTAGCTGTAACAATGCTGAAATATCTTTTGAATCCCGGACCGCCAGCATTAGGACCATCATTCAAATTTGTACTACCAAGTAAAGCACTATTGTCATCATTAAACATATTCATAACATTATATTTAATACCGATGTTCAATCCGATATTTCTGTTAGCTCCAAACACCCATTCATAACCGCCTGTTAATGCAAGACCGAATCTCATTGAGCTTTCAACTTCACCATAGTAATTGTAATTAGGAGCTGATATGTTGTTCACGGTTAACATTAATCCAAGATATTGTCTGTCCGGACAGGTTGAACGGAAGACATATTCATATCCGACTGAACCTGAAATTATATCGTAAAATGTATGAGGAGGATTAGGATTCATAAGCAACGGAGTTTTGTTCTCTTCATTGCTGTTAATCATCTTATTATATTCTGCACTGACAACAATTCTGCTTGAACGTTTTTGACCTAAACCGAATTTACCGGTCAATGAAACTCCTCTTCCCCAGATAGCACCGTAGTTATATCCTGAACCGAATGCTGCACCGTATGCATCATTAGTTGCGAAATCAGCATTCAAATATAGACCTACGCTGATTGGAGCAGGAGTTCGGCTTTGTGAAAAGGCATTATTTACAACAAAAAAAATAAAAACAATTGACAAGGTAGTAAATATTTTTTTCATATGTTTTCCCTTAAGATTGATACAATTTAATATTAATATATGGTAAATTCAAGATTTTTAATTGAAAAACTGCAATTTTAACGTAATTTAATACTGCGCCGCTTTTTTACAAACTTTTCTCCAAAAATAAGGACTGTAATTTAAATACTATAAAATTAAATGTAAATAATGTTATTTTGATACAGTTTCTTTCAATTCTGCATGAAATGCAGGTTCATATTCCTTTATAATCTTCTTTAGCATATATACAATTTGAGATTTGTTTGAATTATTGGAAATTTCAATCAAATCCTCAACCATATTGTCAAAGTTTTCCATGCATACATTGCTGGCATTTGTTGCAATTAAAATTTTCTCGTGAAGAGTCTGTTCGTATTTTTCTTCTTTTATGAATAATTCTTCGAAAAGTTTTTCCCCGGGACGCAAGCCGGTAATTTCAATTTTTATGTCTTTGTCAACCTCATATCCTGAAAGACGAATCATATCGGCTGCAAGGTCAATAACTTTTATCGGCTCCCCCATATCAAGAACAAATACTTCCCCGCCTTTACCAAGAACCGATGCCTGCAAAACCAATTGTGATGCTTCAGGAATCGTCATGAAATATCTTGTTATATCGGGGTGTGTGAGTGTTACTGGTCCGCCGTCTTTTATTTGTTTTCTGAAAGTATGAATCACGCTGCCGCGGCTTCCGAGAACATTACCGAACCTGACTGCAACATAATTTTTATTAAAGTTCTTTGCATAGTTAAGAACAATCATTTCGGCAACACGCTTCGATGCTCCCATTATGCTTGTCGGATTTACTGCTTTATCAGTCGAGATAAGAACAAAATTTTCAGTGCCGTTGCGCAATGCGCTTTCAACAAGAATCTTTGTTCCGAGAACATTGTTAGTGATTGCCTCGCTCGAGTTCACTTCCATAATAGGAACGTGTTTGTGGGCTGCGGCATGGAATACTACCTCGGGTTTATATTTTGCAAAGATTGCATCTATTCTGTGCGGAAATCTTATATCGGCAATTAAGGTCTTAATAACAGGATTATGGCCGTTTGATAAAAATCCTATTCTCCTCATCAATTCCTGTTCAACATCAAAGATGGAGTTTTCACCATGCCCAAGCAGCACAAGTTCCTTGGGTTTAAATTTCAAAATCTGGCGGCAAAGCTCGCTGCCGATTGAACCTCCCGAACCGGTTACTAAAATTCTTTTGCCTTTTATAAATCTTTCAACCTCGTTAATGTCCGTATCAATTACGTCTCTTCTTAGTAAATCTTCAATCTGTACTTCACGAACAGAGTCAATTCTGACAGTCTCATCGAGCAATTCATATATACCGGGGATAATTTTTGTTTTAACACCAATCTTTTTACAAAGAGCAACAATTTCGCGTATGTCACTTCCTGATGCCGTAGGTATGGCAATCCATATTTTATCTATGTTATATTCCTTTGCAATTTCCTTAATCTGTCCTCTTTTGCCTAATACCGGAACACCCCTTATCTTAACTCCCTGTTTCTGAGGGTCATCATCAATGTATCCGATAGGCGCATACCCAAGCTGCGGATTTCTTTGCATCTCCTGAACAATTGAAATCCCTGCTTTACCTGCACCTACAATAAGTATCTTTTCAAAGTTATGTTCGCTAAATACTCTTTCGTTAAATCTTTCAATGATTCTTATGCTTAATCTTGTTATGCCTATAAACAATAAAGTTAATACGCCATCAAGAAGCGGCAATGAAAGCGGAAGTTTATTAAATTGAAGCACTTGAGCATAATAAAATATGCTGAACAATGCTGTCTGGCATATCAAAACGGTTATCCCTATGACAATCAAGCGTATAAGCTCATCGATACTTGCATACTGCCAGTATCTTCTATACAAACCTAACGGAATAAATAAACTGACTTTAAGAGCAATAAATACTACAGTTGCAAAAAGAAGCGCGGGATAATAATCAGACATATTGAAACTCCAGTCTAATCTGATTAAAAGCGCAATATAGGGAGTAATTAGAAAAGCAATTATGTCCAATCCGAAGAAATGACGATTTCTGACCTTTAGTATCTTGTTATATAGTGACTGTATTGGCATTAAATTGTATAAAAATTACAATAATTACGAAGTTTTAGTATAAATGGTTTTCAAAATCTAATTAAAAATATAAAATAATTCCATATAAATCAAATATTAATCTTCGCAGACAACTACGGCAGAGGCGTACTCTTCGGTATGGGAAATGCTGACGTGAAACTTATATAAGAAGAACCCCCTGTCAACTAACTGATGAATATACGGTTTGCCTTTTTTATCGTGAACAATTTCGATGTCTTTCCACGAAAATTCCTTGCCCACACCCGTCCCGATGGCTTTAGAGTAAGCTTCTTTAGCGGTGAAATTCCCTGCAAGATGAATTTCGGGCTTGGAAAAAGATTTGCAGTATTTTATTTCATTCTCAGTTAGAATCCGCTCGTAGAATTTATCTCCAAATTTTTCAACTATCTCGCGGATGCGCTTAATATCAATAATATCAATACCAATTCCAACTATCATTTTACAGAATTATTTAGTTTTTTAACTATGTTTATTAGTTCGGATATTTCATTTATTTCATAATCTGAATCAGGATGCTGTGTATTAAAAGTATCTCCATATCTTGCAAAAACCGTTCTCATACCAACGGCTTTAGCCCCGACCATATCTCTGTCAGCCCAGTCGCCAACCATCAGGCATTCATCTGCAGTAAGATTTAATTTTTGCAGAGCTAAATTAAATGGAGCTTTTGATGGTTTTCTTTCTCCCGAATCATCGTATGTTACTACGACATCAAACAGGTAATGAAAGTTTAAATAAGACAATCTCAGCCACGCTTCTTTAACAGGTGCATCCGAAACAACTGCAAGCTTAATTCCCATTTTAATCAATTCTATTAAAGTCGGGAAAACTTTCGGGTAAGGACTTAATGCCGCTTCCCGCGCAGTCCGATATGCAACTATGCCTGCCGAGAGTATTTTGTAATCAATTCTGCCGAGAACATTTTCGAGCATTGTGTCAAAAACTTTCTGATATTCAATTCCTTCTGCTTTATATATTTCATCAATCCGTTTGTGCGTTTCTTCAAAGGATAAGTTAAGCCCGGCATCAATCATTGCACCGATTGCCGCAGCTATTGCTCTTTCTTTAAGAAGCATAAAGTCAACAAGCGTGTTATCGAGGTCGAAGATGATTGCTTTTATCATTTAATCATCTCCGGTTTTATTCCGCGCAATCCTGACAAATTCCAAAGAACTCAAGTGAATGAGATATGTTTTTATATCCCCGTTTCTTTAAATCTTTTTCAATGTTATTTCCAACACAAAAATCAACGTTCTCAACTTTCTTGCAAACTTTGCACACAACATGGTGATGATGATGCCTGTCAAAAATTAATTCGTAACGCTTAAACTCGTCTTTAAAATCTACTTCATTAACAATATTAAATTTTAAAAAAGAGTTTATGGTTCTGTAAACAGTTGCAAGGTCTGTTCCCTTAGATTTTATTTTTGAATGAATTTCAGATATTGTCAGAGGGTTATGATTTGCTCTTAAGATCTGCAGTATTTCCACTCTCGGGCTGGTAACTCTGAGTGAATGAGTGCATAATACTTCCAACAATTCCTTATCTTTTTCTTTACTTCTCATAACTGTAAAATCCCTTATCCGTCTTTCTGCCAAGCAAGTTAGCATCTACCATTTTCTTCTGAATGAAGTTTGGTCTGTATTTAGAATCATAGAAAAACGCATCAAAGACGGATTTTGTTACTGAAAAATTAACGTCAATACCGATTAAGTCCATAAGTTCAAATGGTCCCATTGCAAACCCTCCGCAGTTCTTCATCACCTTATCAATTGTCTTAAAGTCTGCTGTTCCTTCGCTGTACATTCTGAGTGCTTCGCCGTAAAATGGTCTCGCGATTCTGTTCACAATGAACGCCGGGGTATCTTTCGCCATTACAGGAACCTTGCCGATTTTTTTTGAAAGATTATAAGTTATATCCGAAACTTCATCGGTTGTAAAATCACCTTTAATAACTTCGACAAGCTTCATAATGTTCGCGGGATTAAAAAAGTGCATCCCGACAACGCGTGACGGATTATTTTTCACGAACGTCGAAATCATTGTAACGGACATTGAAGAAGTATTAGTTGCAAGAATCGCAGTCGGTGAACAGTTAGCATCAAGCTTTTCAAAAATATCTTTTTTGATTTCATAATTTTCAGGAACAGCTTCGATAAAAAAATCACACTTTGCAAGCTCAATGAACTTCGATGAAAAATCCAGGTTGTCCAAAGCATCTTGTTTTGCTTCAGTGGTGAGTTTGTTTTTTTCGACTGCTTTATTGAGAGTTTTTAATATTTGATGACCCGCTTTACCGAGTATCTCGTCGTTTATGTCATAAATAACGACTTTATAGCCGTTGGTTATGCAGGATATAGCAATGCCCGCTCCCATCGTTCCTGACCCAAGAATTCCAATAGTTTTAATGCTATTTAAGTTCATTAACTAATATACTTTTTAAAAACGTTTATTTATACTCATTTATTTATCAGAATTGATAATAAATTACTGTTTTTTATATGTTTTTAAGAAATCTGACACAACAAAAAATGAGCCTGTGATAAGCAGTAAATCATCTTTTTTAAATGCAGTTTTTATGAAATTATATGATTCTTTTAAGTCTGGTTTTGTGATAATGTTTTTCGTTGAATTAAAAAATTCTGCGAGCTCTTCCGGCTCTGCGGCGCGTTTGTACTCCGGCTTAGTTAAAATAATTTTTTCCGCTTTGAGCTTTTTAATCTGAGAAATGCATTGGGCAATTTGCTTGTCTTTCATTAAACCGAAAATCACATAAAGATTTTTATACTGAACCTGTTTTAAATTATCTGAAAGATTTTTTAAGCTTTGTTCGTTGTGCGAAACATCGATTATGATTTTCGGATTCTTATTTATTAACTCAAATCTTCCGTGAAAATTTGAGTTCGAAACAATATTTTTCAATCCGCGTTTGATGTTCTTTTTTATATGCGGAAGTTTTTCCTTCTTCAAAATTTCTTTTAATGCAGCAACGGCGGTTCGTAAATTATTTTGTTGGTAAGCGCCGATTAACGGCAAAGTTAAATTTGAAATTTTTGTTTTATCTGAATCAATAAACTTTGCATTTTGTTTTTTGCAAACTTGTTTAATTATTTTTTTGCTGGTTGCAGAAACATTACCGATAATGCAGACAGAATTCTTTTTTATAATGCCGGCTTTTTCTTTTGTGATTTTTTCGATTGTGCTGCCGAGAAAATTTGTGTGGTCAATGGAGATGGATGTAATAATTTCTATAATAGGGTTTAAGACATTTGTAGAGTCGAGCCGACCTCCTAAACCTGTCTCAATTACTGCAAATTTGACCTGTTTTTGACGAAAATACTCGAATGCAAGAGCAGTTGTAACTTCAAAAAAACTCGGTTTAATCTTTTGAATTAATGGAATAAGTTTATTCGTGAAATCAACTATAAATTTTTTTGAAATGAGTTTTCCATCAATTAAAATTCTTTCTCTGAAATCTAAAATATGCGGTGATGTATATAAACCTGTTTTAAAACCACTCTCGATTAAAATGGAGTTTGTCATCGCGGATACGCTACCTTTACCGTTTGTTCCTGCAATATGAATTGCCTTAAAAGATTTTTCGGGACGACCGAGCTTGTCTAAAATAAGATTGATATTTTTTAAATCATATTTTATTCCTACCCGCTCGAGTGAGAATAAATAATCTATGCACTTGTTATATGAAGTAAATTTTTTCAATTATTATTTGACAATAAAAAAGGGGCATTGCCCCTAATCTCATAGTTTTGTTTTAACACACCCCGTCTCCGATTTCATCGGAGCCACCCCTCTCAAGAGGGGATTTTTAAAACAACAACTTTATAACTTTAAAAATCCCGACAGGTCGGGACTTCGCTTCGCTCAGCTTTATAAACTTTACGAACCTTATAAACTTTACGAACCTTATGAACTTTATAAACTTATAGAATCTCTTTTCTTCTTCTTATAATGGAAATAAAAAATCCGGCTACGAGAATTATTGTGCCTGCCCAGAGAATGTTAATGAACGGTTTTATGGAAGCGGTTATTACAAGCGCTTCTTCTGTTACCTGATGTTCGTCATGTTCTTTCTTAACTCTGTTATCAACTATTGCAAACGTGCCTGCGGGTCCGCCTTCTTCCTCACCTTTGATAGCCATCTTAGTAAAGTAAAAACTATAGTTATCATTACCGGTCATTTTGGCTTCATAATACTCAGGATTCCCGTCAGTATATTTTATTTTTGTCAAAATGTTTTCGGTAAATTTTGAATCTTTTACTTTCAAAATTGCACCCATTTCGAAATTTCCTGATTGAATTTCTTCTCCGCCCTTTTGCATATTTCCGAAATCGAAATCAACGAACTCAACCGATAAATCTCCAACTTGTTTTACTTCGCCTTTTTTAAACTCATGCAGGTCTTCCTGTGCAAACGTTTCCGGCTCGACAAGCCCCATTGGTGAAATATATAAATCCTTTGTTGCAAAGTTTGCAATATCGGGATTTTTCATAACTCCCTGTGAAAAGGCGCTGTAATACATAACTGGCTGTAAGACCATTTCTTTTCCGTCCTTCTCGAGCAGAATATTGAAATGATATTTTGTATCGGTTTTATTGTTTGCATCTTCAAACGGGGATGCTCCGACATAAGTCATTGTATATCCGAATGCATTGACCGGCTTGTTAAGCTCAAGAGTAAGATTTTCCTCTTTGCTGTATTTTGCCGAAGCAATAATGCCGAGAAAAACAAGCGCAAGCCCGACGTGAGCAATGTATGCGCCGATGTTGTCTCTTTGTTTTTTGAAAAGACGAACCGCAATTTCTATATTAACGAAGAATGCAAACAGCGCAGCGAGAGCAAAGAGCGCAAAAAGAAAATCCTGAACGCCGACCAGTACAAGACCGATGGTTACAATAACGGCAAGTATGAGAGGGAAAAACAATCCCTGTATAAATTTTTCATCACTCGATGTTTTCCATTTCAGCAAGAGACTGATACCGTTTATGAATGCAATGAGAATAGCTACAGGCAGATTCATCCTGTTGTAAAATTCAGCATCAATCGAACCCTTTGCAATTATAGGCCAGCTTGTTCCTGCAAGAATTATCACTGCCGCTGCACAAAGCGTAAGCGAGCCGACGAATAAAGCATTTTCACGAGTTAATAACTTTTTATTTTCGGGAGCATATTTTTTTAAGGTCTTAATCCTGAAAACAAAAGCAAAGATTGCAATTAAAATAAAGAGCGAGATGAAAACTATCAGAGATAAATAAACTTCCTGCCCGGGGTCAACAAATGAATGAACGGATGAATCGCCGAGCACACCGCTTCGAGTCAGGAACGTTGAATAAAGCACAAGCAAATATGCAATGATACATAAAATCAAATTTGTTTTTATATAACCACCGGTTCGTTTCTGCGCAACCATTGTATGAATTGCGGCAACGATTATAAGCCATGGAATGAATGAGGAATTTTCTACGGGGTCCCAAGCCCAGTAACCGCCCCATCCCAGAACTCCATAAGCCCAGTAACCGCCCATCATAATTCCAAGCCCGAGGATACCGCCTGAAAACAAAAGCCACGGCATAGCAAATCCAATCCAGTCTTTATAACGGTTTTTCATTAATGTCCCTATGGCAAAACAAAACGGGACAGCCATTGATGAAAAACCTACGAAAAGTGTAGGCGGATGAATAGACATCCAAAAGTTCTGGAGTAATGGATTTAATCCTCTGCCATCCGGAGGAATGAAACCGTATTCAACTTCACCCGGAAAAGAATCCCATACATAATTAAATGGCGATTTTAAAATCAGAATGAATGCAAGGAATGCAAGCACTAAGCTATAGACACTCATTACCTGCGGTTCAAGACGGTCGCCTTTGCCGAGATAACGCATCAGGAAAATCCCAATAACTGCAGTCATGAAAGTCCAGAGCATAAAGCTTCCTTCCTGACCTGCGTAAAACGTAGAAATCAGAAGTGGCAATCCGAGCTCACGGTTGCTTTGTTCCCAAACGTAAGTATATTGAAACTGATGCGATAAAATATTGTACAACATAAATGCCGATGCACCAATGACGCTGAATGCACCTGCATAATAAAAAATTCTTCCGAACTTCAGATATTTTTCCTGTTTAAAATGAACCAGCAAAAAAGAGATTATCGAAAGGACTGAAACTGCAAACGCTATGTATATTAAAAACTTTCCGAGCAACTTATATTATTTATGATGTTAGAAATGCAAGGGGATTCTTTCCCAAAGGGACGACTATGCCGCGCTTCGCTCAGAATGACACCTTTATGATTTATAATTGTGATTTCTTTATTTCGTCAGGATGCGCTTCATACTTGGAAGGACATTTTGTTAAAATATCTTTCGCCATAAAGCAGCCGTCTTTGACTTTACCTTTTACTACAACAGCTTCAGCAACTTCAAAATTATTCGGTTTTGCTCCGTCAAAAATAACTTTCATTTCGTTGTTGTGATCATCGCGCATATAAAAACTGAAAGTATTTGTATTACCGTCAAACTTTGTTTCCTTATCTTTCAGCCAGTATCCTTTTACCTCGACAGTCTTGAGTCTGTTTTGCGCTTCTGCAAAATCAACATATTCAATTTTGCTGTCCATAAATGACATAAAGCCGACAACAAGAAATGCAAGTATTATGATTCCGCCGATAATGTATTTTGCTTTACCATTCATAAATTAACTGTCCTGTTTCTTTTCTGAAATTCTTTCCAGATTTTTTAATTTCTTTGAAATGCCGCTGAGATACATAAATAATCCGAGCCAAATGATTAGCGTAATAATAAGAACAACATATATTGAATTGGTTTCTAAAAAGCTATAAAGACTATCCAAATATTATCCGTTTAATTTGTAGTTTAACAATTCGCTTCTGATTTTAAGTCTCAGCATCCACCAAAATAACACCGTAAAACTTACCAATGAAGTCAAAAATATTATAAGCATAGAGCTATCCATATTAATTTTACCCTGAGAATTAACGATCGGATCCGGATGCAAAGATTCCACGATTCTCGGCATAATAAACATAAAAAACGGGACGGTTACAAACGCAATTATTGCATAAACAGAGCTTAATCGGGCTTTTTGTTCGTAAGAATCAAGTGAGGCTCTGAGCACAAAATATGCTCCGTAAATCAGGAGTAATATGAAAATGGAAGTCTGACGCGGGTCCCAGTTCCAGAAAGAACCCCAGCTGAATTTTGCCCATACTGCTCCGGTTACAGTTGCAAGAATGCAGAATAAAAATCCGAGATGTGCCGATGAATATGCTTTGATATCATATTCGGGATTTCGTGTTCTCAGATATTTAACTGCATAAATCATCGACATTAAAAATGCAACGAAGCTAATCCATGACATAGGAACGTGAAAATATAAGACTCTTGCTTTATCGCCTAACGCGGGGATGTATGGGATGGGAACAAGAAATCCCAAAAGAATTACAAGTGTGATTAAAATTAATGAAGCATATTTGAGAAATGTGTCAGTCATAATTATTATTTCACTATTCTACGTCGAGCTCCCGAACTCCCTTTGCGGTTTTCATTTTCTCAACATTTTCCCTGATGATGTCAATTAATTCTTTTGGATTTTTCACCGCGGGAATTAAAACGTGCGGTGAAGATTTATCAATTGTGATTAATTCAATAGTCCCTAATCCGAACAATCTTAAAAAAAACGGCTGGAGAATTTTGTAATCACGCACCCTGTAAAGCTCAAGGTCTTCTGTCTGCTTGCTGAATATTCCCGTAGTTTTTCTCAAACGCTGTGTTGTAACTTCAAAGACTTCGGATTTAACCTTCAGATAATTAATTATAAGCATAACAAGAGGTACGATTAATAAAATCAAGAGAAGCGGAAGAAACAATATAGAAACAACAACTACCGCAGCGGCTATTATTAGTATTAAGATGAACGCGCCTAAGTTTAAAACCTGTGAAGGCGAGCCGGTCCAAAGTGTTTTTTCTTTATCCATTTTTATGAATTTTGTTAGTCCTGCGGAACCGGTTTGCCCATCATAGTATAAATCTCTTCGATTTTTTCTTTGTTCTCTTTTGCGTCTTTGTTATTCGGATCAAGCTCAAGCACAACTCTGAAGAATCTCAGCGCAGGTCTGTATTTATCCTTCGGGGGCAAATCGGCATCATAGGTATAATACATCCCGGCTGCCATATTTTTATTTATTGCATCCTGCTTATTAAAATCACTCGATTCCTTTTTATATACAGTATAGCTATCCTCTGCTTGCTGCTTCAAATTTTCTGCCTGCTGGTCGCCTGAGTTTGAAGTTTTTGAATCAAAATTACTGTGAGGATTTTGAATCCCGTCCTGCTGATTAGTTTGATTTTGATTTTGCTGACCGCCCGGCGTAACAGTTGGTTTTTTTTCTTCCATTTTAGAACAACCGGCGAATGCGATAAATATAAATAATGTTAGTATTAAAAAACTTTTCATGATTTCTTTAAACTGTTGTAGAACCCTTCAGGGTTCGTTAGAACGAAAGCTAAAGCTTTCGGCTACTTTATTAATGTTTATGGGATTCCCGCTTCCGCGGGAATGACTTCTTTTGGTTTATTACAAAATTACCTTATTTGTTTAAATAATTAAATGTAGCTATTCTTCCCAAATGAATTTAAAAAGCATAATAGAAGCAGTAAAAACGACGATTATATAACAAATCATTATTATAAATTCATCAACAAGAGCAAAAATCTGCGCTCCCGAAGCAAAAAGCTTTGATGAATGAATTATTGTTATAAGCAATGGAATCAGAATTGGAAACGCTAGCACAGGATAAAGCGTTCCTTTTGAGTTAGCTTTTGAAATAATTGCTGCGATTACTGTAAGACTGATTACCAGACCTTTTATTCCTATCAGAAAAACCAAAACATAACCGAATATATTCATAATTTGATAATCCATTATCATAACAAACAAAATAAGAGTCAGGAATCCCGTAAAGTAACTTAACACCAGGTTGAACATTAACTTACCAATGAAGACAGCTTCAGGAATTGAACTTAGCTTCAGTGCGTTAACAGTATCCTTGTCCTGTTCTTTTATAAATGTTCTTGCAAGACTGCTGACCGATGCAAAAAAAATCACAACCCAAAAAAGCCCCGTCGTAATATCCTCATCAAGTTTTTCATCACCTGCTGCGAACCTGATAATTGCCACGCTTATGAGAACGAACATCAAAAGCGAGTTAAGAACATATTTTGTTCTGAATTCGGATTTTAATTCTTTTCTGAATACTTCAATTACGTTTTGTATAAACTCATTCATTTGTAATCTTCTGTAATATTCATTTATAATCTTCGATGTTTAAAGAAGCATCACAAAGTTTCTTCTCTTCATCATCATTTGTTGCAAGAAGTATAAGACAGTTTTTCTTTCTGTTTTGTATAATATTGAAAAATATATCGCGTCCCTCGTTATCAAGATTGCTTGTTGGTTCATCAAGCAGCAGCAATTCAGGGTCATTCATAATCGCAAATGCAAATTTCAGGCGCTGCCTCATACCAGATGAATAATTTTTTACCTGTTCATCTTTTGCGTTCGATAAATTCAGTTCTTCAAGATATTTATTAATAATACTTTTCTTTTGCGGGTTTAATTTATTTACACCTGTTTTCAGATTATAAAAAAATAATAAGTTTTCATAACCTGTAAGCTCGTCGTACAAATTCAGATAAGGCGCAATGAGCCCCGTTGCTTTATATAATTTATTTTGAGGAAGCCCGTAACCGTTTTGTGAAATTTTATATGAACCTGAAGTAGGATTTATAAAATTTGCGATGATTTTAATAAGGGTGGATTTTCCGGAACCGTTTTTTCCGGTGATGGCAAGCGACTGCGAGGTTTTTAAATCAAATGAAACATTTTTAAATACATTTTTTCTGTCAAAGTCCTTTGAAATCTTATCGCATATTAGTTGAATCATGGTGGAAAATTTACTTCGTGGACAGATAGGAATGTCTGTCCTGCCCAACAATTTAGTTGAGTTATATATCCATTACGATGCCGTGTTTCTGGCGTAATCTTTGCTCGCGTCGTTTCAACGCCTGGTCATAGCGTCTTATTTCTTCAGGGGTTTCAGGAAGAACTTCGGGAACGAGTATCGGTTTCTGTGTAACTTTATCTATTGCAACGAAAGTCAAATAAGCGCTGTTTGAGTGAAAAACTTCTCCTGTATAAAAATCCTCAATCTCGACTTTTACACCAACTTCCATAGAAGTTTTAAAAGCTCGGTTGACTGATGATTTGAGACGGACAATTTCGCCAAGTTTGATTGAACGATGAAAAATCAGGTTGTCAACTGCAACGGTTACGCAAATAGTGTTAGCATGCTTTGCTGCAGAAAGCGCAGCTGCAATATCCATAAAGTGCATTAAGCGTCCGCCTGCAAGATTGCCGAGAACGTTTGTATCGTTCGGCATTACAAGCTCAACCATCTGGATTTGAGAATCCTGAACTGTTTTCTTTTTTTGGGACATTGGAAAAGAATGGGATTCCCGCCTGCGCGGGAATGACTTCCCTCTATCTAAGATTCGAAGCGATTTCGCTTTTCAAGCTTCGCACTCTTGCAAGAAGAGGACTGTCTTTAAATTTTGTTTCGAACTTTGTTACTTCTTCAGCAGCTTCGGAATATTTTTTTCTTTTTATGAGCGCTTGAATTTTCCCGAGCGCAGCGTCATCGGCATATTCGGTATCAAAGTAATCATTAAGCACATAGTCGTAATAAACAGTCGCAGCTCTGTAGTCATCCATATCCATATAAAGATTTGCACTTGCATAAGCTTTTAAAGCGAGCTTAGTTCTTAATTCCTTAATGCGTGATTCAGCCTGAGACGTATATTGATTGTCAGGAAAAAGCTCAAGGAAAAGCTGAAATTGTGATATGGCGAGCTTTGTATATGTCTGATCAAGATTATATGCAGGCGACAAACCGTAGTAGCACATTGCAAGATTATATGCGGCATTTATTACCTCCGGTCCTGAAGGATAATTCTTTATATACATTTCAAACTCATATGCAGCAAGAATATATTCTTCTCTTTTATAATGGCTCATAGCGAGGTAATACTGCGCCTTGTCTGCGACCGTGGTTCCTGAGAATTTTAGCTTTATCAAAGAAAAATCTTCGATTGCCTGAAGATAATCACCCTCATTATAGCTTTTCATCGCGATGGCGAGAGCTCTTTCGGGGTCGTCTGTGTTTATGTTGCTTTTGCTTGCAGATGAACATGAATACAGCACTGCGGAAATTAATAAAATAATTATATAAGTATATCTTTTCATATTATATTGTAGCACAAAAAGTCAGTTGCTTCTTATTGCGAAAAATAAAACAATTGTTACTGCCGAGATGACAATCAATCCTGCCGGAATCAGGTATTTGTTAAAAAAGTTATCTTCGGGAAGATTAGAACTTAAAAAAGAATAATTACTGTTTTCGATTTTTTGTTTTAATGAAATATCAACTTCGTCCGAATATTTATCTTCAATTCTCTTTGTATATATTACTGTATTATCACTTAACCTGTTATAACTCACATCAAAGCTAACGCTTATAACTCTGTTAAAACTTTTATTGCCCAGAACTCCTGTTCCGCCAAATCCGGGATAACTTACATTTACCTTTACATTCCTCACTTGAAGCTTTGCAGGAATATAAGCCAGGTCTGCGTTAAAAGGACGGAGACTATACTCATCAAGACTGTTTCTCAGCTTTCCGTTAATAAAATTTCTAAGTGAAGAATTCTCTTCATTAATCTCAACATATATAGTATCCGACTCAAGAAAATTTTTCAGCTCATCAATATTCTTATTTATTAGGTCTCTAACAATTTCATCGTTAGTTTTTACATTAACATTGATATTCGTAGAGTCAACCTGAGCATAAGAATTATTAAAAAGAACAAAAGAAAATATTAAAGAGAAATAAAATAAAATTATCCTGTATATCATTTATAATTTATGTGTCACCATTTTAAAAGGAATGGGATTCTTCGTCACTTCGTTCCTCAGAATGACACATTAAATCTTACCCGTATATTCCTCTGAGCTTCAATACCTGTGAAACTTTATCGATTGCATAAACATAAGCACCAAGTCTGAGTGTTGTCTGGAACTTAACCGCAGTTTCGTAAACATTATCAAAAGCTTCTGTCATCATTCTGTTCAATCTGTTATTAACATCATCTTCTTCCCAGAAATATCCGAGTCTGTCCTGAACCCATTCAAAATAGGAAACTATAACACCGCCTGAATTTGCAAGTATGTCGGGGATAACCATTATGCCTTTGTCTCTAAGAATCTGGTCAGCTTCAGCCATCGTCGGACCGTTAGCGCCTTCAACTATAACTTTGGTTTTAATTCTTGGAGCGTTTTCAGCAGAAATCTGGTCTTCTTTTGCAGCAGGAACTAAAATGTCACATTCTAATTCGAGTAACTCTTCGTTGGTAATCTTTGTTCCGAATTCACCGCCTTCAAGTGTTCTATTTTTCTTCACATATTCGATTGCCAAATCAACATCAATACCGTTCTTGTCATAATATCCGCCTGATATATCACTGATGGCAATAATCTTTGAACCTTTTTCTCTGAGCAATTGCGCGCTGACCGAACCGACATTTCCGAATCCCTGAATTACGGTTGTAGTATGTTTAACATCAATTTCAAGACGTGCAAGAGCGCACATTGCCGCAATCATAACTCCGCGTCCGGTTGCTTCTCTTCTACCGCGTGAACCACCGATTATAATCGGCTTGCCTGTAACAACACCGGTTACAGTTTTTCTTCTGTGCATTGAATATGTATCCATTATCCATGCCATCACTTGTTCATTAGTATTCATATCCGGTGCAGGTATATCTGTATCCGGTCCGAATATCTCAAGCATATTGGAAGTATATCGTCTTGTTATTTTTTCAAGCTCTGTCATTGAAAGTTTTGACGGGTCGCATTTCACTGCGCCCTTTGCTCCTCCGAAAGGAAGATTTGCAATTGCACATTTCCATGTCATCCATGATGCAAGCGCTTTAACTTCGTCAAGGTCAACGTCAGGTGAATATCTGATGCCGCCTTTTGAGGGACCTAAAATGTTATCATGTATGACTCTATATCCTTCGAATACTTCGAGCTTGCCGTTATCCATCTGAACGGGTATCGAAACTATTACGGTTTTGACAGGATATTTAAGATAGTTATATAATCCTTCTTCGAGATTATACATCTCTGCTGCTTTATCGAATCTAATCATCATTGATTCGAATGGATTTGCCTCGCCTTTTCTATACGGAGCCGGTTCTTTGTATGTTGATTCTGCCATTATTTAAAAAGTTAGATTTAAAATTTGGTTTTGTGAGTTTAAGCTTCTTTAAAATTTATAACATAAGAAAACCCATCAGAATTTCTAAAATAAAAAATGCTTCTTCTCATTCTGTCGCTGAAAAGAAGCATTTTCATATTAAATCCTAATGTTTTGTTAAACTCAGTATAATCCAAAAGTTAAATATATGTCAACAATAAAATTAGCTGAAAGCGATGAGGTATTCAAGTTAATATTTGAGGATTTATCCACAAAACCAATTAATAAATTGAATAAATTTTTTAATTAGAGTATTTTGTTAAATATAGTTTATGAAAAACAAATATTTATTCATTTTACTCTTCGGGTTTATTGTGCTGAGTTCGTGTAATAAAAAAGAAGAGCCGCAGTTTGTTCCTCCGAATCAGGAATTTAATGCCGATGCTGAAAAAGAAAGATTAGCGCGTGAGGAATTTGAACGGCTGAAAAAGCTTCAGGAGATTACGGGTGATTCTACTACTCACATTGATTCCATTACATCGCATATTGATTCGACTGCAATAAGAGATTCACTTGCCGCCGCAGAGAAAAAAAAGAAAGACGCAAAGGTTGTTCAGAAAGAAAAAGAGCTTAACAAGAAGGTTACCAATCCGAAAACCACAATCGATGATTATCTTGAATACATAAAACGCGGAACAGATGAGGACGGCAACTTTGACAAGAACATGAATAACGCTGCAAGCTTGTGGGAAGGACGCTCCAAAGAAAAATTCAAGTCTGCGTATAAAAACGTAAAGAAGTTTGTAATACTTTCCGAACCTGAAGTTGTTTCGCAGAAAGGAAACAGCTCAACGGTTAAAGTTAAGCTGAAGCAGGTTGAAGAAGTCAACGGCAAGGAGCAGGAAACCGAGATGACGGTAACATATAATCTTGTTTCAGACGATACAGGAAAATGGAAAATCAAGAATAACAAAATTTCAAAAAAATAAATAAGCTAACTTAAAACATATTACATAACATACAAAATACTAAATGAGCATTCTTGTTAATAAAAAGACTAAAGTTGTTGTTCAGGGAATTACAGGCGGTGAAGGAACATTCCACGCAAACCAAATGATTGATTACGGAACAAAAGTTGTTGCAGGCGTTACACCGGGAAAAGGCGGAACGAAATTCAATGACAAGATTCCGATTTATAATACAGTTAAAGATGCAGTTAATGAAACAGGAGCAGATGCGTCGGTTATTTTTGTTCCTGCGCCTTTTGCTGCCGATGCAATTATAGAAGCAGCTGATGCGGGTATCGATGTGATTGTTTGCATCACCGAAGGAATTCCCACCAAAGATATGATTAGAGTTTACGATTATATTAAACACTTAAATACAAACGGCAGAAGTGTTCGATATATAGGACCAAACTGTCCGGGGATAATAACTCCTGATGAATGTAAAATCGGCATAATGCCGGGGTTCATTCACAAAAAAGGAAGAGTGGGGTTGATTTCAAGAAGCGGAACGCTGACTTATGAAGCTGTAAATCAATTAACAAAGCTTGGTATCGGACAGTCAACATGTATCGGTATCGGTGGCGACCCTGTGATTGGAACACGATTCATTGATGCAGTAAAATTATTCAATGAAGATAAAGATACTGATGCGATTGTTATGATAGGTGAAATCGGCGGAAGCGCTGAAGAAGAGGCGGCATATTACATAAAGAAGAATGTAAAGAAACCTGTTGTCGGATTTATTGCAGGGAAAACTGCTCCTCCCGGAAGAAGAATGGGACACGCGGGAGCGATTATTTCAGGAGGCAAAGGAACTGCCGATGAAAAACTTGCGACTATGCGTGAGTGCGGAATCATTACTGTTGATTCTCCTGCTGACATCGGAGCAGCAATGCAGAAAGCTCTGGAGAAGTTGTATAAAAAGTCTTCGAAAAAAACTTTAAAGAAGTCAGGTAAGAAAGTTACTAAAAAATCTTCTGCAAAGAAGACGAAGAAGGTTGTTAAGAAAATGACAAAGAAAACAGCAAAGAAGAAAAGATAAGAATGGGATTCCCGCCTTCGCGGGAATGACTTCAACAAAATAATTAATTGACCAAGATTAAAATAAATAATGCGAAGTTTTATGCTTATCACGGAGTGCTTGAGTATGAGAAGGAATACGGCAACCAATTTGAAGTAGATATCGAGATGGACTGCTTCCTGCCGGGATTGAAAATGACTGATGACCTGAACAATACAGTAGATTATCTTGCTGTGTATAAATTAGTTGAGAAGATTTTTACGACACATAAGTTTAACCTGATTGAAACCGTGAATGAAATGATTGGAACGGAAATACTAAATAACTTCGATAAGGTTTATGAAGTGACCGTGCGAATAAGAAAACCAAACGCACCGCTTGGCATTATCGACAACGTTGAGATTGAACAAAAATATACACGTGAATAAAATTTTTCTTCCCCCTTCGGAGGGGGATTGAGGGGGAGGATGTGAAAGTATTTTTAGGGCTTGGTTCTAATTTAGGCAACAGGGTTGAATATATCGAGAGAGCGATTGAAGAAATTGGTTCTTTAAAAGATACGAAGATTATAAAGAAAGCATCGCTTTATGAAACCGAACCGTGGGGTTTCAAGGAACAGCCCGATTTTATAAACTCTGCGGTTGAGATTGAAACAATGCTTTCTGCTGAAGAATTGTTTAATGAAGTAAAATCAATTGAACAGAAGCTCAAACGGAAAAGCAAAGGCAAGTGGCAGGAGCGGGAGATTGACATAGATATTTTGTTTTATGGAAACGAAATTATTAAATCGGAGAGAATAAACATTCCTCACAAAGAAATTGAGAAAAGAAAATTCGTTTTAATTCCCATGTATGAGCTTGCACCGGATTTTGTTCATCCGGTTTTTAATGAAACAATAACTGAGCTTTTGAGTAAGAGCGGAGATGCTTTGGTAGTAAAGAAATATGAAAATTAACACGATCGGGGTTTCCGTTTATACGGAAATGACTTCCCAGAAAACACGGAGGATATTAATATAAAATATATTGCAATAGAGGGGGTTATAGGCGCAGGAAAGACTTCGCTTGCAAAAAAGCTTTCAGCGCGATTGAATGCGAAGCTTGTCCTCGAGAACTTTGATGAGAACCCTTTTCTTGAAAGATTTTATGAAAGTCCCCAGCAATATGCATTTCATACTCAAATGTATTTTTTGCTCAGCCGCTACAGGCAGCTTGCGGATTTGCGTCAGCCGGATTTGTTTCACGAATATATTGTTGCCGATTATATTTTTGAGAAAGATAAAATCTTTGCTTATCTGAATCTTGCAGATGACGAACTTAAGCTTTATGAAAAAATTGCAACACTCATAGAGAAAAATCTCGTCGTCCCTGATTTGATTATATATCTGCAATCAAGCATGGACAGGTTGATGTTTAATATCCGTCACAGAGACCGGGAGATAGAAAAAGAAATCAGAGAGGAGTATATAAAAGATTTAAATGAAGCATATAATTATTTCTTTTTCAGATTTAAGACAACAAAAGTAATGATAGTAAACTCTACCGAGATTGATTTTGTCAATAATGATGAAGATTTTGAAAAATTAGTAACTGAAATTTTGAAACCTGAACGTCCGGCGATGGAATTTTATGACCCGGGCGCAAGCAAGTCCGCAGAAAAATAGACAATGGGTAAATTTTCATTTATAATAATATTAATTCTTATTTTTTTGATTTTGCTTGTAGTGAGGACTGTTTTAAAAGGGATGCGTGGAAATCCTAATCCTCCGCAAAACAACAATCTTAACAGACAGGCAAAAAAAGAAAATTTGGACGGCTCAAAAATAATCGATGCCGACTTTGAAGAAATAAAATAACCTTCCTTTTAGTTTCCTTATACAATTTGGAATTATTAAAACTATTCTTAAAAGCCAAACCTCTTAACTCTTCCGAACTACCGGACGTGAAAAATATTTTAATAGTCCGCCAGCATAACCAGCTTGGCGATATGCTGTGCTCCGTCCCGCTGTTTGAGGCAATAAGGATAAAATATCCGGGCGCAAGAATCACACTCGTTGCATCACCGATAAATTATGAAATTCTTTTCAGCGATATAAATCCGTTCATTGATGATGTGCTTGTTTATGACAAATCTTCTGTTAAAAAAATTCTAAGCTTCATAAAAAAATTACGAAGCAGGCATTTCGATTTAGGATTTGTCCCTTCGACTGTTTCACTTTCGAGAACTTCACATCTTATAAATTATTTCAGCGGAGCAAAAGTAAAAATCGGGGTAAAAAGTATAGATGGGAAACCGAACGGGTCGGAGTTTCTGCTTAACATAAAATCGGATTTTGAATGGGATAAAAAACAGTTTCATCAGATTGAACGGAATCTCGATATCGGAAGACAGATTGGATGCGACCTTCCTCCTCAGGAAAGAAAAATAAAAATCATACTTCATAAAAACGAGAATGAGTTTGCAGAAGAATTTATTTCAAAAAACTTTCCTGATAAATCGAAATTATTGATTGCGTTTCATCCCGGCGCAGGAAAAATTGCAAATCGCTGGTCCGTTGAAAATTTTTCTGAACTCATTTCTAAGCTTTATGAAAAATACGGGAATTATATATTGATAACATCGGGTTTTATAGATAAGGACGTTACACGCAATCTGTCTGATTTATTGAACGAAAAAAACATTCCTCATACTATTCTGGAAAATACTCCGATTAGAAAAGTCGGTGCTGTTTTGAGCAAGACGGATTTATTCATAACTAACGATACCGGTGTTATGCATGTTGCCGGAGGGGTTAATGCAAACGTGCTGTCTTTATTTGGTCCGACAAACGGTTTTGAATGGGCACCTTATGGAGAAAATAATATTTATATAAAATCAAAAACAGTTAACATAAATGACATTTCATTGAGTGAGGTTTTTGATACAGCTGTTTCAATGATTAACATGATTAAAAATAAAACTAACGAGTAACTTATGTTGAAAAATGATGTACTTGCTGCGATGGATTTAGGGACAAACTCCTTTCATCTTGTCGTTGCAAAAATATTGGGAAAAGAACGGTTTAAAATCTTAACGAGAGATAAGGAAGTCGTACGCTTGGGGAGCAGTTCAAAAGACATGAAGTATCTTACTCCGGATGCAATTGACAGAGCAATTGATGCCGTCAGAAGATTTAAGAAAGTGAGTGATTCTTTTAATGCTCGCATAAGAGCGGTTGCAACGAGTGCAACGCGTGAAGCTGTCAATAAAGAAGAATTTATTTCCCGTGTAAGAAAGGAAACAGGAATAGAAATTGAGGTTATTTCAGGTTATGAAGAAGCGCGCTTGATTTATCTCGGAACTCTTCAGGCGCTGCCGATATTTAACAAAAGAATTGTAATGATTGATATCGGAGGCGGAAGCACTGAAATTCTAATCGGTGAAAAAGGAAATATTATTCATGGCAATAGCGTCAAAGTAGGTGCCGTTAGACTGACAATGAATTTCTTTCCAGATGGGAAAGTAAAAGAGAAAGCCGTTGAAGAGGCAAGAATATATATTAAAGGAGCTATAAATCCCGTTATTCGCGCAATTAAAAATGAAAAATTTGACCTGGCAGTTGGTTCTTCAGGCACGATTTCAAATATTGGTCTGATGATTTATGCATTCGACAAGCCAAATATTGAAGATGAATTTAATCTTAATAATTTCACTTACAGCAAAGATTCGCTTGATAAAATCATCAAAAAAATTCTGAAAGCAGAGACAATTGAAGACAGGAAAAAAATTCCGGGGCTTGATGAAAAACGCGCAGATATTATCGTTGCAGGCGCATTGATACTTGAACAAATATTCAACGAGCTTGAGCTTCCTTCCATAACAGTATCGAACTTTGCTTTACGTGAGGGAATAATTCTTGATACTATAAACAAAGAACTTGGAAATGAACACCTCGGGCATTTAAGCAATGTCCGCCGTAACAGCATTTTGCATCTTGCCGAACTTTGTAATTATGAAAAAGAACATGCCGAACAAGTAACACATATTGCCTTAAGAATTTTTGATTTTTTGAAATTGAAATTTGAACTTGACGACCGGGCAAAGGAATATCTCGAAGCAGGTACGCTATTGCATGATATCGGATATCATATCGGACATACACAGCATCACAAACACTCATATTATTTAATAAGAAATTCCGAGATGCTTGGGTTTACGGATAATGAAATTGAAATCATAGCAAACATAGCGCGCTACCACCGCAAGTCTCACCCTAAGTCCAAGCACGAGGGATATCATAAGCTCAGCCCAAAAGATAAAGAGCTTGTAAGAAGACTTTCAGGAATTTTGCGCGTAGCTGACGGGCTCGACCGTGGTCATAAATCGGTTGTGAAGAATGTTGATATGTCGGTTAATAACGATATACTGGAAATGAAACTTGAAACGACGACTCCTGAAAACCCAGAGCTCGAACTTTGGGGCGCAAACCGAAGAAAAGAACTATTTGAAGAAAGCTTTGAGTATAAGCTGGAAATTGGAGTGAAGAAATAAAAAATTCCCGCTTGCACGGAAATGACCTTACTTAGACTTTTTCTCCCGGATTTTTTTGTAATTTAATTTTTCTTTTTTGTTGAAAGCTGTTATTCCTTCTTTCACCTCATTTGAAAGATTATGAATTGAAAGCCAGTCGCGGGCATGACCTATTGTCAGATGCCACGATAAATCTCTCCAGAAGTTTAACTGCTGCTTGGCATATCTTAAACACACAGGTAATTTGTTATATAATTTTTCTGCTAAAACATCGACAGCTTTATCAAGCTGTGCATAAGGCACAACCTCATTTACAAGTCCCCACTCAAGAGCTTTCTTTGCGGGAATGTCTTCACACAACATAATTATTTCACGTGCTCTTCTGTCGCCAACAATAAGCGGAAGGAATTGTGTTGCCCCTGCAGCCGGAACACTTCCCATTCTGGGACCGACCTGCTTAATCGTGATATGGTCGGCTGCAATTGCAAGGTCACAGCTCATGTTAAGCTCGTTGCCGCCTCCGACAACCATTCCATTTAGACGGGCAATTGTCGGTTTGCCTAAATCTTTCATTACTTGATGAAGCTCAATGAACTCATACATCCATTTATAATAATCATCGGGATTGTTTATGAAATAATCACCCTGTTCTTTTACATCTGCGCCCGTGGAAAATGCTCGCTTGCCGGCACCGGTTAAAATTACAACCGCTACATCATCATCCCACGCAGACTGCTTAAAAGCATTTTTTAACTCCTGAATAGTTTCAAGGTTAAGGCAGTTCAGCTTATCTTCGCGGTTAATCGTAATGGTCGCCTTATAGCCGTCTTTTTTATATTTTATGAATTTAAACCTGTGTGATTTTGGTAAGTATGATTGGTATTTTTTGCTCAAGTTTTCTTATTTCTCCCCCTTAATCCCCCTCCAAAGGGGGAAATTAATTATATTCGTTACAATTTAATTATTAAATTTTGCGGATTAAAGTCGAAAGATTTTAAGTTATTTAAATGATTTTTCTTTTTCTTTTATTTTTTCAATAAGCCAGCGTTTGTCAGGAACAAACCGCTTTTCTTTTTTCAAAAAGTTTTTCAGTTCAATGTAGCTGTCTTCATCGTTTGAGTCATAAATCTTAATCAATCTTGTCATGTAAAAATTAAAAATGTTAATGTTATCAATTAAATCTTTATTAATCTGTTTGTTGCGTGATTTATAATGCTTGAGATTATCAAGAATATATTCAAGCGACTTTATATCATTTTGCTCGAAGAATGATTTACCAAATATGAAGTTTATATTTACATAATAAATCGGGCTTGAAGATTTTACCTTTGAAGCAAAAGAAATTGCTTTTTCAAAATCATTCTTGCGGAAATGCAGACGCGCAAGGGCAAGATTCACCAAATCCTTTCTTATTTCTTTGTCAAGATAACTGCCGTATTTATAAATGAAATTTTCAAGCCAGTCATATTTTTCAAGATGAAGCCCGACAAGAACAATGCAGTTAAAATCAGCAGCAAAAATTTTATTGTACATTATTAAGCTTTCGGCTTTCATCATTGAATTATAAATACTGAACAATGGGGCTATGACTGATAAGTCACCCTTATTATAAAATTCCCAATAAAAAGCAGCGGCGAAGGTATAATAAAAATTTAATTTTTCTTTGTTGAATTTCCGGGCATTTTTCCTGATGTAATTAATCAATTCCTTAACGTATGCAAATTCGTCCGAATGCTTATACATTAAGGTTCTGAGATAAATTACATATAAGTCAGGATGTTTACGTTTTATTTCAGTTTCATTCTGCTTAACAAAACCCATAATGCTGTCATAATATGAATAATCAAAATCAAGTTTCTTCTTCATTGCTGTTTCGATATTCAAAACTTCATTATATATGTGAAGCTTCATAAATGCAAACAAGAAGTCAACGTCCTTTGATTTATCTTTTATGATTTTAGGTATACCGGGTTTATACGAATCAAAGTTTGCATAATAAACATCATTTTCAATTTTATATTTGTAATAATAATAATCGTTATCGCGGTTAAAATTATTATCAAAGTCTGTAAGGATTTTTTTGGCAGTAAAATTGAAAAGTTTCTGGTCGCCCGCTTCCTTCAGCGAAGTGGAAAGATACGAATTATAAGCTGATTTATACTTTTCAAAGCTTTTATATGCAAGATATTTTTCAAAAATTCTGTTAAAGTCGGAAATAAGTTTCCGTGCGTTCTGGTCGTCATATTTTTTCCCGGAATTAATCGCTTTGAAAATATTTTCGCGGGATATTTTCTCTTCTGTTATCCCGGGATATAAACTCTTTAAATAAAAAAATAGTTTTGTGACGCGTTCGCTTGTATTAAAGAAGGGAGATTTGATGAACTTTTCAAATTCTAAAAGTTCTTTATAAGTAAATTTGTTTAGCAGTAGCAGCATTATCTCGGCGGATTTAGAATTTTAATTTTCAATGACAATAAGAGAATCTGAATTCAGTTTATTCTTGATAAACGCTGTGATTCTTTCCTTTATGGTATTCTTATTTGCAATATTCACACTTGAATTGAATTTTACAAACAATGTTTTAAGCGTATCGGTCTTTAAGGAATCTTTATTATTTACGTTTACTGTATCGTCTTGAACTTTATATTGTTCGCCTATGCTGAATTCTTCTATCTCGGGAAACACCAGTTTTATTTCATTATAAATTTCTCTAAGCAGGTTATTTTCGATAACGGGTTCGGAGGATTTTGCATTAAGCTCAATGGTCTTTAACATTTCGCGTGTTATGTCTTCGCTTACCTGTTTAATTTCATCTTTTGAAACGTTAATAGGAACAAGGTTTATCTTAAAATTATCCAGTCCTGAATTAATTAATATTTCATTATATTTTTTTTTATCAACATCGTTAATTCTTCTTCCAGCATAAAAAATATTTATGGAATTTACCGAATCAGTTTCACGGATATTCCATTTAATTATTTCCCTTTCAGGAGTAATCATCGAAACTATTATATTGTCATTGATAATATGATTTATCTGAGATTTTTGATACACCGTATATAAAAAATAAATACTTGGGAATAATGCTATAATCAACACAATAGCCATATATACCTTCACTTTTTTTTCATATGCTTTATTCATGTAGGATTTTAACGGAAATCTTAATAGCTTAACAATTAAATATGTGGAAATACTTATGAAAACTGCATTTATAAAGAAAAGATAAAATGCTCCGCCATAAATATTAAATGAACCAAGAGACAGTCCATATCCTGTTGAACAAAGGGGAGGCATCAATGCCGTTGCGATTGCCACACCAGGTATAGCGCTAGTCTTTTTAATTCTTGAGATTGAAATTATGCCTGCAACACCGCCAAAAAATGCCACGAGAACATCAAGTAAGGTAGGGCTTGTCCGGGCAAGAAGTTCAGACGTAGCATCACCCAATGGTGTGAATTTAAAATAAATAAAACTTGAAATTAAAGTAATTATGACCGCAAAGGAAAGACTTTTTATGGAACGTGAGAAAACATTTGAATCATTAATTCCGATCGATAGACCTATCCCCAGAATCGGAAACATTAAAGGAGATATTAACATACCCCCAATAATAACCGCCGCAGAGTTTGTGTCGAGACCAATGCAGGTGAGGATTGCGGAGCAAAACAGAAGCCAGATATTGACGCCTTTTAAGTCAACACTACCGGTAATTTCCGTAATTGTCGTTTCTTCATCGGAACCTCTTTTAATGTTAAAAATATATTTTAAGTATCTCGATAAAGTCATTTAATGTTTTTTACTAATCGGACGGTATATTTCTACCGTTCTTTTTTAAAATAATAAAACCTATTATACCGGACAATAAGGAAGCAATTAATATTGAAAATTTAGCTCTTTCAATAATACTAAAATCAGTGAAAGCAAGGGTAGTAATAAAAATTGACATCGTGAATCCTATACCTGCGAGAAAACCAACTCCTATAATCTGTGACCATTTTGCACCGTCAGGAAACTGCGCAATTTTTGTTTTGATTAACAGCCATGTTGAAATTAAAACACCTATCGGCTTTCCGAAAAACAATCCGAACATAATTCCAAATGAATAATTGGATAATAAACTTGTTATAAAACTGCTGTCAAGAACAATGCTGGTATTTGCAAGAGCAAATAACGGCATGATTAAAAAATTCACCGGCTTGTGCAATGCGTGTTCAAGACGGTGCAAAGGTGACACATCTGTATTTTTAAAAATCGGAATCATAAGCGCAAGCAAAACACCTGCAATTGTTGCATGAATACCTGATAAGAAAATAAAATACCATAAAAATATTCCCGGAATGAAATACAAGAAAATATTCTTAACCTTAAGCTTGTTCATTGCAAATAAAGCCACGATACATATTCCCGCATAAAGTAAGTTTACCAATGCAAGATTAGATGTATAAAAAATTGCAATCACAATGATTGCACCTAAGTCATCAACAACTGCTAGAGCAACAAGAAAAACCTTAAGCGAATATGGCACAGCTTTTCCGGCAATTGAAATTATTCCAAGCGCAAAAGCAATATCGGTTGCCATTGGAATTCCCCATCCTGAAATTGTATCAGTGCCGGCATTAAACATCACGAATATCAAAGCAGGGAAAATCATTCCCCCAAGCGCAACACCGATTGGCAGAACTCCTTTTTTGAAGGAAGAAAGTTCACCGCAGACAAACTCGCGTTTTATTTCAAGCCCGACAAGCAGAAAAAATATTGACATCAGTAAATCATTTATCCACAACAAAACGGGCTCGCGCAAATGTAATGATTCAATGCCGAATGTAAAATTAAATATGCTTAAATAAGCTGAAGATAAAGGTGAATTTGCAAGTAATAATGAAATTGCAGTGCAGATAATTAGAAGAACTCCGGAGCTTTTTTCCGATTCTAAAAATTCATTAAAGTAATCTACTGGAGTCTGTTTTTTAACCATTAATTAAACTTTTAATATAACTTACAAATGCACTCTGGACTGTTTCTGCAGATTCTTTGTCTTTAGCTTCAGTAATAATTCTTATGATGGGCTCAGTGTTGGATTTGCGAAGATGAATCCAGTAATCCTCGAAATCAAGCTTTACACCATCAAGAGTATTTACGATGCATCCGTTTTCAGCATAATCACCCGCAACAATATTAAGTACTGTATCCGGGTCAGAAACGTTTTCTATTTTAGCTTTTGAAATAAAATATTGCGGAAGCTGATTTTTGTAATCGCTCAGCTTTCCTTTCTTCTTTCCCTGTTTTTCAGAAAAATCTGCAAGCTCATTCAAAAACAATGCCAAGCCGACAATTGCATCTCTTCCATAATGAAGTTCAGGATAAATTACTCCGCCGCTTCCTTCACCACCAATGACAGAGTTATTCTTCATCATTTCCTTGACAACGTTTATTTCCCCGACTGCGCTTCTGAAAACTTTTCCGTCAAACGGCTTAGCAACATCATCAACAGCTCTTGTTGTTGATAAATTAACTACAGCGGTCTTATCTTTATTTTTAGTTTTTCTTAAGACAAAGTTAACAACAGATGTAATCGTGTTTTCTTCGATGAACGGCTCTCCTTCATCTGTGATCAGTACCATTCTGTCGCTGTCCGGGTCAATGGCAACTCCGAAATCCGCCTTGTGTTTCTTAACAGCTTTGCTTAGCTGCGTAAGATTTTCAGGAAGCGGTTCGGGAGTGTGAGGGAAGACTCCGCTTCCGTCACAAAATAATTCTATAACTTTACATCCGAGCTTTTCAAGTAAATCGGGAACGATTTTAGAACCGGCAGAATTAACCGTATCTACAACAACTTTAAATTTTCTTTTGCGGATTTTTGCTTTGTCCAGAATTTTCAGTTTTAAAACTTTGGCAACATGTTTTTTTAACCATGAAAAATCATTTACCTCAGAGCCGATGTTATCAATATCGGCATATTGAAACTTTCCGCTTTCGGCAATGTCGATAAACTCTTTCACCTGAAGTTCATCAAGAAACGTTCCGTTTGAATTTAAAAATTTCAGACCATTCCATATCTGAGGATTATGAGAAGCGGTAATCGAAATTCCGCCTGCAGCTTTAAGGTCTTCGGTTGCAATCTGAACAGTCGGGGTCGGAACAACACCAATGAACGTCACATTAAATCCTGCAATTTTAAGAATGTTTATTACCATATCGGCAATAATCTCGCCATGCAGGCGTCCGTCTCTTCCGACAATTATGCTTTTACTTTTAGAATTTAACCTGCAATATTCTGCAAACGCAGAAACATATTTAGCAATGTTCTGCGGAGTCAATGAATCACCGACTATTCCACGCACTCCTGAAACTGAAACTATTATGTCAGACATTATTTAGCTCCCGTCAAATATAAATTTTCCAAATCCTGCAATTGTTCTATAGTATTTATTCCGGTAATCTCGTGATTTTTATCTACGGGAATTGCGCCTATATTATAATCCATATCACGGAAATATTTGAAAATGTCCGTGAGATAATATTCACCCTGCGAATTATCCGTCTTCAAAGTTTTTAATGCTTCAAATAATTTTTTGTTATCGACAATATAAATTCCGGAGTTGATTTCTTTTATTTTTAACTGCTCATCATTCGAATCCTTATGTTCAATGATGTCAATGAAATTTCCCTCATTGTCGCGTATAATTCTACCGTAACCTGAAGGGTCATCGAATATTGCTGATAAAAGCGACGCATCAAAATTATTTGCCTGATGGAATTTCAGAAATTTATCAACAGTCTCAAATGAAAGCAAAGGAACGTCGCCCGATAGAATCAAAACATCACCATCAAAGTCCTCCATGTGCAGATTTGTCTGCATTACAGCATGTCCTGTTCCCAGCTGTTCATCCTGATGAGCATATTTTAATTTACTTGAATGAGCATCAAACTTTGTATTTAAAAAAGTTATGACTGCATTTTTTTGGTGACCAACGATGGGAATAATTAAATCAGAATTTATTTTTAGTGCAAGGTTGATAACGTATTCAATCATCGGTTTCCCGCCAAGCTCAAACATAACTTTTGACTTATCGGGGTTCTTCATACGTTTACCTTTACCGGCAGCAAGTATAACGGTAGCTAATTTTTTCATTTAGTATGTTAAGCGTTTAAAAAAGAATCCGCTTGACTGAAGTCATTCCGGTGAAAACGGGAATCCCAGCACAAGCGGAATAAAAGAGGACTACTTCAATTATACATCTATAAGCTCAAGGGAGCTTTTTTCTTTTATGATTTTGTTATTTTTATCCACATGAATAGCTTTCGGTTCAAAACCTACAAGCTCATGTTCATCGAATAATCCATAATTAATAATAATTATCTGGTCACCGACCTGACCCTTGCGGGCAGCAGGACCGTTCAGGCAGACTATACCTGAATTTCTCTCACCTTCAATTAAATATGTTTCAAATCTTTCACCGTTATTTACATTAACAATTTGAACCTGCTCATATGGAAGCATACCCGCCGCATCCATCAATGCAGAATCAAGCGTAAGTGAGCCCTCATAATGAAGCTCCGCTTGTGTTATGGTTGCTCTATGAACCTTTGATTTAAACATTATGCGTTTCATTTTTCAATCCTTTTTGTCATCCTGAACGAGGTGAAGGATTCCTTGAGTAAAAATTCGGGGATTCTTCGTCGCAAGCTCCTCAGAATGACACTTTATAAAACTTATATTTTTTTAATTCTTTGAAAAAACAATATTATCAATAAGCCGTGTTTTTCCCATTTTTACGGCAAGTGAAATCAATACTTCACCCTTATAACCATTTATATCCTTAATTTCGTTCAAAAGTTCATTGTCAGTTATTGCAATATACTGTACTTTTGCATCTTTTACGGTTTCATCAATTACATCTCTCATTAATTCTTTTATTTCTTCAGTTGTTAAGTCTTCGCTTCTTTTAAGCACCCAATCTTTTCCTTTTTCAAGCGCGGCGTATAAAATCGCAGCATCATTTCTTTCTGCATCGGTCAGGTAAGTATTTCGCGAGCTTTTTGCAAGACCGTTTTCTTCGCGTATTGTGGGGCAGGTAATTATTTCGACATCAAGATTCAAATCATTTGTCATGCGTTTCAGAACTACAACCTGCTGTGCATCTTTTTGTCCGAAGTATGCTTTATGAGGTTTAACAACGTTGAAAAGCTTCAGAACAATTGTAGCAACTCCGATAAAATGTCCCGGACGAATTTCTCCTTCGAGTCTGTTTGTAATTGTTGAAATCATTATGTTAGTCATATGATTTCTTTTATACATCTGAAGATTATCGGGATAAAAAATATAGTCCGCTCCCGCGTTCTTACACATTTCATAATCCTTATCGAAATCTCGCGGATAAGTTTCAAAATCTTCTCCCTGCAAAAACTGTGTCGGGTTGACATAAATGCTCACAACAACAATGTCACATTCTTCTTTTGCTTTCAGAATCAAAGAAGTATGTCCTTCGTGAAGATAACCCATTGTGGGAACGAAACCGATTTTCTTGTAAGTCAAACGGTTGAACTCCGAAATTTCCTGCATTGCCCTGACTTCTTTGACTACTTTCATATTTTTTTAAGTTTGTCATTCTGAGCGTAGCGAAGAATCCCCTGAGATAAAACGAATGGGATTCTTCACCCGATGAATCGGGTTCAGAATGACACAAGTGTTTTAATTCTTTATCAAATTCAAAATCTGCGAAAGCTTTGCTTTCATGTCTTTTCTTTCGACAATCAAATCAATAAATCCATGGTCGAGCAAAAACTCTGACTTCTGAAATCCCTTTGGCAAATCTTTTCCTGTTGCCTGCTTAACGACACGAGGACCTGCAAATGCAATCAAAGCATCTGGTTCTGCAATATTAAAATCACCCAGCATAGAAAATGAAGCGCTTGCTCCGCCCGTTGTCGGGTTAGTCAAAATCGATATATAAGGTACTTTTTCCTCATCAAGCTTTGCAAGCTTGGAGCTTGTTTTCGCAAGCTGCATAAGGGAAAGGACGCCTTCCATCATTCTTGCGCCGCCGCTAGATGAAATTATAATTAACGGATTTTTTGTTTTTATGGACTTATCTATTGCTCGTGAAATTTTTTCGCCGACAACGCTTCCCATACTGCCTCCGATGAAATCAAAATCCATGCATCCGAAAACAATGTCGTGTCCTTCAAGCTTTCCCGTGCCTGTTTTTATCGCATCATATAAATCAGTCTTGTTGAAAGTTTCATCAAGACGTTTTTTGTATGGCTTTGTATCCGTGAAGTTCAATGGGTCAATGGATTTCATTTTTTTATCCATCTCCTTAAACGTTCCTTCATCGATAAGAATTTTTATGTATTCATCGCTTCCGATTCTGAAATGAAGTCCGCATTTAGGGCAGGTATAAAAATTCGATTCCCATTGTTTGCGGTGAATAAGCTCTCCGCATCCGTCGCATTTTATCCATTGGCCGTCGGGAACGCCTTTCTTTTCATCGGTTGTTATGTTTTCCTGTTTTCTCTTAAACCAAGCCAAATTATTTTTCTCTCTCTTCTGTTTATTTTCTCATTGTAACCGACCCCTTCAGGGTTCGTTCACGAAAGCTGAAGCTTTCGGCTACAGCAATTGAATTACTTTTCTGTTTTTGCTTTTAGAGGAATAAATTCTTTCATATAAAACGGTTCTGCCGTTTCATAATTCTCAAATTTATTTTCATCGATTGCTTTTAAACTCAACTGCAATAACGATTCAATTGAACTAATATTTGAAGAACTAAAATCTTCCTCTGAAAAAATCTTTAAATTCAACTTCTTAATGTCATCAAGCAATCCTATCTTATAATCATCTGTTCGTTTCAACTCTCCACCGGATTTGTTATAAACCGTATAATAATATTCGTTTAGTTTCGTGTTTGCGGAAATTATCGCAATAAAATCTTTATCCGATTCCCCCTTATTTGCGAGAACATCGAGCGATGAAACAAGCACAAGTTTTGCTCCGGTTGAGAAACAAATGCCCTTCGCTATTGCAAGCCCGATACGCAATCCCGTGAAAGAACCCGGTCCGTTTGAGACCGAAACACATTCGACATTCTTTAAAAATAACCCTTTTTTATCTAATTCAATAGCTAAATTGTAAATTAACGAATCTGCATTATTATCTCTATCCAGTTTTTTGTTGATTACCAAGCGGGAATCGACATAATAACCGAATTCAACGTGTTTTCCTGAACAATCTATTAAAAGAAGGTTATTCATGCAGATTAATTATTCTTTCATTATCGGCATTTCCAAAACCGAGTTCAACGAGATGATTGGGATTTATTATGTCGCTTCCGTTTTCAATCCATTCAATTAAGCAAATGGATTCATTTGTGAAATAGTTATCCAATCCGAGATTTATTAATTCATCGGGATTATTAAGGCGATATAAATCAAAATGAAAAATCTTCATAGGTTTGTTATCATGCTGCCCTTTGTATTCATTAACGATTATGAACGTGGGACTGTTAACGGGTTCTTTAACCTGAAAATAATTACAGATGCCTTTTATGAATCGTGTTTTACCTGCGCCTAAGTCACCTGATAAGCCGACAACGTCACCGGGAGTTAAATTTTTTGCAAATTCAAATCCGGCGTTAATCGTTTCATCTTCATTTTGCGTAACTATTTCCATATAAACAAATTTCGGAAAATAAAACCGCTTTATAAACTCTGAAAAATTTACCGAAATGATTCTTTGGTGTCATTCTGAGCGAAGCGAAGAATCCCCCGAGTTAAAATGAATGGGATTCTTCGTCACTACGTTCCTCAGAATGACACAGATAAAAAACAAAAAGCTCACTGAAATATTTTCAATGAGCTTTGCTAAGTAAAAAATATTTATCTAAATCTAAGTCTTTGATTCCAGCGATATAACCGGCAGTATCATTTCTTCCAGAGAAATGCCACCGTGCTGGAATGTATCGTTATATTGATTCAAGTATTTATGATAATCGGTCGGATACACAAAATAGAAATCTTCTTTGGCAATTATGTAATTCACCATACCGTTCCTTACGGGAAGTCTGTAATCGGTCGGCTTTGTTATCAACATCGAATGCTTCGGCTCTGCTTTAACATTGCGTCCATATTTGTAACGTAGATTCGGAGATGATTCCCTGTCGCCAAATGCCTTAACGCCATGCAGACAGCGGATGCTTCCGTGGTCAGTTGTGATAATCACCTTCACATCAGGCTTATTCGCAAGCTGGCGAAGCATTCCAAAGAACGATGAATGCTCAAACCATGAAGTCGTGAGCGAACGAAACGCAGAATCATCGGGAGCAATTTCTTTTAAGATTGCATAATCGCTTCGCGAGTGAACCATCATATCGAGGAAGTTAATCACGATTGTGTTCAGATGATTATTCAGATAAGACGGAATTTTACTTTCAATTCCGCGACTGAACTCGGAATCCATTATTTTTGTGTAACGGAATTCATTTCTTAGTTTTATTCTTTTTCTTTCGAGAAGCTTTGCAAGAAATTCCCGCTCAAAATTATTTTTGCTGTTTTCGTTATCATCATCCTGTTTCCATAAGTTCGGATAATGTTTTTCAAGCTCTGATGGATATAATCCCGCAAAGATTGCGTTACGGCTGTAAGGTGTAGCAGTCGGAAGAAGCGAATAATAATAATCCTTTGAAATTCTGAAATACTGATGCAAATATTTTTCCATTTCGAGCCATTGGTCAAGACGCATGCAGTCAACTAAAAAGAAGAACACCGATTTATATTTATCAAGCTCAGGGAAAACATATTTTTCCATTATCTGATTTGACAGAACCGGTTTATTATTAATGTCTTCAGTATTTACCCAGTCTTTGTAATTCTTCTCAATATATTTACCAAACTCAACGTTAAATTCTTTTTTCTGGTCTGTTAAGGTTTGTTTTAATCCAAGTTGGGGGTGTTCATCAAGCTCAAGTTCGCGGTTAGTAACCTTTGTATAAAGCTCAATCCAGTCTCGCCAATCGGGATTTTCCATCAACGCCATTGAAGTCTGGTTAAACTCCTGAATATAATCACGTGAAAGCTGGTCGCCTTCTATTTTTCTTGAATCTAGAAGTTTTTTACAGACAAGCAGAAGCTGTCCGGGATTTACAGGTTTTAATAAATAATCCGAAATCTTTTTGCCGATTGCATTTTCCATCAGGCTTTCGGTTTCGTTCTTCGTTACCATCACAACCGGAAGCGCGGGCTTGACGTCTTTTATTTTCAAAAGAGTTTCAAGACCTCCCATGCCGGGCATCATTTCATCCATGAAGACTAAATCGTAATCCGATTTCTCAATCATGTTCACAGCATCTTCACCATTAGCTGCTTCTTCAACATCATATCCCTTTTGTTTAAGAAACATAATGTTCGATTTAAGAAGGTCTATCTCGTCATCTACCCAAAGTATTTTACTCATAAAATTGTTTGCTATATTATTGCTTGCTGACATAACTCTCCTGTTTAGATTTATAAAAATTTTATTTGGTAGGACAGACATTCTTGTCTGTCCCGACAGGCAGAAATGCCTGTCGTACCCAAAGTTTAAACAGAAGAGATATTCGATAATAAAAATTTTAGTTCTAAAAAGTTTTTAGCTTAGATTCCCGCCTTCGCCACACGGTGGCAAGCTGGGAATGACATTCATATTGATTTTAGTTTGCTAATACCTCAACAACATTTTCAACGTGGTATGTATGCGGGAACATGTCAACCGGCTGAATTCTGCCAAGCTTATAATTTCCCTTGTTACAAATTATCTTTAAATCCCTTGCCTGTGTTGAGGGGTTACAACTTATATACACGATTTTCTCTTTTCTTGTTTCAGACAAAATTTCGCAGATTTCAGGATGCAATCCCGCTCTCGGCGGATCAAGAATGATTTTATTGAATTGCTCAATAGATGAGCTTTTCAAAAAATCTTTGATGTCTGAAAGCTCAAAGTCGCAATTTGCAACTCCGTTTAGCTTTTTATTCTTGTTTGCGTTTGCAATTGCATCGGCAACAAGCTCAACTCCCTTAACGTATTTTACTGAATCTGAAATAAATAAAGAAATCGACCCGGCACCGCAATATAAATCAATAACATTATCTTTTCCATTAAAATCCCCGTATTGCATTCCTATATTGAACAGGTTTTCCGCCTGCAAAGTGTTCGTCTGGAAAAACGAATTTGCGGAAATTTTGTATGTATGCTCGTTGCCGTTCAGATTCGTGAGCTTCTCATAAATCACCCCGTCACCATATATAACAAACTCTTGTTCCCCGAAAGCAACCTGCGCTTTTTTCGATGTTATCGCATTTATAATCGTAGTGATTTCAGGAACTGCATATCTCAAAGCGTTAGCATATTCTTTGATTAATTCTTCATCGTAATTTTCAGTAATAAGATTCACCATCAAGTCAGGTGTATGCTTCGATTGACGAATAATCAAAAATCTTAAATATCCCGAATGAGTTTTAGTCGAATAAATACTCGTGCCTCGTTCCTTGAAAAAGTCACGTGTGAAATTTAAAATTTTATTTGACTGCTCCGATTGCAGGAAGCAGTATTTTATGTTGAGAATCTTTGAATGAAATTTCGGAACATGGAGTCCGAGCGCAAATTTTTCCGTTCCTTTCAAACTTGGGTCTTCAAGCCATACATCATCGGAAAATGAAAACTCCATTTTGTTTCTGTAATAAAAAACCTCGGGACTTGCGAGGCAGTCATTTACTTCGATGTTGTCAAACTCACCAATCCGCAAGAAAGCATTTTTTACAACGTTGGTTTTGAACTCAAGCTGTTTGTTGTAAGCAAAGTTCTGAATTTTGCAACCGCCGCAAACACCGAAATGCATACTATATGGTGCAACACGATCGGGCGATTCATCGAGAAGCTCGACTAATTTTGCTTCCGCATAATTAGATTTTTTTTTATTAATCTGCGCAATTACCCTGTCGCCGGGCAAAGTTTGCGGAATAAAAATCACAAAATTATCTTCAATCTTGGCAATACCCATCCCCTCGGAACTCAACTCCGAAATCGACAGCTCTAACTCATCTCCCTTTTTCATATTAATAAATCAGAAATTAATTTAACTTTGCAGTAATCTGTTTGTCTAAATGGTAAAATACTCTTAATAATACCTAAAGAAAATTGACAAAAATTAACAAAAATTGAGCAAAACAAGCGAAGATGTTATCAAAAATGCCAGGAAAGTAATTTCAATCGAGAAAAAAGCTATCAGTGACCTCGAACGTAGATTCAACAATGCTGAGTTTTCCGACAGTTTCCGGCAGGCGGTCGATGCGATTTTCAAATGCAAAGGAAAAATTGTGATTACGGGAATCGGTAAATCAGGTATCATTGCGCAAAAAATTGTTGCGACTTTTAATTCAACAGGAACGTATTCGATTTTTTTACACTCGGCTGATAGCATTCACGGTGATTTGGGAATCGTACGTGAAGATGATGTAGTGATTTTGATTTCAAAGAGCGGTGATACAAGCGAAGTCAAACAAATTATTCCAACGTTGCGCGACCTCGGCGTGAAGATGATTGGAATTTTAGGCAACACAAAATCCGACCTTGCGGATGTTTGTGATATAATAATAGATGCTTCAGTGAAAGAAGAAGCATGTCCGCATAATCTTGCTCCGACATCATCGACGACGGTTGCGCTTGTAATCGGTGATGCGCTTGCCGTTTCGCTTCTGCAAAAAAGAAATTTCAGAAAAGAAGATTTTGCATTCATTCATCCCGGCGGTTCGCTTGGTAAAAAGCTTATATTGAAAGTCGAAGACATTATGAGTGAAGGTGATGATGTTCCGACTGTGAAAGAATCAACGGGAATGAAAGATATTATTTATGCGATTTCATCAAAACGTCTCGGATGTGCAGTTGTTGTAAACGGAAGCACGGTTAAAGGAATTATCACCGATGGTGACATCAGACGCTTGCTTGAAAAAACTCTTGAGATAAAAAATCTTACTGCAAAAGATGTGATGAGCAGAAATCCTAAGTTGATTCCGAAAGATACTCTTGCAAAACGCGCATTGGAAATTATGGAAGACAATAAAATTACATCACTAATAATTGCCGACAAGAAAAACAAGCTTCAGGGGATTTTACATATACATAAGTTGATTGAATTGGGACTTTGATTTTTTATAGTTCTTTGATTGCTTAATTTTTTATTTCCAAATAAATATTTCTTTGGATTCCCGCCTGCGCGGGAATGACATTTTTAATTTATTAGTTTTAAAATCATACTAAATCATAATATTCAGCGTTGTTCAGTGTTAAAAAAGTTTTCTTTCTTCTCTTTATTCTCTGCGGCTCTATAATAATCGGATGCGGTGAAGGAGGATATATTCCTCAAAAGACGGATTTCACTGCAGGCGACTCCCCCGACCAGCAAAGCTGGAATGCGACCGTGTCGTTTTCCGATTCCAATCAGGTAATTGCAATTCTCAAAGCTAAATATATTGCTTATTACAGCCAAAAAGGGCTCACTATAATAGACAGCGGCGCGGTGGTTGATTTTTTTAAAGAAGGAAAAAATGTTTCGACCTTAACAGGCAAGCGCGGAGTTGTTCATGATGATACAAAAAACATCGAAATGCAGGACAGCGTTAAAATCAGAAGCGTTGAAGGAAATGAATTGATTACACAAAAGCTTTTATGGACAAACAAAACTCGAAGAGTTTCGTCGGAGGAATACGTAAAGATAACGACAGCAAAAGAGATTATTGAAGGAATTGGATTTGAATCAGACCAGGAATTGAAAAATTATACTATTTATAAAGTAACGGGAACGTTTAGTAAGTAAATATCCCTTGTTTTTCTCAACTTATCCTTAAATATTTAAGGGCAATGTCGAAGGAATTCCATAATAAAGAATTTTATGAAGGTACCTTATTTAAATTAAGTATACTTGAAGGATATTTTAAAGAATGGTTACCTGTTTTCACCGTTACTAAATTTGCTGACTATCCTCAAATAAATATATTTGATTTTTTTGCAGGACCGGGACGAGATGTAAAAGGTAACAAAGGAAGTCCCTTAATATTTATTGAAAATATTAATAAATACAAAGATTTAATTCTAAAAAATGAAATCAAAATAAATCTTTTCTTAAATGAACTTAATAAGAACAAATACAATTTATTATTAAAAAATGTTAAAACCGAGATTAATAATTTATTTAAAGTAGAAATACTAAATTCTGATTTCTTTAAATTATTTAATGAAATAAATAAAACCTTTGACAAATCAATAAACTTTATTTTTTTAGATCAATGTGGAGTTAGATTTGTATCCGAAGAAATCTTTAAAGAAATAATAAAGCTACCTAAAACTGATTTTTTATTCTTTATTTCTTCTTCATATTTTAAAAGATTTAAAGATGATCCTAACTTCAAGAAGTATTTAGGAATTAATCCTGATAGTATAAAACAATCTGATTATTATAAAATACACAATGAAATTTTTAATTATTATAAATCGCTAATTAGTATTAATACAAAATATTTTTTATCAAAATTTTCAATTAAAAAGGGTGCAAATATATACGGTCTAATATTCGGAACCAATCATCCTTTAGGGATGGAAAAATTTTTAAAGATTTGTTGGGAAAAAGACAAAATAACTGGAGAAGCTAACTTTGATATTCATAGAGAAAATATTAGTTTAGAACAACCAAGTTTATTTAGTGAACACAATAAATCTCAAAAAATAAAAATTTTTGAAGATGAAATTAAAACTAAAATTGTAGCTGGAGAATTAAAAACCGATGTTGAAGTATTATTATATGCTTTAGAAAATGGGTTTTTAGCACAGCATTACAAAGACGTTACAAAACAATTAGTAAAAGAAGGTAAAATTGAAAAAATAACTTTCAAATCTAATTGTAAAAAAATCAAAGATTATACACCTCAAGCAATTAAAGTTAAATAAATGGCAAAATCATCTATAGAATGGACTCAAATGACATGGAATCCTACTACAGGATGCAGCAAACTTTCAGCTGGTTGCAAAAATTGTTATGCAGAGATAATGTCTAAGAGATTGCAATTAATGGGCGTCGAGAAATATTCCGCTGGATTTAAAAAAGTTAGAATACATCCAGAGTCCCTAAATATTCCAAAATCATGGAAAAAACCAAAAATGATTTTTGTTAATAGTATGAGTGATTTATTTCAGAAAGACGTTCCTTTGGATTTTATTCAAAAAGTTTTTGATGTAATGAATGAATGTCCACAGCATGTATTTCAAGTTTTAACAAAACGATCTGAAAGATTGTTAGAATTAAATAAATTTTTAAATTGGTCTCCTAATATTTGGATGGGGGTGTCTGTTGAAGATGAAAAGGTAGAATTTAGAATCGATGATCTAAGAAAGACTGATGCTAAAATAAAATTTCTATCCTTAGAGCCTTTGCTTGGACCTTTAGATAATTTAAATTTAAAGAAAATTAACTGGGTTATAGTAGGTGGGGAATCAGGATTTAAAGCAAGACCTATTGAAGAAGATTGGGTTACAAGTATTAAACAACAATGCTATTTAAATCATGTCCCATTCTTTTTCAAACAATGGGGTGGTTTTCATAAGAAAAAGAATGGTAGATTACTCAAGGGAAAAACTTACAATCAGATGCCTATTAAATTAGTTGCTTAATTTATCTTTTTCTCGCTAGCATCAAGCCATCTCTTAAGGGAAGCAAAACATTTTCAACACGATTATCGTTGTTTATAATTTCATTGAACTTATGAAGTGCTTTTGTGTCTTCATCAGCTTCTCTTCCTTCTGCGGCATCGAGAACTTTACCCGACCATAGAACATTATCAGCGATGATTAATCCTCCCGTTCTCATCTTCGGCAGAACAGCTTCGTAATAATTTATGTAATTAATTTTATCGGCATCGATAAAAACCATATCGATTGTTTCGTTGAAGTTTGAAATTATATCAAGAGCATTCCCAAGAAGCGGAACGATTTTATTTTGATACTCAGATTTTTTGAAATATGAATTAGCAATATTAATATTTTCTTCGCTTATGTCTATCGTATAAATTTTTCCGTGATGACTTAGTCCTTCAGCAAAACATAAGCTCGAATAACCTACATACGTTCCTATTTCAAGAATGCAATGCGGCGACATTAACTTGCTGAGCATTGCAAGAAATCTTCCCTGATGAAATCCCGAAAGCATTGCAGAATCATCACGGTTTTGGGTCGTATTCAGTCTGATTTCTTCAAGAAGCTCGCTTTCCTTGCTTGTAAAACCGTCTGAATATTCTTGAATTTTTTGGTCTAATAAAATCATCATAACAAAGACTGGGATTCCCGCCTTCGCGGGAATGACTTCAAATTATTTTCAAAATTAACAATTTTAACGCAGATAATCGCTGATTTAATTATGATTTCATAAGAAATCATAAAAATCAGCGTTGAAACAGCATCAAAAAATTATGTTTGCGACTTTTTGGGTTGCTTTGCGTCTAATATATAAAACAAGTACTTGATGTCACGTGATTCTCAGAAATTTCTTGAACTGCTTAAGCCGGTTTATTCCGATATTGTAAAATTCTGCAAATATCTCTGCAGGGATATTTCTGCGGATGATGCAAAAGACGTTTTGCAGCATTCAATGCTGAAAGCATTTGAGAATTTCAGTTCATTGAAAGACGAAACAAAATTCAAAAGTTGGATTTTCACGATTGTATCAAGAGAGACAAAAAATTTTTACAGAAATAATTTCTGGAAAAAATTTCTTCCGCTTGATTTCAGCGAGAAAGAACACGACATACCTGTTGATTTTAAGCAGGATGAAAAGTTCGACAATCACAATGCTTTATCAGTTGCCTTAAGTAAGTTATCAGTAAAAGAGCGTTCCTCGATTCTTCTTTTTGAAGTTGCCGGCTTTTCGATTGAAGAAATTAAGGACATCCAGAATGAGTCGAGTATTTCAGCAGTGAAATCACGACTCAGCCGCGCGCGGCAAAAAATGAAAAAAACGATTGAAGAAATTCAGTCGGATAAAAAAGTAAGTGCAAACATTAATTCAGGAGAAATTGAAAATGAAACCATCAAGCTCATTTCAGAATCCAATGTCAGATGATACAGATAAAAATATGAATGAATTATTTAAAAATGTAAAATCGGAAAGTTACGATTCATCGTATGATGAATTCGATTTCTGGTTTCGCAAAAAAACTCTAAACAATCAATCAAATCAAACAATGAAAAATTCTTTTAATCTAAAATATTTCCTTTCACACAACCGTATTAAACTTGCAATCATTGCGTTTTTACTTTTAACAATTGCAGCGTGCAACATGCCTGTTACTTCGACTAACACACTGGGATATTTGCTTTCATGGGAATCGCCAAGAGAAAGCTCATCAATCATGATGGAAGAAGTCGGAAAGATTGACAAAAAATTTATATCAACACATGAAATTTCAGGCAGTAATGATGGTAAAACAGAATTACATCACATGATTTTACAAGACTTAACGGGAGCGGAAGCTGAGAACATAAGCAATAAAATTCGTTCTGTTGCTGGAGTTTCAAATGTGAAGCTTACGCCAATGACCGACAGCGAAACAATGCCATTATATTCTTATGCTCTGGAAAATTTCCTGAAGATTGAAATTAACAGAGAAGGAAAAACCGATGAAGAAGTTACTGCGGAAATTTATAAACAGCTTGAACAATCAGGTTTCAAAGGGGCAAAAGTGAGTTATGAAAATATAAACGGAAAGAAAAGACTCATGGTTACTGATTTTAATATGCCTGAAGGAGGTCAATTAGAAATTAACGTTGACAACAATAACGGTAGTGAAGTTATTAAGCTTAAAAAAATGCCTCTTGGTGATGAGAAACCGTTTGAAAATATGACAGATGAACAAATCAGAGAACAAGTTAAAAAGGACAATCCCGGAGTGCAAGATAAGGACATAACAATTGAAAGAACTATAGGAAAAGATGGAAAACCGGAAGTTAAAATAAAAGTCGAAAGAGACGAAGAAGTTACAAAGTAAACTCTTAATTTAAAAGTTTTAGCACTAATTATTAAACCCGCTTCGGCGGGTTTTTTTGTTTTTATTTAATAATATTTAATCTATTTTTTTAGAATAAATTTAAAACGTCTTATTAAATAAAGACATATAAAACATAGAATGAAAAAATTTTATCTATTAATACCTGTAGTAATATTAATTACAATTTATTTTGTTTCATGCTCCAATTCACCCGTTACTTCCCAAAAGGCACCGACAAGCTTTTATGAAGGATATAACGATGATGAATCAGCCGCGTGCATGACACTTGCTTCACTTGCTTATGTGAATGAAAATAATCCTGTTTATATGAGGGATTCGCTCATAGTCCAGCTTTCAAACAGCAATTATGAAACGGGAGGAAACTGGAAGCTTGAATGGGGACCTGCTTTAACACCGGACAAGGCAAACATGCTTTATGTAGTTAAAGATACTCTTAAAAATCCCGATATGTATGCGATTGCAATACGCGGAACAGATTGGTGCTTTTTAACTAACATTAAAGAAGATATTCTTGTTTACAGCATGGTGCCTTATACATATAGCGGTAATGTGAACGATTCGATTTCTGAAGGTGCTTCGCTGGGGTTATCTAAAATATTAAGCTTGCTTGACCCGTTATCACATAAAACTTTTCTTCAATACTTAACTGCTATAAAAAGACCAATTCCGTCAGGCAAACATGATTTATTCATAACAGGACATAGTCTTGGCGGAGCGCTTGCAACCGTTCTGACTTCCTGGATGCTTGATAACGGAATGGGTCATGTTTTTAACATAAAATCTTATACTTTTGCAGCGCCGACAGTCGGCAATAAAGGTTATGTAGAACATTTTAACAGCATAGTAAATTCTGCTGGTGCAGAAAGTCATAGAGTTGTTAATCCGAGAGACATCATTCCTCGCTTTATAAGCGAGATTGATACAATTTTACTTAAGCAATACCCTACTCTGCTTCCTTTATCCATTGAAACAGCTTTCTTTGCTATGTATAGTTATTTCACCTATGAAGGTATATATTACCATCATGTTGGTGAGGTAAGATATCTGGGGCAAGCAATTCCGGGAAACTGTCCGTCAGGTTCACCGTCTTTTGACCAGTACAGCTGCTGGGTAGGATTTGAGCATGACCATAACACGTATCTAAGATTACTGAATGCGCCCGAAACGAATTTTTATTATGCACCGTGTGAAATGGAGCAGCCTGATACAACGGGATTATCTTCCTTTATAAAAACTCACCGGAAATAATTTGATATAACATAAAAAGAGACGCAAAAAAAAATTTTGCGTCTCTTTAAATTTGTTTATTTTAATAAAATTAATTCATCGGATTGTCTGCAGTCGGTCCATAGACAGAAGGAAGCGGAACATCGTGAAGACGAAGATAAACTGATAGTTGTCCTCTGTGGTGATATAAATGGCTGTATGCCATTGTCCTCAAAGCGGCAACCTTTGGCAATTCAAAGAAAATCTGGTCTCCGGCTCTTAACTTCCAGCCTTTCATAAGCTCTTCGTCCGTAGTGTTCTCAAGCGACTTAATTGCCCCTGCAAGAGTATCATCAAAAATCTTCATTAATTCTTCATTAGACTTAGCAGTTTTTTCAGAATAGTTTTCTTTTACAAAATCATACTCATCTTTATCAACAACCAGCGATATCCATTTGTTAGTGTTTGCAACATGTGATGCAAGCTCCCCAAGAGTCATGGATTTTTCATGAGGTTTTTTTTCAAAGTCTTTTTCGGGAGATCTCTTAAGCATTTCTCTTGTTGATTTCATTTCCTGCTCAAGTTCTGCTTTTAATGCTTCTTTTAATGCCATGTGTTTGTATTTTAGATTTTTTAAAAAAAGGTAAAGTTTGTTGGGAAAGCTTAATCTAACAATAATATACGAAAGATTAAAGTTTAAGGTTTATTGTTTTTAAAATTTAAAGATTTGGTTATTTTACGGTTAACAAAAAGCTATGAATTCGAAACGCGGTCAAATTTTATTCGAGCAGTTTAATGCATGTTACAATGAGGAAAACTGGTTTATTCCGCTGACTAAAGCTCTTGAAGGGCTTACCGATGAGCAGTTTAACCGGAAACCGGGTGATAATGTTCATTCCATAAGACAGCTTGTTGACCATCTGCTTTTCTGGAATGAAAGATATTTAATGAGAATAAAAGATGTTCCTCTTGATACAATTAAAATTGAAAAGGATAACGACCCGACATTTAATATGTACGACAGTTTATCTAAAGACGAACTGATAAAAAAAATGTATCAGGTTTTTGATGAGCTTTCGGATATTATAAAAAATATTTCCGATGAAAAACTTGATGAAAATGTTTTTAAAAATTTTCCTGACAATCAAAGTAAATGGTGGGAAATTTTTGAAAACATAAACATACATAATGCATATCATACCGGACAAATAATGTTAGTTCGTAAACAATTAAATTTAAATAAATGAAAAAGTTTTTTTTATATAACGTGATTTTAGGTTTTATTTTATGCTGTTCTCAAATTATTGCGCAGGATTTTAACAATAATTTTTATGATGTAAACTGCGGATTTTGGAGAACCGGAAATTCTTCAACAAATAACAATCAAACAAATTCGAGCGCGCCGTTTTTGTGGCAATTCGTTTCGACTCCCGTAACTTCACAGATAGTTGATATGATATTTGTTGATTCTCTGTATGGATGGTGCAGTCATACGGGTAATGGCGGTATCCGGACAACAAACAGCGGAGCAACATGGACATCTTTTAGTTTTGCCGATACGACATTCACTACTGCCTATAACGGAATTTATTTTATAAACATAAACACGGGATGGTGTGTTGGCGGTTCAATACAGATAAGAAAAACAACTAATGGCGGATTGAACTGGTTTAAACAATATGGTCCTCCCGTATCGGGAATCAACCGCTCGGTTTGGTTTGCAAATGCAAACACCGGTTACATCGCAGGAAGCAAAGGTTTTCCTTATCAGCCATTTCTTGCAAAAACGACTAATGGTGGAAATAACTGGACAGAAATAACTCCCTCTGTGCCAACAGCACAGGAATTAAATGATATGCATTGGCTGAATGTTACAACAGGATGGATTGCAGGATACGATGTTTTGCTTTATACAACAAATGCAGGAGCAAGTTTTGAAAATCGTTTTGCGAATGTGCCCCCAACAGGCAACGGACATAACTCATTGCTTTCGGTTTCATTTGTACGCCAGGAAACAGGATGGATTGGCGCGGCAAATCTTGAAAGGAATAATATTTACAAAACCACAAATGGAGGTTTGAACTGGATTTTCCAGAATAATGCAGTATCACAGGCAGGATGGAACCAGATAAATGATATTCAATTTATGTCTGTGTTTGCTGATACGGGATGGGCGGTTCACGGAACGCCAACAACCGGAGCAATTATGTTCACAAGCAACGGAGGCACAAATTGGGTTATGGACAACACAACTTACAGCTGGTATGATTGTCTGGAAATTTATAACAGAAAAAAAGTGTGGTCAGGTGGAAGCAGCGGAAGAGTATGGTGGACATTTGTTCAATCCATTCCATCAGGAATAAATCCTATCTCGAATGAAATTCCGGAAAAATTTTCTCTTGGACAAAATTATCCGAACCCGTTTAATCCTGTGACTGATTTCGAATTTCGGATTGCTGATTTCGGATTTGTGAAGCTGAATATTTATGGCATAAAAGGAAGCATTGTTGCAACATTGATTAATCAAAATTTAAATGCCGGCGCTTATAAAATTAATTTTGATGCAAACGGCTTAAACAGCGGAGTTTATTTTTATAGATTGGAAACTAATGGGTTTGTTGAGACGAGGAAAATGATATTATTGAAGTGAAAAAGCAAAAGTAAAAAAGCAAAAACAATGTTTGCTTAGCAGTCAGGAGTTAACTCCTGACTGCACGGAAAAAATATTTTATAAGTTTTATCGTAGAGACGCAATATTTTCCGTCTCTTTTTTTGTGTAAAAACAAAAAGCAGTATCTTTTGGAAACTGCTTTTTGGGGTTAGCCGGGATTTTACTCCTGCCGAATGAACATTTTTTTTGGCTTTACGAGCTGTAGGGGAAGGAGTCGAACCTTCATGGAGCGGTTAGCCCTGAATCCAGAATTTCTCCCGAACTCTCCACCCTCGAGACCGGAGGGTATGTCTGCCTGTTTCACCACCCTACAGAGTTAATACAAAATTAAGCATCCCCACCATTTATTGCAATATTAATATTTAATTAAGTAAATTTTTGCTATATTAATAATAAATCAACATATTTATTATAAATTTGTTAATTTAATATCAAATATCAAATGGAAAATTATCAAGTTAGCAATGAAAAGTTTGCGACAAAAATCGATGTTGATGAACTCGATTTAAAAATTCTTTCCATCTTAATGAAAGATGCGACTGTTCCTTATACCGATATTGCAAAAAAGTTGTTAGTATCGGGCGGAACGATTCATGTGCGGATGAAAAAATTAAACGAGATGGGAGTTGTGAAAGGTTCTGAGCTTATCATAGATCCTTCAAAAATAGGATTCGATATTTCCGCATTCATCGGAGTATATCTCGAGAAAGGTTCTTTGTATCATAATGTTGCAAAAGAGCTGAGTAAAATTCCGGAGGTTGTCGAGCTTCATTATACAACGGGCATATACAGCATGTTTGCAAAGCTTGTGTGCAAGAACACACAAAACCTGCGCGACGTACTGAACGAAAAAATTCAGTCAATCAAAGGGATTCAGAGAACGGAGACTTTTATTTCGCTTGAAGAAAGTTTTAAAAGACAGGTGAAGATATAAGACTCATTTGTCATTCCTGCGTAAGCAGGAATCCCAGTATTATTTGCAAAATACTTTCAAGTCTCATATGTCCTCCCCTTACTCCCCCTCCAAAGGGGGAATCTACTTTATTAAGACCATCGAACGTGTCTGCGAAAAATCTCCTGCGGTTAGTTTATAAAAATAAACACCGCTCGATAAATTGTTTCCGTTGAATTGAACTCTATAAGTTCCCTGATTCAAATTTTTATTGATTAAATTTGCAATCACTTTTCCTGAAATATCATAGACGGTGAGCTTTACCAATTCCGTTTTTGGAATTTGAAATTCTAAGTTCGTACTTGGATTAAACGGGTTTGGATAATTTTGTTTTAACTCATAACTGTTTGGAATTTCTGAAGCAGAATTTTCTGTATTTAATACCACGGGCAACGTTATCTGAAACGCGCTTCTGCCGTGAGTCCATACTACAAGCTTTCGAGTCGGGTTATGCAATGTCAAATCATGACACGGGACGTTAGACGGGATTCCCTGCGCAAGCACTGACCAGGTTGTTCCCCAGTTGGTCGAGACCATAACATTAATATCCGTTCCGATAAATAGCGTGCCTGTGAAGTTTGGATCAATAATAACATCGTTAATCGGAGCGTCGGGCAGATTGCCTCTTACCGAAGTCCAGTTAGTACCAAAGTTTGTTGTTCTGAAAATATGTGAGCCGGTTGAATCAACTTTGTAGCCTGATAAAGTTACATAACAAACATTTGCAGAATCAGGATGAACTGCAACCCTCGTAACCCACCTGTAAGGAAGACCGTTGTTTATCTTTGTCCAGTTTGTTCCGCTGTTTTGCGTTACCCAAACGTTTGCATCATCTGTTCCGCAGTAAATTACATTCGGATTTGATTTTGAGACATCGACTGTTGTTATTGTTCCGAGATTCTGAACATGACCATTTGTCAAGTCAGGACTTATTGCAGTCCAGCTTTGCATGCGGTTTGTTGTTTTGAAAATTTTGTATGTCCCGCAATATAAAATCTGCGGATTATTTTTATCCATAACATAAGGAGTCATCCAGTTTGTGTAGGTCAAATCAAGTCCTGAGGTTGCTCCGAGAAATGAACTTCCGCCATTTGTTGATCTTCCAAGTCCGCCGCTTTGAGATGATGCATATACATATTGCTGGTTTGAATAATCAACAAGAGCATAAAATCCGTCACCTCCGTAAATTTCATTCCATACTAATCCGCCTGTTGTTCTTATTGTTCCGTTATCCTGTGTTCCGCCAAGTATTGTTGATGGATTGAGATAGCTTATATCACCCGCATAAAATTGTGTAATGGGCAGAGTTGTGCTTTCGTTCCATGTTAAACCCGCATTAGTTGTATAATCTATTCCGCCGTCATTCCCTAATACAAGAAAACCGGGGTTTGACGGAGCAAAAGCAACTGCGTGTTCATCGACATGTGATGCCGGTAATGTTGAAAATGATGTGCCTCCATTTACTGAAGCTTCCATATTTAATCCTCCGCATATTACAACATCAGGATTTGTCGGATGAACTTTGCAGATCCTGTTAAACCATGCATAGTTAGATGAAGCGGCACCCGAAGCATTTACCTGATTCCAATTCACTCCATCATTCGTTGATTTATATAATCCCCGCGAGTTGCCGTTTGCAAATGCTGTGAGAGCATACATTATTTGCGGAGAGTTTCTGCATATATCAAAAGAAATTCTTCCGAGCGTTGCATCATTGATGGGAAATCCCCCCGATACCTGCGACCAGCTTGCGCCTGAGTTTGTTGATAAATATAAACCTGATTTTATTCCGCCGTATTTAACATAATCTTCGCGTCTTTGTCTTTCCCACATTGCAGCAAATACACGTGAAGGATTTGACGGGTCAATTGCAACATCAATTGCTCCGACTGAGTCTGCAATAAAAAATGAACGCGACCAATTCACTCCGCCGTTTGTTGATTTATAAATTCCGCGCTGGTCATTTTTTCTGCGTGTCCATCCCATCGATGCAACATATACTTCCTGCGAGTTTGAAGGATTGATTGCAATGTTGCCGATGCAGAACGAACTATCCAAGCCAATGAATGTCCAGTTAGCACCACCGTTAACGGATTTATACATTCCTGTTCCGGGATAATAACTGCGTAGAGAATTTGCTTCACCCGTTCCGCAATAAATTATGTTTGGATTGTTCGGGTCAATTGCAAGAGCACCGATTGATGATGTATTCTGATTATCGAAAATGCTTGTCCACGTCTGGCAGAAGTTCGTTGATTTCCAAACTCCGCCGTTTGCAGAGCCGCAATAAACTATCTGAGGATTAACCGGGTCAATTACTGCAGTTGTTATTCTTCCTTCGATGTTGATTGGTCCGGCAAGAGTCCAGTCGACAACATCACGGTTGCTTGAGTACGGCATTTCATTCTTGACATACTCAACCGATTTCAGATATTCATCTTGCGGAATTTCATCAAAAGGAAATGCGCGCTGTTTGGCAAACCAGTCCTGAGCAGGAACAAATCCGGGTCCGGATTTTTCTTCCTCCTCATCCTTTTGGTTCACATTTACATCTTTAAAATTTTTATCTTTATTTAGATTAATCCCAACTAATAATACTGCACATACAAAAAAAGAAAAGATAAGAAGAAATTTCATTTGTCAGGTTTTCTTGAAAATTGTTCTTATGAATAAAATTATAAAGGTAATTAATGCTATCACTGTTAAGATACTAACCAGCAGGCTTGGCAATCCTTTCGAGAACGGAAGCTGAGTATATGAACTGAACATTGCAATGTTTTGTGCATTAACCTGAAGTCCCATTCCTTCGAGAACATTTGATGTGTATTGTGCTTCAGGTGCAAACTGGTTTGCTTCCATAAATCCTGTGCCGACTAATTTTCCAGTTGAATCATAAACCAAAGCCGAGCCGTTGTAATGCAGATTGTTCGTTAAGTCTATGCTGACCGAATGCGGGAATTTTGTTGCGTCTAAAATATAGACTTCGTCAGGTGTATTGATTTTATATTTTATCGGGAAAGTTATGCCCTCTGTTGTAAGAGTATCAAGGACTTCCGCAGTTACTCCATTTATTTTCCATTGAACATCATCATTCGGACCGTAACGATTTGTGTTTGTCGGGAAAACTGTGCCTTTGGTTATCGGAACTTCAGGACCAAAGTTTCCTGAGACCATATACTGCAAATCATTTCCAAGATGAAGATTGAGCCAGACATATTTTCCGAGTCCGCGGGTTTCGGATTCAAAAACGTTCATTACATTTGCAAGCAGCGAATAATAAACTGTTGTTACCTGCCGGTTAAGCCATTGCCTGTCAACCCATCCTGTTCCGTTTTTACATGCGACTGAAGAGTCATTCAATGTTATGTTTCCGTTCGTTGCAAGCTGTGTATATGAAAAATACAAAGTCCCTGCTCCGCCTGCGCAAGGTGTGCATCCGCCGGGGTTGTCGAGATACGGTCTTCTTACCGCATCCATATTGGCTGAAAATCCGTTTTTCTTTCCGGTGCTGTCTGTCCAGCCGGATTCCACGATGAAGTTTCCAACTCCGTCCATGCTTAAGTTTGAAGTCCACCCATCAGGCGCATCGATTGCTTTGAATGAAAATGATGAATCGGAATTTATTTTATACTCTCCGCGAACGAACATAAACGGTGAGTATTTCCATTCGTTTCCTCTTCCGACACCTGTCGAAATAAAATAATAAGTTGTCGAGCCCATAGGAAGGTTCATTTGCTTTCGCAGTTCAGGAGGAAACATATCCATTCTAATTAAATAATACATGAACGATGCGGTATTGCCTGTGCTGTCGATGAACGTTCCGTAAATCCAGAACCACCCTGTCATTCCCTGCTCAAACTGAAATGATGAAAGAACTTTAGGATCCTGCTTTATAGGAGCAATCTGGTAATATCCCAGTTCAATATTCGGAACACTTGCAAGCATAAGAAACTTTTGCATGTCGTTCACGCTGCCGATGTTCTGCTGAATGAACTCAAGTTTTTCTTTATTATATGGCTCGAGAAAAGTGCTTTTGTCTTTTGTGTATTCAATGCGCTGAGGAATGAGCTTGTTGAATTCGACATAAGGCATTGAAGTATATGTACCGGGCTGTTCGACTTGTGCGACAGGGTCGGTTAAAGTCGGTGAGCGTTTCCAGAGCAGGAAAAGAATAAGAGCTATAATTAAAACAATGTAAATGAAAAGCTTCAGGAATTTCATATGAGGATGAGTTTTATTTTGAGTGAAGTTAAGGTGAAAAGTAAAAATGCAAAAGGCAAAAATGGGAAAAGAGTAAAGTGAAAAGAAGTAATAAAACATAGAGACGCAAGATTTTGTGTCTCTATGTTTATTGCATTCTTGGGTAACTCCTGAATACAAAGCAATATTATTTTATCAATACCATTGACTTTGTTTCGGAAAATCCATCAATAAAGATTTTATAAAAATATACTCCCGATGAAAGACCTGATGCATTGAAACTGACCGAATAATATCCCGCTTTATGAAATTGATTTGTCAGGGTGGAGACTTCCTGTCCTGAAGAATTATAAACCTTAATTATAACATAACCATTTTTAATTAAATTATAATTTATAGTTGTCGATGGATTGAACGGATTAGGATAATTCTGATAGAGCTCGAATGAATTTACGACGGGATTTCCGAGACTTGATATTCCTGTTGTTCCGCCGCCGTTTGACGTTTTATAAATTGCACCATTGCCGCATCCGACATAATAAGAATTATCAATCAAAGGGTTATCTCCATCCGAGCTTCCTTTTACAATTGTATTGATTCCATTATTTGCAGGCGGCTGAAAAGTTGTTGGTGTTGCAGTGTTTGAACCTGCAGGCATTTTATATACGGATCCGTCAAGACCGGCTACATAAACGTTTCCTAATCCATCACCTGTAATAGCTTCAAAACTGCTTCCAATTTGTATCGGAGGATTTACAGTCATAGGGCTAAAATTATCTCCGCCATTAGTTGACCTGTATAAACTTCCATCGCCTGTTGCAGCAATTATTGTAGATGTTCCGGGAATAACATATGCTGCAGTAATATAATCGTTTAACGCAAAACCAGCTGTTATCTGGTTCCAGGTGGCACCCATATCAGTGGAAACAAACACCTTAGTTTCAAACGGAGGAACAAAATTCCCCCCGAAGGCAAAAAGTTTTGTATTCGGACCCGATGTAACTGAAGTTATTGATGCTGTAAAGTCCATTAAAAAATTTACATTAACCTGAGTCCAGTTTAATCCTCCATTAGTTGATTTAAACATGTTTGAACCTCCTGCCGCAAACACAATATTTGGATTTTGAGGAAGAAAATGCGCAGCAGTTAATATAGAGCCGTTTATGTTCATTGCCGGAAACCAGTCTTGCCCCGAATTGGTTGTAATAACAATTTGAGACGTTGCCTCAAGCACGAATGAACCGCCGACTGCAATACCTGTTGTGCTGTTTCTGAAAGTTATATCGGTGAGAGACGGCACTCCGGTCGCTCTTGAAGTAAAATTTGTGCCTGCATTGGTTGTAACTAGAACGCTTCCGTTTCCGGTTGTGAACCACAGGTTATTTCCGCTGCCGGGCACCGAAGCAGAACCTGTGATATTGCTTGTTGTACCTGAACTCAGCGTTATCCATTGCGCGCTTATTGAAGTATTTAAAAAAACCGAAAAACAAAAAAAAAAAATATTGTGTGAATGTTTTCATTTTTATTGCTCCTATATTTTAGTTAAGTAATTATGTAATTGAGTTTTTAAGGGAATTTTTAATTTTTTTGAAATCTTATTGTAAAATGCTTTGAGAGTGTTATCTGAAAGCGATAACAAATGTTTTATTTTTGCATCATCAAGATTGGATTTTACAAGAGCGCAGATTTTAAGCTCATCATGCGTAAGATTTCTGAATCTTACTCTTAATTTCTTAACAAGCTCTTTATTTAAATTAAGAATGAGCTGATCCTGTATTGATGCAAGGTTGTAAGAGTTTTTACTTTTCATTTTTGTTAAACAGTTGAACAAAACTGCCTAACAGAAAAGGTTTATACAACAGGTTTCTGCGGATAGAGTATAAATAGAGTATGTGAGAAGTATCAGAAAGTATTAATAAATGTGGTTAGTGACTGTTTACGCGGAAGCTTCAGTTTCTGAATTATTTTATAACGCTGATTCTGAACTGTGCGGTTTGAAATATGCAGAAGATTTGAGATTTCTTTGTTTGATAAATTAATTTTCAGAAGAGAGCAAATCTTTAATTGGATGGGAGTAAGTGCAGAATATTTTTTTGAAAGCTTATTAATGAACGCAAAGTTAAGAGTGTCGAGATTTTTCTCAAAGATTATTACATCATCCGTGAGGCGGTTATTTATTTCTATAGTTTTCAAGAACTCGTCAAATTCTCTGAAATCTACCTTTGATGTTTTAAAATTACGGGAATATTTTTTAATATCTTCAGTAAGTTTTTTTATAAGATCATTTTTCTGAACAAGGTAATTTGCCATCAGGTTCATTTCCTTTGTTTTGGAATCAACTTCTCTTTTTAGCTCAAGTGTTTTCAACCGCAAAATCTCGGCTTCTTTTTCTGCCTGAATTCTTTCGAACACTGCCTTAAGCTCGTTTGTTTTTCTTTGCAGTTCTTCGCCGTTTATTTCAGAATAAACATAATGATACTTCATAAAATAATCCAGCGCCATGGCAGGATTTTCAGCCGAATAAATTTTTGAAAGCTCTTTATAAAAATCTCTCAATGCCAGACGGTCATCAATCTTTTTTTCTATTTTCTTTGCCTCATTGATATAATGCAATACATGCTTACTGTCTTTCAGCTTATAGTAAATGAGAATAATATTGCCAAGCGCAATGAACATTATATTATAATTTGCAAAATTTCTTCCGGCATCCAAAGATTTCATTGCATATTCCAATGACTGCTGATATTTTTTGAGAGCAAAATAGCTTTTGGTAAGTCCTTCATAAGCGCCAACTTTATAATAATCATCTTTTTGCTCCTCAATTAGTTTTAGGCAATGTTTATAAAAAGCAATGCTCTTTTTGTAATTTCCTGATTCGTAATAGCAGTCAGCCAATGCACCGGTTGTCAGAGCTTCAAACCTCTTGCTTTTTGCAAGCTTGCTGATTTTATTTGCTTTTGAAAAACACGCTGAAGCTTTTTTAATGTCATCTTTATTAAGATAATAAACATTCCCGATGCGAATGAGGGTGAGGCACTCACCGCGCCTGTCGCCAATGCTTTGCTGAATTTTTAATGCAGACAGAAGATACTCGAGAGCGCTCTTTGTATTGTAAATTTTGTAATAAGTATTTCCTATTAAAGAAAGTATCTCGGAATGTTTTTCTTCGTCCTTAATTGCAGCGGGAGTTTTTTCCGCTTTAAAAAAATATTCAAATGCCTTGTCATGGCAGCCCCTGTTTGAATAAATCAGTCCGATTTTTTTATAAATGTCATACCTTCTGTAGTCTGTTTTTGAGGCAAGTTTTTCGGCAATGCGGAGTTTTTTAATTACACCGGCGGGAGCATTGTTCTGATGCTTGTCGGCATAATCAATAATTTCATCAATCTTCCTTCCGGTTTCCGAGGCATTCATGAAATTACTTTTTCTTATATTTATCGTGTCTTCCTTCGCCTTTTGAAATCATTTGAACGGCTTTTGCAATTCTTTCTTTGCGGGTTTCTTCACGCTTCGCTTCGGTAATCCATTGAACGTATTCTTTTTTATGCGAGTAACTTTGCGCTTCGAATCCTTTTAGAAGCTTTCCTTTGTTAAGAGCTGATTTAAAATCATCGGGAATGACAACGGTCTTGTCTTTTACGACAACTTTAATTCCTTTTTTATTAAGCTCGATTGCCTCTTTAACATATTCAATAATCGCACTTTCATTTATATCTTTTACATCGTACAGGTAAATTCTTCTGTTGTGAACTGTTGTTTCGGTGCATGCTTCCATTATGCCGTAAGGGTCTTTCATTGCAGCTCCCTGAAAAAATGCAAGCGCAACATGTTTTTTGAAACCGCCGTAGCCACAAATCATTCCTTCGTAATAATAGTTCGGTCCCCACTTCCAGTCTTCGATGATTCCCTTGTCAGCTTTCAAAATCAACGTGCGAAGTTTCTTGCAGATTGCTTTTGAAAATGGTGGAAGCGCATTGATATATTCATCAATTAATTTTTTTGCATCAGGGTTATGCTTTATTTTTGCCATTATGGTTTTGTTTAAGGATTATAATCTATATAAAGTTCTTGTCCGCCTTCGGGATTTTTGTTTTCCCATTGTGAAATTCCGTCAGCCATGTTGCGGACTTTTATGAAACCGTTTTTATTAAGAATATAACTTGCGCGTCTGCTTCTGTGGCTGTGAGTGCAATAAACAATAATTTCTCTATCTTTATATTGTTCAAGCTCACTAACTCTTTGCGGAAGCTCTTCTATGTTTATATTAATTGCATTTTTAAGAGCGCCAATTTTCAATCTTCCTTCGATTGTTCCGTTATGCTCTTCGGGACTGCGAACGTCGAGAATAATTATTTCTTTATTTGATGCAACGGTTTTAGGAACTTCGTCGATTGCAATGTCAGTGAACAGCACAGTACTTTTATCTACAAGCTCCATCTGGCAGTGCGGACATTTGCCTGGAGCATCATATACCTGCGTGTCGCAATCAATATCGCAAGGCGAGCAGACATATTCTGTCTGAGCATTTGCAGAAACCGAAAAGAAAAACAAAACAATTAAAATCGGGGAAACTATGGAAAGTTTTTTGAGCATAAAGTTTTTTTGTAGATATATACGAAATATAATTCGCTAAGTTCTTCTTATATTTGTTTGATTATAAAATACTAATTTCTATAATTATAGTTACCTGGATTCCCGCCTGCGCGGGAATGACATTAACATTCATATTGGAATTAAAATAAAAATTGTCTGTTATTAAAACAATTGAGTTTTAATTTTATGTTTGAAATATTATGTTGAAATCTAATTTGAAAAGCGGAAACTCATTCTGCTGATACTTATTTGATACTCATTACCTTTTATGAATAAATTTTCAAGACGTGATTTCCTGAAGCTTGCCGGAAGTTCAATTGCGCTTGGCACAATCGGAAACAATATGCCGCAGCTTTTTCAAAATCAGGAAGTTGTTAACAATCTTGATAAGTTTGACCACGTAGTTGTTCTTATGATGGAAAACCGCTCGTTCGACAATATGCTCGGCTATTTATACACACCTCAAAATCCACCGCCTAACGGGCAAAGCTTTGAAGGAGTAGCATTCGGAAATCATACAAACCCTATTCCTTCTTATGCAGATTCGGCAAAGTTTATTGACAGCATCAGGACTTATCCCGATTCAATAATGAATAATCCGAATCCTGACCCGGGTGAGACGTATCCTCATATTAATACGCAACTTTTCGGAACGGTGATTCCTGATACAAACAGGTTTCTTACAACATACAATATGTTTTCTCCATATAACGAACCTGACCCGCTTCCGGAAAATATTCCGATGGACGGTTTTGTTAAGGATTACATAAATAACTTCCGCGCAACTCAGGGAAGAATGCCGACTTACTCCGAATATAAAATCATAATGAGCTGTTTTCCGCCGACTGCAGTACCCGTCATCAGCCAGCTTGCGAAAAGTTTTGCCGTATGCGATAACTGGCATTGCGCTGTGCCGTCGCAGACATTTTGCAACAGGGCATTTTTTAACTGCGGTTCGTCATGGGGTTATGTAAATAACGAACCCTATGAAAAATGGCTTTTGAATTTTCAGGAAACGATTTTTGAACGTCTTGAAAACAACGGACATACGTGGAGAATTTATTTTGACCATAAAGATATCATTCCGCTTACTTTACTGATTCATTTTCCGAGGTTAATAAAATACGCAAGCTCTAACATCTGCAACTTTGAAAATTTTGAACACGACGTCGAGAAAGGATTGCTTCCAAAGTATTCTTTCATAGAACCAAGACTGATCTTCTTTCATAATGATGAACATCCGCCTGCACCATTGATTGGAAGTATTGTTTTACCGTCGAGTGTTTTACCCGGTGAACAGTTAATCAGCAAAGTTTATAACGCAATTAGAAAATCAAACAGTTCAACGGGCAACAACTGGAAAAATACTTTACTCATTATTACATACGATGAACACGGAGGATGCTACGACCACGTTCCTCCGCCGCTTGCAGAGCCGCCTTATATATTTCAGCCAAACACGGAAATGAATTTTAAGTTCAATCGTTTGGGAGTGCGTGTTCCGGCTGTTTTTATTTCCGCATATATAAAGAGCGGGACAGTTTTTTCCGAGCAAATGACTCATACATCGGTCATAAAAACTATGTCTGATAAGTGGAATCTCGGGCATCTGACCAACAGAGATTTAACGTCACCTTCTTTTGTAAATATTTTTAATTCTACAACTCCCAGACCACAGGAAGACTGGCCTGTTACGGTTCCGAGAGAATCCGAGATTGAAGCAGATAAGAATTATTTTCTCTGCGAAGATTTGGCTCCGCTTCAGATGGATATAATTAAACTGGCTAACGCTGCAGCTTACGGCAATCAGGCTCTTCCGCCCGGAATAAATGCGGTTGAAGATGGTCTCGATTTTCTTAAACAGGTAAAAAAAGATTTAAAGATTTCTTATTCGTGTGAATAAAGTTTATATAATAAAAAGAATGGGGTTCTTCGCTACGCTCAGAATGACAATTGTGGTCATTGTATCTTTTTTTTCTCTCACCACTTCATATGCACAATTCGTCAAGTTTGAGGAAACATTCGACACTGGAAACATTCAATCACGGGGATGGCTTGAAGTAAACAACGACAGCAGTTTTGTTGTGCCTCAGATACGAAGTGCATTTACCTTTCTAAATCTCGGCTATCAGAATGCATACGATGGGAATAATTTTTATCTGTTCAATTTTGATAATGCAAATCCTAAGAACGTAATAGACGACTGGCTCGTTACTCCATATCTGACCAATATAGAATCCGGTGACACAATGTCTTTCTGGTGCGGTTCAATTGACGGTGAGTTTAAGGACACTATAAGAGTTTTAATCTCCACAACAAACAATAATCTCAGCAGCTTTGTAGAAATAGACCAATTCAAGGTGAACGGCTCGGCGGGAGTCTGGCATAAAAAAAGCTATGACCTGTCGGCATACAGCGGACAGAATATTTATTTCGCTGTAAACTACAGTTTGCAAAACGGCGGCGCGCTTGGAACTTCGTCTGATTATGTCTGGATTGATTATTTTTTGCTCACGAGCAAATACTCAACCAGCCTACCGGAGACTTATGAGCTTGCACAGAATTTTCCTAATCCGTTCAATCCCGGAACGGAAATAACATTCAGTTTGCCTGAAGCATCAAATGTTTCATTGAAAGTATATGATGTAACAGGAAAAGAAGTCTCGGTTTTAGCAAACGGATTTCATCAGCGCGGGAGATATCATGTAACTTTCAATGGAAACAATTTCGCAAGCGGGATATATTTTTATAAGCTGGTCACTCCTAAATTCACTCATACAAAAAAGATGGTGTTGAAGAAATGACCTAAGTGTGTCATTCTGAGCGAAGCGAAGAATCTTTTCTTTAAAAACGAGATCCTTCACTTCGTTTCCCAAAGTGACACCTTTGGTGCAGGATGACACTCTATCTTCCTCTCCCCTTTTTATTGAACATTTTAAACATTCAAAATTAATTAAATTAGTTTTGTGAAAATATTTTTTCTCATATTATTCTTTCTTCCATTTTCTCTTTTTGCGCAGGAAGTTGTCGAGCTTAAGAATGCGGACAGGTTAACGGGCAAGGTTATTGATGGAAAATCGGTGCGTGAAGCGGAGGGCAACGTCCAGTTTGTTCAGGGAAACATTCGCGTATTCTGCAATTCCGCTACGCAGTTCATAGATGAAAACAGAATCATACTTGTCGGAAATGTGAGAATTTATCAAGATACTCTAACGCTCACTACATCTCGCGGTGTTTATTATGGAAATGAAAAACGCGCGACAGGTGAAGGCGGTGTCACACTAAAAGACCCCAATGCAACACTGCGTGCCGATTATGGAACATATTACTTCAACGAAGCAAAAGCAATTTTCAACGGGGATGTAATCATAAGAAACCCGCAATATCAAATCACATCAAAGGAACTAACATATTATAGAAACTCGGAAGATTCTTACGCAAAAGGGAACGTGAAAGTCGAGACGGATTCTGCAGTTATAACGGCTGAAAACGTGGACTTTTTGAAACGTCAGGGACTATCATTTGCATATCAGAATGCAAAGCTGGTTTCGGATTCAACGGTTATAACTGCAGATACGTTAAGAGATTTTTCATTCGAAAACCGTTCGGAAGCATCAGGAAACGTTACAATAGTAAGTGAGAATAACAACACTGTCATCACCGGAAATTTTTTAGAAAATTTTGAAGATAGAAACTACACAAAGATAACCGGTAATGCGAAGCTTCAGCAGATTGAACAAAACGCAAACGGCATAAACGACACTTTGTTTATTTACAGCAGTATGATGGAAGCATTCAGGGATAAACCTGAAAAATATACTGCAAGCGGAAACGTCGAGACGATAAGAACTGAATTTATGTCACGTTCGGAAAATGCATTTTATTTTCGTGATGCTGAAACTATTTCCCTTACAGGCAACCCCGTGGTATGGCAGAATAATTCTCAGATGACGGGTGATTCTATTTATGCCGAGCTTCCGGGTAAACAACTACAGACAATTTATGTAATGAAATTTGAAGCATCCGAAAGACCTTCATTTCTTATTTCGCAATCAGATTCTGTTTATTTCAAAGAAAGATATAATCAGGTTACAGGTGATAATATCATAATCAATTTTCTGAACGACAAAGTAAACAATGTCTTCTCAGATAATAACTCAAGCAGTATTTATTTTCTGTATGAAGAAGACGGCAAAGCAAATGGTGTGAATAAAATATCAGGCGTAGATATGAAGGTTTTATTTGACAGCACCGAACAGGTTGAAAAAATCATAATAGAGCAGGATCCAACCGGTCAATATGCCTCTGAGAACAACATTTCCGAGATAAATTTGCGTCTTCCGGGATTTATGTGGCGAGATGATAAACCCATTAGAAAATAGGTTTTTAATTAAATTTTAAGATACAAAATGTATTTTATCTGAGCAAAATAAATCTTAACTTATTTCTTTGCTAACCTCAAAAATAACCTTTATTAATTATTTTTTATCATGAAACTAAAAAACCTTTTACCAATTCTTTTTATTGTTATCGTCACCGCGCTGTTAATTTCTTCAGGCGGGAAAACCATCGGTGAGAACAACAATAAAACCAACTTTCATTACGACCAGAATTATATCGAAGACGAGCTTATCGTAATGCTTAAAGAAGGAGTGGATGCAAATAATTTTGCTTCACAATATAACAGATCTAACAGTATTGGTCTCGAACCCAAAGAAGTTTTATTCGAGCCGTATAATATATGGCTGTTTAAATTTGACAGAACTAAAAGCGAATCTGTTAACGCATTGATGGATGTTATGGGTGAGCCAAATGTTAAGCTTGTGCAGTTTAACCATAAAGTACAATCAAGACAACAGGTTTTTCCTAATGACACGAGATTCAATGAGCAATGGGATATGCATAATACAGGGCAGACAGGCGGAACACCTGATGCAGACATTGATGCTCCTGAAGCTTGGGCAATCGCAACCGGCGGTCAAACTGTATTTAACGATACCGTTGTTTGTGCCGACGTTGACGACGGTTTTTTCTTAACTCATCAGGACGGAAGTTATTGGAAGAATACACGTGAAATTCCAAGTAATGGAATTGATGACGATGCAAACGGATACGTAGATGATTATGATGGATGGAGTGCTTACACAAACAGCGGTGTAATAACCAGTGCATCACACGGAACACACACTTCCGGAACAATCGGTGCAGTTGGTAACAATAACCAGGGTGTCACCGGTGTTAACTGGAAAGTCAAAGTTATGGCAGTTCAAGGGTCATCCGGAACTGAAGCAACAGTTGTAAAAGCATACGGTTATGTTCTTAAACAAAAAATGCTTTATCTGCAAACGAACGGACAAAAAGGCGCATTTGTAGTTTCAACAAATTCTTCATTTGGTGTTGATAACGGTCAGCCGGCGAACTATCCTTTATGGTGCGGATTTTATGATTCACTTGGTGCATGGGGAATTTTAAATTGCGGTGCAGGTCCTAACAATAATGTTAACATTGACATTGTTGGTGATATTCCGACAGCATGCCCTTCTGATTTTATGATTTCAGTAACAAACACAACGAACACAGACGTTAAAAACTCAGGAGCAGGCTTTGGTCCTATAAATATGGACATTGGAGCTCCGGGCACAAGCATCCTTTCAACTACTCCAAATAATAATTATGCAAACAATACCGGAACATCAATGGCGACACCTCACGTGGCAGGAACAGTGGGCTTGATGTATGCTGCGGCAGGGGCGCCGTTTATAACTTTAGCAAAAAACGACCCTGACTCATGCGCAAGATTATTTAAGAAGTTTATAATGGAGGGTGTTGATACTTTAGCATCGCTTCAAAGTTTAATTTTATCTAAAGGAAGACTGAATTTATTTAAAACAATTTCAAAAGTTAAAATTCAGAATGTTCCTGTCCTTAATGCATATAACTTGACTTCACCTGCAGCAGGTGTTACAATTAATACTTTGCCCGGTTCAAACACTCCTATTACTTTTAACTGGGATACTTCGGCAACGGGCGCTTCATATAGATTTATTTTTGGCTCACCAAATGCTACATCAAGACAAATTTCGGTTCCTGCTGGATTAAATTCAGTGACATTTACATCAGGACAGTTAAATTCAATGCTTGCAGCACTTGGAGTTGCAACAGGCGGTCAGCTTGTTGGTCAATGGGATGCATGGGCTTACAGAACACTTCCTGTAAACGATTCTTTAAAAGCTGCTAACGGTCCGAGAGCAGTTACATTAAGAAGGCAAACCCCGGTTTTGTCCGCTTTCAATCTTAATGCACCTGCAAGCGGCACTACAATTGTAACTTCAGTCTTTAATACGGGTAATGTTTTATTTAACTGGAGACGTTCAGGCGAAGGAACAACATATAAAGTTTATTATGATAGTCCGACATTCACAGGTCCACCGATTTTTGGAATGGCATCGAATAATGGCGGAACAGATACAACACTAACTATTCAAAATTCTGCACTCGATGCAATATTGGGAAGCTTAGGTTTAAATCCGGGTGATTCATCCGTTGGTCAATATGCTGTATGGGCTTATAATGGGGCTGATTCACTTAAATCAACACAAACTTATAACATTACTTTCAAACGCCAGGCAAAAGGCGATGTAATAGTTTTATACGATTCAACAGTCGCAAACTGCAGAATTTCAAAAGACTCAATCATTGCAGGTCTTAACTCAAGAGGCGTTACTTATGATTTATTCAATAGAGGCGGAAATACTGCAACTACAGGTATTTCTTTCAGAGGTTACAAAAAAGTAATTCTTCTTGGTGAAGGAACTTCAGTTGCTTCGAACAGAGTAAAAGATTCTTTAAAGACATATCTTGCTTCAGGCGGAACTTCAATTGCAACAAAATCAAAGCTTATAATTTTTGCTGAGGATGCCGGTTATCACTGGGGCAGAACCGGCTCAACATATATTGATGTTGATTTCGTTTCAAACACACTCGGATGGACATTCGTTGCCGACAGACCTACCGGAAGCACAGGTCCTGAGGGATTAATGGGTGATAGAATAAACGCAGGATTAAAAGACAGCACTTCAGGTCCATGGCCTGATGTGATTGCAAAATCAACTGTTCCAAGCTTGTCACACTTATATGCATTTACAAGAGTAGCCGGTAACTATAATGGTGTTGGAAGAATGGCAAATAACTTTAACGTTGCAACATTCTGTGTTGACTTTGAATCTCTTAAAAATGCAGTCGGTGGTGCAAGCGGTTCACCTCAGAGAAGATGGATACTCGGAGCATTGGATTATGTTGACCAGATAAATCCGACCAACATAGAAGACCCGAATGCTATTCCAACTGTTTATGAATTAAAACAGAACTTCCCGAATCCGTTCAACCCTGTAACAAAAATAAACTTCTCAATTCCGAAACAGGGATTTGTATCTATGAAAGTTTATGACATAACAGGAAGACTGATTGCAAGTCTTGTTAACGAAATGAAGTCACCCGGATACTACTCGGTTGATTTCAATGCAACAAATCTTGCATCGGGAGTTTACTTCTATAGATTGGAATCAAAAGAATTCATTGACGTAAAACGAATGATGCTTATCAAGTAACCTCGTAAAAAAACATTGATTTATTTTAAAAAAGCCGTCTTTTGACGGCTTTTTTATTTACATTTCTATATTTCCACAAAATCCTCAAAAAATAAACTTAAATAGCCAATAATTGTAAGTATAATTAAGTGTTTTAACTTAGAATTAACGACTTATTGAGGATAAATAAGTTATATCTAAGCTAAATTAATAATTATTTTTATCAGTCTTGATTTTATTGTTTGGGTTCTTTATAATTGTAGTGTAAAAACTATCTTAAAACGTAGTTTTTTGTTTTACCCTGAAAGAGAAAAACCCCTGATTTTAAATAATATTCATAAAACTAAATTAACTGCTATGAAAAAAATTTTTATGGTTTTAGCAATGATGTTTTTAACTGTAACCATTGCAAATGCTCAACCATGGACAGCCTACAATACGGGACAGCCGTATTCATTATTCGGTGTTGACTTTAAAGATGCAAACACCGGTGTTGCTATCGGTCAGGGCGGAACAGTATTGAGAACCACGGATGCAGGCGCAAACTGGGAAGTTGTCTGGCAGCATTTAACAATCTGGCTCAATGATGTTAAATGGCAAGGCGCAGGAAATCCGACATGGGTTTGGGCGGTTGGCTTACACGGTGTAATTTTAAAATCTGTTGATGACGGTGTTACATGGACCATTTCAAGAGATTCTTCTGATGTATTGCATACATTAAGAGGACTTGAGACATGGGGAACAGACAACGTTCTTGCAGTTGGTTATGCAGGAGCAATGTTCCAGACAAACAATGGTGGTGGAGTTTGGGCTCAGCGAACCGATATCCCTTGGACAATGCATTCAATTGCATTCTCACCTAACTTCTTAGTTGATGGTAGAGCTATTATCTGCGGAACAGACGGTTTAATCTGGAGGTCAACAAACTTCGGAGCAAACTGGGTATCAAGACCTTCAGGCAGATATGATTACCTGAATGATGTTGTTTTCTTAGATCCGGATGTCGCAATGATTTGCGGTAACAACGGAACAGTTTTAAGAAGCACCAACTGGGGATTCAGCTGGTCGCTTATTGATTTCTCATCAATTACAATTGAGCATTTGCGTTCAATTGACCAGTTCTTTGACGGTATTGCCCGCAAAGTTACTGTAGTTGGTGACCATGGAAAAATCCTGACATCAAACGATAATGGTTTCGTTTGGTTTGATCAGTTAAATGCTGACGGAAGACATTTATACGGAGTTTCTTTATACTCATTAACAAATGCAACTGCAGTAGGTGAAGTCGGAACAGGCGTTACCGGCGCAATGTTCGTAACATTCGCAAACGGTGCAGTAGGCATCAGCCAGAACGGAACAACAGTTCCTTCAAAATTTGAGTTGAGCCAGAACTATCCTAATCCGTTCAACCCAAGCACTAAAATTAATATTTCAGTTCCTTTCACAAGTCCTGTTAAATTAACTGTGTTTGACATAACAGGAAAAGAAGTTGCTTCATTGTTTAACGGAACATTGAGCGCAGGAAATTATACATATGATTTCAATGCAACAAATCTTGCCTCAGGAATTTATATGTATCAGTTGACAACAAACAACTTTGTTGAAACGAAAAGAATGACTCTTATTAAGTAAGAATTTCCAAATATACTTTTTTCATAGTAAGGAAGCCCCGTGAAAACGGGGCTTTTTTATTTTAATTCATTAGTAAAAATGCTTATTTACAAACAAAAGTCTTGATTTTTATTTTTATAATCGCAATTTTGTAGTAAATAAACTCGCTCAGTTACCCTACTTCGCCTGTTTATCACACCCTGAAAAAATCACCCTGAAGCTTAGAATTATTTTCTAAATTAAATTTTTTGCTATGAAAAGATTTTTCTTCGCTTTATTTTTGGTGTTTGCCACAGTCGAAAGCACCCAAGCACAACCCTGGACATTATATCAAACCGGAGTTCCATATTCGCTTTTTGCAGTCGATTTTAAGGACGCAAATACCGGTCTTGCTGTAGGTCAGGGAGGAACCATCATAAGAACAATAGACGGCGGTCAAAGCTGGAATCTTGTATACCAGCATTTAACAATCTGGCTTAATGATGTTAAATGGCAGGGCGCGGGGAATCCGACCTGGGCTTGGGCAGTCGGTCTTAACGGGGTTATCTTAAAAAGCACTAATGATGGCGCAAATTGGACAGTCTCAAAAGACTCGACGGATGTTTTGCATACCTTGCGGGGTCTTGAAACATGGGGAGTTGATAACGTTCTTGCTGTCGGTTACGCAGGAGCAATGTTTCAGACTAATAACGGTGGTGCGGTGTGGACACAAAGAACAGACATTCCGTGGACAATGCACTCGATTGCTTTCTCGCCGAACTTTGCAATTGACGGAAGAGCAATAATAAGCGGGACTGACGGATTAATATGGCGTTCAACCAACTTCGGAGTTAACTGGGTATCACGACCTTCCGGAAGATTTGATTATCTTAATGACGTTGTTTTCATAAATCCGGATGTAGCAATGATATGCGGAAACAACGGAACGATTTTACGTTCAACAAATTGGGGGCATACCTGGTCGGTTAATCTGCAATTTCTTACAAGCGAACATCTTCGCTCTATAGATATGTTCACTGACGGAATAAACACTAAGATTACCACCTGCGGAGACCACGGAAAAATTATGACTTCGAATGATTTGGGTTTTACATTCATCGACCAGCTCAACCTTGAAACACGTCACATGTACGGTGTATCATTAAGGTCATTGCTTGAAGGTACTGCAGTTGGTGAAATAGGAAGCGGGGCTGCAGGAGCAATGTATGTTACAAGCGCTAACGGTGCAGTTGGAATTTCTCAAATCGGAACCGGCGTACCGGATAAATTTGAGCTTAAACAAAATTATCCTAATCCCTTTAACCCAAGCACGAAGATAAATTTTTCAATTCCTTTTGCAGGACCTGTTAAGCTGGCAGTATATGATATATCCGGGAAAGAAATTGCCTCATTGGTAAATGAAAAATTAAACGTTGGAACTTATGAATATGAATTTAAAGCAGGTAATCTTGCAAGCGGAGTTTATTTCTACAAACTGATTACAAATGATTTTGTTCAGACAAAAAAAATGACTCTTATTAAATAATGTAGTGAGAACAATAGAGAGAAATATGTAACAAAAAAGCCGCTTGCTCAGCGGCTTTTTTGTTTGTAAACATTAATATGGTAGGACAGACATGACCCAAAGGGTACCCCTTGTCTGTCCCGACAGGCAGGAATGCCTGTCGTACTAAATTCAAATTAATTTTTTTCTTGCTTAAACAATATCTCCACAAAACAATATACATCCTCAAAAGTATTATATAACGGAACAGGAGCAACGCGTATTACATCCGGTTCACGCCAGTCACAAAAAACGCATTCCTTAATCAATCTGTCATGCATAATTTTTCCGTTTTCTTTTGCTCTTAATGACAATTGACAGCCCCGCGCATCGGGATTTGCGGGTGTAATAATTTCTATTAAATTATTATGTTCCTTATTTTTTTCGTTTATTAGATACTCCATATAACCAGTAAGCTGCACACTTTTTTCTCTCAGTTTTTCTATATTAGCTTCATAAAAAACATCAAGAGATGCTTTTAATGCCGCTAATTGAAAAATCGGAGGATTGCTTAACTGCCAACTTTCAGCAGTTGGAATCGGAATATATTTCGAGTCCATTAAGAATCTTGTTCCCTTATCATGTCCCCACCATCCTAGAAATTTCGGAAGTGTTGCATCCTGAACGTGCTTTTTATTTATAAAAGCTCCGCCTATTGCGCCGGGACCGCCATTCATATATTTATAATTACACCACACAGCAAAATCAACATCCCAGTCATGCAAATACAATGGCACATTTCCTATTGCATGAGCCAAATCAAAACCAACAATGCATCCTTTTTTATGTCCTGCCTCAGTAATTCCTTTCATGTCGAACAATTGCCCGGAGTAATAATTCACTCCTGCAATCATTATCAAAGCAATCTTATCTCCTTCCCTGTCAATGATTTCCAAAATGTCATCCATTCTTGTGATGGATTCGCCTTCTCTCGGCTTTGCTTCAATCAATGCATCCGCAACACCGAAACCATGAAATCTTATCTGTGATTGAACTGCATAATGGTCGGAAGGAAAACAATTTCCTTCAATTAATATTTTATAACGTTCATTTGTTGGTCTGTAAAATGATACCATCATTAAATGCAGGTTGACCGTAAGCGAGTTCATGTTCACAACTTCCTCGTTTTCTGCTCCCGCAAGCGCAGCGGTTTTTTCGGTTAAGAACTCGTGATACGGCAGCCACGGGTTTTGCGCATGAAGATGACCTTCGACGCCAAGGTTTTTCCAGTCTTCCAGTTCTTGTTCAACATATGCTTTAGTTATGAACGGCTGAAGTCCAAGTGAGTTTCCGCAAAGATAAATAACTTCATTACGGTCTTTATCACGGGGAATATGAAACCGGTTGCGGAATTCCCTCAGCGGGTCGTTTTTGTCAGCGTCTTTTGCGTAATTTTTATCTGTTGTGTACATTTTACAATTTAATTACGAATTTCACAAATTAATACGAACTTTTAAAAACAAAATTAATTAAAAAGGTCATTGCAAATTGTAAAGAAATACTCTGCTTGGTGCGGCATCTGATTTCCAATCGGGAATCTGAATACTCACCAAATATTTTCCATCAGTTATTTCATTTGATGCATAAATCATTTCAGTAATTGTTTTCAATGAATGATTATTCTTTTCGACATCGTGACTTTCTTGTTTAACGTTCCAAAAAATATGATGATTAGACAGCTTGCCTTCGTCAAATGTTCTGTCAACTGAAGGCAAATCTGCAAGCAGATGCTCAATGCCGAGTTCATTAATATAACTCATCGCGCCATTAGAAAAAAATGGCGGTTCGTTTTGCATGTATCTTCTGATTTTTTTGGAATCATCGTTCGGCAAAGTTCTTATCATTAAAGCTTTTACGTTATCATTTTTTTTAATTTTTTTCTCTATGCTTTCTCGTGTAATGACTTTATCTGTGCCGTTGAACTTTGGGTCATAATTATCTTTAGTCTTATCTGCATTAACAGGTTCTACGGTAATTAATTCCCCAATCATAAAAATATTTTTCAGAACATCATTTACATAAATTCTTTTATCGGTTATGTGACCGACGCATTCGGTGTGTGTGCCGTTGCAATGAGGGATAAGGGTAACTTTTTCAAAGTTACAGCTTCCGCCCTGACGTGTATCGCCGATTATATCACCCGCCTGATATGGGAATGAAGTCGCAAGCTCGACATCATATGTGTTCGGCTGTTCTGCGTTGAAATTAACAGGTATGGATATTTCAAGAGGTGCTGAAACATCAACTGAATAATTTTTATTATTTATTTCAATGGATAACTTCATTTAGTATGCCTCAAGATATTTATACTCAATTCTGCTGTATTCTTCAGTATCAATTACCTGGAGCAATGAACTATTAATAAAATCTCTGATGGGACTATTATGTTTCATTCCGAATGAAAACGAAACCTGCTCTGCCCGCATAGGGTAAAGAATAACGTCATCGTAATTCATTGTCTTTATGTCATATCTCAGCATATATTCATTTGAGACAAAAGCATCGATTTGTCCGTCTTTCAATGCTCTAAAACCGTCGTTACTGCTGTCATAAGTTTTTAATTTTGCTCCAAGGTTTTTAAAATTATAATCATCAATGTCTTTCAGCAGCCCCAAAGATTTGCCTGAAAAATCTTTTTTGTTAAGTATCATCGGCTGGTTTATATCCTGATTTATGATATTCGTAACTGTTGCAGTAAAAAAACTTACCGCAATGACACTGATGAACATCCATACAAGAGTTACAATTCTTCCGCCGGTTGTCGAAGGATTTTTTTCACCTGCAATAGTAGTGAAAGTTGTGCCTGCCCAGAAAACTCCCATCCCGAAACCCTTTCGCCATTTACCGCCATAATCGCTTTTGTCTGATTTTCTTTCAAACAGCCAGATTAAAATTCCGACAGGAATTATGCTTAACACGAATATTAATGCAAGCTTTAGAAAACTCCATGATATAACAATATCGAAAACACTTACCAGAGGATCTTTGCCCGTTGTGCTTTTTGTAGCATATGCGAGGGATGAAGTATAAAAAGGATATGTCAGCTCAATATCTTTGTATGTATTGTCGCTTAAGATTAAGCTGTTAGCAACAACGTCAATTTTTCCCGAGTTCAGAACGGCTGCAATCGAATCCTGGTCTATCTCAATTATATTGTATCGTACATCTTTCTTTTGAGAAATGAGAAGCCACAAGTCAACCGCGATACCTGTCCATCTTCCAAGCTCATCCTTGTGAGCAAACGGAGGATTTTCATAAACCCCTACATATATTGTATCTTTGCCGGGAGTTAATTGCTGCGAATAAATGCTTTGCGAAACAGTTAGAAGCAATAATATAAATAGAAGAAATTTTTTCATATAATGCAAAATATTTAACGGATTCCACGAAATAAACATAAAAATTATGGAAAAATGGCAATTCAATTTATCTTTAATCTCGGAAACAATTTAGGTATTTTTAAAAATTAGAATATTATAGAGAAAATTTAAGAATTTATTTTGATAGAAGTTAGAAAAGAACAGGAAAGAGCGGTTTTGGTGTGTTATTCAAACAAATTTGCTGAAAAACATAACCTTTCTGAAAAATCTCTTGAGGAATTGCAGCTGCTTGCGGAAACTGCAGGCGCAAAAGTGGTGAAAACCTTTTTTCAGCAAAACAGTTTTTTTGACTCAAGATATTTGATAGGCAAAGGCAAGGTCGATGAGATTGCGGATTTTGTTCAGAACAATAACATACAGCTTGTAATTTTTGAGAACGAACTCGGGTTCACGCAGTTCAGAAATCTTGAGGTTGCTTTTAAGACAAAAGTTCTGGATAAGACGAATTTAATTCTCGACATCTTTGCATCGAACGCAAGAACTGCGCAATCAAAACTTCAAGTTGAGCTTGCGCAGCTTGAATATCTGAGACCGCGTCTGACTAGACAATGGACTCACCTTTCAAAACAGTTCGGCGGTATCGGAACAAAAGGTCCGGGTGAAACTCAGATTGAAACTGACAGACGTTTAATCGACAAAAAGATTTCCGTTCTGAAAGAAAAGCTCGTGAAACTTGAGGCACAAAGGAAAACACAGGCAGCAGAAAGAAAAAATTATTACAGGATTTCTCTTGTCGGATATACCAACGCAGGGAAATCGACGCTGTTAAATTCTTTGACGGACTCTGATGTATATGTAAAGAATAAGCTTTTTGCAACACTTGATACTTCGACAAGAGCTTTAAGCATTAAAGACAAGAAAACCAAAGACGTTATATCAAGATTTCCGAAAAAGATTTTGATTTCTGATACGGTCGGATTCATAAAAAACCTTCCTCATATGTTAGTTGAATCTTTCAAGTCAACTCTTGCTGAGGTTGTTGAATCTGATATTTTATTGCATGTGATTGATGTTTCAAACGAGGATTTCAGAGAGCAGATGGAAGCAGTGATGACAACATTAAAAGAAATAAAAGCGGATAACAAAAAAATTATTAATGTATTCAACAAAGTTGATGCTCTGCGTGAGCATACCTCTGCTGAAGTAAGTAAAGAGTTAATGAATGACTTAAAAGTTATGCATCCGAACTCGGTTTTTGTTTCTGCAGAGAAAGGAATGAACTTAAACAACCTCATTGATGCAATAATAAAAGAACTGACTGCAAATAATTTTGATAAAACCGTGAAGCTGAAAGCAGGTGACTATAAAGGACTTAGTGATTTATACAATCTTGCGGAAGTGAAAGACATAAAATACTTGAAAAACAGCATAAAAGTGAAGATAAATACCACCGAAAAGAATTACTCAAAATTGGAGAAGATGTATGATTTCGCGTGATTATTTGATGAGACAAATTGAGACGACCACTGCAGTCATTTTAAAGATGCTGATGAATAAAGATGTGTTCAGCAGGGCTGAAGCAGAAGAAAACTTAAACGGAGCATGCAAAGGAATACTCGGAGTTGATTATGGTTTTATAAAAAGTCTTCCTGTTGAGACGGTTTCGGCAATGCTAAGCTTCAATGCCGACATTGATATAAATAAATTTTTTGCGGTTGCAAAGTTGTTTGAGCTTGACAGCATGATAACCGAAGATGAAGCTTCAAAAAATAATCTTAAAGAAAAATCGATTTATTTTTATAACATAGTCTTGAGTGAAATGGAAACGCTTGCGATTGACAACGTCGAGATGAAACAGGAAATCATTAAAAGTCTTACTTCACTTAGTGAAGCTCAATCAAACTAAAAAGAAATTAAAATTAATTTAAAAATATAATGTCAACTACAACTACATACAAAGGCGTGGATTATTATGACCTCGATGAGTTATACACCGATGAAGAGAAATCTATCCGCGATACCATAAGAGATTTTGTTAATGAAGAAGTTCTGCCGATTATCGAAGAGTATAACCAGGAAATGCAGTTCCCTACTCAGCTTGTTCCAAAAATGGGAGAGCTTGGAGTGTTCGGTCCGACTTTGCCGGAGGAATACGGCGGAATGGGCGTGAACAATATTGCATACGGTTTGATTATGCAGGAGCTCGAGCGCGGCGACAGCGGAGTGAGAAGTTTCGCATCAGTGCAGTCATCGCTCGTTATGTATCCGATTTATACTTTCGGAAGCGAAGAGCAAAAGAAACATTGGCTTCCAAAGCTTGCGAGGGCAGAAGCAATCGGATGTTTCGGATTGACCGAACCTGATTTCGGAAGCAACCCGGGCGGTATGATTACAAAAGCGGAAAAAGTTGACGGCGGATATTTATTGAACGGAGCAAAGATGTGGATTACAAACGGAACGGTTGCAGATGTTGCGGTTGTATGGGCAAAGCTCGATGGAAAAGTCCGCGGCTTCTTAGTTGAAAAAGGAACGAAAGGATTTACCGCTCCTGAAATGAAAGGAAAGCTTTCACTAAGAGCATCAATTACATCTGAATTGGTTTTTGAAGACTGCCTGATTCCCGAAGCAAACCTGATGCCGAACAGCAGCGGTTTAAAATCACCTCTTATGTGTTTAACACAGGCGAGATACGGAATTGCGTGGGGAGTAACGGGAATGGCGATGGAATGCTACAATACAGCGCTTAATTATTCCAAGTCAAGAATAATGTTTAACAAACCTCTCGCAGCGTTTCAGATTACACAGGAAAAGCTTGCATATATGCTTACTGAAATTACAAAAGCACAGTTGTTGAATTACCGTCTTGGTAAATTAAAAGATTCAGGAAAAATGAGACCTCAGCAGGTTTCACTTGCAAAGAGAAACAATTGCGAGATTGCAAAAAACATTGCATCGATGGCACGGGAAATGCTCGGCGCTAATGGTATTCTTGATGAATATCCGATAATGAGGCACCTTAATAATATCGAATCCGTAAAAACATACGAGGGCACACATGAAATGCACACGCTAATTCTTGGCGAAGACGTAACGGGAATAGCCGCGTTTGAAGGGTAAAATTTCAGAATTAAAAGTGAGTAGTGCAAATAATAGAAACACAAAATCTTTCCAAGTCTTTCGATAATAAAACTTACGCTGTAAATAATTTATCGTTTTCTCTTTCAGCAGGCGAAGTCCTTGGGTTTTTGGGACCTAACGGCTCAGGAAAAACCACAACCGTCAGATTACTTAACGGCATACTAAATCCAACTGCAGGAAAAATTTTCATAAAAGGAAAAGAATTAAGTTACGATAATGCTTCCGATGTTCATTCCATTTCCGGTGTATTAACCGAGAATGCCGAATTTTATAATTACCTGACCGGTTATGAAAATCTAGTTTTCTTTGGAACGTTGTTTGGAATAAATTCAACTGAACTAAAATCCAGGTGCAGTGAGCTTCTAAAAAGATTCGATATATATGATGAAAAAGATAAACAGGTAAAAAATTACAGCACGGGAATGAAAAAGCGTTTGAAGCTTGCGCGAGCATTTTTGAACAATCCCCAGATTGTTTTTCTTGATGAACCAACCTCCGGGCTTGACCCTGAAGGCGCAAAGATGGTAAATGATTTCATCAAACAGGCAGCTGAAGATTTTCACGTTACGGTTTTTCTTTGCACGCATCAATTAAAATATGCAGAAGATATTTGTTCAATTTATGGATTTATAGATGAAGGCAAATTAATTGCTTTTGGAAAATTTAGTGAGTTGTCTAATGGTGTGGATAATTCTGTTTATCTTGAAATTAAAGGAGAAAACTTCCCTGCCGGATTTAAAGCAACTAATAATTTTTTGTCCATAAAGATTGAAGACAATAAAGATGCTGACCGAATAATCCGAGAGATTATTTTAAATAACGGCAAGATATATGAGGCAGTCCAAAGAAAAATAAACCTTGAAGAACTTTACTTTGCAATTCAGAAAAGGAACAGCATAAACAATAATGCAGAATAATTTATATAGGGCAATAGTCGGAAAAGATTTAAAAACGGTGTTCAGCGACAGGCTTATTTATCTGCCGTTTATACTTGTCCCAATTATATTTTGCCTGCTTCTTCCTGCAGGAATTTATATCGGCACAATTTTTTCAAATTCAATGAAAGAGGATTTTAATTCAATTCCGTTTCCTGACATAAATGATACATTTACGGACAAAGATAAGCTGGTTGCATTTGCATTGGGATTTATGTTCCCGCCATTATTCTTGATTATACCGATTATGACTGCAAGCATAATTGCGGGGACAGGATTTGTCGGAGAGAAAGAAAACAGAACAATAGAGTCCATTTTATATACCAACGTTACAATCAATCAATTGTTTAAGGCAAAAATATTATCGGCATTAGTACCCTCACTGTCCATAACATTTGTATCGTTTATCTTATTTTTTATTGCAAACATTTTAGGAATATACATTGTCGGTTCTCAGTATGAGTTTCCGTATGCAAAGTGGATTGTTTTAGTTTTATGGTTGTGTCCGGCAGTTACATTACTTGCAATATTCATGATGGTGCTTGTTTCCGCCAAAGCAAAAACATTTCAGGAAGCTCAGCAGAGAACAGTTTTTATTATTTTACCTATTATTTTTCTCATTTTGGGACAGGTTTCAGGATTATTTTATTTGAATTCTTTGATAATATTTACAATAGGTTTGTTTATTTTTATATTAAATTATTTTTTATTCAAAAAAGCGGTTAGTTCATATACACCTGAAAAGCTTGTAGCATAATTTATGAAAACATTTGACATCCCGATATTTTACAGAAGCCCGGTTATTTCAAAACTGAAAAACATCCGGAAGGTTTCCGATCCGAGGAAAAAAGATTACTCACCAACCAAACTCGATTTCGGTCCGGTAGTGTTTTATATCGCGCGTCATTTCGGATTTTGTTACGGTGTCGAGAATGCAATTGAAATTTCATATAAAGCGCTTGCTGAAAATCCCGATAAAAGAATTTTTCTTTTGAGTGAGATGATTCATAATCCTGAGGTCAATAAAGATTTAATAAACCGCGGAGTGAAATTCTTAACAGAAACATCAGGAAAGCAATTGATTGACTGGAGTGAATTAAAGCCCGAAGATATTGTTATTATCCCTGCATTCGGAACTACACTTGAAATTGAAAACAAACTTTCATCAATCGGCATTGACCCGTTGAAATATAACACGACTTGTCCTTTTGTGGAAAAAGTCTGGAACCGCGCCGAAACACTGGGAAAATCAGGACATACAATAATCGTTCACGGAAAATACAAGCACGAGGAAACCCGCGCAACTTTTTCGCATAGCGAAGAAAATGCTCCGACAATGATTGTCCGTGATATTGACGAAACAAAAATTTTAGCTGATTACATTTTAGGAAAAATTTCGACGGATGAGTTTTATGATTTCTTCAAGAACAGGTTCTCGAATAACTTTGACCCTGAAAAACATCTCGATAAAATCGGGGTTGTGAATCAAACTACAATGCTTGCAACTGAAACGCAGTCAATTGCAGATTATCTGAAGCAAGCAATGATTCAGAAATACGGCGATGAAAACATAAAAGAACATTTTGCGGACACCCGCGATACGCTTTGTTATGCAACTCATGATAACCAGAATGCAACTTACGGCTTGCTTGAACAGGATGCGGATATTGCCATCGTTGTGGGAGGGTACAACAGTTCAAACACATCACATATCGTTGAGCTTTGTGAAGAAAAACTTCCGACATATTTCATAAGCTCTGCTGAAAAAATTCTTGACAGAAATACAATCACGCATTACAACATACACACGCACGAGTTTTTAACCACAAAGAATTTCATTCCTGAAAAAAATCCGGTGAAAATTATCCTGACAAGCGGAGCGTCTTGCCCCGACTCTATTGTAGATGACGTGCTTCAGAAAATACTTTCATATTTTCCTGAGCACAAAACTTTGGACGAGGTTTTAACTTCTATTAGTTTAAATTAAATCTTAAGTAAGTTTTTTCAATGCAGTTTCGAGGTTTTTAATCACATCGTTAATCTCATCTTTCTTGACCGTTCCGACACTCAATCTGAACCAGTGTGAAGCTTCGGACGTTCCGAATGCATAAAAAGGAACAAGCCCCATTTTTGCTTCATTGATTAAATAACGTGTGATGTCGTGTGAATCATTTATGATATTTCCATCAGGTTTAATTCTGCCGTTTAGATCAAATTTCACGGTTAGATAAATTGCTGCCTGCGGAGGAATGACCTCAATTGGGTACCCTTTCGCTTTTAGTGATAACAACCCTTCATAAAATTTATTCAGGCGGTAGCTGACTTCGTCTTTCAAGTTATCAAGATAACCGTCAACTGCTTCATCATTTTTTAAGAAATGCGAAGTTGCAATCTGCTCGGGCTTCGGAGCCCATGCGCCCATATGGGCAATGAATGTTTTCATCCTGTCGGTGATTGAAGCAGGGGCAAGTGACCATCCTAAACGCACACCGGTTGCAGCAAAATATTTTGAGATACCGTCAACATAAACGGTATAATTTTTCATTTCAGGATATACATGAACAGGGCTGACGTGCTCAACACCGTTATATGTCAACGCCCAATAAATCTGGTCGAACATAAGATAAACTGGCTTTTCGTCATCTCCGCGTCTGTCATTTTCTTCGAGAATAACTTCACAGATTTCTTTCATCATGTCGTACGTTAAAACAGTTCCCGTCGGATTTAAAGGTGAACATAATGAAATTAAAGCTGTATCTTTAATAAACGGCTTTATGTCACTTGCAGTCGGCATGAAATTATTTTCAGGGAACGTCTCAATGACTATATGCTCTGCAAAAGAGATATGAGCATAGTGATTATTATTCCAGGAAGGAACAGGATAGATTACATTCTCACCCGGGTTTACAAGTGTTGAAAATGTTGAAAAAATTAACGGACGCGCACCACTTGCAACGGTTATTTCATCAGGTGAATAATGCAGGTCTTCTTTGCGTTGAATAAAAGTGGATATTGCTTTTTTTAATTCAGGCATTCCGCCGGCAATAGGATAGTTTGTATCGTGACGCTGATACGCTTTTATTATTTCTTCTTCAAGAAGCTTGGGAATTGGAAAAATGTGTGAGTTAAAATCGCCGATGGTGAGATTAAAAACTTTCTCGCCGTTTCTAATTTTTTCGTTAAGCTCATTTGCAAGCTTTACAATTTCGGAGAAAATTAAATTCTCCGCCATATCGGAAACTTTTAAGTTCAGTTCTTTTTCCATTAAATAACTTTTATTGAATAAAAAATTAATTATGCGTTTACTGATTCGTTCTGAAACATCTTGCTGAATTCTCTTTTCTTTCTGTTCTTCCAATTGCCTTTATGATAAGCATATCCTGAAATCAACGGCATCGCAATTGTTGCTTCGCAGTAGACCATTTGTTCGTAGGTCATGTCAACTTTTCCCCATGAGCTTGCTTCTTTCAATGTTGAACCTGAAAGCGCACCATCTCTATCGTCTGCAACAGTAACCTGAATTGCATACTTGTGCATCGGGACATCTTTGCCTAATATCTCTGCTGCAACAACAGTATCCTGCGCAAAGTTTTTCGGGACACCTCCGCCAATCATGTATAAGCCGGTTTCAAAAGCATCAAGCTTTAATTTTGTAAGCTCAAGAAAATCTTTTGCCGAGTCAATAGAAACATGCGAATCGGGATTATGAAACTGATGATGAACCAATCCGAATCCTGCAGAACAGTCCGAGAACGCAGGCACAAAAATCGGAACATTGTGTTCATATGCAGCAAGCACAACAGAGTCTTTATTCTTTCCGTTCTTTGAGAGATACTCACCCATGTGCCATATAAACTCACGTGATGAGTATGGTCTTCTTTCAAGAGTGTCACATAGATTTCCGATTATCATATCGCACTCTCTTAAGTCTTCTTCATCGATATATGTATCATAAATTCTGTCAATCATTAATTCACGCAAAACATTATCATCTGCAAACTGATTTCCTTTATAATGTTTGAAGCCAAGTCCTTCAAAGAAATCCTGGTCAACCATAATAGCGCCCGTTGAAACGATTGCATCAACCATGTTATTGCGAACCATGTCCACTACAACATTTTTTAATCCTGCTGAAAAAAGTGAGCCTGCTAAACACAACATAACTGAACAATTAGGGTCAGAAAGCATCATGTCATAATACTCGGCAGCTTTTGCCAAATCTCTCGATGAAAAAGCCATGTCTTTCATGTCATCAACAAGCGGAACTACATTATGTTTTTTGATGTCAATGTGCTGGATTGTCTCTTTTAGGAAGTCTTTCTTTGTCGCCATATCTCGATAAATTTAAATAAATTAATGTTTGATAAATATATGTATTTTAAAAGGTTTAATAAATGAAAAAGGGGCTTCCCGCCCCTTAAATAATTGTAAAATTTAGGAAATTATTTTAGCAACATCATTTTCTTTACATCTGAGAAATTGTTTGATTCGAGTTTGTAAATATAAACTCCCGAAGCTAAGTTTGATGCGTTGAAATCAAAGTCATATGTTCCTGCAATGAGGTTTTCGTTTATTAGAGTTGCAACCTCTTTGCCGAGTGAGTTATAAACTTTCAGCTTTACGTGTCCTGTTACGGGAACTTCGAACTTAATCGAAGTGCTCGGATTGAACGGATTAGGATAGTTCTGATGAAGCTTGAAGCTTGCAGGAACTTCAGTTGATGTGTTTACGATTCCTGTCGGGTTATCGGCGCCTTCACCAACATTCAAAACTTCTTTTTGCCCGCTTGCATCATTCTGAACGAATGCAACTGTAGAAACAAGAGAGTCAATCCATGATGCCTGTCTTTTATATTTAAATATAAACTGATGCGTTCCTGCGCTTGTCGGCAATGTTGTTCCGGTCATATCAGGCAAACCCAATAAAAATACATGCGGAAAATACATTTCGCCGTTTGAACCGGGAGGAGTAACATATTGAATATATTTCTGCGTTGCCATTACTCTCAGCTTATAATCACCTGCAGGCAAATTTGAAGGAATGTTTATTGTAACTGTCGCTCTTATTGTATCTCCGGCAATCCTCTGGTCTATAACTGTAATCAAAACCTGCGGAGTAATTGCTTTCCTTGTGTTAAATGCATTATCAAGATTTGTCTGGTTGAATGGCCAGATATCAGCAAAGCAATTTCCGTCACCTTTAAGCCAAGGAACAGCATTAACGTCTGAATAATATCCTCCCCTTCTTTGTTCTACTTGGGTCGGATTTGCATTATACATCGGGTCAAAGCCGGGAAAGTTTGTATGATATTTTATTCCGATTATGCTGTCACCTTTGGATTCCATATATGCTCTCAACGTCGGGTTACTTGCAGCGCATGGTCCGCATGAAGCATTTGTAAACTCTTCAAATAAAACTTTTTTATTTTGTGCATAGCCTGTACCGGATACTATGACCACAATCAAAATCAGTAATAATTTTTTCATAGCAAGATATTTAATTTATTAAAACTTAGTGAAAATTTATCAAAAATTAAAGATTTTAAACCATTAAAATTTAACATTATATTCCCATTTTATGAATAGAAAGTAATATATAGAAAATATAAATTATGACCGTAAAATATGAATAAAATACTGTAAATACAGATATTTTTATGCAAAAGCGAAAAGAGTTTTTTTTCAATAGAGAGTTAAGCTGGATTGAATTTAACCGAAGAGTCCTCGAGGAAGCTCAGGATATCACAAACCCTCTTCTCGAAAGAGTAAAATTTCTTTCAATATTCTCAAACAATCTCGATGAGTTTTTTATGATTCGCGTATCGGGATTGAAACGTCAGATTGTCAGCGACGTGAACGAACTTTCTGTTGACGGAATGAGCGCGCAAGAGCAGATTACCGAAATCTGGAATAAACTTGTTCCGCTTGTCGATGAACAATACAAAACTTTTAACGAAGTCATTACCCCGCAGCTCAGAGAAAACAACATCAACATTTTTAAATATGATGAGCTGATTGAATCCGATAAATTGGCCGTCAATGAATATTTCGATAAAGAACTCTTTCCAATTTTAACTCCTCTTGCAATTGACAACGTTCATCCGTTTCCGAATCTTGTAAACAGAAGTCTTGCGCTTGCAATTATTCTCGATGACCCGACTACTGACGAGAACGAAGAAAAAGTTTGTGTAATCCAGATACCGAGCAACATTCCAAGGTTTTACAAAATTAACACTCTTGAAGGATACCAATATATTTCAACTGAAGAAATAATCCGCGCAAACGTTAATAAGCTTTTTCCGGGAATGCACTCAACCGATTGTTTTAGTTTCAGAATCACACGCAATGCAGATCTTGAACTTGAAGAAGAAGAAGCGGATGATTTATTAAAATTAATCGAGGAAGAAGTTAAAAAAAGAAGATTGGGAATCCTTATCCGTCTTGAAGTCGATAAAAAAATGCCTGATAAGCTTTTGAATTTTCTTGTAAACCTTTTAAAAGTTAAAGAATACGAAATCTATAAAATGGATGGCTTAATGAACTTAGCCGACCTTATGGAATTATATAAAATAGATTTACGTAATCTTAAATATGAGGGTTTTACTCCGCGCATATCTTCTTACTTTAGGGAAGCGGAGGATGATTTCTTTAAAGCAATTTCACAGCGTGATATACTGCTTCATCATCCATTTTATTCTTTCTCATCTGTCAGCGAGTTCGTTGCGCAAGCAGCGGAAGACCCTAATGTTTATGCAATAAAGCTTACATTATATAGAACAAGCGGTGACTCCCCTATTATTAAGTCATTAATTGAAGCTGCCGAAAACGGCAAGCAGGTAACAGCAGTAGTTGAATTGAAAGCACGCTTCGATGAAGAGAACAATATCATCTGGGCGCGCGCACTTGAGAAAGCAGGTGTGCATGTCGTATACGGACTTGTCGGTTTGAAAACTCACTGCAAGCTTGCGCTTGTTGTCAGAAAAGAAGAAGGCGGAATGCGCAGATACCTGCATATGGGAACGGGAAATTACAATCCTGCAACATCAAAAATTTATACTGACTTTGGATTATTCACATGTAATGAAAGCTTTGGAAAAGATGCATCGAATTTGTTTAATTATCTGACGGGCTATTCAAAGCAATTAAATTTTGAAAAATTCATAGTTGCCCCGGTATTCTTAAGAAAAAAATTACTCTCATTAATTGATAAAGAAATTGCATCTCATAAAGAATATGGTAACGGAAGAATTATTGTAAAAAATAATGCGTTGATGGATAACGATATTATTTTAAAATTATATGAAGCTTCCAAAGCAGGTGTTAAAATCGACATGATAGTCCGCGGAATTTGTTCGCTTAAGCCAAACATCGAAGGACTTAGCGAAAATATTATGGTGCAGAGTATTGTCGGAAGATTTTTGGAGCACAGCAGGGCATATTATTTCAATAATAACGGGAATTCTTCTGTATATCTCGGAAGCGCCGACTGGATGGAAAGAAATTTTGACAGACGCGTCGAAGTATTATTCCCGATTGAAGATAAAGGAATTAAAGAAGACATTATTGAAATACTTGAATTATATTTAAGCGATAATGTCAAATCAAGAGTTTTGCTTCCCGATGGCAGTTATATCAGAAAGCGAAGAAATGCAAGCGATCAGAAAATAAATATTCAGGAATATTTTTTGAAAAAGGTAAAGAGCAAACACGAAAAGGAAATCAAGGAAGAAGTCCGAAAAAAAGTTATGGAACACGACGCATTGAAAATAAAAATTTACGATTAACGATACTTGCCAAAACGAACCGACATTAAATCCATTCTCATAATCGGCAGCGGACCTATTGTTATCGGTCAGGCATGCGAGTTTGATTATTCAGGAACACAAGCCGTCAAAGCCCTCAAAGAAGAAGGTTACAGAGTCATTCTCATAAACTCCAATCCTGCAACCATAATGACAGACCCTGAGATTGCCGATGCAACTTACATCGAGCCAATCACTGCCGAGTTCATAGAGAAAATTATCATCAAAGAAAAACCGGATGCAATTCTTCCGACTATGGGCGGACAGACTGCTTTAAATGCAGCAATGGATTTATACGAAAAGGGAATTTTAGAAAAATACGGCATTGAGTTGATAGGAGCAAAGGTTGAACCGATAAAGAAAGCCGAATCACGCGAATTGTTCAATCTTGCTATGGAAAAAATCGGGCTTGAGGTTGCAAAAGGAAGGTTTGTCCATTCAACCGAAGATGCAAAAGAATTTATAAAAGAAATCGGTTTTCCTGTTATCATAAGACCTTCATTTACTCTTGGCGGAACAGGCGGAGGAACTGCATACAACATCGAAGAGTTTGAGACAAAAGTCATGCGCGGAATTACTGCGTCGCCAATTGGAGAAGTATTAATCGAAGAATCTCTCATCGGCTGGAAAGAGTTTGAGCTTGAAGTTATGAGAGACATTAATGATAATTTTGTTGTTATATGTTCAATAGAGAATTTTGATCCGATGGGTGTGCATACGGGAGATTCGATAACAGTTGCACCTGCGCAGACACTCAGCGACAGGCAGTATCAGGTTTTGCGTGATGCAGCGAAGAAAGTAATTTCCGAAATCGGTGTTGAAACAGGGGGTTCAAACATTCAGTTTGCGGTAAATCCCGATACGGGTCGTGTGATTGTAATCGAAATGAATCCTCGCGTATCGCGAAGCTCTGCGCTTGCATCGAAAGCAACGGGATTCCCCATTGCAAAAATTGCCGCGAAGCTTGCTGTGGGTTATACACTTGATGAAATTCCAAATGATATTACAAAAACAACTCCTGCAAGCTTTGAGCCGGTAATTGATTATATCGTAGTTAAAATTCCGAGATGGGATTTTGATAAGTTCCGTTCATCGAATCCTGAAAGCGATGTGCTTGGAGTCCAGATGAAATCCGTTGGTGAGGCAATGTCCATAGGAAGAAATTTTAAAGAAGCTTTTCAGAAAGCAATCCGTTCTTTAGAAACCGGGAGAGCAGGATTTGGAGCAGATGGAAAAGATGTATTTGATACGGAATATTTGCTTAACCTTAATAAAAAAGAAAAGCAGGAACTGAAAGAAAAAATTTTGACAAAGCTTATGGTCCCGCGAAGTGATAATATTTTTTGGATTAGATATGCAATGCTTGTAGATGCAACGATTGATGAAATTTTTGAAGCTACAAAAATTGACAGATGGTTTTTGTGTCAGCTTAAAGACATTGTTGAGGCTGAACTGGAATTATATAATTATAGTTTATAATTAAATTAGGAGTATTTTGAGTAGCTCGTACGAGCACAAAGGAAAAAAGTATTTAGCATTACTCTCACTCACCGCACTCGGAGTTGTTTACGGCGACATAGGAACAAGTCCCCTCTATGCACTCAAAGAATGTTTTCATGGTCCGCATGCAATACCGCTTACCCATGATAATATTTATGGCATCCTCTCACTTATTTTCTGGTCGTTAATATTAATTATCTCAATTAAATATTCCATTCTTGTTCTGCGCGCTGATAACGAAGGTGAAGGCGGAATACTTGCATTGATGGCGCTTGTTAACAACAAGATATCGGGAAAAACTAAAGCAATTATTATCGCTCTGGCATTATTTGGTGCAGCACTGCTTTATGGCGATGGAATTATCACACCTGCCATTTCCATATTATCTGCAGTTGAAGGACTTTCAGTTGCTACTCCTTACTTTGATCATTTTATATTACCAATTACAATAGTAATCATAATTATCCTTTTTCTTTTTCAGAAAAAAGGGACAAGCGGTATTGGAAAAATTTTCGGACCAATTACATTAATCTGGTTCACGACGCTTGCGGTATTAGGAATAAGCTGGATTATACAAAATCCTTCCGTGCTTGCTTCTGTAAATCCATATTGGGGCGTAAACTTTTTCATTGAAAACGGATTTCACGGATTTATTATTTTAGGTTCGGTATTTCTTGTTGTAACGGGGGGTGAAGCTTTATATGCTGATCTTGGACATTTCGGAAGATTCCCTATAAGAGCTGCATGGTTCATTATTGTTTTGCCGGGATTAACATTAAATTACTTCGGGCAGGGTGCCTTTCTGCTTGCAAGACCTGACAAAGTTAGTAACCCATTTTATAATATGGGACCGGAATGGGCTTTATATCCTATGGTTATTATAGCAACATTTGCCGCAATAATTGCATCACAAGCGGTAATATCCGGCGCATTCTCACTTACGTTCCAAGCATTACAATTGGGTTATTTACCAAGGTTAAAGATAGATTATACGTCTGAAAAAGAAGCAGGGCAAATATATATTCCCCGTTTAAATTATTTAATGTGCGCTGCTGTTATATTGCTCGTGATTAGTTTTGAAACATCAAGCAATTTAGCAGCAGCATACGGTATTGCAGTTTCATCGACTATGGTTACGACTACTATCTTATTATTTATTGCGATGACAAGACTTTGGAAATGGAAGCTGCCTTTTGCAATTGCAGTCGCAGGGTTTTTCTTTGTAATTGATATTGCTTTTTGGAGTTCAAACATGCTTAAACTTTGGCAGGGTGGATGGTTCCCGCTGTTGTTTGGTGCGCTAATTTATTTTATTATGACTACATGGAAACATGGACGAAGAGAGCTTATGGATAAAATTCAGAAAGAAACGCAGCCGATTGAAAATATTATTGAGGATTTAATAAGCACGAGAATGTTCACGATTCCCGGAACGGCAATTTATATGTCAAGCAACAGAAAAAGCACACCGCCGCCGCTTATTTTAAACATCAGGCATCATAAGCTTTTGCATAAGCAGATTATCATTTTAAATATCAGTTACCTTAAAGTTCCGCACGTAAAACTCGAAGAAAAAATTGAGATAGAAAATCCACTCGAGGGATTTTATAAAGTAATTGCGTTCTATGGATTTATGGATAAAACTAATATAGATGAAGTAATTCATGTATTAAATGAGCGCGGAATTAAAGTTGACAAAAACAAAACTACATTCTTCCTCGGCAGAGAATCGCTTTTAGTTAAAGATAAAAATATTTTCCATCGTTTGAGAAATAAAATTTTTGTTCTCCTTTCTAACAACTCACAGCGCGCAACCGAGTTTTTTAATTTGCCGAATGATAAAGTTTTTGAAGTCGGCACTCAGGTGGAACTCTGATAAGTTTTTTCCGTTATTATTAAAATAACAAAACCTTAACTAAATTTTGAAATTATGCAGGCAGTCATATTAGCCGCAGGTATCGGCGGCAGATTAAAACCTTTAACCGAAGATTTGCCAAAATGTCTTCTGAAAATCGGAGACACAAATATTTTGCAAATTACAATAGACAATTTGATTGACAATGGAATCGAAGAATTTATCATGGTAACAGGTTATCGTGAAGAACTTATAAAAAATTACATAGCATACAATTTTACAAAACTTAAAGTCCGCTATGTAACAAATGAAGACTACGCTAAAACAAATTCCGCATATGGACTTTGCCTTGCAAAAGATTTAATTCGTGATGAAGACATTTATTTATTGGATGCCGACATATTATTTGAAAGTGATGTTATACGAAAACTAAATAATTCTCATCTTGAGAATCCGGCAGCTGTTAATATAACCTCCGATTTAAATAATGAAATGGTAAAAGTTGCGTGTGATATGGACAATCGTATTACTAAAATAGGTAAAAACATAGACTTAGCCGGTGCAATTGGAGAAGCAACCGGCATTTACCGTCTTTCTTCATATTATATGCAAAACTTATTCGGTATATTGAGTAAAGACATGGAGAACCCCGCTAACAGGAACGAACCTCACGAGGTTTATCTCCAAAAAATGGCTGATACGAACGAAAAACGGAACAGCCAGCATGCTATTGATGTTTCAGATTGTATATGCATCGAAATAGATACCGAAGAAGATTATGAACAGGCAAAGAAATTATGGAATGAAAAGAAATAATTAAAAGACATTAAAAAGATTGAGAGTTTTAAATAATGAATACCTTTAACAGACGACCGGGATTATTCGGCGGATTCAGTTTTTTCCCACCTGTTCTGAAAATACTCCTTGTACTTAACATAGCAGTTTTTCTTATTCAGGCATTTTTCTTAGGGAATTTTACTATAGACGGCGTTCCGGCAGAACAATATTTAATAAGATATTTTTACCTATGGCCAATAGACAGCGGATATTTCATGCCGTGGCAGTTAATTACATACATGTTCCTGCATGGCGGGTTTATGCATTTGTTCATGAATATGTTTATCCTGTGGATGTTCGGCTTCGAGCTTGAAAATATATGGGGTTCAAAAAAGTTTTTGATTTATTACATGATGTGCGGTTTTGCTGCAGCTGTTGCAAATGAAATCATTGCGCCTATGTTTACAACAACAGGACCGACTGTCGGAGCATCGGGTGCAATTTACGGAATACTTGCAGCGTTTGCTTTCTTATTCCCGAACAGACCGATTTATATTTATTTCATGATTCCCGTAAAAGCAAAGTATGTAATTTTGCTTTATATGTTTTTTGATTTTATGAATATCCTTTCAAGTGCCAATACAGGCATTGCACACATTGCACATCTCGGAGGTGCAGTTGCAGGATTTATTTATTTATGGATAACAACAAGACGTGGACGGGGAATGAGCATGCGTTTTAAGAAACCTGATATTTTTGATAAGTTCAACACTAAACAGGATAGCGGGAACATATACACAAGCTATACCAACGGTTCATCGAAAGAGCAAAAGCCAAAAGAAGTTAAGTTTGAAGAAATAAAAAATGAACCGGTAATAGATAAATATCAGGAAGAATCAAAAGAACAGGAACGCATGGCACAGAAAAGAATCGATGAAATACTTGACAAGCTTTCACAGGGTGGCTATGCAAGCTTAACTGATGAAGAAAAAAAGATTTTATTCCACGAAAGCAAAAAATTGAGATAAATTTTTTAATCCTTATTTTTGTCACCCTGAACTCGTTTCAGGGTCAACGTTTCGTTGATGGATTCCTGCTTTCGCAGGAATGACAAATATAAGATGTGTTAAAAAGGAATGATAGTAACTACAGATTCTAAAAAATACTGCAACAGTTTAACCGAATACTCGCGTTATCATACCCGCGAAGTGTTCATCGGTGATATTCCTCTTGGCGGAAACAACCCTATCCGTATTCAATCAATGACCACCACAGATACGATGAACACTCAGGCAACTGTCGAGCAGTGCATCCGCATAATCGAAGCAGGTGCCGACTATGTCCGCATCACCGCTCCGAGCATGAACGAAGCTAAGAATCTGGAGAACATAAAAAAAGAGCTTCGCAAAAGAGGATACAAAGCACCGCTGATTGCCGATATTCATTTCACTCCAAATGCCGCTGAACTTGCCGCAAGAATTGTTGAGAAAGTCCGCGTCAATCCCGGTAACTATGCCGATAAGAAAAAATTTCAGGTTTATAATTATACCGATGAACATTACACCAGCGAGCTCGAAAGAATAAGAGAAAAATTTACTCCGCTTGTTTTGATTTGCAAAGAATACGGAACGGCAATGCGTATCGGCACAAATCACGGTTCGCTTTCAGACAGAATAATGAGCCGTTACGGTGACACACCGCTTGGTATGGTTGAGTCTGCACTTGAGTTTGTTCGCATCTGCCAGGAAAATAATTTTTATAACATCGTGCTTTCAATGAAAGCAAGCAATCCGAAGGTGATGGTTGAAGCTTACCGTTTGCTTGTTAACAAAATGGAAGAGGAAGAAATGAATTACCCTCTTCATCTTGGCGTAACCGAAGCAGGTGAAGGTGAGGACGGAAGAATTAAATCGGCGGTTGGAATCGGAACGCTTTTAGAAGACGGGCTTGGTGATACAATAAGAGTTTCGCTCACCGAAGAACCTGAGCTTGAAGTTCCTGTCTGCAAAAGACTTGTCGAGAGATATTCAAGAAGAGATAACACAAAGCTGATTCCTGCTATTCATGAAAATCCGATTAACCCGTTTGATTACGAAAAGAGAAGTTCAATTGAGATAAATAAAACGGGCGGGCATCATGTTCCTGTTGTGATTTTAACACTCAACGAAAAACAAACAGTAAAACCTGAAAACCTTGCTGACATCGGTTATAACTATGATGCTTCACTTGATAAGTGGAACATAAACGATATTGCTGCGGATTATATCTATTTAAAGAACAAAGACATTGATTTTAATTTACCCGGAACACTGAAAAAGATTTTTGATTATGGTCATTGGATGGGTCTTGAAAACAAAAATGATTCATTTCCGCTTTTAACTCCTTCACAATATACAAAGGATATTAATTTATCTGATAAACAGAATTTTTTACTGCTTACAATCGATGACTTAACTCATGAGCTTGTTGCAAAATTAAAAAACGATGACACGACGGTTTTGATTTTAAGAACCGATAATGAAAATGCTCTTGCAGAAATCCGCGCAGCATTCATTCATCTTAAGGACATAAAAAATCCTGTTATTATTAAACGCGAATATAAAGAAATCGATGAAGAAAATTTAATGCTTTATTCCTCGACAGATGTTGGCGGATTATTAATCGACGGACTCGGTGATGGAATCTGGCTTGAAAGCGACACGATTAACGCAAATAAGCTTAACAATATATCTTTCGGGATTTTACAAGCGACAAGGACAAGAATTTCAAAAACAGAGTATATTTCATGCCCTTCCTGCGGCAGAACTTTGTTCGATTTGCAGGAAACTACCGCAAAAATCCGCAATCGCACCCACCACCTGAAAGGCATAAAAATTGCAATAATGGGATGTATTGTGAACGGACCGGGCGAAATGGCAGATGCAGATTATGGTTATGTTGGAAGCGGACCCGGAAAAATAACGTTGTACAAAGGAAAAGAAGTTGTTAAACGCAGTATCAATACGGAATTCGCACTTGACGAGCTAATCACTCTTATCAAAGAAAACGGGGATTGGGTAAATCCTCTTGTCTCATAAAATCAGTTCACATATTTTTTTTATTACCCGCATTAAATTAAATTTAAAATACTTATACATATTAATGAAAAAATTCTTATTACTCTTTTTGCTCACAGTTACATCTTTTCAATTTGCATTTGCAGGAAACGATGACCCATTCACTGTAGAGCTTGAAGCATTGAACATTCCCGGCGCACCCGGACTTCATTCATTTACATTTGCAAAACATGACAACAAGTGGCTGTTAATCGGGGGACGAACAAACGGCTTGCACGGAATGACACCTTCAACGGCATTCCCGAGAACATATGCAAACAGAATGGTTTATGTAATTGATTATAATACTAATCAGGTTTGGTCACGAAATTTATTTACAGATTTATCAATCGCGCAAGCTGACCCTCTGCGTTCAACAAATCTTCAGGGCATTCAGGTCGGTACAAAGCTTTATGTATGCGGCGGATTCGGAATCGATAGCTTAATCGGGAACTATGAAACATTCCCGATGCTTACTGCAATTGACGTTCCGCAAATGATGAATGCCGTAATAAACGGGACTTCCATGGCATCTTCAGTTAAGCAAGTTAAAGATACCCGCGTTGAAGTTTGCGGCGGTGATATGGAATATATGAACGGGTTTTTCTATTTAATCGGCGGTCATGATTTCAGAGGAAATTACATTCAAGTAGGCAACAATGACCAGAAATATACAAACTCGTATAAAAAATTTAAAATAGACGAAACATCTTCAACTATTTCAATAACCGATTATTACGAATACATTGATACCGTTAATCTTCACAGAAGAGATTTAAATGTCTCACCTGCTTTGAAACCGGACATGACTCCATATATAATTATTTACGGAGGTGTCTTTCAACATAATATTGATTTACCGTTTCAGAATCCTGTTTACATGGATGCAAACGGATGTTCGGTTGATATGAGCTTCACACAAAAGATGTGTCAGTACCATACAGCACATCTTTCTATGTTTGATTCGGTAACGGGCAAAATGTACACCACGTTATTCGGCGGAACAAGCCTTTATGATTATAATAGCGGAAATTATGAACGCGATACACTTGTACCGTTTATTGACGATATTGTATTGTTGACCAAAAATGCAAACGGCTCCACAATAGAAGAAGTTTTGCCTGCAAAAATGCCCGGACTTTTGGGAACCAGTTCTGAGATGATTAAATCTGAAAACGTTTCTGCTTATGACAATCAGGTTATAAAGTTCAGAAGCATTCAGGGAAGAACACTTGTCGGTTATATTTATGGCGGCATCAGAGCAACATTGCCAAACGGCGGTCCAAGCACAGCGAATGATGTTATATATAAAGTTTTCATAACTCCGAATCCTGTTTCTGTTGAAAATATTTCAAGTGAAGTTCCTGAAAAATATTCTCTTTCTCAAAATTATCCGAATCCTTTTAATCCGGTTACAAACATTGAGTTTAAAATTTCGAACCCTGATTTTGTGAAATTGAAAGTATATGACGTTATGGGAAAAGAGGTTTCTGCATTGGTAAATCAAAATTTAACACCGGGAACATATAAAATAAATTTCGACGGAAGCAGGTTAACAAGCGGAATGTATTTTTACAAGCTTGAAACTTCTAAGTTTACAGACGTGAAAAAAATGATTTTGATAAAGTAATTGTAGGTTTTATAGAGACGCAAAATTTTGCGTCTCTACAAAATTGTTCTTTTATTTCTTACAAATAACCTCTTCATAAAAATTTTCGTACAACGGAACGATTCTGTCTTCGCTGAAAGTTTCGGCTCGCTGTCTTGCCTGTCTGCAGAACAACGCAAACTTTTTTTCATTTGTTAATAAATCAATTGCATACCTTGACATTCTTTCAACATCTCCTATTTCGGCAATGTAGCCCGTTTCACCGTGAACGTTAAGCTCAGGCAAACCGCCTATGCTTGATGAAATAACAGGAACGCTGCAGCTCATTGCCTCAAGCGCTGAAAGACCGAAGCTTTCTGATTGCGAAGGCATTAAAAATAAGTCAGCTATTGACAAAATTTCTACAAGAGCATCCTGCTTTCCCAAAAATTTCACATCGTTGGAAATCTCGAGCTCGCGTGTGAGGCGTTCAGCATCTCCCCTTTCCGGACCATCACCGACAAGCAGTAACTTTGAAGGAACTTTTTTTCTCACTTCATTAAAAATTCTTATGACATCTTCAACCCGTTTCAATGGTCTGAAGTTTGAGGTATGAATTAAAATCTTTTCGCCGTTTGGCGCATAATTTTTTCTGAAACATTCGGTCTTATCATCAACTTCTCTTTTGTATTTATTCGTATCAATAAAGTTCGGAATGACTTTTATGTCTTTATTAATTTGGTAGCTTGTAACTGTTTTCTCCCGCAGAAAATTTGATACGGCAGTAACACCGTCAGACTGCTCAATACTGAATTTCATAACAGGCAGAAACGAAGGCTCGAGTCCTATAAGCGTAATATCCGTTCCGTGCAAAGTTGTGATAACTTTTAAATGATTCGAGTATTTCTTTTCATTCTTTAAAATTTCCCTTGCAAGATATGCGCTTGTTGCATGAGGAATTGCATAATGCGCGTGGATAAGCTCAATGTCATTCATCATAGCAACTTCGACAATTTTGCTCGTAAGTGTTAGCGTGTACATGGGATTATCGAAAAGCGGATAATTAAAAGACTCCACCTCGTGATAATAAATATTCTGAATAAATCCCTGCAGACGCATTGGCAGAGCATAAGAAATAAAATGAACTTCATGCCCGCGCAGTGCGAGCGCTTTACCAAGCTCCGTTGCAACAACACCACTACCCCCGTAAGTCGGATAACACGTGATACCTATTTTCATTAAATAACTTTATTATAAAATTAAAATTTTAATCCTGCGGAAATACTATATGCTGTATTCCAAAATTTATTTCCGTTTTCATTAAACTGAGCAGTCAAATCAGGAACATACATAAATTCAAGGATAATTGAATATGGAATTATTTTATTTATTTCAACTCCTGCACCAAAAGATACACTTGGCGATACTTTTTTATATCTCTCTAATACATAATCTTCAACGTTTGCTTCCTGGTCTCCGGCAAAATACCATTTATAACCCAGAAAAAAATCAAGACGAGGGGCAATTATTACGTATGGATGAACTCTTTCAAGTCCGGGCGGACTTATCTTGGCATACAAGTTCCAGATTAAATAATTTTGATTATAAGTAACATAATCGGTTCCTAATACTTGTCCTGTTTCTGAAGTAACTGTAATTTCAAGCTTATGTCCTTTCTGAAAAAAATCCAACCCAGTACCAACAGTTATATACTTATACCATAGAAAATCCGTGAAGACTCCAAATGTGTATCCCGCTCTGTATCTATTATCTCTTTCATAAAGCAGCTCAAGTGTATCATTTGTTAAATCTACACTTTGGGTTGAGTTGCTCATTCCACCTTTAAAACCAAATTTCGGTGAAAAATGCTGCGCTAAAGAAACATTAGAAATTAAACAAAAAACGAATATTACTCCCAGCAGGGTTAATTTTTTCATGTTTTATAATTTAATTTAACGGTTTACAAACATACCAAAAGTTATTAATTTAATAAAGATACTTGAAACAATGCCAAATTTATAATAATTTTATTAAATTTTTACAATATGGATAAACTTTTAGAAGTAAAGAACTTAAGGACGTATTTTTATACCGATGACGGCGTTTCAAGAGCTGTTGATGATGTTTGCTTTGAGCTTTCAAAGGGCGAGACTTTGGGAATAGTCGGAGAATCAGGATGCGGAAAAAGCGTTACTTCGCTTTCTATTATGAGGTTGATTCCCGAACCTCCGGGAAAAATTGCCGGCGGCGAAATCATATTTAAAGGAAAAGACCTGTTAAAAATTTCCGAGAAAGAAATGCGCGACATTCGAGGAAACGACATTAGCATGATTTTTCAGGAACCGATGACTTCGCTTAATCCAGTTTTTACCTGCGGAAATCAAATCGAAGAAGCAATTATTCTGCATCAAAAAGCTTCTAAGGAGGAAGCAAAAAGAAAAGCAATCGAGATGTTAAAGCTTGTCGGTATTCCGGCTCCCGCGCAGAGATACGGCGAATATCCTCACCAGCTTTCAGGCGGTATGAGACAGCGTGTTATGATTGCAATAGCGCTTGCATGCAATCCCGAAATATTAATTGCAGACGAGCCGACAACTGCGCTCGACGTTACAGTTCAGGCGCAAATACTTGAGCTTATAAAAAAACTTCAGACAGATTTAGGAATGGGCGTGATTATAATTACTCATGACCTTGGAGTTATTGCGGAAGTTTCCGACAGAGTCTGCGTTATGTATGCATCTAAAGTTGCCGAGTATGGTCCTGTAAAAGAAATTTTTAAAAATCCGAAGCATCCATATACAATCGGGCTTCTTAACTCAATTCCGAAGTCAACTGATAAAAGAAAATCAACTCTTGCGACAATTGAGGGCTCGGTTCCGCCTGCAACTCATTATCCGAAAGGATGTCATTTCTGTACAAGATGTTTCTTTGCAATCGAAAAATGCTGGAACGAAGAGCCGCCGCTTGAACCAATCGGCTCACCTGACCATCTTGCAGCATGCTGGAGAAAAGAAGAACCTCTTTACCAGATGTACACCGATGCAATGAAGATTGCGAAAGCAAGCTAAAAATTTAAAGGGGCTTACGCCCCTTTTTTGTTTCAGGTTTTCAAAAAGTAGCCGAAAGCTTCAGCTTTCGAACGAACCCTTACGGATTCGGCAACATTTTAAAGTTTATGATAATCTTACTAAAAAATATTAAAGAACTCGTTACCTGCCGCTGGGAAAATGCATTTCCTAAAAAGGGGAAAACGCAGAATGACATTGGCCTGATAAAAAACGGCACCGTTATTCTAGATAATGATAAGATTATTTTTTCAGGCAAGCAAAGTTCCTTGAAGAATTTTTTAAGTAAAGAAAAAATAAAACCTGACATAGAAATTGACTGCGCTAAAAATGTAGTAATACCGGGATTTATTGATTCGCATTCGCATTTTGTTTTTGCCGGCTCACGCGAGAATGAATACGAGATGAAAATTGCAGGCAGAACTTATGAAGAAATTGCAAAAGCGGGAGGCGGGATAATCTCCACCGTCAAGGCAGTTAGGAAAGCAACTGAAAGCCAGTTGCTTGAAGCAGGAGAAAGAAGAATTAAAAACTTTTTTAAGTTTGGAGTAACAACGCTTGAAGGAAAATCGGGTTATGGACTTGATACCAAAAGTGAAATAAAGACTCTCAGGGTTTTAAATGAGTTAAACCGTAAAAATTCATACAATCTTGATATAATCCCAACATTTCTTGGAGCACATGCTGTTCCTGCAGGCATTGATAAAGATGAATACATAAATGAAGTTATGTATGAAATGATTCCCGTTATTGCTCAGAAAAAACTTGCAAAGTTTATAGATGTGTTTTGTGAGAAAGGATATTTTACCGCAAAGGAGTCTGAAAAGATATTGCAACAGGGAAAGAAGTTCGGATTAATTCCGAAATTACACACTGACCAGTTTAATTCAATCGGCGGAATTGAAGCAGCAATAAACGTAAACGCAATTTCTGTTGACCATCTTGAAGTGCTAAACGATGCTGATATAAAACGAATATCAAGATATAACTCTTCAAAAAATTTCATGATTGCAACTTTGCTGCCGGGTGTTTCATATTTTCTTGATATAAGCTACCAGCCGGCAAGAAAACTGATTGAGAATAATGTCCCTGTTGCACTTGCAACGGATTTTAACCCGGGGACTGCGATGACGGAAAACATTCAGATTATAATGTCGCTTGCATCGAGAATGCTGAAGATGAGTTCAGAAGAAATTATTAATGCTGTTACGATTAATTCTGCATTTGCTTTGAATATGCAAAATGAAATAGGGAGCATTCAGGAAAACAAACAGGCAGATTTATTAATCTTCGACATGGAAAGCTATAAAGAGCTTGTTTATAACTTTGCCGTGAACAGAATTTCTTATATTATTAAAAAAGGAAAGATTTACAGCATCGACAACGTAATGAAGCTTATCCCTTAACTGCGGGAAGGTCTAAAGATAAATCCTGGCACTCGACATCTCTCCAGAGCATCTGACATGGAAATTTATTTTCATATAAAGCACGCGAAATCATAACTGAGTCAATACCAAGATGTTCAATTTCTTTCAGTTTTTTTAAATCACGGTAATCATTTACTCCCCCTGCAGAAGTAATCCTCAATTTGGTATTCTCAGCAATTTCAACAAGGCGTTCGATGTGAGGTCCTGATAAATTCCCAACCCGTGTTACATCCTGATATATTATTCTTTTAACACCTATGTCTTCCATCATCTTTGCAAAATCAAGAGGAGTAATGTTTGCATAATCAACCCATCCGTTCTTAACGACATTATTCAATTTTTCATCAATGCCGATTGCAATTTTTGATGCGCCGTATTCTTTTATGATTTGTTTTACAAGCTCGGGATTAGTGATTGCAGCAGTTCCGATTACAACGCGATAGACACCCAAATCTTCTATCATTTTTTTTGCAACATCAAAACTTCTTATGCCGCCGCCAATTTGAATCGGGATGTCTATAGAATTGGCAATTCTATAGATGGTATCATAATTCCTCATCTGACCTTGAACGGCTCCGTCAAGGTCAGTTATATGAAGAGTTTTAAAATTTTCTTTTCTGAACAAACGTGCAACAGATAAGGGACTTTCACAGTAATATTCGGTATAATTTTTATGCCCTTCAAATACTCTTGCAGTCTTGCCATTTTTTATATCTATTACTGGTATTACTAACATATCTTATTTTCTGACGACGGCAAACTTGCCCTTTCCGACTTTGCTGCCGTCTTTATTAAATGCCACTACTATATAAACTCCCGAAGCAAGATTAATGTTTCTGCTGTTTTGCCATGTTGCAATTCTGCCGCCCGGAGACTCAAATTCAGCCACAACATCCCCGGTTAATGTAATAATCTTCAGAAATGAATTTTCTATTAAACCATCAATTTTCAGGTCAACATTTGCAGGCAATAAAAACGGATTTGGCGAGCATGTAATTTCTTTAAACTCAGCCACTGGTTCAATACCGTTTGTAGTTACTGATGATAACCCTTTCAAAGTTGCAAAATAAGCTATACCCGTTTCATTGCTTATTCTTATATTATTTATACTGTTATCAAGAATTGGGCTGTTTGTTGTATTGAATTGCTCAATGAGAGTAGAACCATCTGATGATAAATGAAAAACTCCATTTCTTTGTGTCCCTATCCATTTATTATTTAAAATATCAATGCTGATAGTCTGGCAAAGTTCTGTAAACGGAACTCTTAAATTTCCTTCGATTAGTCCTAATTTCACCGGTGCAGGTTTGCTGCCCGGATTCTGAATTGCAGCTAATGGATTAGCTATAATAAAAACTCCGTTATTGGTAGCAATCCAGACTTCCCCGTTTTTATCCACCACAACATCGTATATGTCACCGATTCCTGCACCAAAATCTCCCGCAGTATAAAATCCATATACGTCATCGGAAAAATTTGTCAATGAACTATTTTCATTATAAAAATATAACCCGTTTGATGATCTGGAGACAACCCATTTGGTGTTATAATTATCAATTGCCATTGCTCCCAGCGCAGCATTATTTATAAATCCGGAATTTGGTATCCCCACAAAATTTCCATCTCCGATATAACAATAAATACTCTGGGAGTTATTACTTCCATAAAAGGAAATCCAGAATCTTCCGCTATTGTCAAAAGCGCCTCCAAATGGTGTGCAAAAATTAGGTGACCCTACTATACCCGGAAGTGTTGAGTTTGATGGATTAAAATTCCGGATATTACTTCCTTCAATTAATGTTGGTCCTCCGCCAAAACTTAAAGCCCATACGGTAGTTCCCTGAGTATAAATTTTTCTGAAGAAATTACTCGGTCCGATTTGAGGATGTGTTGCTGCAGTATAATTAGTCCATAGACTTCCATTGAAGCTTGAAAATCCTGCTCCATCCTGCCCCGCTGCAGACCAAACTACACCGTTTTCATCAATCGAAATCCAGTCAAAAGAATTTTTAGAAGGACCATTTGGAAAGACATATGCATAACTTCCGCTCACACTGGTATAAATACCGTTTGCAAGAGATGATAATAAGATATTATTATTTTTATCTGCATATACATTTTTAAAATTTTGTGAAGCATCAAATAAAGTCACTGTTTCGAGTGAACCTTGTATTGCATAAAACACACCTGTACTTAACGTAAAATAAATCCTGTTCTGAACTGATGAAATACCTCTGATATTTCCGCTTGATATTTTGGCATTCGGATAACCATTCCAGAATCCATTTTCATAAAACATGCAGGAACCTTGTAACCCCGCAAATACTTTATTATCAAAGGAAGCAAGAGTAAGAACATTATTATTTGCACCGAATGAATTAAAGTTTGTCCAGCTTGACGGACTGTTTAAATTTGAATTTATCAAATTAGCATAAGCAGCGCCCATGGTTGTACCGGCAAATAACGTATTATCTAAAATAGTAAGAACATTCACTTTTGTTCTTGGAGCAAAATTCCCAAGCTGATAATATGGCGCATCGATAAAACTGAAATTTGAAACTGAAATTTTTTGAATGCCGTAACCTGTTGCTACAAACATAAAATTACCATATTGAACAAAGCTGTTTATGGATTTATCCGATTCACTTGAATTTTTTATATCATATATATATTTCCAGACATTATTTGTATAATCATATATAGAAATAGAACCGTCCGCACTGCCTATCCAGATTCTGTTTTGGTTGTCAATTGTTAAGCTTAAAACATCATTGTTCAGCAGACCGTTTATATTAGTGTATTTTTTGATTACTTCTCCGGTATTAAGATTTACGGCAAAGATTCCGCCTTTTGAGCCGCAATATGCAATATTGTCAGGTGTAATTGCAATCTGTGAGATTTCTTTCATATCGGTATAATTTTCCCACTTCACAGCCTGAGAAAAACCAGTTGTTTGAATAAAAAGACAAAATATTGCTATGATAAATACAATAATTGATTTTCCGGTTTGCATAAATTTAATTTTGTTTTAAGAGTGACGGTAGAAGTGTATCAATAATATGCGCGTATTATTAAATGTTTAATATAAACTATCGATTGCATCTTGCAGTTCCGCTTTTGTGTGCAAATCATTTTGAGAAGAGGCAACATATAAACCCTGCTGATATATTTTTAATGCTTTATCAGAATCACCCGTTGATTCAAGAACCTTCCCTAATTGGTAATATACAGGAAGATATTGAGGGTCATTCCTTAATATAAAATTAAACTCTTTTTGAGCTTCATCATAGTCATTTAAACTTACATATTCCAATCCAAGCGCATATCTTGAAAACGAATCATTTGGTTCACTTTCAAGAATTTTAGTTAAAGTGTTAATTCTATTCATAATTTCAGTTAAAATTAGCTGGTTTTTTTCTTTAATGAAATTTCTTTTAATTTCTCTATTAAAAATACTGAAGCTATTACCAAAATCGGATATAGCGGCAACTTATAACGAAGTGCCGCATAATTGGCTGAAAAAACAGCTATATATATAACTGCCATAACCATGTAAAGCCTTAACCTTCCCTCAACATTTTTTTCAAACATAAAAAAGATTAATGCAATTATGAAGAATAAATTTATTAGCATAATTAACGTCAGATAAATTAAAATTGGAAGAGGTTGATTTAAATAATATTTAATAACTCCGCCATAACCTTCATACAAAAAAGCGTTTTGCAAACCTTTATTGTCATCAGGATTAATTTTAAGATATGTAAACACATCGAATCTTCCCGGGTCTAAAAAGAAGTTTGCAAATCCTTTCATTTGGTAACTAAGATATTGTCCGAAATTATTGGAGATTATTTCTTTGGAATACTTATATTTTTCATCTGCAATTTCTTTTAATGTTTTTAAAGTATCAAAGTGTATTATGTATTCTTTTAAAATTTTATTTCCCTCTTCTTGGCCATGTATATTATGAATTATGAAAACAGCATTATAGTCAAACAAATGATTAAACTGCAAGCTTGAATAGTGAAAATAATTTGTTTGCGTGTAATTATAATAGGAAAAAGACAAGACACAAAGAACAGGTATCAAACATGGAAAGATATAAGTAATTTTTATTTTCTTTTTAAAAATCACAAAAATAAAAAATAATAAGTTTATAAATACAAAAACCAGCATAACAGGTTTTGTAAGCACTGCAAGCCCGATAAAAATATTATTCAATAATAAATCTTTTAGTGAATATGACTTTAAAAATTTGAAACAGAAGTAAACCGACCAGAATAAGAACGTCTGAAATAACATTTCGGTCATAACAGTGTTTGCATATATCAGCTGACTTGGATACAAAATCACAAACAACAACACCCAGAAATAAATATTAATCTTAAAATTAAAATTTTTAAGAAGCTTGCATACTCCAAGAATGTTTATTATGCTGAGTATTGATTGAAAAAAAATAACGGAGTAATCCGAATTAATAATGAGGCGGGATAAAATTATGAAAACCGCGTATACCGGAGGACGGCGAGTCAAATAATTTATGTCAAATTTATCCGCATAATCTTTTGCATAAAAATTACCGTGTTCAATAAAATTTTTTGCCTGGTTCAGATACTCGGGATAATCACCAACATAGATATTACCCCAAAAAATTGAATAAAGGAAAAAAATTAAATGCAGTGAAATAATAATTATGAGAAACTTTCTGTAATTCAATATGGCTTTATAGGGTAAATTTAGTCAATTTAATTAAAATACTTTAATAAATGAATTAAAAATGACGTTTTATGTTCTTATATTAAGTTTTTAATTTTCAATTATTTGCGTAAGAAAAAGATTGTAATTTTAGGTCCGGCTTATCCTTATCGCGGTGGAAATGCGCTTTTTGTTTCGTATGTTTATGACATTCTTAAGGATAATTTCGACGTTAAAGTAATAAATTATACTTTATTATATCCGTCTATTTTATTTCCGGGAACAACCCAGCAGGACAAAAGCAGTCTGGTTTTAAAACAAGTTCCGAATACAAGACTTATAAATTCCATTAATCCGTTTACCTGGGGAAAAACCGCAAAAGCAGTTAAGGCGGAAAATCCGGATTTAATAATATTTGACTGGTGGAATCCTTTTTTTGGTCCTTCGCATAACGCAATTTCACGAAAGCTGAAAAAGGATTTTAAGAATAAAATTCTTTTTATTACCGAGAATGTTATTTCGCACGAAGGAAGATTCATCGATAAGTTTCTGACGAAACTTGGACTGAAACATCCTGACAAGTTTCTTGTTCTTTCAAAAACAGTTGAAGATTCGATTAAAGAATATTCAAAAGGGAGAAAAGTTTATAAGTCTGCTTTGCCGATTTATGATTCTTATAACATAACACCGGATAAAGATTTAAAAGACATCAGAAAGTCATTAGGATTTTCCGATACCGACCGAATAATTTTGTTTTTTGGCTATGTAAGAAAATACAAAGGACTGAATATTTTAATCGATGCAATGCCTGCGTTGCTGAAATATAACAAAGACATTAGATTATTAATCGTCGGGGAGTTTTATGATTCGCCAGATAAATATTATGAACAGATAGATAAGCTCGGATTAAAAGATAAAATAAAAGTTGTTCAGCAGTTTGTCGCGAATGAAGAAGTTTGGAAGTATTACTCGATTTCCGAGCTTGTTGTACTTCCTTACATCGAAGCAACGCAAAGCGGAGTTCTTAATATTGCTTATGGTTTCAGAAAACCTGTTGTAGTAACTGATGTCGGTGGACTTGCAGAAGATGTCGTAGTTGGAAAGACAGGATATGTTGTTAAATCAAACCACATTCAATCATTAGTCGAAGGAATAAAAAAATATATTGACAATGCTGATAAAGTTGATTTCACAAAGAATGTTGAAGAGAAATTAAAAGATAATGAATTTAATAAGCTGCCGCAGTTAATTGAGAAAATTATTAACGAATCGAACTGATTTAAATGATTTTAAAAGCTGATTGCATATATTTTCCGGGTGACCGGCCTTGTAAACCGCATAAAACAACGGGTGTGCTTTGTCCCGATTGTGATTTATATACACCCATGGGATTCAGAATTTTAATTATAAAGCTCGATGCAATCGGTGATGTGCTCCGCACGACATCAATTCTTCATTCGCTCAAGAAAAAATACACCGATTCATATATTGTCTGGCTTACAAAAAATAATGCAAAGGATTTATTTAAGAATAATGATTTAGTGAACGAAATTTTTGTTTATGAAAACATCGCTACTGAAACGAATTTGGATGTTGAGGAATTTGATTTGGTAATTAATCTTGACCCTTCTCCCGTAAGTGCTGCGCTTGCAACAAAAGCAAACGGAAAAGAAAAAATCGGATTCGGCTTAAAGCCAAACGGAAAAGTTTTTACTTTTAATGATGAGGCAATAGAATGGTTTGAGATGGGTGCTTTTGATAACTTAAAAAAAGCGAATACAAAAACATATCAGCAGATTATTCACGAAATTTGCAGTCTTGATTATGATAAGGGAGAAATAATTGTTAAGCTTAACGACGTCGAGCAGAAATTCAGCGATGAGTATTTAAAAAATCTTGAAAAATATAATTTTGATATTATCATCGGGATAAATCCCGGTGCAAGCGATAGATGGGAATATAAAAAATGGCGTGAAGACGGGTACATTGAGCTTATAAATAAAATTCAAGCACAATATAACGCGTGCATATTACTTTATGGCGGTGAAGAAGAAAAAGAATTACTTGAGGCGTTAAGTTCTTCAAGTAAAAATATTATTAGTACTGGAAGCAATAATTCTTTGAGACAATTTATTGCCTTAATGAATGTTCCGCAAATTTTCATCACAGGTGATACGCTCGCTCTGCACATTGCAACAGCATTGAAGAAAGAAGTAATTTGTTTGTTCGGTCCAACTTCATATAACGAAATTGAAGATTACGGAAGAATTACGAAAGTTGTGCCATATGAATTGGAATGTCTGGTTTGCTATAAGATGACGTGCGACTTTGTTCCGAACTGCATGCAGGTGATTACTGCAGATATGGTTTTTGAACAGGTAAAACAAAAAATTAATAAAATAAAAAACGGTTAATGCAATACGATCCGGTCAAAAAAGTTTTTGGCGACATTGTTTCAAAAAATGTTTTCTTAAGAAAAGTTTTCTACTGGCTTCTCGACTTAATGTTTCTGCGTTCATGGCACGTGAGAAAACAGATAAAAAAATTATTCCCTCCCAATAAGAAAATGTATATCTTCGATGCGGGAATGGGCTTCGGGCAGTATTCTTACTTCATGGCAAAACGTTATAAGAATTCAAAAATTCTTGCAATCGATGTTAAAGATGAGCAGGTTGCAGACTGCAAATATTTTTTTGACAAGACAGGTTACGGAAACAGAGTAAAATTCGAGATTGCAGATTTATTGACAATAAACTATCAAAACGAGTTTGATTTTATTTTATCGGTCGATGTTATGGAGCACATACACGAAGATCAGTTAGTATTCAATAATTTTTTTAAAGCGCTTAAGCCGGGCGGAAAGCTTTTGGTGAACACCCCATCAAATCTCGGCGGCAGTGATGCAGAGTCGGAAGATGATGCGAGCTTCATAGAAGAACACGCGCGCAATGGTTACTCAAAAGAAGATATAACGGAAAAGCTCAACAAAGCGGGATTAAAGATTAAGCATTTTAATTACACATACGGCAAGTGGGGAAATATTTCATGGAGATGGGGAATTAAGTACCCGATTCTGATGGCAGGAAAATCGAAGCTGTTGATTTTAATTTTGCCGTTTTATTATTTATTTACTTTATGGTTCGTGTTAATTTTAATGTGGATGGATGTTCATACCGACAACAAAGAAGGAACAGGCATTTTGCTCGTTGCAGAAAAATAAAATAAATTGTTCGAGTCTTTAAACAAATTGACAAAAAAACAAAAGCAATATTTAATGTTAATATTGCTTTTTTCATTTGCGGTAAAAATTATTCTCGCGTTCACAGTCCGCGAAGAAATTCGCTCCGATAGTCTTGATTACTACCAGCTTGCACAAAGCATAAACAATACAGGTGAATACACCTTCGAAGGAAAAACTACTGCGCGGAATATTCCCGGCTATCCGTTTTTCATTGCTATGATTTTCAAAGTTTTTGGTGAAAATATTTTATGTGTAAAGTTCATTCAATCCATAATAGAAATTTTCACCTGTCTGCTTTTCTTTTTGCTGTGTCTCAAATTTCTTGATACCAAATATTCGTTAATCACTCTTGCAATATTTGCTTTCTTTCCTTCCAATGTTTTATACAGCCAGACTTTATTAAGCGAGCCGTTATTTAATTTCTTTGAAATACTGCTTTTGTATTTATGTCTGCGAAGCGGAACGTTGAATACAGGTAAAATAATTTTACTCGGATTGCTTTGGGGAGCGGCAATAATGATTCGCAGCAGCTTTGCATTATCAGTGTTCATAGTTCCATTGTTCATTTTCTTCCACCAGAGAAAATTATTCGAAGGTTATGCTAAAAACCGATTAAATAAATCTATTAAATATTCGGTTTTATTTTTAGTCGGAGTTTTCATTTTTGTGTTTCCATGGATGCTGCGGAATAAAATAGAGCTGGGTGGGTTTTCTCTTGCGACTCAGGCAGGATTTACTTTTTGGGGCGGAAGCAATCCCAATGCAACAGGCACGTGGTATTATCAAATCGAAGAATCAAACCCGTTATTCAATGAACAGGATGAAATAAAAAAAGATAGAGAGTTCTGGAGACAGGGAATCGATTATGCCATTCACAATCCGCATAAATTTTTAATCGTGGGAGTAAAAAAAATCGGATATTTGTTTTCAAGCGAAAGGATGATTTTGCTTTACTTCATGCCTGACGAAAACAAAGCCCGGACTTCGACCGAAGTTTATAAATCAATAAATCCATTATATGTCGCGCTGGTCAATCTTCCCTATTTTGCTGTGATGCTTTTTGGAATCTGGGGACTGCTGACGTTAAAGAAAAATAATTTTCTAATCTGGAGCTTTATTCTTTCTTGGATGCTGATGTTTTTTCTTTTCGTTGCGCTGTCGAGGTATCATTATGTGCTGATACCGTTTTTTATTCTTGGAACAGGTAACGCTTTATATCTCGGGAAAAACTTGTTTAAAAATCTTGATATAAAAAGAAAAATAATCGGGATAGCGTTTTGTTTGTTTGTAATAGGAGTGTGGATTTCAGAATTTTATCTGCTGTATAAATAAATTTTAAAGACTGGGATGACCCAAAGGGTTCCCCCCGCCTGCGCGGGAATGACTTCAATAATATTGAATGAATCGCTACGCAAAAATAATTTTATCAATTCTTTTTCTTCTTTCTCTCGCTAATCTCTCATGGAATGTTTATAACATAAGCAAACAAAGTCTGCAGATGGATTTTACTGCTTATTATACTGCAGGTGAAGTTCAAAAAGCCGGGAAAAGCATTTACGAAAACCAGATTATAAGCGACTGGAATTTGTGGGATGGCGTTTCGGTTTTTAAGCATAGCAGATTTTTATATCCACCGTCGGTGGCTTATATTTTTGAAGTATTTACACTATTTGATTACAAAACCGCGAAGACCCTATGGAATATTCTAAACGTTGTATTCTGTTTTTTATCTGTATGGGTGTTAATAAGCACATTTAACCTTAAAAAAGACAAAACTTCATTATTAGTTTATGGAATACTTCTGTTAAACTTCTTTCCGATTTACACAATGATTGAACGGGGACAGATAAGCGGATTGGCGTTGCTGTTAATTTGTTTTTCAATCAAGTTTTCGTATTACGATAATAAAAATATTTTAGGAGGAATATTTTTTGCTTTAGCTACATTCATAAAATTTAATTTAATCTTAGCATTGCCGTTTTTTATTGTGATGCGAAAATGGAAATTTACAAAATATTACCTTGCGAGCATGGCTGGATTAATTTTTCTAACTGTCTTGCTGAACGGCAAAGATGCGACATATAACTATTTTGTAAATGAGCTTCCTCGAATAACAGAATACAGTGAAAGCGGAACTGATGAAATGAAGATTCCTTCTGAAGTTCTTTCGACTTATTTCCAGATGGCACCCGAGGCATTGTCTTTCAAAGATAAAGTTTTATATAAGACAGAATACTTAAGTTTTAATTCAAAAGCTTCGCTTGTTTGGGCAATGCAGGGTATAGGAATAACATTAAATTCTAAACTTTTATCTCCAATAATTTATATAATTCTATTTATATTAAGTTTTAATGTTTTGCGCAATAATAAGCAAAATAATTACATCGAGTTTATTAAATGGCAGTTAATTTTATTGATTATTTTATTGAGCAGCACGTTCACTTGGGTGATGAATCTTGTGTGGTTGATTCCGGTGATACTTATAATTATAAATGCAGATTTTAAAAATAAAGAAAGTAGGTACTTAATCGGATTTATTGCAGTTGGATTTGTTTTATCTGCATTACCTGATAATTTATGGAGAATTGATAAAAGTCCGTTTGAAAGTTTTTATAAATTGAAATATGTTATTTCGGAAGTTATAATTTTTGTTTCACTTCTTTGGTTGATTAAGAAATCTTCCCAACTCAAATCTGCTGCTTCTTCTTAATCTTTTTATTTTTGAGTAACGACTCTTTCTTGATTCTTTCTTTGAAGGCAACTACTTTTTTCAAAAGTTTTTCATCTGATGTTGAAAGAATTTCTACTGCAAGAAGCGCTGCATTCTTGGCGTTGTTAATTGCTACCGTTGCAACTGGTACGCCATAAGGCATTTGCACAATTGAAAGAAGTGAGTCTAAACCTTTCAAAGCTTTGGTTTCAATCGGGACACCAATAACCGGAACCGGAGAATAAGCTGCGCTCATTCCGGGCAGATGCGCCGAACCGCCTGCGCCTGCAATTATTACTTTTATTCCGTTCTTATATGCTTCCGATGAATACTCTGCCATTAACTGAGGCGTTCTGTGGGCAGATGTAATTTTCATTTCATAAGATACTCCAAATTCTTTCAGCACATCTGCTGCTTGCTGCATAACAGGCATATCTGAATCAGAGCCCATGATTATTCCCACAATAGGTTTTTGTTTTGCCATTTAGTTTCTTCCGATTATTAAAATTGTTAAGTCATCTCTTTGAATACTGCCATCAGTGAATCTTTCAACATCTTTAGTGAGAATGTTAAGAAGTTGATTTGCAGACTTATCGGTATTTGCGTAAAGAATTTTTTCAATATTATCAAACCCATATTCATTTTTTTGAGTATTCATTGCTTCATTAACACCATCAGTATATAAAATCAATTTATCATTTTTATTAAAATCAAACTTTACTTCCTTATCAGCACCATTTTCAAAAATTGAATCCATAGCTCCGAGTGTTATGCTGTGTTTTTTAATCTTAAAAATCTCATTGGTCGTTCCGGAAATTTTATATGGCGGCAGATGGCCCGCATTGAAAATCTCGCATTTATTATTTGCGATGTCAATAACTGCGAACACCGCAGTAACAAACATTTTTCTATTCTGTGTTTTGCGCATCATACGATTTAATTTTTCCATAACGACACGTGGTTCCGATGTATCTTCCAGAATCATATGCATACAGCTTCGCAGTCCTGAAAGCAAAAGTCCGCTGGCAACACCGTGTCCTGATACGTCACAAATGAACAAACCAATTTTTGTATCTGAAATTTCAAAATAATCAAAATAATCTCCGCCTACTTCCGTTGCAGGAATCGAGATTCCTGCAATTTCAAATTCATTTGTTTTATGATTATTCCGCGGAAGCATTGAAAGTTGAATTTCCCTTGCGGACGCAAGCTCTTTCCGCATGCGGATTGTTTCAAAATTTTTCTTATGCTGGTAATCAAATTCGTTACTGAAGTCCCTGTATCTTTTACGCTCAACTAAAATTGAAATCACAAGAAACATTGCCGTAATAGAAACACCCGGAACAAGCTCATCAACATCAAGGCTCCGGTAAAAAATTAAATCTAAAATCAAAGGACCAAGCGCCGCAATTGAATAAAGTATCAGGTATTCATTTCTTGTAAACCTGAAAAACACTATATAAAAACAAAGAATAATGATTGAACCTGAAAAATAATCGGTGTTATCGCTTGATGTTTTTACAGTAATGCCCTCTTTTTTTACATCCGACCTTGCTCGTTCAGGTGCGGGAACCATTTCCTGTTTTGGAGGAGGATAAAAGTAGTTAATGAAATTTCCACTCTGAATAAACACAAACTGTATTAACAGAAAAATAAAAAGATATTTTCTTATGTTTTCAATATTAAATATCTTTTTATAAAAAATTTTGAGTAACACTAAGAATAAAATATTCAGGGACATTACCGGAACATAGATATACCAGATGTGTCTTCCTTCGCCGACACCAATAGCCAAAATAACAATAAATGCTACTATCAGAAACCAAAGGAATACCCTCAGGACTCTCAGGTTTTTTTCGTCAAGAATAATAGTATAAGCTTTGTTCTTGGGTAAGTCTAAATATTTATCAATGCTATATGATACCAAACGGATTTTTTATGTTTGTGCAGGAGGAACGTATTCATCCGGAAGCTTGATACCCTCTCCAAAAAAGAATTCTCTCATCTGGTCTTCAAAAACTTTGTCAGTTGCAGGCGAGCTGAGGTCTAAACGATATTCATTTACAATCATCTTGAAATGTTCAAGAAACATATTGAACGCTTCTTTCGAAACATTTTCATAAACTTTTTGTCCAAGCTCACCGGGAATGGGTGGACTCGGAAGTCCGGGTAATTCCTTATTAAGCTTAATGCAATTTACTAATCTTACTTGTTGTGCCATTATTTCTAATTTGAATCTTGATTTGAAACGTCAATTATTCTTTTTTCTAAGACTGAATTTATCGTATTTTGTTCTTCAACTGCTTCAATAAACATATCCCTGTCTATTATGTTCGTATCCGTAATAACAATTTCCTGTGAAACGTCTCCGAAATATTTTTTAAACTGTCCAGCCATATAATTATTTGTTGCTAATTGATATGTTTTATTTTCATCAATATTCTCACCATTAACGGTTATGCTAATGATAAAATCATCTTCTTTGTTCAGAACTTTTTTAGAATCATAAACTATCTCCATACCCGAAGCAACCAGCATATCACTTGAACCTACCTGGTCAATTTCAATAACTCTCTGCTTAATATTATTACGAATCATTTCCTTTAGTGTTTTGCCGGAAACACCGAATATTGTTATTGTATTTCCAAATGGATTTATTTCCCAAATATCACCAACCGTAATATTTCCCTGCGATAAGCCTTTTCTTATTCCGCCTGAATTCAAAACAGCAATATCGGAGTTTGTTTTTGCACGGACAACGTCGGCTTCCCACTGTCCTATGTTGCTTTCAGAGCTATACGATTGTTTCCATTCACTTTGCAATGTTCCTATAACTCTTTTAAGCGCAGGTTCTATCTCTCTTAGCATATCATCAACCAACGCAGCTGCATGCATATTGTATATGGATGAGTCCAATAAAGTCTCAACTAAATTTCCTTTATAACTTAAAATAGTATCTTTTGTTATGTCAACATTTAAATTCAGCTTTCCAAGCCATCTGCCGTAAGAACCCGCCTGAACAATGATAACTCCGTTTTGTATAACAGGTTTGAAAAGCGGTGTATGTGAATGTCCTCCGACAATCACATCCAAATCGCCATAAAATTTTTCTGCAAGCTTCTGGTCGTTCTCTTTTCCGATGTGCGTAAGCAGGAAAATTAAATCACAGTTTTGATTTTTTAACGCATGAATATTTACAGAAACAACGGAATCAACGTTCAGCATTTCAATTTCATCCACACCGGAGGGAAGCACGAGTGTTTTCAAATCAAGTGCAGTAAGTCCTATAATTCCGATTTTTACTCCATTAATTTCCTTAATAACATATGACTTCCCGAAAGTTTTGTTTTGCGGAGTGAACCAAACGTTAGCAGAAAGATAATCAAAGTTTGCATTCATTAGGGCAGAGTCAAGATTGTTTTCTCCGTAATCAAACTCATGATTGCCGAGAACAAACGCATCAAGACCATATAAGTTCAGAAGCTCAATTTGCGATCGTCCTTTTGTGATTGTCGAAATCGGCGATCCCTGAAAATCATCGCCGCCATTTAACAAAATTGTTTTTCCGTCTCTGTATTTGTTTATGTATCCGAGAAGATTTGCGGTGCCTCCGATTATAACAGAATAAGTATTTCCGGCGCTATCTTTTTTGTTGATGCTGTATGACGTATTTCGTGCATGAAAATCATTCCAATGAAGGACCTGAACTTCTTTTACAACGGCATCATCCTGCGCAAACAGGACTCCTCCTGAAAACAAAAATATAAAAAATGAGAAAATAATTTTTTTCATTAAAGGCTTAAGAGTATTAAAAGATGCGAGAAAAATCAGAATTCCCCCGATTTGTCGGGATGACTGGATTCGAACCAGCGACCCCTTCGTCCCGAACGAAGTGCGCTACCGGACTGCGCTACATCCCGAAAGATTCAATATAAATATACCTTTTTTAGTAAAAAATGAATATTTTATTGAGTTTTTTACAAAAAACAAAGGGAATTCTTAAAACTCAAGAATTCCCTTTTGCAACAAAAAACACAGCCGATTAAAATTTTATTTTATCAATACCATTGATTTGGTTTGCTCAACTCCGTTGAATGAAAGCTTATAATAATATACTCCCGAGCTGTGGCTTCCGGCATTCCATTTTAACATATGATTGCCTTCATTTAATCTTTCATTATAAAATGAAGCTATTTCTTTTCCGAGTATGTTATAAATTTTTAAGCTAACGAATCCCGGCTTATCGAGTGTGAACTCGATAGTGGTTTCGGGATTAAACGGATTCGGATAATTTTGATTAAGTTTGAAATCTTTTACTATTTCAATTCCGCCCGGATCAATTCCCACAGGATTATCAAGCGGCTTTAAATTAAAATTAATATTATTCACCGTTCCGCCCGCAGGAACATTTACTATAACTGTATCCGATGTATAACCCAATCTGTTTGCAATCATTTCATAACTGCCCGCAGGAAGTGATGTAACGCTATATATCTGATAATTATCTGTGATTCCAAAATTCCTGAATACTCCGCCCATCTTTGCATAAACGATTGCAGATGACTTGAAATCCAGACCAAGACCTGTTCCGATAAATCCCGGAGGTGTATAATTTAGGATTACCTGACCCGTTACACTTCCCGTTGCTGAAACAGCATTTGCTGTATCTACAAGTATATTAATATCAGTTAAATTCCCGCTGACATAGAGCCGTGTTGCTCCTTGCCAATATGGAGTTGATGGATAATATGTGGGTGTGAAATCTTGTTCAATAATATCCTCAGGAAATGCAATAACGTCAACGGTATCATTTCTTCTTACTTTATTCAAAGTATAATTACCGCTTGAGGTAATATTTGTTGAATCAACAACTAATGCCTGCCTTGTATTTAAATCAACCCTAACCGCTTTAACATAGCCGCCCTGAACAGGAAGATTGCTTCCTCTGAATCTGATTGTTCCGGAAATTGAAACCTGCGATAAAGTATCCCAGATTGCTATGCGGTTCGCGACTCTTCCCCCAGCCGTTGTGAATTCCCCTGCGGCAATAAGCGAACCGTCAGGTCCTTCAATGACGGCATTAACCTTATCATTCATTCCCGTATAAAACCCTGACCACTTCAAACCATCAAACACAGAGATTCTGTTCACATAAACCGAATCAGGAGCAATTGTGTTATATGAAAACTTATGCTGTCCACCGACAACCATACTGTGTCCATAATAAAGAATCGAATATATTCTGTCTTCAACACCATTTCCAACCTTTACCCAGTTGCCTCCATAAAAACAAACAAGATAATTTGACTGAACACCTGTGCCTATCGTAAACTTACCGCCTGCATAAAGCAAATCATTAAAAACACCTACCGAAAAAATTTCATCGTTAAATGTTGCATTATTTATTGGAAACCAGTATCCATTATACCATTTTGCTATTTTACTTGCAGAGCCTCCGCCTGCAGTACTGAATCTTCCCGCAGCAATAAGTGTATCTCCCCATAGTGTTAACGCATTCACATCTTCATTTGTCCCTGAACCCATCGGCATCCAGGATGTTCCGTTCCATCTGGCAATGTTATAGCTTGAACCCACGTTAAACTTTCCGCCCGCTATAAGCTCACCGTTAAACACGGCAAAAGAAGTAACTTCATCATTTAAACCCGTTCCGACTGCAGACCAGCTTGCTCCGTTCCATCTTGCAATGTATGAAGTATATGTAACTCCGCCTGCAGAGGTAAATAAACCGCCAACATACAAATTACCGTTATATACCTGCAGAGCATAAACCGTTCCGCTTACACCTTGTCCGAGAGGTGACCAGCTTGCTCCATTCCACATCGCTATGCGGTTAGCAGACAGACCCCCTGCCATAGTAAAAGAACCTGCAGCGATAAGATTGCCATTATAATAAGTTATGGCTTTTACTTCCCCGTTTAAACCCGTTCCAAGCGCGCTCCATCCCACTGTTGCGCCCGGGTCACCGGCTGATGCTATATTACTTGTAAGTATTAATATTATAAGTGCTAATAATTTTTTCATTTTTTTCGGAAGATAATTAATTTTTTGCTTTTTTATATTCGTCAATAGTCATTGATTTGTTCCAGTAGTTTTCAAATATCTCAATTGCGTAATCTGCATAATCTTTATTTCGTATTATCATATCAGTGCGGTTATTTTTTGAAATAGTTTCATCAACCAAGCTTACAAATACTATTTGTCTGTCAAAAATTGCCATATTTTGTGGAATTTTTCGCGAAAGTTTTATTTGTTCTCCTTGTTTCACAAACTCTTCACATAATTCTAATAAATATTCTTTAGAAGCTTTCACAATTTCACCCTGAACTATAAGCTTAAAATTAGTTGTGCTCTCATAAATAGATCTAAATATTCCACCCCTTTTAAAAAATTTCTTAACCTCATTGTCTAAACCTGTGGAAACATGACCTTCCAATCTATTCATTAACATTATTTCTTTTTTGGATTCTTTTATTAAATCTATAAACTTTAACGGTCTATATTTATTAAATCCTTTTATGAGCTCGACGTCAACTTTGTTTTCGCTTGGCATGCTGGCTTTATATGTAGCGCGCACTTCTTCGAAGACTGTTTTTAAAGTTTTCAGACGTTTGTTCGAAGATTGTGTTATTTCATTTTCTATCTTCCCTTCTATTACTTCAGGGTCAATAGCTTCGTATCTTAATTTAGTAGGGGTTTCTAACTCGTTGCAGTATCCTTTCTCTGAAAATATTTTCAGGATGTCATAAACGGAAGTCCGGGGGATTCCCGCTTCTTCGGCTATTTCGGCAGCCGTCATGTTGTGTCCCTTCATCAGCACCAAAAACACTTTTGACTCGTAATTGGTGAAACCAAGGAACTCTAAGTTTTTAATTAATTCTTTCATTCATTCTATTTTACATATAAAAAACGGATGTTGTTATAAACACTACGACAAAAAATAAGTCGTTTTTGGATATTATACAATTCAATTTAATATGAAATGTAATCATTAAATTGAATGGTTAAAAGTCAAAGGTCTAAGGTGAGCATAAAAGTCAGAAGTAAAGCATAAAAACAAAAGCAGAGCCGGTATCCGCCAGCTCTGCTTGGGTCAAAGGAGGATTTATGAGAAAATAAATCCGGCAACCAATAATACCACTACTATTGATGCTAAAATGTAGGAAGTCTTTTCAAACTTTCCGTCTTTTTTGAGTGTTTCGATTTTTGCGTTCATTTTTTAATTTCTGTTGTAGTTAATGCTACGACAAATTATATATTCTAAATATAAATGTCAATAGGTAAATATTTATACACAAAAATTATACCAAATGTTCTCAGGAAGTTAATATAAAAAAAATGAAGAAATACTTGATTTATATTCTGAAAGCGGTGTTTGAAAGGTTGAAATTATATAACTTAAATCTTTTCCATCGAGTATCATTTTTCTTAACTCGCGGGTGCCGGAAAGCTTATCTAGAAATTTATCGTCGCGGATTTTGAATTTTGGGAAAAGTTTGTTGAGAGAAATTAAAAGCGCAACTCCAATTTTAAACGGTTCGGCAGTTTTTTTATCGGTAATGTTAACATAAATTCCTGAACATTTTTCACCGACAAACTTCGGTGGATTAGATGGACTTGTTATCGAAGTCGGAGTGAACTCGATTGCAGTGAACTCAACTCCCGCAAATCCATAAGAGTCCATTTCCGTTTTCAAAACATTACCATCACAATATGGAGCGCCGACATATTCAAACGGCTTGTCGGTTCCGCGTCCTTCGGCAAAGTTTGTTCCTTCGAGTAGGCAGGTTCCTGCATACGCAACCGCAGTGGAAGGGAAATACATACTCGGGGACGGCTTAACCCATGCTAAGTTGAGTGAAGTGTACTCGGTTGTGCGTGAGTATCCACTCATCTTTGAAATCTGCAAATTGCATTTACCACTAAGCTCAACCGTATTAAGATAATTCGCAAGCTCTCCGCAGGTTAAACCATAAACAGCAGAAATAGGAAGCATTCCGACAAATGATTTTATATCCGGGGAAAGCATGAACCCATCGATGTATTCCGGATTCTGGATTATTGGTCTGTCACAGATAACAATTTGCTTATTATTCTCAATAGCGGCTTCCATACAGTAATACATCGTGTTTATGAAAGTATAAAATCTTGTGCCGACATCCTGAATGTCATAAACAAGAACATCAACATTTGATAAATCGCTTGATGAGGGTTTCTTTTTGTTGCCGTAGAGGGTTACAATTTCAATTCCCGTTTTTGAATCTATGTGATTGTTATCATTGTCATCGCCGCGGAAACCATGCTCGGGGCTGAAAATTTTTGTTACGTTGATTTTCTCTTTATTAAGCTGAAGCATTGCATCGACAAGCAACGTCCCGTCGGATAAAATGCCACTATTATTGGTTACAATGCCAACATTCTTGCCTGAAATCAAAGCAATATTTTCAGAAAGCAAATTCTCATTACCAAGCCTAAATGTGCTTGCAGGTTTTTGATGTGCAATAGTTTGCTTATCGTTTCCAAACGAAACAACAAGAAGAATTAATAAAAAAAATAAAAATATTTTAACGAGAGTTTGCTTCATCCATTAAAAATCTTGTAAGAAGTCTGACACCTACACCGGTTGAATATTTTGGTACATATTCAGACATCTGTTTAGGAGCCATTCCCGTTCCTGCAATGTCGAGGTGACACCAGTTATTGTTATTAACAAAACGTTTGAGGAACATTCCTGCAACTATTGAGCCGGCAACTCTTCCCGCGCCGATATTGCAGACATCTGCGACATCAGAATCTATGAGCTTATCATAATCATCCCAGCTCGGTAGCTGCCATAATCTTTCGTGAGTTTCTTTTCCTGCGCGCTCAAGTTTTTTATAAAGAGAATCATCATTTGTAACTGCAATGGTTGCAGTATTACCAAGAGCAATCAATGCTGCGCCTGTAAGCGTTGCCATATCGATTATATATTTCGGCTGAAACTGATCTGCATAGGCAAGCGCATCAGCGAGGATTAATCTTCCCTCTGCATCCGTATTCTGCACTTCGATTGTCATTCCATTATAGGCAGTCAAAATATCACCCGGTTTAAATGCGCTGCCGTCAGGCATATTTTCAACCATAGGAATCAAACCGATGACATTAACTTTCAACTTAAGCTGACCGAGCGCTTTGAAAATTCCTGCAACCGCTGCTCCGCCGTTCATATCCATTTTCATGTTTTCCATTCCCGGAGATGGTTTAATAGAAATACCACCGGTATCAAAAGTAACCCCTTTACCGACAATCACAATAGGATTATCTTTTGCTCTGCCGCCGTTGTATTTCAAAACTGCAAGACGCGGTTCGCGCATGCTTCCCTGAGCAACACCAAGTATTCCTCCCATCTTGAGCTTCGTGATCTCAGCTTTATTTAAAATCTTAACTTCAAAATTTCCTTTCTTTCCTTCGGCAGCAACGATTTTTGCAAATTCTTCAGGATACATAACATTAGACGGCTCATTGCCTAAGTCTCTTGTGAAAGCAGTTGCTTCGGCAATTGCCTGCGCATCGGCAATGACTTTATTTATTTTATTCGGCTGACCTGCATCACCAAAAAAAATCACTGAAGTAATTTCTTTTTTACTGTCTCCGTTTTCTTCGTTCTTGTCTTTTTTGTATTTGTTGAATTTGTACAAACCAAGAATGATTGATTCTGTTTCAGCTGCAATAACATCCTCAACTTTTCCCGATACTTTAAAAATTTCAACGGCAATGCTCGAAAGCTTTATTCCTTCAGCATACTTGGCAGCGCGGGCTGTTGAGTTTCTTAAAACTTCAAGATTGTATTTTTCTTTTTTTCCGAGACCCGAAAGAATTATTCTTTTGCCATCTACATAATAAACAGAAACCTGAGTATCTTTTCCCTTAAAATCATTCAGCGCATTTGAATCAAATCTTATTCCTAAGTCTTTTTGAATGACATTTAATTTTTTTCTGAGCAATTCTTCATCTTTGAACAAAAAATATACATAAGCATCGGCAGTGGTATTAGCGGGGGTTTTTGTATATTGAAATTCCATATTGAAAGGTTTTTTACTTAATGAAAAATTTTTAAATGTATTTTTTGGTTTTATCTAAAATTATCTTTTTTATCTCATTAAAATCTTGTTTAGGAACGTTCGCACCGGCAGCATTTTTATGTCCGCCTCCGTCAAATTCTTTGGCAAGTTCGTTGACATAAATTTCTCCCTTTGACCTGAATGATAGTTTCAAACTGTCATTTAACTCTACTATGATAATACCCACCGCAACATCTTTCAACGACATAATATAAGAAGTAAAACCCTCAATCTCGGTATTATCCGAACCTGATTTTTGAAAATCATCTATAGTTAACTGTCCTATGCAAATTTTATTATCATTATAAAATTCAAGGCTTGAAAGAAAAAGAGACAAAAGCTTAATCTTGCTTACAGGATTTTCTGCATTAATCTTCTCATAAATATAAACAGGGTCAGCTCCTTTTGTAATTAAATCAGCACAAATAGAAAAAGTTTCAGCAGTCGTGCGGGGATATCTGAAAGAACCTGTATCTGTCATTATGCCGGTATATAAACAATTCGCTGTATCTTTGTTTATGTAATCCGGATTGTCTTTACTTATTATATGATAAAGCATTTCACAAGTTGCAGGTGAATTTATATCAGAAATTACATAATCATAGTTTTCTGCAATTAACCCCAAGTGATGATCTATGCAAATCTTTTTTGCTTTTGATTCATTGACAAACGATTCCATCGTTTTTGTTCGTGAAAATTCATTCGTGTCCAACAACACAATCAGATCTGCTTCTAAAATTTTATGTTTATACTTTTCAATATTATCTTTGAAAACTAAAATCTTATTTTCTTTATCGAGAAACTGAAGAAAGTAGGGTGTCGGAGAATGATTTATAATTTCAGGATTTTTACCGAGCTGTTTCAAGTATTCACAAAAGGCAAGCTCGCTTCCTATTGCATCGCCATCGGGAACAACGTGGGTCGTCAGAACAATTTTATCGGCGGGCTTAATAATTTTTAGCAGTTCATCGGGAGTGTAATCCATTAATAATAACTCTCGTCTTTCGTGGGAAACTCACCTGACTTTACATCAGAAATGTATTTTGTAAAAGATTTTTTTACGTCATCGGCAAAGTTCATATACCTGCGTACGAATCTCGGCTTAAACTCCTGAATCATACCAAGCATATCATGTGTAACAAGCACCTGTCCGTCGCAATCAGGTCCTGCGCCGATGCCAATTGTCGGTATTTTTATTGCTTTAGAAACTTTTTTGCCTAAAGGAGCAGGAATTTTTTCAAGAACTATTGCGAAGCAGCCCATCTTCTCAAGCAGTAATGCATCTTTATAAATTTTATCAGCTTCTTCTTTTTCCTTGCCGCGGGTTTTATAGCTTCCAAATTTATTTATTGATTGCGGTGTAAGCCCGAGATGCCCCATCACCGGAATTCCTATTTCAACAACTCTTCTTACTGTCTCTGCAATGTAATCTCCGCCTTCCATCTTCACAGCATCGCATCCTGTTTCTTTCATCATTCTTCCGCAATGTCTTATCGCTTCTTCCGTTCCGACCTGGTAGCTCATGAAAGGCATGTCTGCAACAACGATTGCATTTTTTACGGCACGTTTTACAATCTTTGCGTGATAAACCATTTCATCGAGTGTAACGGGAAGTGTTGTTTCATTCCCCTGAATAACATTACCCAAAGAATCACCGACAAGTATAACTTCGATTCCTGAAGCATCAAGAAATTTTGCAGTAAGAAAATCATACGCTGTAAGCATTGTGATTTTCTCCCCGCGCTCTTTCATCGAGTAAAGAACCTTCGTGGTTATGTGCTTGTCTTTTTCTTTGTCGATTGACATAATTTATTTCAGCCCTCTTATGATTCCGCGTGTACTTCTTTTTTCAATAAAATCAAAAACATCATTTATGTTATTATCAGCTTTAATTTCTGATTTAGCTTTTTTCACTGCGTCGGAAACGTTTAAGCCGGAATTATAAATAATTTCATAAACTTCGCGAAGCTTTGCAAGCTGTTCGCTTGTAAATCCGCGGCGTTTAAGACCTATATGATTAATTCCCTCATACTGTACAGGATCATTGCCTGCAACAATGTAAGGCGGAACATCTTTGACAAGCATGGAATGGGCTGCAATCATCGTTTGTTTTCCGATTTTCACAAATTGATGAATGCCGACAAGACCCCCAATAATTGTGTAATCATCAATTTCCACATGTCCACCCATCTGAACGCTGTTTGCAAGGATGACATTATCTCCTATTATGCAATCATGAGCAACGTGAACATAAGCCATAATGAAACAATTTTTTCCAACGACAACTTTATTGCTGTATTTTGTCCCGCGGTTTACTGTTACATATTCGCGTATTACAGTTCCTTCACCAATTTCTGCAGTTGTTACTTCACCTGAAAATTTTAAATCCTGCGGCTGGGTTGCAATTACCGCTCCATGAGAAATCTTCACCCCGTTTGCAATTCTTGCGCCGTTGGCAATGGTTACATTATTTCCTATTTCAACATTATCTCCGATGACAACGTCATCTTCTATTACGGAAAAATTCCCAATTTTAAAATTGGAGCCTATGCGCGCTTTATTTGATATGACTGAGTTAGACAATGTTAAACAGTGTTAAGCAGCATTAAAAGTATCAATAATAAAAAGGACAGTCTTTAAAAATAAAACTGTCCTTAAAATGATTATTTTAGATTGTGGTTTCTACCAGAATTTCTTCGTCTTTCATCTGGTTTTTTGTTATCATCTCTGCTATCAGACCCAGTGAAAAAAACTGTGTTCCGACAATTATAAATAAAAGTCCGACAAGAAATAACGGACGTTCGCTGATATATTGCCCTGCAGCAAATTTCATTACTGTCAGATAAGCAGTAATTACAAAACCTATTATAAAAGAAATTATTCCGAACAAACCGAACAAATGAAGCGGTTTGGTATGAAACTTTGTATTAAACATCACTGTAAGCAAATCAAAAAATCCGTTGAAGAATCTGCTGATACCGAATTTCGTAACGCCGTATTTTCTGGCATGATGTTTTACGGGCTTTTCAGTTACTTTAAAACCCGATAAATGCGCTAAAACAGGTATATACCGGTGCATTTCACCGTAAACTCTGACGGATTTCACCAAATCTTTTTTATATGCTTTTAGACCGCAATTGAAGTCATGAAGTTTAATTCCTGACATCTTCGATGTCACATAATTAAAAAACTTCGATGTATGTTTTTTGATAAACGGGTCGTGTCGAACTTTTTTCCATCCGCTGACTAAATCATAACCTGAGTTAAGCATAGTAATAAGTTCAGGAATTTCATCAGGGTCATCCTGCAAATCTGCATCCATTGTAATTACATAATCACCGCGCGCCATGTCAAATCCTGCCTGAAGCGCTGCTGACTTTCCGTAATTTCTTCTGAACTTTATGCAGTGAAACCTGCTGTTGCGTGAGTGAATGTATTTTATCTGTTTGAAAGAACCGTCATTGCTTCCATCATCGACAAAAATAACTTCATACATGCATTTCATCCTGTCGAACACATCTCTTAATTTAAGAGACAGTTCCATCAATGATTCTTCTTCGTTATATAACGGCACAACAACGGAAATCATTTTTCCCTGCGGGACGATTTTTGTGTAATCGGATACTAAAGGTTTGTTTAATTTCTGAGACTGATGATTTTGTTCACGTTCAGGAATATTGCGTGATTTAACAAGCTGGGGTTTTTCGGCGTTCCCGGTGATATTTGGTTTTTGGGATTGCAGAGGTTCACGTTTAAATTGTCTTCTGAAATTATTTTTCTGATAACGTCTCTGAACAGGTTTTTTTATTTTTGAACCGTTTACGCTGTTATCGGATTTTTCAGAATTTTTTGTCTCGGTTTTTTTGTTTAATTCGGTATTTTTGAGCTCACCGGAATCTTTTTTAAGTAAATTATCTGGCATAAATCTATCATAAAACGATACCTATCGTTTCGCTAAATTATGTATTAATATAATCTTAAATATAATGTTTTTAAAATGCAATAGATATGCAAATTCAGGATGAAAATGACGAGAAAATATAAATTTTGGGAATTAATATTAGTTTTGGAAAAGCTCGGCGGCTCTTAAGAGTCCTGATTCGTCGAACTTTTTGCCCATTATCTGAAGTCCGAACGGCAGACCGTTTGAGTCTGTTCCCGCTGGAATTGAAATGGCAGGTATTGCTGCGAGATTTACCGATGCAGTATAAATATCATTGAGATACATCGACAGCGGGTCATCGGTTTTTTCACCTATTTTAAATGCTGTGGTTGGTGTGGTTGGAGATAAAATAAAATCAACTTCTTTGAATGCGTTATCGAAATCCTGCGTAATCATTCTTCTCATCTTTTGTCCCTTGCGGTAATATGCATCATAATATCCCGATGAAAGCACATAAGTTCCGAGCATAATTCTTCGTTTTACTTCTGCGCCGAATCCTTCCGCTCGGGTGTTGACATACATTTCTTCCAGGTTTGTAAAATCCTCCGTGCGGTATCCATAGCGAACTCCGTCATATCTCGCAAGATTGCTCGATGCTTCAGCGCAGGTTAAAATATAATAAGTTTGAATGACATATTTTGAATGAGGCAATGAAACCTCTTTAACTTCAAAACCTTTTTTTCTGAGATGTTCGATTTTTACTAAAATACTTTGTTTTATTTCTTCGTTAAGTCCTTCACCGAAATATTCTTTTACAAAACCAAACTTGATGTCTTTTGGTGAATATGTTTTTGAAATCTCATTTACATAATCATCAACTTCGACAGGCGATGAAGTTGAATCGCGTTCATCTTTTCCTGAAATAACTTTCATCACAGCAGCGATGTCATAATTATTTTTTGCAAACACTCCTATTGAATCGCATGAAGAAGCAAAAGCTGTTAAGCCGAATCTGGAAATTCTTCCGTATGTTGCTTTAAGTCCCGTGATTCCACAAAAAGAAGCGGGCTGTCTTATCGAACCGCCTGTCTCTGAGCCAAGTGATACAAGGCACATCTCAGCAGCAACAGATACTGCGCTTCCGCCCGATGAACCGCCCGGAACGCGTGTTTCATCAATGGGATTTCTAACAAGACCGAAGTATGAATTTTCATTCGATGAACCCATTGCAAATTCATCGCAGTTGACTTTGCCGATGATGATTGCGTCTTCATCAAGCAATCTCTGCACAGCAGTTGAATTATACAAAGCATAAAAATTACTGAGAATTTTTGAACCGCATGTATGAAGCTTGTCTTTAATGGAAATTACGTCTTTGACGGAAATGACAAGTCCTGCAAGCTTGCCTGCGGATTTGTTATTAATCTTTTTCTGGATTTCTTTTGCGCGCTGAAGAGCTTCGTCTTCAAATACCGAAATGAAAACGTTGAGGGAAGATTTTTTTTTTATGTTCTCTAAGTAGTGATTTACTAAATCAACAAGCTTTAAATCACCTGAATATAAATTTTCCTGTATCTCTTTAAGATTTCGGTTTTGGTTCATCATTTGAAGCGGTGTTTATGTCCTTTTCTATGTCAGTGGTTGCTTTCTTAAATTCCTTCACGCCTTTGCCTAATCCCTGCATCAATTCGGGAATTTTTTTCGCTCCGAACAAAACTAAAATCACTATCACTATTAATATTATTTCCGGTGTTCCTAATCCGAACATATTATGTTACTCCTTTAATTTTTTATTTCGACAGACAGGAATGTCTGTCGTACCCAACAAATTTCAAAAACTAAATTACACTTTCAACAACAGACTGAAAAAGCTTTAGTCCGTCGTTTAAACCTAAAACTTCATCCGAAGCTCTTTCAGGATGCGGCATCATGCCGAGAACATTTCTGTTCTTATTCTGAATGCCCGCTATATTATCCAAAGAACCGTTCGGGTTATTGTTATATCTGAACAAAATCTGGTTGTTGCTTATAAGCTCCGTTAATGTATTGTCATCACAGAAATAATTTCCTTCGCCATGCGCTACAGGAATATCGATGTTCTGCTTTATGTCATAATTACCCGTAAAAATACTTTTATTATTTTCGACTTTCAATGAAACTGTATCACAGACAAACTTAAGGTTTTCATTTCTCAGCAATGCGCCGGGAAGCAAACCTGACTCGCAAAGCACCTGAAAGCCATTGCAGATACCCATTACAATTCCGCCATTGTTAGCAAAGCGAATTACATCTGTCATAATCGGAGAAAATCTCGAGATTGCTCCGCATCTTAAATAATCGCCGTAAGAAAATCCGCCGGGAAGAATGATAATGTTTCTGTCTTCGATTGAGCTATCCTTGTGCCACAAAAATTTTGTGTCGGCTTTTATTATTTCTTTGCAGACATAATATGCATCATGGTCGCAATTAGAGCCGGGAAAAACTACAACGCCTATTTTTGCATTCATGCTTCGACTTCTTTTAATTCTTCAACTTCATATGAAAAATCTTCCATCACAGGATTTGCAAGAAGCTTTTCGCAAGCACCCTCAATTAAGATTCTCGCATCTTCGACATTCTCAGCATCGATTTTAAGTTCAATATATTTCCCGATTCTTGTATCGAGAATTGCATTAAATCCGAGTGATTTAAGTGAATGCTCAACGGCTTTTCCCTGCGGGTCGAGTATTGATTCACGCAAACGTATGACAACTTTCGCTAAATACATCAAAATATTAGATATGATTTATTGTAGATGGTTTAATTTAGGATATAAACAGGTGATAATAAATGAATTAATAAATCATTTATTAAACAATTATCTACTATTATTGAGTGGATTTTACTCTCCGTTTAAGGCATCAATAAGTTCTTCAAGGTCGGTTTTGCCGATACTGATAACTTCTCGTATGTTTCTTGGATTTTTTGAGGAATCTTTCTTTTTTTCATCGACAGATATACCGCTATTTTCGTCAAAAGGTCTCATTGCAGCTTTTGTTCTGCCGCCATCGATTGTGGTACCGACCATTCCCGGTTTTTCGGTTGATGAATTTATTTTCATTTCTTCGGTATTTGCAGGCGGTTCGGCGGTCATAGTTTCGGTTTCTTCATTTGAAATCGATCTGCTGGTTTCGGTTACGGGAAGTTTGTTCATTACATTAACATTACTTCTATTATTATAACTATCTGTCTTACCTAATTTATCATCGTTTGTTGCAAGCAGTCCTTCGTCATTGCCCGGCTGGCTGTCAGTATTGCCGATTTTTTCCTGCGCAGTTCCTGTATTATTTCCGGAATTTGGCTGCTGTGTGTTTGTTGAGTTAGTATTATTAGTATTTCCCGTTACCCCGCTGTTCTGAGTAATTGTCTGCGGACTGTTGTTTGAAGTCTGCATGTCGGTTCCTGATGTATTGAAGTAACCAAAATAAACTGCTATCAATACAAGGAATATTACAACAGTAAAACTAAGTGATGGAATAAGCCATGGTCTCTGCTGAAATCCGAAGAATCTTGACAGAGTTCCCTGTTGAAGTCTTTCGTGTGTTTGTTTGTGGATTGTGCTTCCGAGATGACGGGCTTCTGCGTCAACAAGGTTTATCTTATGCTGGAGCGATACCATAAAGTTATCGCTTGCTTTTACTCGTGGTAAACTACGGAGTTTTTCTCTTATCTGTAAATATTTTTCGTCTTCGTCGTGTAACAACTTAATCTGTATTAAATTTTTCTATAAAAAAGTTTTTTCAGGATTTTTGTTTTTTATTTTCTTTCAGACTTTTCAAACCCTGAAAAAATCTTCGCGAAAGAAAAACAAAAATGACATTATATATATAAGTTAATTACTTACTAATATCACTCTTGACTTCGTCACTCATTTGTTACTTACTCATGACTTCGTCATTCGTTGTCAGGTTTGTAAATACCGCTCAGCATTTCTTTGAGCTTCTCTCTTCCGCGATTTATGCGGGACTTTACTGTTCCCAGCGGAAGCCCTGTAATCTTCGCAATTTCTTCGTACTCGAGGTCTTCCACATCGCGCATAATAATTACTTCTTTAAACTTGTCACTTAACTGATTGATTGCCTTCTGTATAAATTCATTTTCAGTTGCCGCATTTGCAGCTTCATCGGGAAGCTGAACATCGGCCGTCAAATCGAAGTCTTTATCATTCTCAGGGTCGAAGTCGCTGATCGAAATCGAATTATATCTGCTTTTTTTCCGCAGATTGGTTTTTGCGATGTTAATTGCAATCGTATAAAACCAGGTTGAGAATTTCGCTATCTCTCTGTATAAATGCTTTGACCTATAAAGCTTCAGAAATGTATCCTGCGCTAAATCTTCGGATTCATCCCTGCTGCCGGTGTACCTGAACAGAAAGTTGACAAGCTTATCTTTATATCTAAGAACAATTTCATTGAATGCCTGAACATCATCCTGCTGAAATTTGAAAATAAGTTGTTCGTCTGATAATTTCTTATAATCTGTTTTTTCTTCAGACAATATTTTCTATCTAATTTAACTTAAAAATGTAGGATTAGTTCCGATATTATTTCCTTATCGTTTTGAAATAAGTTTATGTTTTTGCACTTGTTATTTGGCACTGCCTATGGAAAAATAAAGAAAAAATTACAAATTACATAGGTCAATTATCAGTTTAGAAAACGTCAAATTTTTATCAGTATCGGATGATTTAAACGCTTTTTCCACGCTGTAAATATAGCTAAAAGCTTTGTTTAATTGAATTTCGTTTATTTGGGATAGATAACTTTTATAGACAGGTAAAAGTTCATCGGAATCATACCAAAGCTTGAGCGCACGCTTGAGCGGAAAGCCGGAAAGCTGGCGGGTCTGCGGGTCGGTGAGCTTTGCAATCGAAATAAATGCGCTGTTGAGAAGTATAAGCAGAAAAATCTCGACGTCTTTTTTTAGGATTAAGCTTTCATAAATCTGCAATGCTTTTTCAGAGTCTTTTTCAAGAACTGATTTTATGAGAGCAGTTTCGGAAAAATCTTTTGTAACTCCGACGCAAAGGTTTATGTCTTCCTTTGTAATCTTTTTTGATTCCATGCAGTAAATTTTCAGTTTCTCAATTTCCTGATTCATCTCATCATAAGACATATTCATAAACTGCATTAGGTATTCAATTTCATTATCGGAAATTTCGTAATCATCGAAGCGGTATTTAATCCAGTTCTTGTAAGCAGTTTCGGAAAATTCATTCACATCATAAATCGCAAGATTGGGATTAATCAAATCTGCATAGTTATCAGGATTGTAATCTTCGTTTGCGTCATTAAGAATTAAAATCGTATCGGGATTAAAATTATTATAATAATCCATCAATGATTTCTTATCCGCAATTTTTAACCCTTTGACGCCGGATTTTTTAATCAGCTTCAGCATAACAATTTTTTTCTCAACAAAAAATCCTATGTTAGAGCATTCATTGAGAACATTCAGAATATCATCTTCATCGGAGAAATAAATCCTGTAATTGTCTTTAAGGTTAAAATCTTTTCCTGCGAATTTATCTCCCAGTGTAGCAATAAAATCATCGAACAACACCTTCTGACTGCAAAACAAAAGATAGTTATTCTGAACCTGCCCCTTTTTGATTTTATCAATCAGGGAGCTGAATGATGTTTTGAATGATGGAGATTTAGGCATTAAGAAACAATATTAATGTTTCTTATCACGAGGAGGATTTGGATCCTTTCCATAACTATCTTTATCTCTTATTTTTCCATCTCTTCCATGAATAACAACTTCGGTTTTATTATTTTTTGCAATATCCCTTGCTACATTTATTGCTTCTTTCTGAGTAGTAGTAATTACTGTGACTTTACTATTACCTGCTCCTTTAACACCCCATCCACCACCAAATGGAATTACATGTTGATTTTTTTTTGCCATTGTTTTATCTCCTTAAAATAATGTTTACAACTATTTTAACTTCATCTAAATTTACTAAAGCTACATTTTTTCTTGTAGTCAAAATTTTATAACGAATTTCTGGATTCCATGTTATTATATTGTTCCATTCATTCTGGCATTCAGAATTAATTCTTGTTATTGCCCCTGAAAATTGAAGTAATCTCTGTAAATTATGATTCCTTATATCATTAATTGTGATATATGGATTAAGATAAAGAGTACTTGTATATGAATTAAACTCTGAACTCGTTTCTGGAAAACCTCTTTTAAATTTATATATTTTACAAATTTCATGTTTTAGAGCTAGTTCTATTGCATAACCACTTATATAAATTGACGAATAATATCTTTTTTTGCTAATAAGTGCTTCAGCATCTTTTAATTTTTGTTTTACTAGTTTTCTAAGGAGAGGTTTAGCAATCATTGATGCGCATCAATTTATTTAATATGTAAAAATTGAAATAATTTATCAATGCGTATTAAACAAAATCGGGGCTTGCGCCCCGATAAAATCAAATTCCATATGGATTCCTGCGTGACCCGGAGGGTACCCCGCAGGAATGACAGTGTTTCAGTTTTTTTATTTACTCATTACACATTATTCATTACTAATTATATCAGCACCTTCACAACCACTTTCTTTACTTTCTCGGGTTCGCTGATTACGATGCCGGGCATGTGTATGTCATCAGGTCCGAGAATCATGAAGTTGTTTTCCTTGAAGTGTATGAAATTCACGTCTATGTTTTCGACACTTGTTCCTTTGTCTTTTTCCTGCCAGAGCATAAAATCATTTTCATCGTTATATTCTTCCAAGATTTTCATATAATTTTTATTTACATATCCCATAAACTCCTGTCCCTGAGCAATAAACTGAATGTCATAATATTTTAGATGCGATTCCCATTTTCCGTCGAGAGCGGGCTTGGTGTCATATTCGCTTACGATTGCATAAACATTTTTTCCATCGAGCTCATAAGTTGCGTTTGCCGTTTTCGAAAAATCGGTTGACGTCAGATAATCAAAAGCCGTTTTGAAATTAGGATGAAGAGAATGATATTGCGCTGAGTTTTTGAGAGTGTCGATTACCATATTTAGAATAGAATGGGATTCCCGTTTGCACGGGAATGACAACAAAACTTAGGGATTCTTTCCAGAAGAGACGGCTTGCTGCGCTTCGCTCAGAATGACACATTAAAAGCAAATCGGGGCTTACGCCCCGATTATACTGCTTCATATTTGAGAGCTATAATAATCTGCCCTTAATTAAATTATTGCTTGGATTCCCGCCTGCGCGGGAATGACTTCATTAGAAAATTGCACATTGTCAATTGCTAATTGCAAATTGATTTAGTCGTCCATTGTAACTTTAATCATCTTCACTTCCGTAACAGGTTTGTCGCCGGGACCTGTTTTGGTTTTGCCGATTTTTTCGACAACATCCATTCCTTCGATAACTTCACCGAAAATTGCATGTTTGCCGTCAAGCCATGGTGTCGGAGCAAGCGTAATAAAGAACTGCGAAGTTCCCGTGTTAGGACCTGCATTAGCCATGGAAAGCATTCCTTTTTTATCATGTTTCAATCCCGGGCCAAATTCATCTTTGATAACTTTTCCTGAACCGCCTGTGCCGGTTCCTGTTGGGTCTCCGCCCTGAATCATAAATCCGTCGATAACTCTGTGAAAAATTATTCCGTCGTAAAATCCTTTTTCTACAAGTTCTTTGAAATTGCCTGCAGTGATTGGGGCTTTATCGGTATATAATTTTATTTTTATGTTCCCCATTGAGGTTTTCATGTTCACAACGTCGCCTGCTGATTTTTTATCGTCCACTTTTTTCTCCTCTTTGTTTACGGAGTCTTTTTTGACAGCCGTATCTTTAGTTTGTGTTTGTTGGGTTTGTGTATTCTGTGTTTGCTGGGATGAATTTGTTGTATTCTGTCTTGTCCCGCTTGATGTTGTATTGCCGGTGTTTTCGGTTTTACCGCATCCTGCAGCTACAGACACACAGAAAAAAATACCTGCTAATAAAATGTTTAGTGATTTCATAAGTTTATTAATATAAAGATTATTTGAATAAATTTTTGAGAATAAAAGTCATTAAAAAGTATGTAACGCCAATTAAAGCTATATAGAAAATTATAACAACCAAGTAATTCTTAGAAAGCCGCTTTGTAAAAAGTGTCCCGCTCCATCCGCAATTCTGACAATTGAACTGCCTGAGAAAAAAAATCTTTTGAACCTGCATCATGAAGCTGAGATGGCGTTTTCTTTTCAGTGTCCCGATTTCCTTGCAGTTCGGACATCGGTTCAGCGTTACATTTCTATTGATGAAAAGACGAATATTCATCTAACTTTTGTTCAGGTTTTGAAAATATGCAATTGTCTTCTCCAATCCGTTCATGAACGGGTCGGTCACTCTATAATTCAAAAGCTTCTCGGCTTTTCCGATTGCCGCAAATGAATGTTTTACGTCACCCGTTCTCTCATCATTATATTTTGGTTTGATATCCTTTCCTAAAATTTTATTGATTGAAGCAACAAGCTCATTCAATGTTATTCTGTCATGACAAGCACAGTTCACGATAACAGGCGAGTCTATTTTCATTTCTGAAGCAAGAATATTTCCTTCGATAACATTTGATATGTAAGTAAAATCTCTTGACTGCTCGCCGTCACCGTATATAACAGGACTTTCATCTTTTAAAATTGCATTTATGAACTTTGGAATAACGGCTGAGTATTGTGATGATGGGTCTTGATTAGGTCCGAATACGTTGAAGTATCTGAGAGCAACTGTTTCCAGTCCGTAAATCTTTGCAAAAACTTTACAGTAGTTTTCGCCTGCAAGTTTTGAAACTGCATAGGGCGAAAGAGGATTAGGAACCATGTCTTCGTGTTTCGGAAGCTCAGGATTGTTACCGTAAATGGAAGACGATGATGCAAAGACAACTCTTCTCGTTTTTGCGCCGACGGCTGCATTAAGAATATTAAGAGTACCGGTGACATTTACTTCATTTGTTGTAATCGGGTCTTTAATAGAGCGCGGAACGGACGGCAATGCTGCCTCGTGAAGAATTACATCAACTCCTTTAACTGCCTGCTCTACCGTGTGAAGACTTCTGAGGTCTCCTTCAACCAGTTCAATATCCTTATCGAATTTTTGTAGATTCTCTCTTTTTCCTGTAGAAAAATTATCGAGCACTCTTACTGAATGTCCGCGTTGGAGAAGCGCTTCAACCAGATTTGAACCTATAAACCCTGCACCGCCGGTAACAAGATATTTCATCAATAAATTTAATATAATTTAAATGAAAATTATTTTACTTCGTGAACTACACCGTGTTCGATTTTATATGTAACACCTGATTTCTCGCAGTGTGCCATTCCTTTTTCATCGAAGATTAATTTTTTTCCTGCTTCGCTGTACCATCCTTTTACTCGTGCAGGATTTCCCATCACAAGCGCAAAATCAGGAACGTCTTTTGTAACAACTGCGCCCGCCGCAACAAAAGCAAAACGTCCGATGGTTATTCCGCAGACAATTGTCGAGTTTGCTCCGAGTGAAGCTCCTTCCTTGACAAGAGTCTTAATGTAAAATTCAGCGCCAACCTGCGGATACTTGCAGCGCGGATTCAAAATATTAGTGAACACCATAGAAGGTCCGCAGAAGACATAATCTTCAAGCGTTACGCCTTCGTATATCGAAACATTATTCTGAATTTTACAGAAGTTTCCAATTGTAACACCGTTCGCAACGTTAACGTTCTGACCAAGCACGCACTTCTTCCCGATCTTTGAACCTGGTTGTACGTGTGAGAAATGCCATATCTTCGTTCCATCGCCTATTTCAACGTTGTCATCTACAACTGCATATTGATTTACGTAATAATTTTTTTCCAAAGTAATTTATGATTTAATTTTTTAAACCTTGCTGTGCTTTTTCAAGTATTTCAAGAACTTTCAGCGCATGCACTCCATCGGTTAAAGGCATAGTGTTATTCATAACCGAGTTATAAAAATGTTTCTGCTCTTCTTCAAGAGGTTTTGATTCATCAAAATTAATAACTTCAAATTTTTTATCAAACTTCTCGACCTGTCCTTCTTCATTAACCTGAAAACCTTTTTCAAAATATTTAAGCTTATCAGTATTAGAGCTGTCCTCAAAAACAAGCATACCTTTATCACCGATGATAACAAGACGCTGTTCCTTAAACGGGTTCAGCCAGCTTACAAAAATATGCGCATTAACATTGTTTGGATATTTTAAATAAGTAATCGTAGTATCTTCAATGTCATCCTGAACATACGTTGCGCCTTTTGAAAAAATCTCAACGGGATTGCTTTCCGTAAAAAACTGTATTACCGAAATGTCATGCGGAGCAAAGCTCCATAAAATATTTTCTTCGCTTCTTATTGTTCCAAGATTCAATCTGTTGCTGTAAATATATTGAAGCTTACCGATTTTTCCCGAATCAATCATTTCTTTAATTTTCAGGATGGCAGGATGATAAAGCAAAACATGTCCGACCATCAGCTTCAGGTTTTGCTTTTTTGCAATATCGATTAACTCCTGAGCTTCATTTGAATGAAGCGTGATTGGTTTTTCAATCAGAACATTTTTTCCCTGCTCAAGACATTGCTTTCCTATTTCATAATGAGTCTCTGCAGGAGTCGCAATGATAACAGCATTTATATCGGGATTATTTAAAACTTTCTTTAAATCAGTTGTGAACTTTACGGAAGGAGAAACTTCTTTTATTTTTGCTTCATTGCTTGCAAAATTATCACAGACAATTTTAAAATTTTCTTTTAAGACTCCGTTTGCGGTTTTGACGTGGTTCATTCCCCATTTGCCGCAACCTATTATTGCTAAGTTAATACCATTAAAATTATCAGCCAATTAATATCCTCTTTTTAAAACTTTTTCATAATCTGCCTGCGCCATAATTTTTGCAAGCTCCTCAAATTTTACTTTAGGTTCCCAGCCCAAATTCTTTTTTGCTTTTGATGCATCACCTATTAACAAATCCACTTCAGTCGGACGGAAATACTCAGGATCAATTTCAATTACCGCCTCACCGGTTTTGGAAATGATTCCTTTTTCTTTAGCTCCTTCGCCTTTCCATTCAAGTTCCATATCAAGCTCTCTAAAAACAACTTCAGCAAACTCGCGGACAGTGTGAGTTTCACCTGTCGCAAGAACGTAATCTTCAGGAGTTTTCTCCTGGAGAATCAACCACATACCTTCGCAGTATTCAGGAGCATAACCCCAGTCACGCTTTGCATGAAGATTTCCGATTCGCAGATTTTTTTGCAAGCCTGCTTTTATTCTTGCTGCTGCACGTGTGATTTTTCTTGTAACAAATGTTTCGCCTCTTCTTGGTGACTCGTGATTAAACAAAATTCCATTGCAGGCATAAATGCCGTACGCTTCGCGGTAATTAACAACAATCCAGTAACCGTAGAGCTTTGCTACACCGTAAGGACTGCGCGGATAGAAAGGAGTTTTTTCGGTCTGAGGAACTTCCTGAACTTTTCCATAAAGCTCACTGGTAGATGCCTGATAAAATTTTACTTTCTTTAAACCCGTTTCGCGGATTGCATCAAGAAATCGGAGTGTTCCGAGCGCATCAACCTGCGCTGTATAATCCGGAAGCTCAAAAGAAACTTTAACGTGTGACTGCGCGGCAAGATTATAAATTTCATCCGGCTGAATTTTTTCAAGCAAGCGGTTCAAATTGCTTGTATCAACAACATCGCCGTAATGCAAAAATAACTTCTTGTCTAAAACACCCTGCTGATTATACAGATGGTCAATTCTTGAAGTGTTGAACGAACTGCTTCTTCTTATGATGCCGTGAACTTCATAACCTTTTTGAAGCAGAATTTCCGCTAAGTAGCTTCCATCCTGTCCTGTGATTCCGGTAATTAGTGCTTTCTTCATATAATAAAATTACCCGATAAATTCTTTTATTTTACTGACCGTGTAATTAATCTGTTCGTCAGTTAATTCCGGATAAATTGGGATTGCAAGTGATGAATCAGCGCAGAACTCTGCAACAGGAAAATCACCTTTTTTATATCCTAAGTATTGGAAACATTCTTGTAAATGGAACGGAACCGGATAATATATTTCATTACCGATGTTATTGTCGGTTAAGAATTTTCTTACTCCTTCTCTGTCTTCAACACGAATTACATACTGATTATAAATATGATAATTTTTTACGCTTGAATCTTTATAAACCGGCTTCGGCAATAAAACTTTATTCTTTGCATCGAAAGAAGTCTTACCTTCTGTTTCTGCAAGACCGTTTTCAATAAACAGCTTTGTATATTTTTCAGCATTTTTCTGACGACCATCAGTCCAGCTTTGTAAATGCGGAAGCTTTACGTTCAGGACTGCTGCCTGAATAGCATCTATTCTAAAATTACCGCCGATTATCTTGTGATAATACTTCGGCTTCCCGCCGTGAACTCTGAGTATGCGAAGTCTTTCACCAAGCTCATCATCTGTTGCGGTTACAAGACCGCCGTCACCAAACCCGCCTAAGTTTTTGCTCGGAAAAAATGAGAAACATCCGATATCTCCAAGCTCACCGACATATCTTCCGTCTTTATATTGTGTTCCGATTGCCTGCGCACCGTCTTCAATGATTTTTAAGTTATGTTTCTTTGCAATTTTGATTATCGGATCCATGTCTGCGCACTGCCCGTATAAATGAACAGGTGAAATTGCTTTTGTCTTTTTTGTAATCAACGCTTCAATCTTTGCAGGGTCGATGTTGAATGTTACAGGATCTATGTCGCAAAGAACGGGTCTTCCGTTCATTCTGCTTACTACGCCTGCAGTTGCAAAAAATGAATATGTCGGGATGATAACTTCATCATCCGGCTTTAAATCTATTGCCATTAAAGCAATGAGAAGAGCATCGGTTCCCGATGAAACACCGATTGAATGCTTTACGTGCAGATATTTATTTGTTGCTTCTTCAAGCTTCTGTACTTCAGGACCTAAGATAAAATGTTGTGACTCAGCGCAATCCAAAAGTGCTTTTGTAACTTCATCTTTTATTGTCGCGTATTGTGCTTTTAAATCGAGTAGTGGGACTTTCATTTGTTATTTATGCTTTATATAATTTTTTACTTTTTAATCCTTTGAATTTATTTCTTGTATCCACAACAAGTCTTGCGTGATTCAAAATATATTTAGGGTCATAATATGAATGGTCGGTTGAGAGCAGCACCAAATCATATTTCTTTAAATTCTCTTTAGTAAGCTTAACGGATTTTTTATTGAACTTATATTTTCTCATTTCAGGAATTTCCGTTACATAGTCATCATTGTAATCAACCTTTGCTCCGTTTTCCTGAAGCAGTTCAATCAGTTTAAGTGAAGGAGATTCGCGCAAGTCATCGATGTCTTTTTTATAAGCAAGTCCTAACAATAAAACTCGCGCGCCGTTGAGGCATTTTTTGTTTTCGTTTAGGACGTGCATTACTCTTTCGATTACATAATCAGGCATTGCGGTATTTACTTCGCCTGCAAGTTCGATGAATTTGGTTGGTGTTTCATACTCGCGCGCTTTCCACGTCAGATAAAACGGGTCAATAGGAATGCAGTGTCCGCCAAGTCCCGGACCGGGATAAAACGCAGTATAACCGAATGGCTTGGTAGAAGCTGCTTCGATTACTTCCCAGACATTAATGTCCATTTTGCTGAAAACTACTTTAAGCTCATTAACGAGCGCGATGTTAATACATCTGAAAATGTTTTCCAGAAGCTTTGTTGCTTCGGCGGCTCTTGTAGACGAAACAGGAACGAGCTTTTTAATTACGAAACTGTATATCATTACTCCGAGGTCGAGACAGTTCTTTGTGTAACCGCCGATAACTTTCGGAATGGTTGATGTAGAATAATCTTTATTGTTCGGGTCTTCACGTTCAGGAGAGAAACAAAGAAAATAATCTGTTCCTGCTTTTAATCCTGTTTTGTTGAAAATCCCAAGAAGGAGCTCATCGGTTGTGCCGGGATATGTAGTGCTTTCAAGAGAAACAAGCTGTCCCTTTCTTAAATATTTTGCAATCGTATTTCCCGTGCTTACTATATAACTCATATCAGGCTCGCGATTTTTATCGAGCGGTGTCGGAACGCAGATAATGATTGCATCAACTGATTTCAATTTTGAAAAATCTGTTGTGGATGAAAGTTTACCTGATTCGACGCATTCCTTTATTTTCTTTGTGGGAATATGTTTTATGTATGAGGTTTTTTCCTTATTGATTTTTTTGATTTTATTATCATCAAGGTCAAAGCCCAGAGTATTTATGCCTTTTTCTGCAAACTCAAGCGCAAGCGGGAGACCAACGTAACCCATACCTATAATGCCGACAGTGAATTTTTTACTCTTAATTTTTTTCTTTAGTATGTCTTTTTCTGCCATATTTAAATTGTGTTTTCTGAGAATGAAATTAAGTACTGACTAAAATTTTATTAGACCCGTGCAATGGAGTGAACAAATATTTCGATAGAAACCGAAAATAAAAAAAATTAATTATTCTTATTAGTAATGTTCAATACAAGGATTGCAAGTGAAATAAGAGTTGAACCGACTGCAAGCCATAACATCAGTTCATCCTTGAAAAATAATCTCGGCTCTCCGGGGAAAATCAAAATATCGCCCGGCAAAAGAACAGGGTTAGCTTTGTTCATTGAAGAACCAACTTTATCCTGCCAAAAAAGGTCATTATAATTGAAAGTAATAATCTGGTCTTTTGTTATTCCTATGCTGTCATTTTTGGGTCGAAGCAATCTTATTTCTTCAACCTTTGCATCAATAGTCGGACCCCCTGCATAAGAAATCAAATCCTGTAATGTTGTTCCCTGAGGAATTAAAAATTTGCCGGTAAATTTGGCAAATCCCCATACGTTGACTTCGATATTAACACCTTCGGGGTCTGCATAATTATAATAACCGCCTGTTGTGTTGCCAAAAATATTCTGCTGCCCGATTTTTTCGTCCTGCGCAATTACGCTGTTTGATATAAATAATAAGCTAATAAAATAAAAAGGAATGAGTAATTTTCTGAATCCCAAATTCACCTAAATTGTTAAAATTACAAACTTTTAAATTAGTTTTACTATCTCAGATTTTCAATCCAAAAAATCGTAAATATGTTACGATTTTGTTAAAATTCGGTTAATTTTGTCAAAATTTTATTAGAATTTTGTTAGAATTGAAGAGGTGCGAACTCGAATTTTGTGCCGTCAAAAAGCCCCTTATCACTCAATTTTAAAGATGGAATAACCAAAAGCGCCATAAATGACAGCGTCATAAACGGAGCCGATAATTTTGAGCCAAGATTTTTAGCCAGTTTGTCGATAGTCTGGTACTTTTCAGCAACAGAATAGGCATCTTCATTTGTCATTAAACCTGCAACAGGTAATTCGAGAACGTTTACTTTACCATCGTTCACAACGCACACTCCGCCTTTTGCATCTATGATTGAATTAACAGCAAGCGCAATGTCTTCATCGGATGTTCCGACTGCAATAATGTTATGCGAATCGTGAGCAACGCTCGAAGCAATCGCTCCTTTTTTTAATCCAAAGTTATTTATGAAAGCAACTGAAGGTTTTCCGCCTGTGTACCTTTCAACTACCGTAATTTTTAAAATGTCTCTATCTGTATCGGAAACCAAAAATCCGTTTTCAACTTTCGGTTCGGTTTCAAATGACTGAGTTATAATTTCCCCGTTGATTGCTTTTATAACTCTGATGTTTCTTCCGGTTTGTTTGATTTTAAAATCACCTGGAGTTTTATGTTCCGCATTAAAATGATTTACAATTTCGGAGGTAACTTTTTGAATGTTCGACTTTCCGTTCTCAGCAACTTTCTCACCGTTGATAAAAGTCTTCTGAACTTTAAAATCTTTTAGGTTATTTACTTCAATGAAATCTGCAGGGTCACCTTCCCGAAGCATACCCACGTTAAGTCCGTAATGCTTAATTGGATTTATGCATGCACATTGCAGAACTTTGAAAACATCATAGCCGTGCGCAACGGAACGGTGAACGATTTTATCGATTTCACCGAGAATCAAATCATCAGGATGTCTGTCATCACTGCAGAACATTACATTTTCGTAATGCTCTGGAATTATCGTATGTAAAGCATCATAATTCTTTGCCGCAGACCCTTCGCGAATGATTATCTTCATTCCCAGTGCCAGCTTGCCGAGAGCTTCATCAAGCATATAGCATTCGTGGTCGGTCGAGATTCCCGCATCAATATATTTTTTTGCCTGCTCACCTTTTAAGCCGGGTGAATGTCCATCGACGGGCTTGCGAAAATCTTTTGCGATTTTAATTTTTTCCATCACAACAGGGTCGGCAAATAACACTCCCGGGTAATTCATCATTTCACTCAGATAAACCAAACCATCAACTTCAAAAAGCTCTTTGATTTCATTTGTGGAAATAACTGCTCCTGCCGTTTCAAATGATGTAGCAGGAACGCAAGACGATGCGCCGAAATAAAACTTAAACGGCACCTGAATTCCGTTATTAATCATGTAACGAATGCCGTCAATTCCGAGAACATTTGCAATTTCATGCGGGTCAGAAACCGTTGCAACTGTTCCGTGAATTACCGCAATGCGCGCAAACTCCGATGGAATAAGCATTGAGCTTTCAATATGAATATGCGCATCGATAAATCCCGGCATCAAATAAGTATCGTACTTTGCTTTTTCATCGGAAATAATTTTTTCAATCTTTCCGTCTTTAACGTGAATTGTCGAAGAAGTTATCTTGCGGTTTACTATATCAACAACATTACCCGATATTGAAAATGTATCGTCCATTAGAGTTAATAAAATTAATTAGAGTTTAAATATTAAAAAAATTTGTCATCATGAACGAAGTGAAAGATCTCATTCATTTGGGAATGCAGATTACTGCTCATTGATTGGGATTCCCGCTTCCGCGGAAATGACTTCGGATTTGTAATTACGTCTTATAAATAAAATGTTCTATTTTTTTATAAAACTCATCTTTGGTGAACGGCTTTGCGAGATAGTCATCCATTCCTGATTCTATGCACCGTTCTTTGTCGGCTTTCATTGAGTATGCCGTTATGCCGATAATTGGCAAATGACCTCCGCTTTCTTTTTCGATTTCGCGTATGATTGAGGTTGCTTCAAGTCCGTCCATAACCGGCATCTGAACGTCCATTAAAATCATATAGAAGTTTTTCTTCGTTTCCATTGCATCGAAAATTTTCAAGCCGTTTTCAACAATCGTTACTTCATATCCTTTTCTTTCAAGAAGCTCTTTAACAAGCCGCTGGTTTACAAAATTATCTTCTGCAACAAGTATGCTTATTTTTCCCTCATGCTTTCCATCATAATTTTCACTTGAAATGTTTTCTGCATTTTCTGTAACATCAACACATTCAAATGGCAGTTCGCATTTCACGGTTGTGCCTTTACCAATTTCACTGTCTATATTAATTGTGCCTCCCATCGAGTCAAGAATACATTTTGTAATCGCAAGCCCAAGACCTTTTCCTGTATAAGTCATTTTTCCAAGCGGGTCGTTATATGTAAACGCTTCAAAGATTTTTTCACGCATTTCAGGTGCAATTCCTATTCCAGTATCCTTAACCGTTATAAAATAATTTATCTTTCCATAATCAAGCTCGCTGTTGACGTTTATTTCAATTTTTCCTTTTTCGGTAAACCTGATTGCATTAGAAATAATGTTAATTATAACCTGATTAACTCTCAGCGGATCGCCAAGAACTTCTTTTGAAGGAAGATTATCACAGTTCGATTTTAACTCGATATTTTTTCTTCTTGCATCGGCTTCCATGACTTTGCAGGAATTTTTTATAAGATGCTCAAAATTGAAGTTCGTTTTTTCAAGCTTAAACTTTCCTGACTCGATCCTTGCCAAATCCATAATGTCGTTTACAATGGCTAAGAGTGTAGTTGAAGAAAATTTTATTATATCGAGATATTCTTTTTGTTCTTCACTCACCTTTGTTAATGAAAGCAGCTCGGTCATCCCCACAATACCGTTCATCGGTGTTCTTATTTCCTGGCTCATATTTGCAAGGAAGGAAGTTTTTGCGCGGTTAGCGGCTTCAGCTTTCACTTTTGCATCGAGTAAATCCGCATAAGAACTTTTTCCATCGGCAGATGAAGAAGATGAAGATATTGGTGGATTTATTTTTTTAAGAGCAAATAATTTATCGGCAATAAAATAAAAAATTACGGTTGTGGCTATGATGAATAAAAGACGCCTGTAAAGATCCACTTCAGAAAAAAATCCTGAAGTTGTCATGTTGGAAATTAGCAGCTTATCACAGAAAATGATTACAACGACACTTAATACGAAATATAATAATGTAAGTTTTAATATAGGATTTAATCGGGGTTTATCTGAAGATGCCATATTTAACTCTCTTTTTCAGGTTCTATTATTCTGAACCTGTACAATATGCTTTCGGTTATTTCTTTAGCGCGGGCTTCCGAGCTGTTGACTAAATTTAATGCAAAAATATATAAATTGTTACCATATTCTACGGTTCCAAGGCACCAATTCAATTTTTGCGCGTTATCACCGTTATTGCGACATTCTCCATTTACGAAACTAATTTTTCTTTGGTTCACCGTATCTGAAACAAAATTTGTTTTAAAAACATTAAGCTGTTCTGCCGATAAATTAATTTCATTCATATAAATTTTTCTGATGAAATTAATTTGTTCAACAGCAGAAATTTTTAAAACATCGCCGCATAAAAAATTACCGGGTGAAAAGCTCGTATCATTATTTCCGTAACTAAAATTTTTTATGATTTTCTTTTGCGCATTTATTGCCGAGGTATCCGTTGTTCCTAATGAATCATTTCTCGAATTGATTACATTCGAAAGAACGGTTAGGTATTTATAAGTCCCTGCAGGACTTAATTCTTTATTGGCAAAAGCTTCATTATGATATATGTGATACTTATTATTAAAATCGTAGAGGATGAAACAGCCGGAATCGTTTTTGAAAAATTCAGTAAAGTCTGCCTGATATCCGCGTTTATCAGGGTTTTTATCGCAGGAACTAAGAAGAAAGAGCAGAACAAACAACAAAAGAGGAAATGAAATTTTAGGTATCAAATTATATCTTTTATCCGTAATGTATCAATAAATGTTTTTCTATGATTTTATAAAAATCATCTTTATTAAACGGCTTGGATATATAATCATCCATGCCAATCTCAAAGCATTTTTGCCGGTCGCTTTCCATAGCAAAAGCTGTCACAGCAATAATTGGAACATATTTCCCGCTTGTAATTTCTTTTGCACGTATAAGTTTAGTCGCCTGATATCCGTCCATAACAGGCATCTGAATATCCATCAGAATAATATGAAACTTTTCATTTTCTAATGCATCAAGAACCTTCTGACCGTCATCAACAATCGTAATATTATACCCTTTATTGAGTAAAAGCTTACTGATTAATTTTTGATTGATATAATTATCTTCAGCGACTAAAACCTTGATAGTTTTAGGATTTACCATACTTTTTTACCCCCGAACAAGCAAATTACTATTGTATCCATGTAATCTCAATATTCAAATAAATATAATATAAGTTAAAAAACTATAAATTTAGAAAAAACTTATTTAAATTTAATTATTATTAATGAATTTATAATCGAAGCGATAAATCCGCCAAAAATTGAATAAATAATTAATTGGAAAATCAAATAATAAGTATTGAATTCAAAATATAAATTATTGCGTATAAACGGAGAGTTTAATAACTGAATATCAAGCAATGAATAAGTATAAATGTTGTTGATTAAGGTATTGGAAATATTTTTATTAAAATTATTATAATAAATATAAGTAAAAACAGTTGTAAGGATTATGAAACTGAATGTGATTAGTATTCCGTATAATGCTGCATCTTTAAACTTCAAATTCTGATTTTTAAGCTCTCTGCTTTCGTTATTGAAAGAATCAATTCCTATATAGGTTGCAATAAAAAGAAACGGAAAAGAGAGATTATAAAACCCGAAGTTTGCTAAGCTTAGTTGAGTATTATATTGATTGAAAATCGACATCTCTATAAGAACATAAATGATGAAAGCCAAGCCAGCAAATAATCCGTATTTCAAAATTTATTTTTTAGAAATGACGCTTTGATAAATTTGTATATAAATATTCTGATTTAATAGAATCAGCCACATTATATTGTGTAAAAAGAAGTCATTCCCGCGAAGGCGGGAATCCCAGTACTGTTTGCAAAATACTTTCAAGTCTCATAGTCCTCCCCTTAATTCCCCTCCAAAGGGGAAAACATATACAAACTTATCGTAATCAGAAGGAATTAAAAAAAGTGTATAATTTATAATACTAATAATTTAATACTCAACAAGCTTTCTGATTTGTTCTTCGAATCTTTTAATCGGGAAAAAGTTTTGCTCAAGCTCTAAGGCAAAAGGAACGGGTGTATCGAGTCCTGCTGAACGAACAACCGGTGCATCGAGATACTCAAAACAATTTTCAGAAATAATTGCAGAAATTTCTCCGCCTATTCCGCCGGTTAAAGTATCTTCGTGAAGTATGATAACTTTTCCTGTTTTCTTAACCGAGTTAATAATTGTTTCTTTATCAAGAGGAATCAAAGTTCGCAAATCAATTATCTCACAATCTATGTCAGGATTTTTTTCTGCAAAGTTTTTTGCCCACTGAACACCAAGCCCGTAAGTTATGATTGAAACTTCCTCACCGGATTTAACAATGCTTGCTTTCCCGATTTCGATTGTATAATAATCATCAGGAATATCTTCTTTCAAGCTCCTATATAATGCCTTATGCTCGAAGAACATAACAGGATTCGGATCTTCAAATGCGGCAATCATCATTCCTTTTGCATCGTATGGATTTGATGGATAAAATATTTTTAATCCCGGTGTATGGAAAAACCACGCTTCGTTTGATTGCGAGTGAAAAGGTCCTGCGCCAACACCTGCGCCGCAGGGCATTCTGATAACGACGTCAGCATTCTGTCCCCAACGGTAATGAATCTTTGCAAGGTTATTCACGATTTGGTTGAATCCCGATGTAACAAAATCAGCAAATTGCATCTCGACCATCGCCTTGTAGTGCTTAACCGATAAACCTAATGCTGCGCCGATGATTGCAGATTCACATAATGGGGTATTACGAACCCGGTCTTTGCCAAATTCTTTATAAAAATTCTCAGTAATTTTAAACACACCGCCGTACTCTGCAATATCCTGTCCCATTAAAATTAAATTATCATATTTTTCCATTGCAAGCTTAAGACCATCAGAGATTGCATCGACAAATCTTTTTGATGACTTTGCACTCGAGCCGGGCTTAATAACAATCTGTTCATAAGGTTCATAAATGTCTTTTAATTCATCTTCGGTGTTTGCAATAACATTTGGCGCGCTGAACGCAGCATCAAGCGCTGACTCAATTTCTTTTTTAAATTCTTTTCTTGTTTCTTTTACAAAGTCTTCGGTAATTACAGCTTCATTCAATAAAAAATTTTCATAGTTCGTTACAGGATCTTTCTTTCCCCATTCATCGAATAAATTTTTCGGAACATATTTTGTTCCCGATGCTTCTTCATGTCCGCGCATTCTGAACGTCATGCACTCAAGCAAAACAGGTTTTTGTTTTTTCTTGATTGACTTGGAAAGATTTTTCATCGTTTCATAAACAGTCAGAATATTATTTCCGTCAATTTGCATTCCTTCCATTCCGTAACCTTCAGCTTTTGTGTATAAGCTTGTGCATTTATACTGCTCGTTCACGGGAGTGGATAAGCCGTAACAATTATTTTCAATTATAAATACAACAGGTAAATCCCATACCGCAGCAACGTTTAACGCTTCGTGAAAATCACCTTCGCTCGTTCCGCCGTCACCGGTGAACACAGTCGTAATCTTCGCTTTATCCTTTTTTGCTTTCACATTCAAAGAACACGCAAGTGCAATACCGTCTGCAATTGCAAGCTGGGGACCAAGATGTGAAATCATGCCGACAATATGATGCTCATTCGTTCCGAAGTGAAACGAACGCTCGCGGGCTTTTGAGAACCCGTCATACTTTCCCTGAAGCTGCATAAATAATTTATCAAGAGGAAGCTTGCGCGAAGTGAAAATACCAAGGTTTCTATGCATCGGCAAAATATATTCATCTGATTCCATTGCTTCGGCAACGCCGACAGAAATTGCTTCCTGCCCGATTCCCGAAAACCATTTGCTAACCTTTCCGAGACGAAGATTCAGTAACATCTTCTCCTCAATCATTCTCGGCAATAAAATTGCTTTGTATAATCTGATTAGAGTATCGTCATCAAAATTCTTTCTGTCGAATTTTATGAAAACTTCTCTTTTATTTTTTTCTTTATTTTTTTCTTCTGTGTCAGTAATTGAAAGCTGTGCCATATTCCCTTTGAAGTCATTCCCGCGCAGGCGGGAATCCCATTCAGGCAGACAGGAATGTCTGTCCTACTAATAATTTGCATTAATAAAAAAGGGGCGTTAGCCCCGTTATAAATTTTGTATCCCGATAGAAGTCAATCGGGGAAATTTTTACTCGCCTGTATCGGTTCTGATTGAAAGAACTTCAGGAGGCGCCTGTCTTTTTGAAAGCTCATTATCAAGCATAAGAATACCGTGCCCCTCATTACCAACCAGCTTAACTTTTGCAATCAGTCTATTGAACAAATCAATTTCTTCTACCTGTTCATCTACATACCATTTCATGAAACTCATTACTGCGTGATTGTTATCTTTAATTGCCATGTCCATAAGGTTATCTATGCAGTCAGCTATGAACTTTTCCTGTTTCATTGCCGCTTCAAATACATCATAAATGGAATTGTATTCGGCTTTTGGTTCTTTGAGTGCTTTAAGAATTACTCTTCCATCCATAGCATTCACGAAATTAAAAATCTTCATTGCATGGAAATGCTCTTCAGCGGCCTGAACCTTGAAAAAGTTCGTGAAGCCATCAAGGTTTTGAGATTCAAAATAAGCTGCCATCGCCAGGTAATCATATTCAGATGAAAGCTCCCTGTTTATCTGCAAATTTAACTCATCATGTAACTTTTGTGACATTCTCATAACGATTTTTCTCCTTTCATTTCTGTTCAAATCAAAATTACGAAATTTAAGCCGCAGATAAAATGATGATTTTAGGTGAAAAATTACAAATCCTTCCCGGAGGAGTTAACCGGGAAGGATTGTTTTCCTGAGCCTGTTAAAAAACAGACTTCCTTTCGGACGGGGGAAAATTTATGCCTGCTGAAGCCGGTTTGCCTTATACCAATTTATGTTTCGCAGGAAATACATTATCACCGCAAGCACAACAAATATTCCGATGCTTCCGATTAATAATGAGTAATCTTCGTTAAGCAATAGAATATATAAGAACCCATACAGTGCAGTCAGTGCTAAGCTGATGAAGAATGCAAACTTTTTGCTTTTGAGCACGCTTAGGGAATAAAGCCCTATAAGTAAGATTATGCTTGCGCTCGAAATGAGATACGCTAAGTTAAATTGCAGATGCTCTGATATTGATAGCAAAAGCAGATAAAAAACAACCAGAGAGAATCCGACGAGCGTATATTGAATCGGGTGAATTCTTTTCTTGCCGAGATATTCCACGAAAAAGAAAATAATGAAAGTCAGCCCGATGAACATCAACACATATTTTACAGCGCGCATTACTTCAGTGTAACCATTCAGCGGAACAAAGAAATTAAGTCCGAATGCAGATGATGCAATTTCTACTTTATTGTTTTTTCTTATCCAGCTTTGCTGGTAGTTTCTATTCAGGTCAAGAACTTTCCAGCTTGCTTCAAAGCTGGTATCTGTAATTTTTCTTTCTTCGGGCAGGAAATTTCCTGTAAAGCTCGGGTCTCCCCAGTTTGATGTGATGTTCACGTTCGTTTCTTTCCCGAGCGGAAGAAACGTCAAGCTCTCACTGCCGTTTAGAGTAAGGTCAATTTCAAAATTATTTATTTCAAAAGGAATAACATTCACACTTGAGCTTACGCCTGCATCAAAAACATCTGCCGATATCAATCCTGCAGAAAACTGCGTCTGCATATCATTCCATTTCAAGCGAATATTATCTTTTATTCCTTTCATGTCGCTGATACCGAAAAGAACATATGCTTCATTCCATTTGAGACGTGTGTTGTTTGTATCAATGTCGGGAATATGGCTAAGGTCAAACTTGCCGGTAACTTTATTGTGAGTTGTGTATAAAGTAAATTTATATATACCTCTGTTTCTGAGCTCCGAATCTACTTTACCGTCGATACTCAGGTTCAAAGGCAAAATTTTCACAATGTCTTCGTAAGTATTAATTTTCCCGTTTGTATCTTTGATTGTTTTCACATAAGGAATGTAAAGAACGGGACCGCCGATATTTTGCTTGCCGCCCCAGTTTGATGAAACTTCCGTGAATGCCGCATCTTTGACTTCCTGTCTTTCTTCTATAAGCGAGCCAATAAACGCCGATGGAATTAAAAGAAAAAATATTAATCCGACAATAACAATAATTTTAAATGCTAACGAATTTGCAAATGTCCGGACAAAATGACTTCCGCCACTGTCTTGGTTTTCCATTTTATTCTCCTTCTGGAAAAATATCAATATCGTGAGATATTGATTTTAAGTTTGTTAAAAATAGTTTTGAGAAATTATTCTTGGATGAATTGATTTGGGAAAAGAATGGTGAAACAATCGGGAATATTATAAATATTATTGCAAAGACAATGAATTGAGCTCCGTTATGACTAACGGAATGAATGTTGAAAATTGAAATGAGGTTGCGGCAAATAATGAATGTTAGAGGATTACCTGCGCCGGGGAGTTCCAGGTCAGGATAATCATTAACTGAGTTCATATTTTATCTATTCTTCTATTTAAAAGAGTAGATAAATTGTCATAAAATGGTGTTTTGTGAGTTTAGTCGTATATACTGCTTGAGTAGGAGTTTTGTTTCAAAGAATTTTAGTTCAATCCGAATTTTTTCTTACCCTTATCTGTCCAGCCGGCTTCGGATTTCCATGATGTGAATTTTATAATTATGTCAGCGTCACTTTTCCAGCTTGTAAAATAAATCTGCCAGTCGGCATCAGACTTCCACTCTGTAAAATACCACATGCCTGAGTTTGGTTTCGCATCAACTTTCCAGTCGGTTACATATACAAGCATATCCGCATCGCTTTTCCATTCGGAAATATAGACCTGCTTGTCGGCATCCGACTTCCAACCCGTAACAAACACAACCTGCGAGTTTGCCTCGCAGGCCGCAATAATCAAAAAAAGAAAAATAAATAATGATTTCATATAGTTAAGAATGGGATCCCCGCTTTCACGAGGATGACATCCTTTTGTTTATTTTATTAACATCATTCTTTTACTTTCGGAAAAGTTATTTGTTTCCAATCTGTAGAAATATATTCCGCTTGAAAGTGAAGTCGCATCAAATTCAACATTATAACTTCCGGGTGATAAATTTTCATTTACTAATGTTCTAACCAATTTACCTGTTACATCATACACGGTTAGTTTTGCAAATCCGAAATTCACAATCCGAAATTCGATATTGGTGGTCGGATTAAATGGATTGGGATAATTCTGCATCAATTTATATTCAGCAGGAATTTCACTTGTAACAGGAGTAATTCCAACAAGAGGTGTGAGCGAACGAATCATTGTTCCTGAATTTCCCGTTGCCAAACCATAACCGTCACCTGAAATTGTAACAGTATTAAAAGTATTAATCGTAATCCTTGTTTCCTGAGTCCAGTTTCTTCCGCCATCAACTGTTTTATAAACATAACCGCTTGCACCGCCTGCATAACCTGAAAGCGCGTTTCGCATTTTCACATCCCAAACAGTAGAAGCAGGCTGCGTGGTTGCCGGTGTCCATGTTGTACCACCGTTAGATGTCCATAGCACAAGTCCGCTTGAACCGCCTGCAACACCATTATTCTCATCAACCATAGATAATCCGTATAAACCGAGTGAAGACCCATCCCACTGCAAAGTCCAGCTTGTTCCGCCGTTTGTGGTTTTATAAATAACTTCTCCGACACCGTCAACCCAGCCGGTGTTTGCATTCACAAAATCAACTCCGTATATTAAAACATTTCCGGGGATGTTTATGTTAGTCCAGTTCACTCCGCCGTTTGTTGTTTTCAATACCTGACTGCTCTGCCCTGCAACAAATCCCGTGTTAGCATCCAAAAAGTCTAAATCCAATAATTCATTTGTAGCTGTTCCTCCAAGATCAATCCAGTTTGTTCCGCCGTTTGTTGTCTTTAAAATTTTTCCCGAGTATCCGCAGATGTATGCATTGTTCGCGTCAATCATCTGTACTTGTTCAAGCTGAGTAGTTACGGGTGAAGTTTGTGTTGTCCATGAAATTCCCGCGTTTGTTGTTTTGCTTATAAAACCATTTGCAGCAACTGCATAACCTGTGTTTATATTCAAGAAACTCATTCCCTGAATTGATGCAGTTGAGAAGCTCTTGCTTACTTCAGTCCAGTTTGCGCCTGCGTTTGTCGTTCTAAAAACTTTTCCGTCTGCGCCTGCAGCATAAGCAGTATTGTTACCATCAAACTTAACGTTATACAATGTTCCGGTGAATCCAGGGGCTGTTGTTTCGCTCCATGTTGCGCCGTCATTTGTCGAACGAATGATTGTTCCGCTTGCGCCAACTGCTATTACGTTACCAAGATAATCCCTGTCGATTGACCAAAGCAAAACAGAACCTCCCGGATTATATGATACAGTCCAGTTAACTCCGCTGTTTGTGGTTATGGCAATTCTTTTTCCTGAACCGCAAATCATACCGTTCGATGTTCCGATAAATCTAACTCCGCGATAATCTGTGCTTGTTGGGAAAATCTGCGGATGATTCACCCACGTGCTTCCGCCGTCAGTCGAACGCAAGACAGAGTTTGCATTTCCGACAACGTGAACAAGAAGCGAACCCGGAGCGAAAACTCCATACAATGTTGAAGTTGTAATTCCCGGGTTTGTTTGCGAAACCCAGTTCACTCCGCCGTTAGTTGTTCTCATTATGAAACCATTAAACCCTACGCACCATCCTGTGAGATGGTTTGCAAAATGAACTCCGTATTTTGTTGTATCGGGCGAGCCGGCAAGATGAAACCAGTTAAATCCGCCGTTAGTCGTCTTGAAAAGCATTTCCGTAAATGCTCCGGCTGCATATCCCGTGTTTGCATCAACAAAATTTATTGCGCGGATTATACCGTCACCAACTGGAACGGTCGTCCAATTAGCACCTGCATTCGTGCTGATAACTGCATCACCGATAAAATTTGTTATGCCGACAATTTTATTCGGAGCAGGAGTGGCAATGCTGAAAATATCTTCCGTCGTCGGATACGGGTTTATGAAAGTCCACTGAGCATTAGAATTTGCAATTAACAATGTGCAATTAGCAATAAGAAGAAACAAAAATAGTTTTAGTTTTGTAAGAATAGGATTCATATGTGTTAGATTATCGGGGATTTTATTGAAAAATATGATTAATTCCAGTATTTAATATTAATTTAATTTAAGAAATATTGTTTAAAATAAAAACGTTATCTGAAAATACCGAAATTTGAATGGATTCAATTAAAGACAATTTTTTAGAGGCAAAGAAAGTTTTAGATGATTTTATTTTTGACCCTGAGAATTTTGAACGGGTGAAAAAAGCCGGTGATTTAATGGTTACAGCCGTGAAATCGGGAAACAAAATTATATCCTGCGGAAACGGCGGTTCGATGTGCGATGCAATGCACTTCGCAGAAGAAATGACAGGAAGATTCAGAGACGAAAGAAAAGCACTTCCTGCAATCGCAATATCTGATGTCTCGCATATTACCTGCACAGGAAATGATTACGGTTTTGATTTTATTTTTTCAAGATATGTTGAGGCGCTGGGAAACAAGGGTGACGTTCTTCTAGCACTCAGCACAAGCGGAAACTCAAAAAATATATTGAATGCAATTGATTCGGCAAAGACGAAAGGAATGAAAGTTGTCGGACTTACAGGTAAAGACGGAGGTAAGATGGCTGAGTTTTGCGATATTGAAATTCGCGCGCCGAAATCGAATTACTCAGACCGAGTGCAGGAGATACATATAAAGGTAATTCATTCGCTAATCGATTATATAGAGAAGAATTTATAATGGGTTGTTGGTGAAAACACCAACAACGGCAAAATAAAATTTTACGGTTTGTCATTCCCGCGAAGGCGGGAATCTAATCAAAAATGGTTTTTCGTTCTAAGAGTATATACTCAAAGATATTTTAGAACGTAAAATTTTTTGAATAATGAATCTTAATAGTTTGGATTCGCGCCTTCGCGGAATGACACTGTTTTGTTGTTTATAAAAATAAACTTTTATTATATCATGCTTAAATATTTAATAATTCTTTCCCTATTTATTTCATCAAACGTGTTTGCGCAGAATGATACTGTCACAACTGCGTCGGGGTTAAAATACATTATTATTTCCAAATCCGGCGGCGCGCCTGCGGTAAACGGAAAAGCAGTTGAGGTTCATTATACGGGACGGTTAACCGACGGAAAGGTTTTTGATTCATCAATCGAAAGAAAAGAGCCGATTGAATTCGTTCTCGGAAAAGGGCAGGTCATAAAAGGATGGGATGAAGGTATTGCATTGATGAATATCGGTGATAAATATCAGCTTATCATTCCTTCCAATCTTGCTTATGGCGAGAGAGGCGCAGGAGATGTAATTCCTCCCGGAGCAACTTTGATTTTCGATGTTGAGCTTATGAGCGTGAGCGAGCCTAAAATTGCGCTTGAAGATGTTTTACTTCCTGTTTTCATTGAAAGCGGCGTTGATGCAATGATTGCTAAGTATAGAGAGATAAAAGCAAATGAACCTGACATATATAATTTCAAGGAAGGTCAGTTGAATTCCCTTGGTTATACATTTTTACAAGGCGGTAATTTCGATGCAGCAATTGCCGTATTAAAACTTAATGTTGAAGAATATCCTAACTCATTTAACGTTTATGACAGCCTGGGAGAAGCTTACATGCTAAAAGGCGACAAGGTGAATGCAATATTGAATTATGAAAAATCTCTTGAGCTTAATCCTGATAACGAGAATGCAAGAAACATGATTTCAAAGATGAATCAGTAATAGATTTTTTAAATTTTAGACAAAATAAAAAAGGGGCTTTCGCCCCTTTTTGTTGTAAAAACTAATACCTTAGATTTAATTATAATTAATCCTGACTGAAGCTGAACCTAAGCTGTTTCCAAAACAATCATAAAGATAGAAAGTATAATTGCCGTTTTTATAAAATGTTATCTTTTTCCAGAACCAAACCCAGTCATATTCTGTATCAACATAAACGGTATTATCATAATCACCGTTTCTGTAAATTTCATATCGGACTGATTTACATTCAATTGTATAAGGCAGACGGCAAAGAACATAAAGGAAGCCGCCGCTTCTGTTAATGTTGAATGTTGATGCTGATTCAATCGGATAACCGTCAGAGTCAACACCTTCACAGAAGTAAATTGACTGAGCAGATGCTTCCGTGTTAAAAAATGCAAGTAATGCAAATAAAAAAATTGCCGGTAAAAATATTTTTTTTGTCATTTTGTTTTCCTTTTTTTATAGAGTATTTTATTTAACAGATGTTTAATTTCACTTTGTAATGAAGATTCGGGAAGTTTGATTACTTTAATACCGTTTGAACGAAAAAAATCTTTTCTTAAAGAATGGTATAAGCTTTTTTTGTCATCCTTAAATCCATCTTCAAGCTCTAAAGCAATTTTTTGTTCTTCGCAGTAAAAGTCGAGAACATATTTTCCGATTTGGTGCTGTCTTTTGAATCTGAGACCGCTGTAAGTTTTATCTTTCAGAAGAAGCCATAAAATTTTTTCCTTTTCATTCATAGTTCAAAATTGCACAATGTAAAGTTATTATGCAAACAGATTTTTTTAAAAATGTGAATAAATTTTCATAATGTCCAAATGAAGAATTTTTCAATCATAAAGGTTTTAAAAACGCTAAATCCGTCTGAAATTAAAGATTTTGACAGGTTCGTGCGTTCACCATATTTTGGCAGCAGCGCCTATTTGTTGAAATTCTGGCAGGAATTAAAGAAATATTATCCGGACTTCGATGAAAGTAAAATAAGCCGTGAACGAATTTTTAAACGTCTTTATCCCGGTAAATCATATAATGACGCAACCATACGCAAATTATCATCCGGGCTTTTTAAAATGTGCGAAGAATATATTTCGATTTCGGAAATTAAAAAAACAAAACTTCCTGACAGGTACCTGCTTATGTTTTACCGTAGCAGGCATCTGCACAATTTGTATGACACAAAATGGAATGATGTTGAAACATATTATAAAAAACAGGATGAATTTGATTTTCTTGTCCTGACTGAAAAACACTTTTTACAGGTTCCCCAAATACAGATAGCTTCCGATAAAAAAAAGAATAAAGAAGTTTTTGCCGAACGTATGAAATATTATGAATATATAATCATTTACATTCTTTCGATTTTAATGCAGGAGCAGACAAGAAAGTATGTTAACATTGAAGTTTACAACTTTGAAAAAAACATAGCGGAAGAGTTTTTTAAGAATATTAACTTAGAAAATTTCCTGGCTGAACTCGAAAAAGAATCTTCACCATTTAAAGATGTAATCCGCTTTAATTACAATATGATGAAAGCATTTCAGCAGCCCAAAAACCCGGAATATTTTCTGAAGGCTAAAAAACTCATGATTAAAAAAGGAAAGAATGCTGCTCCGAAAGCATTTTATATGTATTCAACACTTATGATAAATTGGTGTCTCAGAGGCAGAAGCCTGAATTCCTCAGACACTCCGTTATATAACCGTCACATTGCCGACATAATTGAATTTTTAATTAAAATTAATGTTATAGTTGAGCCTTCTACAAATGCAATAGACCCGACTTTGTTCAGCATCGCTTTTCAGACCTACAATTACCTGGGTGAGTTCAGAAAAGCTGAAAAATTTTTAAATACATTTTCGAAATATCTGAATGAAAGAATCAGAGAAAATACAATAAAAGCATGCGAATTTGATCTGGCATTTTCAAGAGAAGAATATCAAAAAGCGCTTGAGATTCTTTCACAAATAAAAGAAGTAGATTATTATGACCGTATAAATTACCGTCAGTATAAACTGATAATATTTTATGAACTTGATATGATTCAGGATACTCATTACCTGATTCATTCCGTGAGGCAGTTCCTGAAAGAAAATGATATTATTTCAAAAGAGCTACGAAATAAATTGAGAGTATTTGTGAATTATTATTCAAAACTTATAGATGCGAAAGAAAAAAAAGATGAGAAAAAAAAAGATGAACTATTGTTTGAGTTAAAAAAAGAAAAAATGGAATTTCCGTTTAAACTATGGCTTGTGAGCAAAGCAGAAAAATTATAGAATGATTCCGCTTATTTGCTGATACATTAAATAACCTTCAATCATAATAGTTTTTTCATTTCTTTTTTATATGCTTCCACACCGGGCTGGTCGAATGGGTTGACTCCTAACATGTATCCGCTGATACCGCAGGCACGCTCAAAGAAATATATTAATTGACCGATGTAATATGCATTTAATTCAGGAATTTTAATGAGGATATTAGGAACGCTTCCCTGCGTATGCGCCTGAACTGTGCCAAGCATTGCTTTTTCATTTATATAACTGATTCGTTTATCCGACAGATAATTCAATCCATCCGGATCATTTTGTGCTTCGGGAATCTTTATTTCGGCGTTTGTCCTATCAACCCATAGAACAGTCTCGAAAAAATTCTTTTTGCCGTCCTGAATAATTTGACCAAGTGAGTGAAGGTCAGTCGTGAAATTTACTCCTACCGGAAATAATCCTTTCCTTTGTTTTCCCTCGCTCTCACCATATAATTGTTTCCACCATTCGATAAGATAACCAAGTTTAGGTTCATAGCTTACCATAATTTCTATTTCTTTCCAGCTTCGGTATAAAATATTTCTCAGCCCGGCATACAAACATGCAGGATTATTAAAAAAATCTTTTTCTTTATTAATATGGTTTAAAATATCTTTTGCTCCTTGAAGCAAACCGGATATGTCAATTCCAGCGCATGCAACAGGAAGCAATCCAACAGGAGTCAAAACTGAAAATCTTCCGCCGACATTATCGGGAATTACGAAAGTCTTGTAGCCCTCTTCATCCGCAAGTTTTTTTAATGCTCCTTTTGATTTATCGGTGACCGCTACGATTCTTTTTCTTGCTTCATCCTTGCCGTATTTTGTTTCAATATGATTTTTCAGCAATCTGAAAGCGACTGCAGGTTCAATTGTCGTTCCTGATTTTGAAATAACAATGATGGAATAATCAATTCCGCTTAATAAACTCAGAAGTTCGTGAAGGTATTCTTCACTCAAGTTATGCCCAGCGTATAGAATATCGGGATTACCTTTTTCAAATTTATTTTTGAACGACGGGCTTAATGCTTCAATAACCGCTCTTGCACCGAGATACGAACCGCCTATGCCTATGACAACGACTGCCGAAGAAATTGAACGCAAGTTTTCGGCACAGTATTTTATATCATTAATCTCACTCTCTGAAATCCTTGCCGGCAAATCCATCCATCCGTGGAAATCACTGCCTTTACCCGTTCCATATGTTAAAGAATTATCAGCGTTAAAAACTTCCGCCTGAACTTTTCTAAGTTCATCATCAGAAAAAAATGAAGATATGTATTCTTTATTTACTTTTATGAAATCCATTTGTTCATAATTTTAATCCCAATCCCAGAGTTATTCTTCGTTTTCTTTCATCATCTCTTTCTTCTTGCTCAAACTTTGCATTCAGCGATGACCTTTCTTTTTCATCAAGATAAAGAGTTGCCGTTCCTTCGTATTTATATCCATAATTTACGCTCGGATTTATTTCCCGTTCGATTCTTCCTGTTAAATCAAACTGAATATAATACCTTTTAACAGTAAAGCTCAATGATGCAAATGAATCATAAGTTTTAAAATCATCTTTTTTCTTAGGTCCCGTTTGCCTTTGATAGTCGAATCCGATGGTTGGATTTAATCCATACACCCAGCGGTTATCCTTCCCGTTATATTTGAATTTAACTTTCGACGCGTCCATTATAGGAATTGCAAAGTTAGGAAACGTCGGATTGAAAGAAAGTTTTGCTTCAAATAATTCTCTCTTTGAATAAAAATCTTTCCAGAAAGAAACTTCCGGTTCTATTTTCCCCGCACTGTTTTTTGTTCTGTATAAATAATATTTAAATGTAAGTCCGCCTTTTACTTTTTCTTTTCTGTCTTTGCCTCCGCTTATGTATTCAAATTGAACAAACGGAGCAATTGCAAAGTCTGTGTAATCGAGTTTCTTATAAAGAATCGCAGCATCTATTTTATAAATTGCATCCTCGTCATCTTTTTTTGAATATGAAAAAAGCGCGGGTTTTGTTGATTCGGAATTGTCATCAAATGCCCTTCTCAGTTCAATATATTCCTGAACAATATCAATGATGCTTTTTGTGGAATCATTATCCTGAGATTTTGCTTCGAAAGGAAAAATTAAAACAATAAATAATATTAAGGAAGTCATTCCCGCGAAGGCGGGAATCCCAATACCATATGTTTTATTCATTTGATTACCTTTACTTTTGATGCAATGCTTTTGGCACGTTCTCGTAATGTATCCATACTCTCACCTTCATCACCAAACGTCAGCGCTACTCCCATCCGTCTGAATTTTCTTGTAACCGGCTTTCCAAAAATTTTTACATCAGAATTTTTTTCTTTCAATGCTTCATCAAGTCCTGTGTATTGCGGATTTTCTATACCTTCTTCATCTGCAAGTATAACTGCACTGACTCCGTTTTTCAAGAGCTTAATTTCGTTAATCGGCAGACCAAGAACTGCCCTTGCATGAAGCTCGAATTCATTAAACTGCTGTGTCCCTGCAAGTGTTACCATTCCCGTATCGTGAGGTCTTGGGGAAAGCTCTGAAAAATAAACATCATCATCTGAAATAAAAAACTCAACTCCCCAGATTCCTGCACCCGTTAACGCTTTTGTAACTTCCCTTGCTATGTCCTGTGCTTTCTTCAAAAGCTTTTCATCCATCGGACACGGCTGCCAGCTTTCCTGATAGTCACCTCGTTCCTGTCTGTGGCCAATCGGCGCGCAAAATAACGTCTCGCCGTTTTTTTGTGTAACCGTGAGCAGCGTGATTTCAAATTTGAAATCAATAAACTCCTCAATTATTATTTCATTAAAATCTCCGCGACCTTTTGTTGTTGCATATTCCCAGGCTTTCTCAATGTCACTTTCAGATTTAATAGTTGACTGTCCTTTGCCCGATGATGACATCAAAGGTTTCACAACGCAAGGAATGCCGATTTCTTTAATTGCATTTTTAAACTCATCAAGTGTTGAGGCATATTTATACTTAGCAGTTTTAAGTCCGAGTTCTTTTGCGGCTAAATCGCGGATTGCTTTTCGGTTCATTGTATAGTTCACCGCTCTTGCGCTCGGAACAACCTGTATTCCGACCGATTCATAATCAAATAATTTTTCTGTTCTGATTGCTTCTATTTCGGGAATGATAATATCGGGCTTATGCTTCGCAACGATTCTATCGAGTTCGTTGCCGTCAAGCATGTTTATAACTTCGCGTTCATTCGTTACCTGCTGTGCAGGCGCGTTGTTATATGAATCAACAGCAATGACCTGATGTCCGAGTCGCTTGACAGCGATTGTAAATTCTTTTCCCAGCTCACCTGAGCCAAGCAGTAAAATTTTTTTCAATAAATGAGAATTTTTATGGTTCTAATTTTAAAACTTTAAGCTCTTCTTTTAGAAGCTCATTGAAATCGATAGTGATTGATGTATATTCTCCGTTCAGCCATAACCTGGATTGGTCTCTGTAGTTAGGATGCAATGGCTGTCCCGATTGTCCTGTCGTTATTATAGTAAGTAAATTTTTATTTTTTGATAAGTCAACAATCATCCTCATCGACGCTCCCAGAGTAAAGTTAAAATTTCCGCTTTCAAGTGGTTTTGAAAAATTATACTCGGCATTATTAACAGTGACCCCGCTTCCGCCCATTTCATAAGGACCGATGTTCAAGATTCCGCCAAGCGCCGGCACCTGTCCCAGTGGATGCTGCATAAGAATTTTATGATAATTTCCCCAGAGCCAATTGTTATAATCATCCGTTCCGGAAATTTCTTTCAGTTCATCTATTCCGTCAATAAAGCTTTTACGCAAAATGAAATTTCTGTTTGTTGTTTCGTTCTGGCCATCAGAAAAAAGCCACGAGTTATTTTTTGTAAGAAGCTTGACAGTATTTCTAACAGGAACATTCTGAATAAAAACATAATTATCGTAAACATCTTTGCCAAGCAAATTCATATATAAGTTTTTATAAAGCTGAATTTCAAACGCAGCAAAAATTGTCGCTGCAGGGCTGAATGCCGTCATCTGATAATCCCATTTTTTCAACAGCTCATAATATTTTCTGTAATCCATCGGAATGCCGACCGAATCCCTGAATGCTTCAAACAAATATTCGCAGTATTGCTTTGCAAGAAGATTCATAAAATCGGTTTGGATAAGCTTGAACTCATCTGCAGAAAAGCTTCCGCGTGATTTCAGAATCTCGTCAATACGCATTGCGCGGTAAGGCGGCTCAAATAAGTCAGAGATATAATATTTATAATCTTTTAACGGCGGGTTGTTTGCTGTAACTATATAATCTTTCTGAGGATTGTATTCATTCGGAAGCTCATCAAAATGAACATATCCCGTAAAATCAACTGTTCCCATCGAAGTATAAGTCGGGATATAACCGTTATCTGCGCCTGTTACATTATTACGCAAAGAAATTTTCCCTGCTACCTGATAACCGATATTGCCTGAAGTATCCGCATACACAAAATTGGAGGGTGGAACCCCGAATAAAGAAAGACCGTTTCTGAATTCAGTCCAGCTTTTAGCGTAGTTGACTTTGTAAATTGCTTCAAGCTCATCTGAAAAATCAAAACCTGTCCATCGCAGAACAATAATTTTATCAGGTGAGGTTCTGAGCTCGCGCTTTCTTCCGAAACCTGAAACATTAAGATTTGAAATAACAGGACCCAAGCGCGTTGTGTAACATGTAAAATCATAAGAATCATTCTCGCCTTTTACTTTTATGCTTTCAACTAAGCTGTCAAGCGGATATGTTGCATCTTTGATTTTATACTTTGTTCTGTTTGATGAATCCAGCTGCAAAATATAAAAATCCGAGTCATCGCTCATCAAGCTGGTCATTCCCCAACTGATAACATTGTTAGAGCCGATTACAACCGCCGGCGTTCCCGGCAGACTGTATCCTGCAACGCTGCTTTTATACTGGTCGTTATATAAATGAATTTCATACCACTTCGAAGGAACTGACAAACTCAAATGAGGGTCATTAGCGAGAATCGGTTTTCCATTTTCTGTTTTCTTGCCATTGACAACCCATGCATTGCTTCCGATGTGCGAACCCTCGATGCCGAAATAATTTCTATAATTTTTAACCGTATTAAAAAAATCTGCGCCTTCAACTGCAAGGGATTTATAATTATTTTCAATTACATTATAAGAAATATTATTTCCCCCTTTGGAGGCGGAACGTCCCGACTTGTCGGGAGGCAATACAAGGGGAGGATATTGAGTAAAAGAATTTCCATCACGTTGACCCTGAAACAAGTTCAGGGTGACATCCTTTTTTTCATTTTTAGTTTTTACTGAATCTTTCTTTTCTGTTTCTTTGTTAGTATGAATTACAAACGGTCCTGTTTCGGGATAAATTGGAAAAAGCTCTTTTGCTCTTTCAAGTCCGAGCTTATTCACAACTTCACCGAACATATAATCAGCATACCATGAAAGGTTTAAATCCCATCCCATCAAACGGACTATCATCAAACTATGCTCGGGCTTCCATTCATCGGGTTTATAGTTAAGCACGTCGAATTCAAGCGGAAGATTTTTTATGTGAGTCTGAATAAAATAATTAACACCTTTTGTGTAGCTGTCGAGAATCGATTTTGTTTTTGGTGAGAGCTGGTTATAAAATGAGTAAGCTGATTTTCCGATGCCGATTGTTCTGAACAAAACATCATAATCAAGAACGTCCCTTCCGTAAATTTCCGAAAGACGTCCTTCAGCAACACGCCGCATAATGTCCATCTGCCATAACCTGTCCTGCGCGTGAGTATATCCCTGCGCAAAATACATATCGCGTTCATTGCGTGCATAAATATGCGCAACTCCGAAATTATTTCTTATGACGTTGACAGTATCGGTGATTCCTTCGACTTTTACTGTTCCCGTTTCTTCATAAAATGACCTTTGCGTTAAGTCGCTGAAGAGAACTCCAAGCGTTATGAAAACCGCTATCAATAATATCAAAAGACCGATTATGGTTTTTAAGACAGGATGCAATTAACCCGGATTAAGTATTTATGCAAAATACCTAAGTTAATTGTTATGTTAAATGGAGTTAAAAATAAATTTGAGAAAATTCCCTCTTAGCAAAGGGGGTTAGGAGGTTGTTACAATTTAAATGTCAAAAAAGAACTTTCCCGTTAAAGCAAGGTTCTGGAGAAACGACGAACCGTGACCTGTGGTAAGCGGGTCGCCAAATTCTTTTACTGTTTTGAAGTTAGTATAAGTCAGCTCAACGTCGCCTGCAAGAGTTCCGAATAAATCAAATGCTGTTCCTGCAGAAAGCTTCATCACGGGCAGCCATTGGTGGTCTGAATAGCTTGCAAGAGTCTGCTTCGAATAATAATAGTAATAATAATAGTTGTCAAAATATTTTAATGTTCTTACACGCTCAATGGATTCCCGCATATAGGCATAACCTGCGCCTGCAGTCAGGTAAATCCCGCTGTTAGTTCTTCCTCCCGGGAAATATTTCACCGATGCAATCAATGGTATTGAAAGCATTTTTGCTCTTTCATAAGAATCATAATAAGGAGTGCCTGCATTAGAGCCGGTTGTTATATCCCTGTTGTCTATGAAACCTTTTGTATGGTTAAAAAATGACATCTCAAGTTCAAGCGAGATATTTTCATTAAGCTTCTTTCCTGCAATTATTGCAATCTGAACAGGGCTCAGACTGTATGAAGGTCCGTAATCATAATTATATCCATCGTAGTTATATTCATCTTCTCCGTATCTTATCTGAAACCTGTTGCCAAATTCACCTCCCAAAAACGACGAGATTGAGGTTCCAATTCCGAGATAAAATGTTTTTTCTTTTACCGGCGGCTTCTTAGTCTGAGAAAATCCCTGAGAAACACCTATAGATGAGCCCAAAAATACGATAAGAACAGCCAAAAAAAACCTTTTTATTTTGAATCCTAATGTATAATTTGATAGTATCATAGTAATATTACAACTTTATTCAATTAATATAGTTCCTTTTAAAAACATAAGAAGTTTAAAAATCAGTAATTTATAATATGAAAAAAATACTTTTAATTTTATTTGCGTTAATTCTCTGTTCTAAAATCTCTTATTCAAACGAGCTTCAATTTGAGAACGGAACATTTCAGGAAGTTCTTGCAAAAGCAAAAGCTGAAAACAAGCTTTTAATGATTGACTTCATAACCGACTGGTGCATCTGGTGCGTGCATACAGACATAAAGGTTTACACAAATCCTGAAATAATTGATTTTGCATCGAAAAACCAAATCAACTGGAAGGTTGATGCGGAAAAAGGCGAGGGCATTGAGCTTGCCAAAAAATATAATGTAGTTGGTTATCCGACAATTGTTTTTGTTGACGGTGACGGAAATGAAGTCGATAGAATTTACGGGTATTATCCTGCAAAAGATTTTCTTGAAACAATAAAGAATTACTCAAACCGAGTAAAGACTCTTCCTGCATTGCAGAAAGCAGTAATGGAAAATGCAAATGATGTTACCGCAAATTATTTGTATGCGGAAAAACTTCTCAATGTTGGTAAAGCTGAGGATGCAGGAAAATATTTTGAGTTCGTAATCAAAAATGACGAAGGAAATGCATCGGGATATTATGATGATGCTTTATTCCAGACCGCAATGGGAAAAAATGATACGGTTGCGGTTGCAGAATTAATCACCAGATTTCCGGAATCAAATATGCAGAAAGATGCCTATATATTTTTATTCAATGATGCAGTCGGTAAAGGAAAACAGGACGACATTGATAAGTATAAAGCAATCCTCGAGTCAAAGTATGGTTCTGATGAGATGGTAAATTTTTACATCGGTCAGTATTATCTGGGCAAGGCATCGAAAGTTTCAAAAGATGAGAAGGCAACAAATGAAATGAGAATGGAAGCTATTAAAAATACCGACTTGGCTTTTCCTTATTTAGAAGGCGGAGTTTTTGAAGCAGGTCCGAGCTTTGTAAAATCCAATTTATATTATGCTATGGGAGATTACAAAACAGCTGATGAATATATTGACAAGTCTCTTGCAATCTGGGGAACAAGAAAATCATACGTTGACCAGAAACAAAAAATTCAGGCAAAACTTAAAGAACAAACAAAATAATACTTTTTAACATTATGTTTTCAAGTTAAGAAAATAATAAAAAACACAGTAAAATGAAAAATCTATTAAAACTTTTATTTTTAATTGCAGTTTTCATTTCTTTGCAGATTTCGTTTCAAGGTTGTTCAAAAAATCAGAATACAACGGGCGGCAAAACCGATTCTGCCGGAACAACCACAAGCAGTAATAACACCGGAAGCTCCTCCGGCAGTAATCCCGCAGATATTATGAACAAGGGATTTAAAATTGATTATAAAATTTCCGGAATGATGAACGGAAGCGGTGTGATTGCAGTGAAAGGAAAAAAATCAAAAACCAACATGTCCTATGATATGCAGGGACAAAAAGTAAGCATGCAGGGCTTTAATGATGCTGAATGGATATATACAATGATGGATATGGGCGACATAAAACAGAACACCAAAATGAAAATTAAAGATAAAGCAAAGAAAGACCCTTCTGAAATTGACTATGCCGACTTGAAAAAAGAACTCGAGAAATTCAAAAAAATCGGAACTGAAACAATCATAGGAAAAGAATGCGACATATATGAAATGTCACCGGGCTCCACAATAAGCGTTTATGATAACATGATTCCGCTTAAAGTGAAAACCGAAGGAATGACTATGGAAGCAACGGCAATTGATTTGGATTCGGGAATCAGTGATAGTGAAGTTACTCCGCCTTCAGATGTAACCTTCAAAGAAGTAAACTACTAATAATTTTATATCATTATGAGTGAGGCGGGTTTGACTCTTCGCTTCGCTCATAATGACTTATCTGAAACTAAATACCCATATTAGAGAGCATCGTAGAAATTTCATTTACGTTCTTCACTAACGTCGGATGTTCTTTTTCAAACTCCAATATCGATTTGCGCAAAGCACTGTAAGATGCTTTGACAGGATTTGTATGCTGTTCTCCCGAACTGATGTATTCGGTTCGCAAATCATCTATGTTGTTTAAAATTTCTGTTTTCTGGTTTTCCGGAAGTTTTGAGTTTCTTACATTCTCTTCCAGTTCTGTTAATTTATGAAGCATTGTTCCTCTCTTTGTTCGAATAAAAAAATATTATTATGAAAATTACCGATATGATTAATATCCCCGCAGATAACGGTGCGGCATAAATTGCAGCAATTATAAAAGGAATTAAAATTATAACGGATACCTTAAATAAAAATGACAAGTTTTGAGTAATTATTGGTTGGTGGTAAGTTATGAACTCTCGAATTATTTTAAAAGTCGTTCTATCGTGCTTATAATTTCATCATTATCGAACGGTTTGGTCATAAAAACATCTGCACCAAGCTCCAATGCCCTCTCACGAGTTTTTTCATCGCCATATGCAGTTAAAATAATTACCGGAAGTTCTTGTCTTATTTTTTTAATTTCGACAAGAAGGTCGAGACCGTCATAACCGGGAAGTTTTTTATCGAGTATGACTAAGTCCGGGTTTTTGGATTTAACCTCAGCAATTACTTTTTCGCCTTCCCCGACTTCGTGTCCGTTATAACCGGATTGTTCCATCAAGACAGATAATGCAAAACGAATATATTTGTTATCGTCAACAATTAAAATTTTTTTCATGTATTAGCATTCTTTACAGACAGGCAGTCGTATGATAATTTCCGTGCCTTCGTTAACTTTACTATTAATATTTAATTTCCCTGAATTTGCTTTTATAACTTCATAAGCCAGATTTAAACCCAATCCGGTTCCGGCATCCTTTGTAGTAAAAAACGGCTCAAGAACCTTATTCAGATTTTCAGATTTTATTCCTATTCCGGTATCCTTAAATGACACAATTACCTCATTTGTGTTATTGTCTGCTTTGGCAGAAATTTTCAATTCACCTCCATGCGGCATCGCATCTATTGAGTTCGAAACGAAATTTAAAAATGCAGTTTGCAGTTTTTCCTGATTTGTTTTTACTTTCGGAAGATTCTCGTTTAATTCTATGCTAAGAGAAACATTATATTTATCACACCTTGGTTTTACAAGGTTATAAAGATTTTCAATAATGTCGCTTATCTTAGTCGATTTAAGATTTACATTATGCGGTGATGCAATCATCAATAAATCTTTGATGATATTGTTTGCAATGTCTGAATTTACCAATATATAATCCAAATGCTGCCTTACTCTGATATCAAGACTTTTATCTTTATTCAGAAGCTGTGCAAGAGCGCTTATGTTTGCAAGCGGATTCCGGATTTCATGTGCTATGCCGGATGCAAATCTTCCGAGTGATGCAAGCTTTTCCGAATGAATGAGCTCTTCATGAGCATCTTTTAATTTTTCTTCCGTTCTTTTTCTTTCGGATATTTCTCTTTCCATTTCTTCAACAATAATATGCAGTTCCTTTGTTCTTTCAGCTACACGCTCTTCCATTTTCAGATATGAATCCTTCAATTCTTTTTCGACTTTTTTCATCAGAGAAATATCAGTCACTGACGCTAGCCAGCCGGAGGGTTTTCCTTCGCTATCCTTGATGGGATTAACATTTACAAGCACATCGAATCTTTCACCGTTTTTCTTGCAGAATTTAAGCTCAAATCCGTTTGGAGGCGCTGTGCCCTGCAAAGTTTTTGCAAAGGCATTGTTTATGTTTTCTATTTCTTCAGGAGGCCAATAAAAAAACGGAGGCGTTGCCGCTGTAAGTTCTTCTTCAGTCCAGCCCAGCATATTGCACAAAGCCGGATTAACATACGTTTGCGTTCCGTTAAAATTTATAGCAGCTATTCCTGATGCTACCGAATTTTCAATGGCTTTCCTGAATGAATATTCTTCATTTAATTTTTTTTCGGCAAGTTTTCTCTCTGATATGTCTCTTGCAACGCAGAAACTCATTCCCGGAATGAAGTTTGCTTTTGAAACCCATTCTGCCTGAACAATTGAACCGTCAAGAGCCATTAACGGAAACTCTCCCCTGAAATAACCGGTGTTTTTTAAATCTTCAAATGCCTTTGCCGCATGATGAAACATACCCGGCGGCATAAACCTGCTGAAATTTTGACCGATTATTTCTTCACGGGTGCCTTTTAGCATTCTGCAATAACTTTCATTAACATTTACGTAGGTTCCGTTATTATCAACAATCAAAATTCCATCAAGGGTTGATTCAAATAATGATTGATATGTATCCTGTGCTATTTGCTTTTCCTCTTCAGCTTTCTTCATTGCAAGATAGTTTCCTATCTGTCTACCCGATGCATTAAGCACATTAAGCAAATCTTCTTTCGGCTCCAGAATATTTTTATTGAAGCATTCTATAACAGCTATTATTTCATTTTCATTTTTCACTGGAAATGCCAGACCTGCATGTAAATCTGCTTCCACAGCTAACGGCGCGCGGGGGAAATTATTATCAGATGTTACATCGTGCACCCATGCCGGAGCGCCTGTTTCCCAGACTCTTCCCGGAAGCCCTTCTCCATTTTCAAATGTTCTTTCCTGCTCCACCATCTTAGAATACTTTTCATTGTTCTCGGGCTTGCACCAGGAATTTTCGATTCGTAAAACATTCGATTTATTATCAACAATCCATAACGCACCAAGCTCCCATCCTATGCCTTCACAGATTGATTTAAGAACTTTTTGTGCAGCTTCCTTTGATGTTCCTGACCCGGCAAGTGCTTTAGAAATAGAATATTGTATATTGAGATACCTCTCGAATTTTTTCCGCTCATTTATATCCACAAGAACATTTACTGCTCCCAATAATTTACCCGAATCATCATAAATAGGATTTGCATGTGCAAGAACTGTAACTTTATTTCCGGTCGGCTGTTCAACTACAATTTCTTCTCCGTTATAATCCTGTTCGTTATGTAATGCACGTGCCATCCAGCATGTATTGTGATTTATCAACTCACTATTAAGAAAAAGCCTAAAAGAACCGCAGTAGCGGTCAACCGGGTCATTTAATTTAGGAGCGCGTCCCCATACCTCAAGCGCTTTTTCATTGTAATATGTGATTAACCCTTCTGCATCGCAAGTATAAGCCCCTGCGGGAAGCTTATCAAGCAAACGTTGAAGCATTGTCCATCTGCGTCTTTCTGCTTCGCGAAGCGCATGCTCACGTTCCTGAACTTCCATTTCTAATTTCCGCTTCTCCGTAATATCTTTGGTAAAACACCGGGTATGAATAAATTTTCCGTCTTCGAAATAAACATTGGATGAAATCAAAACGTGTTTTATGGAGCCATCTTTGCACTTCAACTGTGCTTCATAGCTATGAACTGTTTCATTGTCCGTTAAGCGCGTAAGTATCTCATTTATTTTTTCCTGACTGTGATGAAATTCGGAAACGTGATGACCTATATACTCATCTTCTGTGTATCCAAGCAAATCCAGTTCGGTTTTGTTTGCCCAAATAATTTTTCCATCGGGTCCGATCCAATGAAGTCCGACCGATGCATTTTCAATAAAATCTTTTAAATCTTTCTGGCTGTCTTCCAGTGATTTCCTGCTTTTGTTTTTTTCGATTATTGCTGCAGAAAAACTTATTGACATTACGGTTATGATTCCGATAAACGCCTGCAAAAACAAAAGAGAATCATTGAGTGAATCCACCACAAAAGGACCGTACCTTTCAAGTGTTCCCCATATTGCTACAACACTGATTGCAAATGCTGCAGTTGTTATAAAGCGCTGTGAAAAACGGAAAGCTATCCAGACAAATGGTGGTATTATGAGATAGCTGAATGGATAATGGTTTTCTGCAGGGTACGATAATGGAGTAAAAATTATGACACAGACAACTGCAAGAGTCAGTATTACAAGAGTGCCCTCAACAATTTTTTCTTTATTAATTTTAATTTGTGGATTTAAAATCCATTGAATGAGCAATGGTGCCACGAGAAACGCACCTACTGCATCACCAAGCCACCATGTAAGCCAAACTGAAACATAATTGTTCCAGTTTACAAAACCAAAAAAAGAAAGACTTGTAACACCTATGGTTGCGCTGATTGTTGTTGCAAGAATTCCTGCAAATATTGAAAACTTTAATATATCATATACATTTCCAAAAGCATGCTTTCCGTTTGCAAATTTGTTTACAAGATATGCAGCAACAAGACCTTCGAGAGTATTACCGATTGCAATAAATATGGAAGTCGGAATATCTCCCGTCGTTGTAACATTAATTAAGAATGCCCCCAGCAGAATAGCCGGAAAAATATGATAACCTCTTAATAAGAAAAATGCTATTGCTATACCCGTCGGCGCCCATACTGCAGTTGCGCTTGCATTTTCATAAGCAAGCTTAAGCCCTAGCTTACCCGCGAAAAAATAAATAACAAAAATAATAAACATTAAACCAATTTCAGCTAATGTATTATTTTTTTTATTTGGATTTACTGAAGGAATATGAGAATTAATGAGACTATCCCCATTGGATTGTCCCTTTAGGATGGTTGAAAAAGGAAATAGATTTTTAGCTAACTTGCCATTAGCCTTATTTTCACGCAAGAGATTTTTCATAACTTTCCTTCGGGTAAATGAAGATTAAGCTATGAAGTCTGAAAGGGTAATTTTAACTAAAATAAATAAGAAAATAAACAGTAATTTATGTTATTATATACTGTTTTTATTGAAATTTGTTTCGATTATTTCAATTTTTTAACTTTTTCAGGGTGCCTTTTGGAAAGGAAATTAATCGTTGATTTAACAGCTCTTTGAACAACAGGTCTTAAATCGGAGTTAAGCAGCAAAAGTGTCTGCAAAGCATATTCGGGATATTTATTCCCGAAGCTGTTTTTATATGTCATTGCAAGATTCCACCTCAAGTGTTCGTCTTTTTTCTTCGTCCATTTCAAAATTTGCTTCTGAACTTTTTGCGGATACCTGTTTGCAAAATAAGAACCGAGAATGAACGGTCCTAAATTTTTCTTTACATAAACCGAACTATCCGTTAAAAGTTTTTCAATAAGCTTTAATGCTTTAGTTAAATTTTTTTCTTCGTCAATTAAACCATGTGCGGAAAATAATACAGCGCGTCTTACGTTTTCGGATTTATGTTTGCAAAGTTTGCACATGTAATCATAAAGTTCAGGATTTGCATTCAGAACTCCAGCAAAAGCTCCGCCTGCGCTTTCCCTTACTTCCCAATTTTTATCATCGGCAATTTTACACAGCCATTTTTTCACATCAGCAGGGTTTTGTTTGTAACCTCTTCTGAGCAAAGCAATGCCTATTTCTTTTGCATTATCACTTTTAACCGACAGAAATTTTTTTCCTGTGGTATAAAAATCTTTGACGGGATTTTTTGAGTTCTTATTTATGAATTTTGTTATTTCGGTTATGACAAACCTTTTATCTTTTGTCTTTGCGGTGCCTGCGTGAGCAGTTGAATGCTTGTCCAAAATAAAAATGATTTCCGGATATTTCTTCACGGAAATCATTTTTAAAATTTCTTTTTTTTCTTTTTCGGATAATAAGCTGTCTTTCATCTAATGAATTACCCCGCTTTATCCATGCCCAAACCCATGTCTTATTGCTTCTTCAAGTATATTAATATTTATATCTTTCAAAGTTTTGAACTTAATGCAATATCCGCTTACACTCGCCTTGCCGAGTTTTTTTCCATATGTATAAGCTAAGTATTTCTTATCTTCAATACTAAGAATATAGACAGAGATTCCTGTTGTGTTTGCGCTGATGCCAATTTGATAAAACTCTCTGGTTTTTCCATCAGCATATTTTATGGTGTGAAATCCATATCCTATGTTAGGATTAGAAACAACTTTATTTTCACTGTTCTTGCCATCCAGGAACCATAATTTACATTTTGGCATTATTTGCAGAATGATGCGGTGCAACGCTTGCATGTCGCTGCGTTTTGGTTCAGGTTGGCTGTCTATATACTTTTTAATTTGTTCTTGTATGCTCATAATATCTTTTAAAGTATAGAAAGTTTTTTACTTTCCTGTTTTTTCATTATACTGTTTTTCAACAAAACTTTTAATGAAACCTGACTCAGGGTCAATTGCAAGAGCCATATCAATATATTCTTTCGCTTTTGCCATGTCGCCTTCTTTATCCCGTTTCATAAGCGCGAGAGCGTAATATCCATAAAGCTGGTCCTGCCCCCAATCGGGATATGTTTCGTTCACTTCTTTCCTGATTTTAAAATACTCTTCGGATTTCTGAAACTGCTCGAGCGCTTTTTCCTCACCTCCGCCAAATGCTGCAGGAGTCCAGTAAAGCGATATCCCTTTTACAAGAAAATACCTGGGATTATTCGGGTCGGCTGATTTGGACATTTCTTCAGCTTGCTGTGAAGCTGAAATTATGTCCATCATTTTATCCTGCTCATAAAGCCATCTGTTGAAAGTTGCCGCAAGACGCAAAACATATGCATCTGAGAAATTCGGATTTTTATCAATTACTTTATCAAGTGTAGTAAACGCAGACTCGGTATATTTTTTTATATTCTCTTTATCTTCTTTTTGAGAATGAATCAGAGCAAGATTATAATCCGTGAATGCTATCCAGTAGTTAACAAGCCACTCGTCTTTTTTGAGCTGTAAAATTCTTTCAAACTGACCGCGAACTTTTATAAGCTCTTTCTCATCAGCTTTATTTACAGCGTTTTTGAAATTTAGTTTGGCTTTCACCATCGCGTCGGAAAAATCATCCGCCTGCGCATAAGAAAAAACCAGAAGAAATAATATTACAAATATTTTTTTCATGACTTAAATTTTTTGATTACTATAAAAATAAAGGATTTAAAAATGTATAACGAGGATAAATAAAAGTAGGATTTTATATATAAAATTAAAAACGGCTTCCTCCATGCTAAAAGAAGCCATTTTTTTAAGATAATTTAAACTTAATTAACTATTGTTGTGTCAGAGTAATTGTAGCAGTTTTACAAAGATTTACATCCTGCATTATGTATTCTGTTCCGTTCTCTCCGGTGAACTTGATATCCCATATGCATTTTTCGGGAGAAACATCTGTGAAGGTAAAATCGAATGTCTCACCGTTTGCAATAACATCTTTAGGAATAACATCTTCACCCCAGGTATTAGCATCATTAGGAGAAATGAACACATCAATTAATGTCATTCCGGTATTATTGACCATTGAAAAATTCTGAACGGCATTATCGGTGCTGCTCGATGACGTTGTGTTTGAACCTGAATTTGTTGTCTGCTGCTGCTGTGTTGTGGTTTGCTGATTTGTTGTTGGTGCTCCTTTATCTTTTGAACAAGATTGCAGAGTAACAACAAAAGCAACCATAAATAAAAATTTGAATAAATTTTTCATAAAGTAGTTGAGGTTTATTTTAATTAAAATAAAAAAATAGCTTCTATTCAAAAAGAAAGAGAAGCTATTTTAAAATCAGAATTTCTAAAAACTTAATTCTTTGTAAGAGTAATTGTGGTTATCTCGCAAAGATTAACTCCTTTCATATAATATTTCACACCATCATCGGCTGTGAACATTATATCCCACATACATTGCTCAGCTGATACATCTGTGAAAGTGAAATCGAATGTTTCACCATCAAGAATCATATCTTTTGGAATGACATCCGGTCCCCATGAATCGGAATCACTCGGAGAAATGAACACGTCAATAAGGGTCATTCCCGTATTGTTTGTCATTGAGAAATTTTGGTTCTGAGCCTGAACCGAGGAATTAAGAATAAATAGCGCTCCTAATAAAAAAAGGTAAAGTAAAGATTTTTTCATTTTTGGTTTAAATTTTTTGGTTTTGGGAAAATGATTGATAAAAAAGGAAGTTTCTTCCTTATAATCAATTCAAATCATATACTAAAACGGATGTAACTAGTTCCCAAAATTTAAAAAATAAAATTTTTTGCTATATTTTAGCTATTAAATATGTGATTTTACAGTATTATTGCTTAGTTTGCAAGAATGGAATTGGTGTGCTTAAAAAAAATCTGCGCCAAATAAAATCATTGAGCGCAGATTTGAAAGAAATGTTTCACACAGAGAGTGAGATACTACAGTGACTTTTCCATTGGAGTAATTCCTTATTTTTTAAAATTATAAAAATAAGTTTAAAATATGTCCTGCAATTATTCTCACATCATTAGGAGGTTGTTGCAACCTTCTATTATATAAAAACAAAAATTTATAAAAACAGTTCCGGCTTATTAAGAATTTATAATTGAATGCCCACTCCGAAATAAACTATTCTTTTGTTATTAGAACGAACTTCAATCTTTTGCGAATAATCCTGATTGTATGTAATAAGATATAAATTTTTTGTATCGAGTAAATTATTCAGTGCAACAAAGAATACAGCGAACTTATCGAAGAGAGACGTTAAATACTGAACGTTCAAATCAACTCTCTGATATGTGGGGAATCTTCCGCTGTTTGTTTCTGCATAAATGGGAACATATACGTCTTCAACAAAATCATAATAGCTTCCGACTACAGGGGTATATGGTTTGCCTGTAGAAATTCTGTAAGACACTCCTGCCGTCCAACGGTCTGTTATATTATAGCTTCCGACAACTGTGAGGTTATGGGTTATGTCATATGTTGCTGAAACGAGCGCATCACTATCGAATCTTCTTCTCTTTGAATCAGAGTATGCGTAAGAAATCCATCCGGTAAATTTATTTTCAAATTTTCCTTTTAAAAATACGTCAATGCCCTTTGCAAACCCGCTCCCTGTTGATGCGTAGGTCGGCGGTTGACCGAAATATAATGGAGCATAAGTCGAAGGAAGTTTTTTATAATCCTTATAATATCCTTCAACTCTGAAGATAATTTCATTGTCTTTATTGAACTCATATCCCAGAATATAATGCATTGCCTCCTGAGCATCGAGGTCATTATCAAAAGAACGCTCATATTCATCTACTCTCGGATATTGATGGTAAATACCAACGGCTCCTCTCAGTGCATTATAATTATTAAATTGATAACCGACAGATAATCTGGGGTCAAAGCTTACTTTTTTTGAAAGAGTATGATAATCACTTCTAACACCTGTGATTGCAAAAAACTTTTTTGTAACTTTGAAAAGTCCTTCTGCATAACCTCCTATTCTTTTTGTATTCTCCGTAAGATTGAGGTTTATTGAAGGTGCACCCGGACGAATGTTATATCCGTTCTCAGGAAAAATTCCGTTTAAATCATTTTTGTTATACTCGATTTCAGCGCCAGCATTGAACTCGATTTTTTCAGTAACCGGATTTGTGAAATCAGCCCGCAGCTTTGCATAGTAGTCTTTGCTTTTTGAATCAAGAAGTCCATATGCCTGATTGCGGTCAAAGTGGCTGAACGATGCGCCTATGCTTAAGCTTGATGCTGAAGTCGGTGCGAAAGATACTTTCAGATTTGTAAAATAATTATGCGATTTAGTTGTATAAAACCCATCGAATGAAGGTGAGTTGCTTAGTATTCCAAGCTGGTCGCCTGAATAACTAAAATAAAGTTTTGCATAACCTGTTTTAGAAAATTGTTTTGCAATGGTTCCTCCGAAACCTCTCGCTTCAGGAACCTTAGAATATTCTGCTGTGATTCCGTTCAAATCAAAAAACGGCTTTAGATAAGTCTGGTCAACCTGAAAAGTTGCTCCGAGCTTTCCGTCATTTGCTGTCCAAACTCCGGCAAGACTTCCTGCACCAACACCAAGAAGCGCGAACATCCCCGTTCCTCTTGTCATTTCATATGACTTTAAATCGAGAACCGCCGAAAGCGCATTTCCGAATTTTGCAGAAAAACCGCCGCTTGTGAAGTTGATTCCACGTAAGCTCCATGGATTAACTGTAGAATATGAAGACGTATTATAAGAATCATCGAATATAAACGGATTATATAATGTTGCCTGGTCTAAAATTGTTATTACTTCATCAGGGTCGCCACCGCGAACTGTTATGCGGCTTCCTTCATCAACTTGATTTGAACCGGGGAAAGTCGTTATTGCGCGGTAAAGGTCAGCATCAGCCCCGGGAATACGGACAATTTCAAGAGGCGTAAGTGTAACTCGTGAATTTTCACCCGATGTGAATGAGCTTGCAGTTACAATAATCTCTTCGGTCTCGATTTCTGATTTGCCCAGCTTTATGTCTTTCACAACATTTTGTCCGGGAGCTAAATCAACTATTACAATTTTCTCTGCATAACCAACATACGTAACAATCAAATTAAACCGTCCCGTCTTATCTGTTTCAAATTCATACAAGCCCTTTTCATCTGTTGTTGCACCGTCTATTGTTCCTTCAAGAACAACATTTGCGCCGTAAAGAGGTTTGCTTTCCTCGCCTGTAACTGTTCCTGAAATTTTTGTCTGTGAATTTGCCTGAGAAACAAAAGCAATTATTATAAATAAAAGTAATGCTAATAGTAAAAATAATCTTTTCATATAAAATTTTTCTTTTGTGGGTACGACAGACATTCTTGTCTGTCGAAATAAAAATTTTTAACACAAAATCACAAAACTAAAATACTACAAAATTAAAAATTGAAAAGTTTTATGTTTTTGTGGTTTCGTGTTTACAAACTACAATCCGTTATCAAAAATTTCATCTATTGCTTTTGCAATATCCAAATCCTTTTGTGTAACTCCGCCTTCTGAATGCGTCGAAAATGATAAAGCGACTTCCTGATATTTGAATGTTCCGTAGTCAGGGTGATGGTCCTGTGCCTGGCATAATGCACCGACAGCAGAGATAAATCCCATTGTCTGGGGAAAACCTTTTGTCTTAAAAGTTTTCTTTAAAGAATTTTCTACATACTGCCATCCATACATTGCTTCGATTGCATCTGTAATTTGTTGTGAGGTCAGCTTAGCCATAATCTTATTTCGATTTGATTAACGATTCCAGTTTGTTGATATATGCCTCAAATGCTTTTAAACCTTTTGATGTAATTTTATATTTTGAAACCGGTTTTCTGTCAATAAATAATTTCTTGACCGAAACATATCCGGCATCTTCAAGTTTTTTAAGATGTACGCTCAGGTTGCCGTCGGTTGCATTTACTTTTTCTTTCAGATAAGAAAAGTCGGCTTCCTCAACGCTTGCAAGAACAGCCATAACAGCGGTTCTTATTCTTGAGTGAATTACATCATCAATTTCGTTATAGTCAAAGTTAGCCATTTATACAATAGAAGGTAATTCAGAATTTAAGTCCCTTTTATATTTTTTATATAAAATAATTCCCGGAATGGTCTGGAAAAATATAAGCATCAACGCAAAATACAAAAGCGATTCGGTGGTCGGCTTCATAAAAAATGCCCAGCCTCCAAGGAACCATGCTAGCGAAAGATATTTAAGCCAGTTAAGTCTTTGAATGGTTCCGCTTGTAAAATATCCGATTGCAAGAAGGCATGAAACAAATCCTGAAATGTAAATTGCATTATATACTTTCGTAAAAATCCCGATAAAAACAAAAGTAAATATAATTGCTCCTATTGCAATCCATAGTGAAGAAAGAATTTCTCCGGCGAAGGTTTTTACTTTTTTCTTTTTCTCCATTTTTGCGCCGGCAATTGTTCCTATAATGGCACCGATAACCATAAGTATCATCCACATAAATCCTATATATTGTCCTGAATAATTATAAATTATCAGAAGATAATTTAAAATAAGGGCTGTCGATGTAAGAATTCCCCAAAAAATATAATAAAACCCGTTATCAACATTAAGCTTTCTGCTGTCTTCCATTATTTTTTTGATTACGGATAATTCAGATTCTGCTTCGTAAGTTTTCATTGTTTTAATAAAGTGCTTTAATTTTTAAAGTGCTTTACAAAACTATATCAAAATATTTTTAATGTCAAGCATAAAATAAAAAAGCCCGATTTATCGGGCTTCATATTTAAATAATGGTAGTCATTCCCGCGCAGGCGGGAATCCCAGTATATTTTTAATTACTAATTGCTCATTGCACATTACTCATTGCTCATTGCACATTGCACATTGCACATTGCACATTGCACATTGAAGTTACTGTCCTTGTGCCAACGAATATCCTGCTTCGCCGTCGAATGTATAAAGATTTTCAGTTTTCAAGAAATCCAGACCTTTATTTTTCATTTTTCCGAGCAGTGAAATTATTTCATCGTGAGAAATTGCTTTCCCGCTTGAAGGATTCATGAATCTGCAATTATACTGCTCAACGCAGAACGGCTTTACAAGTCCTGCCGGCCATACTTTAACACCTCTGTTGCTGATTGCAAGAAGTTTCAAGTTATCGGAGTTCATTCCGTTTAAGATATTCGCAAGCTCTTCAGGTTTGCCGGGCTCGAACTGAACAAATACGTCAACACCGACAAGCTCTTTCTTTTGAGCATTCTTCATCAAGCTGTCTTCTGATACCGTTATATCAATTGCTTCTCTTTCAAAATACTGAACAGGTCTCAAGATTTTTGGAGTTTGTCCCAGTCTTGCAATAACTTCCTGAGCAAATTCTTTTGTGCCGACTAATTTTTTGCTGACATCTTCTTTGAATATATCATATGTATGAACACCATCTTCGATTGTTTTAAGCCACGCATTATGAACTTTTGATGCAACATCGATTTGTTTAATATGAACAAGCATCATAACAGCGCCAAGCAATAATCCTGATGGATTGGCAAGGTTCTTTCCTGCTCTTCTTGGAGCGGAGCCGTGAATTGCCTCAAACATCGAAGCTTTATCACCAATGTTAGCCGAACCTGCAAGACCAACAGAACCTGTCATCTGAGCAGATACATCCGATAAAATATCACCGTATAAGTTTTCCATTACGATTACATCAAAATCTTCAGGAGTGGTTGCAAGCTTTGCAGCACCGATATCGACAATCCATGTTTCTTTTTCAATGTCAGGATATTCCTCACCGATTTTATCGAATACTTTATGAAATAACCCGTCGGTTATTTTCATGATGTTATCTTTAACGAAGCAGGTTACTTTCTTTCTGTAATGGCTTCTTGCATATTCAAATGCATATCTGATAATTTTTTCACAGCCGGGTTTTGTAATAAGCTTAATTGCAGCTGTTACGTTTTGCGATTGTCTGTATTCGATACCTGCATATAAATCTTCTTCGTTCTCCCTGACGATTACAACATCCATAACCGGATGCTTTGTTTTAACAAACGGAGCATAAGAAACGCACGGTCTTATGTTTGCAAAAAGTCCGAGTGTTTTTCTTGCAGTGACGTTCAAGCTTTTATATCCGCCGCCCTGTGGAGTAGTAATCGGAGCTTTCAAAAAAACTTTTGTTCTTAACAAAGATTCCCATGATGAATCTTCTATTCCAGAGGTGTTGCCTTTGAGGTAAACTTTTTCTCCGATGTCGATAGTTTCGATATCGAGTTTTGCTCCTGCAGCTTTGATAATATCGAGTGTTGCCGTCATGATTTCAGGACCTATTCCATCCCCGTAAGCAACTGTAATTGGTGTATTTTCTGACATTTTTATATTTAGGCGAGTTAAATTTTACAAACAACAAATTTAACGATTTTTGATGTGAATTAAAATTGAAAAAGAGAACCAATGTCATTCCCGCGAAGGCGGGAATCCCAGTCTTTTCATATACTGATAATATGCTATTAAATTAATATTTTCAAAGTTATTTTTTAATTAATCAATATTTAAAAAATGGAAAGATCTAAAATCAGCAGTGATTTATTAGAAAAACTTCAAAAAATAGGAATCACAGATTTAAATAATTTAAATAAAGAAAATTTATCCTTATTACTGAATGCATATATTAAACATAAATCTCTATCCTTAAAAGAACTAATATCCATATTTGATTTTAATTATAAAGTAATATCACAAACTTTTGACCTTGTTAAAAATATTCTTGAAAATCAAAAAAACATTGATGCAAAAACTTTGGAAATATATAACTCATCTCTGGAAGATCTAACAGAAATGTATAAGAATAATCCAAATGATGATGAAAGAAATACAATATTAGAAATATATAAAGGTGTTTTAGAAAAAATAGAAAAACTTAACACAGAAAGCAGATGGTACAATAAAGAAATAATCCAATATGTTTTAATCTTTGCTTCTGCTATTATTGGTGGTGTAGTATATGATAAATATTTAAATAAAGAACAATAACTAACAAAATAAAACTTTATTTGAATTTGAAAAAATTTCATTAATACAATAAAAATATATGCAAATGAATAAGCAATTGGAAATTTCAAGAATTAAAATATTAAATAGATTTATATATTTTGGATTTTTCCATTACGAAATAATGAGAAATAGAATAATTAAAATTACTAATGAAGAATTTAGAATAATACAAAATTATTCAGGTAAACAAACATTAAGCTATTTTTATCCTAGGTTGAACCCTAAAATTAATATTCAATTAGAAAACAACGTTTCTAAATTGAAAACCAATATAATTTTTATTTAATTATACTTTTTAATGTCAAGAAAAATTAAAGCACCGACCGGAACGAAAATGACCTGCAAAAACTGGCAGGCAGAAGCCGCAATGCGAATGCTTATGAACAACCTCGACCCCGATGTCGCGGAACGTCCCGAAGACCTTATCGTTTATGGCGGATACGGCAAAGCTGCTCGCAACTGGGAAAGTTATGACAAGATTATCGAGACTTTAAAAACTCTTAATGAAGATGAATCACTTCTCGTGCAGTCAGGAAAACCGGTAGCTGTTTTGAAAACTCATGCGAATGCTCCGCGTGTAATAATCTCGAACTCACAGCTTGTGCCTGCATGGGCAACATGGGATGAATTCAGACGCCTTGATGCTTTAGGGCTTACAATGTACGGGCAGATGACGGCAGGGAGCTGGATATACATCGGCACCCAGGGAATTTTGCAGGGAACATACGAAACATTTGCTGCTTGCGCGGATAAATATTTCGGCGGCTCGCTGAAAGGAAAGTTTGTACTTACATGCGGACTCGGAGGAATGGGCGGAGCTCAGCCCCTTGCTGCAACTTTGAACGGCGCTGCGTTTCTTGGTATTGATGTTGACAAGTCTCGCATACAAAAAAGAATAGACACGGGTTACTGCGATGTGATGACAGACAATCTCGATGAAGCATTGCAAATCGTTCTCGATGCAAAAGAAAAAGGAATTGCAAAGTCAGTCGGACTAATCGGCAATGCAGGTGAACTGCTTCCTGAAATTTTAAAACGCAACATCTTTCCTGATGTTCTTACGGACCAGACTTCTGCGCATGACATGCTTTACGGTTACGTTCCCATGGGAATGACATTTGATGAAGCATTGAAATTACGAAAAGAAAATCCCGATAAATACATCGAGCTTGCAAGAAAAACAGTTGTTACTCACTGCAGAACGATGTGGGAGTTCATGCAGAAAGGCGCAATCACTTTCGACTATGGAAACAACCTGCGCGGTGAAGCTTATGCGAATTGCTTTAAGCAGGCGTTTGATATTCCGGGCTTCGTTCCTGAGTTTATCCGTCCGCTTTTCTGCGACGGCAAAGGACCTTTCAGGTGGGTTGCTCTTTCGGGAGACCCTGAAGATATTTACACAACCGATGAAGCGATAATGAAAGCTTTTCCTGATGACAAGCCGCTTCATAACTGGCTGAAAGCCGCAAAAGAGAAAGTTCATTTTCAGGGATTGCCTTCGCGAATCTGCTGGCTTGGGTATGGCGACCGCGCAAAAGCGGGAAAGATTTTTAATGATTTGGTTCGTGATGGAAAGGTCAAAGCTCCGATTGTTATCGGTCGTGACCACCTCGACTGCGGAAGCGTTGCATCACCAAACCGCGAAACAGAAAAAATGAAAGACGGCTCGGATGCAATTGCTGACTGGCCTATTCTAAATTTTGCTTTGCATTGTGTCGGCGGTGCAAGCTGGGTATCGCTGCATCACGGCGGCGGTGTTGGAATCGGAAACTCAATTCACTCGGGAATGGTAATAGTTGCAGACGGCACAAAAGAAGCCGGATCACGATTAGAGAAATGTCTAACCTATGATCCGGCTATGGGAATCATCCGTCACGCAGACGCGGGCTATAAAGAAGCAATCAATAACGAAAAAAAATTCGGCATCAAAATGCCGATGCTGGATTAGAAATTTTGCCACCGAGTTCACAGAGAAAAAACTTTTTGTCACTCTGAACTTGATTCAGAGTCAACGAAATGCTTGAATATTTATTGCCTTAAACGCCCACTATCAATTAAGCAGACAAAACATCCAATTGATTATTAGGAGCTTTATTCTCATCTTCATTTAGATTCCTCATTATTGTTCTCCATAAATCAGCGATCTTCATATCTCTAATACTATTATCATTGATATATAATCTATATCCTTCATTAGCATAATTATAATTTTTATTATTACCTGTTCGTATATTAAAATTTAATTCTTGTAATCTATTGTTATAACAAAATCCTAAGTAAACTCTTTTTGGACAAGATTTTTTAATCATCGATAGTTCAACATTTAATTCATTCCAAGCTTCTTCCCAAGCTTCTTCCGGTGAAAGTTTCTCATTATAGAAAAGTTCAATGGCTCGTTGAGTTATGTTATAAAATATTCCCATTTATGTATTTTTTATTTCTAAATATATTAAAAACTACATAGAATTTTAATACCTATATCGTGAAATTTATACTATGAAAAAATTTGTTTTCATAATTGCAATTGTTTTTACTACTGCTCATTCCATAGACGCTCAATGGATTTCACAGACTTCCAATGTCACGGGAAAGCTTAGCGATGTATGTTTCATAAACGAAAACACGGGATGGATTTGCGGTGATGATTGTGTTTTGAAGACAACCAACTCAGGTGTTAATTGGCAGAAGATAAATATCAGCGGGTCAAACAATTCAATTCAGTTTATAAATTCCGAAACTGGATATATTGCAGGTAATAACGGAAAGCTTTATAAAACAATAAACAGCGGCGTTAACTGGGAGTTGGTTAATCTCGGAATTACAACCAACCTGAATCAGATAAGATTTTTTAACAGCAGTTTCGGAATTGTTGTAGGCAATAAAGCAAAAGCTTTCAAGACAACAAACGGCGGATTAAATTGGAGTAACATTTCAATCAGCGGCGATACGCTTGACATTCTCGATTTAAAAATCTTAAGTGAAAATAAAATCATCTTCACAGGTACGGAATCAACCGTATGGACAAGCATTAATGCAGGAGTAACATGGTCATCAATATGGTTTGGAATGCCTAACCCTCTTTTTGCGATTGATTTCATAAACGAAAACACAGGTATGGTAAGCGGATGCTGCGGAATGCTGATGCGAACTACAAATAGCGGCATAAATTGGACGCCCGAAGTATATCTTACCCCCGGCTTTACAGTACATTCATTGAAATATGTAACGCCAAATAAAGTTTTCATTGCCGCCGAGGCGGGATACATCTTCAGAACATCGAACAATGGAATGAACTGGGACTCACTCGTCGTCCCGAATCATAATGATATTCACGGAATGCATTTTGTAAATGAAAACACCGGCTGGCTTGTCGGCATCTGGGGAACGATTCTTAAAACCACAAACGGAGGCGGCACGGGCTTTCCAATTGGTATAAATCAAATATCATCGAATATACCTGAAAAATTCTTTTTATCTCAAAACTATCCAAATCCTTTTAATCCTGTTACAAAGATTGTGTTTGATATTCCATCAAACGTCAAAAGCCAAATGTCAAACGTCAAGTTGTATGTGTATGATATTAACGGAAAGCTTGTTGAGACTTTATTAAATCAAAATCTTTCTACAGGAACTTATGAGATTACTTGGGATGCAAGTAACTTTCCTAGCGGCATTTATTTTTATACTTTGAATTCTGATATGTTTTCTCAGACGAAAAAAATGATACTCATAAAGTAACCGAAAGCTTTAGCTTTCGTTCCCGAACCCTGAAGGGTTCGACTACAATAATTAATTATTTCTTTTCGCTCAATCTCTCTGCCTCTACTGCCATTTCAAGTGAACTTCTTCCGTTTTCTTCAGTGATTATTCTCTTGTGAGATTTGTTTTTAATCCATTCAATCTGGTCTTCAATCATTGCACGAAGTATATCCCCGTATATATGCATTTTTTCTTTTTGTTCGTTCCAGTATAAATCATATTGCTGGTATGTTTCATAATCTTTAAAGCGTGATTTTGTTTTCCGTTCATCACCGTTATACCAGCTTGTCATGTCGATACGTGCATAAGGAAATAAATCATTTATGATTTTTGTTTCCGTTTCATTTGTAATTGCGTGAATTTTTATTCTTGTCGGCACCCATTCATAAAGTGTGATGTCCCCCTTTTCAAAAAGTATTCTCAGCTCCTGTCTGTCCATTCTGTTTGCCTGTGTAAACCCGTGATAATAATTTATCATAACGTCATTTTTATATTTTACCGAACATTGTACCTGGTCAATTATATTCGTTCCTTCTCGCATTGACTCTTGAGCGCACTCAACTTTTCCTTTTCCGAGCCAACCCTCAAACATATCAAAAAAATGCACACCGTGCTCGATGAATATTCCTCCGCTCTTTCCTTTATCCCAGAACCAATGCTTGGGTGAAAGCCCCTCATCGGAGGCATAATTTTCAAAATACCCGTGAAGAACTTCACCGAGCGCTTTTGAATTGATTAACTGTTTAACTTTATCATAAAGCAAATTATATCTCTGCATGAGATTAACAGACAGCAAAAGATTTTTTTCTTTTGCAAGCGCAATCATTTCATCTGCTTGTTCGAGAGATAATGCAAAAGGTTTTTCGACTATGACATTCTTCCCTGCATTGAGTGCTTTCATGGAATGTTCGTAATGAAGAAAAGGAGGAGTGGCAATATATACGAGGTCGATTTCAGGATTTGCAAGCATATCAGTAATTTCCAGAATGCCTGCAAGTCCAAATCTTTCTGATGCTCTTTGCGCTGCTTCGCGATGAGTACAGCACATACCTGCAATTTTTATTTCAGGCAGCTGCAAAAAATTCTGAACTGCAAACATTGCAAATCCGCCAAAACCGATTACACCTAAATTAATTTTTTTGTTTCCCATACGTTACATAAAGTAGTATAATATATAACGCAGTCGAACTCATTAGGGTTCGCAGAATAAAAAATTAATTCAGGTTAATTTTCGACTAAAAGATTCGTGTCATTTATTATAGAGGTTGTGAAGCATTGCTTTCGCATCTTCCAATCTCGCTTTTGCCTGGTCAGAAAGTTTTTCGCCTGCGCGGTTGATATAAAAATTCAACCTGTCCATTGCCTGCTGTGCACCATCTGAAGCCGCTTTCAATCCTTCTGCAATTTTTTCAGGCGCTTGCTCAAAAAAACCTTCAGGCGGATGCCAATGGGTATCAACGTCCTTCGACCACAAATTTTTGTTTTCTTCCGACATAATATTGAATTTAAATTTGGAACTAATAAAATATCTGTTCTATTAAATAAATTAAGTTAAGATTCGTTAACTAAATGAATTAATACTCAATTTTTCACGAATTTTAATTAAAATATATTTAGCTTAAATTTAAGCTAATTAAAATTAAATCAAAAGAAATTATGCAGGATAATTTTAGCCAAAGAGAAGTCAACGACGATAGACTTGATACTGAAGTTATGACAAAACAGGGAAATAAAATGATAATCTTCATGTCGATTATCATTTTACTTGTGCTTGTCATTCTCGGATTGTTATGGATAACATATTTCAATGTGTCGGATTATGACCGCGGGATGGATTTCCTTGCTAAGAGAAACTATGACCAGGCGTTAATATATTTTCAGAAAGTTCCGGCGGGTAAAGGCGATTATACAGCTGCACAATCAAAGATAAATTATATTCAGGGGGTGAAGTTATTTAATGTAAATGATTATGCCGGAGCAAAACAGTTTCTTACGAAAGTGAATCCTAACGATGAATATTATAATGAAGTAAAATTAATGCTGGATAAAGTTAATGAGATTGAAAAAGCGGAACTGCTAAAGCAGCAGCTTGAACTGGATGAACGGCAGCAGATAATCGATGCGCAGAAACAAGAGGAGCAAAAAATAAAAGATAAAACATTGAGCAATGAATATTTCGCTTTGCTCAAACGTCTCGAAGATAAATTTCAGAGCGAGTTCGATTTAACAAAAGTTGAGAACTCAGTTGCAATGAAAAAGAATCTCAGAAATCTGAATGATATCCGGCAGCAAATGCTTGACATAAAATATGAGGCTCTTAATCAAGACCCCCAGTTACTGGATTATAAAAATGCACTCGATAACTGGATGCTGAAATCGATCAGCTTCGTTACAACGGTGATTTCCGAAAACGTTCTCAGCATTCAGGATGCAAGCGTGAATGCAAAAAATATTTTAACAGACGCAGAAAAATATAAAGAAGAAGTAAATCTTGATAAACAAAAGCTCAATGCACTGTATCAATAAATGCATAGTGTCATTCTGAGCGAAGCGAAGAATCTTGTTTTTTTTGTTCATATAAATTTAATTACAGAAATTATAAAGAATAACCTGCCCATATATTGAACATAAAAGAAAACTATCCTTTATCATCACTTACCACCATTGGTCTTGGCGGTCCTGCAAAATATATTATAGAGTGTGAATCACCTGCTGAAATAAAAGAAGCAATTAACTTTTCCCGTGAAAAAAATTTAAAGTTTTATGTTCTCTCCGGCGGGAGCAACGTCGTTTTTCCCGATAAAGGATTTGATGGAGTTATTTTGCTTCTGAGAAATAAATTTCAGGCATTTGAGGTTTTAGAGCAAGATTCGGATTCAATTATTTTAAAAATAAATGCAGGAGAAAATTGGGACAGCTTTGTAAAATTTGCCGTCGAAAATGGTTACTCTGGAATTGAGTGTCTCTCAGGCATTCCCGGTTCAGTCGGTGCAACTCCCGTGCAGAACGTCGGCGCATACGGACAGGAAATAAAAGATGTTTTTGTTTCTCTTAATGCAATTGATGTAAATACCCTTGAAGAAAAAAGTTTTTCTAATGAGGAATGTAAATTCGATTACCGTCAGAGTAGATTTAAAAAAGAAGATAAAGAAAAATATGTCATTACGGATGTTACGCTTAAGCTTTCCAAAACAGAAAGTCCAAAAATAAAATATCCCGAGCTTCAGAAATATATTTCTGAAAACACTAAGTATGATTCGACTGATTCATTAAAAGAAAAATTAAAAATCGTTCGAGAAAGCGTGATTGAAATCAGAAAAAGGAAATCGATGGTTATTGACATTCACGACCCGAACACAAGATCGTGCGGGTCTTTTTTTATGAATCCTGTTTTGGATGAAATATCATACCAAAATTTTTTAGAGAATGCAAAAGAGCTAAACCCTCCTTCATATAAATCAGGAGATAGATATAAAATTCCCGCCGCATGGCTGATTGAGAACTCGGGTTTTTATAAAGGTTACAAATATATGGGAGTTGGAATTTCAACTAACCATACACTCGCGCTTGTAAATTACAACGGTACCACGACCCAACTCATCGAATTAGCTAATCTCATCAGAGGCAAAGTTTTTGAAAAATTCGGTTTAAAACTTACCCCTGAACCCGAAATAATAGCTTAAAATTCGCATTATCTGCATTTCGTGAAATTACCCTTTCATTTTAAATGCTTGTTTAATATGTTCAATCCTCGGGGAAGAAGGAGAATTAATTAACATCAAAACACAAAATCGAAATGAAAACGTTAATTACAATTCTTCTTTGTTTTATTCTTAGTTTTGTAAGCGTGAATGCTTACAGCCAATGGATTAACCAATCACCGCCATCTCCCGGACACCAAATTTTTTCCTGTTCGTTTCCTTCGGCAAATGTCGGTTACATTTGCGGCTATGGTGAGTTTTTTATGAAAACCACTAACGGTGGCCAAAACTGGATAGATCTTTCACTCGGCTTCACGGGTGACAATCTAAATGCAGTCTGGTTTTTGAATGAAACAACGGGATTCATGACGTCAACAAATGATTCGCTTTTATATTCTACCAACGGCGGGCTCGATTGGATAAATTATTTATATCTCGGAAACCAGGGACAGGATTTATTTTTCTTAAACAGCCAGACGGGTTGGGCATCTTCATATAACCGATTATACAAAACAACTAATGCAGGAATAAACTGGTCTTTGGTAATTAACGCTGCCGTACCTGATATGTTTTTCACTAGTGAAAATACCGGATGGAAAACTTCTTATTCAAGCGGAAGCTCGCAGGTAATGAAAACAACAAACGGTTGTCAAAGCTGGGAAACAAAACATACGACAACTGACTTCAGAGTTGTTTATGCAATTGATTTCATCAACGAGAATACGGGATGGATATGCGGTTACCGGGGCTATATTGCTAAAACAACTGACGGAGGTGAAACATGGACAGTGCAGCGTGATACCGGTGGACAGGGTTTATATACAATTTGTTTTATCAATCCAAACATAGGTTTTGCTTCGGGTGATAACGGCTCCGTAGTAAGCACTTCTGATGGCGGCACTACATGGACAGAAACCAATCTGCCCGCAAGCAGATATTCAAAGATTGAATTCATAAATCAAAACACGGGATGGATGGTCGGAAGTCACGGCGTAGTGAGAAAAACTACAAACGCTGCAGGTCTGACTTTTGCAAACCCAATAAGTACAGTTGCAGACGGCTTTGAGTTAAAACAAAATTATCCGAATCCTTTTAATCCTTCGACCACAATTGAGTTCAGTGTTCCTAATTCAGATTTTTATACTTTGAAAATTTATGATATGAACGGAAAAGAAGTTGCAACTTTAGTGAATGAAAATTTGAACTCAGGGAGTTACAATGTTGAATGGAACGGATTAAATAATTCAAGCGGAATTTATTTTTATAAGCTTGTGTCAGGAAGTTTTACTGCAGTTAAGAAAATGTTGATGTTAAAATGATTTATCATTTTAACAGAAATCCCGACTTGTTGGGAATTTATTAAAATAAATTAATCTTTGTAGAGACGCAATATTTTGCGTCTCTACTTATTTTATTTCTGTATAATTCCATAATTCTCAAAATATTTATCGAGCCACTCTTCGTCTTCTGATTCCTGATATAACTTTCCGGTATAACCCATATCCTTTGCTATTGCTGCTACTCTGCCCTGATACAACACAAGTGTCTGCGGCTCAATATTAAAAATCGGGTCGGTGTAAGCTTCATCAACTGTAATAATCTCACCGCCCTGTTGTCTTATGTAAGCAACAAGGTCATCTATAAATAATGCGGCTAAATCGTTTTCATGTAAAAGCAAAACGTGGTTCGGTGACCTGCCGATTGTTTTCAGTGCAATGTCATCATAAAACTTTATGCTGTTCCATAAATGCTCGATATAAAAATCTTTAAGCTTTCTGTAATCAATTTTCTTTTTTTCTTTGAGAGCTTTCTGAAATAAGCTTTCTATATACCAGTCATAATTATCAATAGTAACATAACCATTTACATATCCTAAATTTTTTAATTCCATTCTTATGTTATCGCGCTCAGGAATGTCTCTTCCCTCTTGAAGAAAAGGAAAACGAAACCATTTTTTAAAATTATTATAACGCGATAAAATCGAATCGGCAGTTTTTATATCCTGAATATATCCGTCATATCCGATGTTGCGAAGAAACTGATGAGTGTGAGTATGATTTGCGATGATATGTCCTGCATCGATGTATTTTAGCAATCGAAAATGTCCGTCATAATCGATGTTTCCCGATACACAAAAGAAAGCAGTTTGAACTACACCTGCATCTTTCAATCTTTGAATAAGCGTGTTGGTTCTTTGAATGCCTGTATAATATGCTCCATCTTTTCTCGGAGCATCATCAAACGTTAATGCAATTTTTTGTGAATAAGAATTAATTGGTGAGAACAAAATAACAAACAAAAATAAATAAATAATTTTCATAACACATTATCTATAAAAACTGTTCAAAAAAATTATGAATTTATAACTCCTCTTACTTCTGAATCTTTATTCCGGATGTCTATTCCGCCTTCGGCGATGGACTTAATATTACAAAGATAAAACTGCCACCCTTGTGAGCATCCGAGATGTGTGCTGACTTTTGCTTCTTCGGTAAGTGGAATATTTTCCTGTGTGAGAGTAATAATTGTATAATCTTTGAACGGCTCGAACTTAACCGTTACCGTGCAGCCGTTTGCAAACGTGAACTTGAATAAATCTTTTCCGTTTGCTTCGAGTACTTTTCCTTCTTCAATCACATCGTAGCCAAACCACTCCCATTCATAACTGTCACCTGCTTTGCATGATTCACTTTTAGAAATCACTTTTCCGTCCCGGTAATAATCCGCGCGTCTTAAAAACCATTTCTCGAGATTATCCCCGGTTATCCACCAGTCATACATTTGTTTTGGTGTTACACCTTTCACCGCAATTTTTTCTGTGAACTTACTCCAGTCGTATGGTTTTGACATGATATTTTTGAATTAATTTAAAACAAAGATAATTAAGATAAACAAAATTTCCGAAAGTTAAATCGGAAATCTGTTTATCTTATAATAATGGAATGAGTTTGCCTATTTAGGTGAGTGCATTGCAACTTTGTTGCCCTCTGTATCCATGAAAATCGCAAAGTAACCGATTTCAGGAGTAATCAAAGTTTTTTCAACAACAACTTTTCCGCCTGCAGGCGCAACTTTATCGAGCATTCCCTGTAAGTTTTCGCCGCCGTTTAAATAAACCATAACACCGTTTGTTGACGGCTCGAAATCTTTTACTGCACAGACAGCACCGCTCACGCCATTGCCGTCATACGGGAAGAATCCCATCTTAGCTTCACCCATATCTTGTTTGTGAAGGTCAGCGTCAAAAAGTGTTCCGTAAAACTTGCATGCTCTATCGAAATCCTTAGCCGGAATCTCGAACCAGTTAATTGTATTTGCCATTTAAATTTCTCCTTGCAGATTGTTCTGCAGTTTAGTTTGTGATTAATATTACTGATACAAAGTTAAGAAAATATTAACAGGTGTGCTTCTTGAAAATTGCTAAATTGGGGAAGAGTTAAAAACTACACAAAATTAAATAACTTTTAAAGAGACTTAACACAAAATATCAAAAACACAAAAATTAAATATAAATTTATTGCAATGTTTTGTTTTATTTCGTGTTTTTGTGGATTTTGTATTGAAGAATATTCAGTTTAAATCTTAATCTATCATAAAAAATCTGCGTCTAATCTGCGTTGAAAATTACACTTTCAGGTTTTTAAATGAGGTTTGGAAATATTGATAAGAATGGCGAAGCTGTTCAGGGTACATTCCGAATTTTTGTTTAAAAAGCCAGCTGAACGAACTCAAGCTTTTAAAGCCGACATCAAAGCAAACATCCGTCACGGAAACTTCCGAGTGCATTAATAAAGCCGATGCCTTATCAAGACGTTTTTTTATGATATACTGTCTCGGAGTTTCTTTAAAAATGTTTTTAAAAATTCTTATGAAGTGAAATAAAGACAAGCATGATGCTTTTGCAACATCTTCAAGCTTTATCTCTTCCGTAAAATGAGCATCGATATAATCTCTTGCAACATGCGCGCGGCGGTAGATTTCCCATTTGGTTGAAAGCTTCGCCGATGAAACATTCTCGACTTCCTTATTCACGACCCTGTGAAGCACAAGCATATTTTTCAGAAGCGTAAAAAATTCATCTTCAAACCAGTCTTCATCTTCAAGATTATTTTCGGATGCGATCTTGAACTTCATAATCGAAGTCGTGATGAAGCTGTTCTGTTCATAAATTTTCTCAACAAAATGAACCGGAAGCTCGCTCTTTGTTTCTTTTAGCTCAAGTAATTTATCTTCAGGAGTTACAAGACTTGCAAGAACCTCCTCAGCAAATTGAGGTCTGAAGAAAACCGAAATCGTTTCGACCTCGCTTCGCGAAGCAATTCTGCACGAATATTTTTGTCCCTGATTGATGATTAAATAGCAGCCGCCCTCGACAGTATAATCACGCTCGGAAGTTTTAAAGAACTCCGCGCCCTTGAGCGTGAACTTTAGCGTCAATGGTCCTGTGTGCATGGGATAATCAGCCGATGTAGTTTTATTATGAATAATCATATTCGGCCATTTCCACTCGGGACACGGTGCGTTTATATCAAAACCCTCTTTAGTATAATCAGGATATCCTTTAAGAATCATTGGTAAATATAGGAATTATTTATTAAAAATACCTTATTTAAATAAGGTTCTTATAAATAGAGTTTACTTTAATTCATTTGTATATTAATTTAATATTATGACAGGCTTAAATATAAAATCTAACGAGAATGAGATATTAATCTCATTAAAAAAATCTGAGCTCAATAATAAGAACTATAAAGATTTCATAAAGGAAATTTATAATTTTTTAAGGTTTCAGCAATTAAGTGATAAAGCCGAGTTTGATGAATCTATTCTGAATCTTGCTGAAGAAGTAAAAGAGGAATGGTCAAAAAAATATGGCAAAGATTTCCTGAAAGAAATTGAAGATAGTAATTGATACAAATATTATTTTCAGCGCTCTCCTTTCACAAAACAACAAATTCCAGGAAATAATATTTACTGATTCCTACCAACTGTTCTCGCCTAATTTCGTATTAATTGAAATCTTAAAACATCAGAATAAATTACTTAATAATTCAAAATTGAATTCTGATGAGTTATTGGAGCTATTGCATCTTTTAACATCACGAATTGAATTTATTTCTGAAACAACAATCTCATCGAAAAACAAAAAGAAAGCTTATGAATTTTGCAAAAATGTCGATTTAAACGATACACCTTTTGTTGCACTATGCTTGGAACTGAATGCAAAACTATGGACAGGAGATAAAAAATTAAAAGACGGCATTAATAAAGAAAAGTTTATTGATTTATTTTAACTTAACAAATCTGTAACTTTGTAAACATACAGGGGTGCTTAATTGATTTTTGCATGTAGAGACGCAACATTTTGCGTCTCCGCAAATCAAACTTAGGCTGAGAGAGTCCCTTTGAACCTGATCCGGGTAATGCCGGCGTAGGAATTAAAAAATTTTTAACGCTTAAATACTTTCCATTTTATCAGGTTCGGAAAGGGTTTGAGCGTTTTTTATTTTTAAAATAAAATGAAAAAACTTTTTGTGTTCTTTGTAAACTTATTTTTTTTATCCGTAATTATTGGGATTCCCGCTTTCGCGGGAATGACTTCCCAGAATGGGATTCTTCGCTTCGCTCAGAATGACACAAGTAAAGATGATGATTCCACAACCACCATCGAGACCGAGACAATCGAAGTCGATGCTCTGCGAGGAGTCGAGGGAATCACTCCCATCACTTTCGAAAACATCGACCGCGAGCAAATCGAAGAGCGTTACTGGATGGAAGACCTTCCGATGTTCCTGAAAGGAACGACAAGCATCAATACTTACTCCGAGTCCGGTTCGTCAGTCGGATATTCTTATCTCACGCTTCGCGGATTCGACCAGCATCGCCTGTCAATTATGATAAACGGCATTCCGCAGAACGACCCCGAAGACCATCAGGTTTACTGGGTTGATATTTCCGACTTAACCGCATCAGTCGAGAATATCCAGATTCAGCGCGGCATCGGGACTGCGCTTTACGGCTCGTCATCAATCGGCGGTGTTATTAACATTCAGACAATCGATTACTTCAAGCATCGTTTCTTAAATCTTAAAGGCGGATACGGAAATTATAATTCCAAACGCTACTCGCTCGAGTATTCATCAGGCAACGTTGCAAACGGTTTCGGGTTTTATGGCAAGTTCACCAAAATAAACACCGACGGATACCGCGATCTTTCATGGTCTGACCACATGGCATATTTTTTCAGCGCAGGAAAAATGATTGGCAACCACTCAATCGTTAAATTAAATTTTTACGGCGGACCGATTAAAAACCATCTTGCATATCTCGGCGTTACAAGAGATTATCTCGATGGGCAGGTAACAGGCGACAAGCTTGTAGACCGCAGATATAATTTCATCACATTCCCGAATGAATCCGATAACTATAACCAGCCGCACTATGAATTAATTTTCAACACTCAGCCGTCAAAAAATCTTTTTATCTCTAATACGTTCAGTTACATTCGCGGCGAGGGATACTTCGTAACAAACTTCCCTGCTTATTACGGTTATGATTTTTCTTATTTCAGATTGAATCCATACTATGTTCCAGATTCGACTTTATATAACCCGGCTTACTATAGAAGAAATCCCGACGGTTCATTTTATTATGACCCGGCACTCGGTTATGAAATCATTACATCAGACATCGTTACAAATCTTTATGTGAACAACGACACTTATGGATGGTTTCCGAAATTAAAGTGGAATCACTCTAACAATGGCTCGCTTGTTGTCGGTGGTGAGGTTCGTTTCCATAAATCGGAGCATTACGGTGAGATAACTTTCGGTGATGCGCTTCCGCAAGGCACTCCCGTGAATTATCAATATTATTATTATCAGGGAGGCAAGCGAACATTCTCTATTTTTGCGAATGAAGTTTATGAGCTGACTCCGCAGCTTACGGGGATGCTTGGTGTTCAGTATGTAAATCATCAATACAAAATCTCGAAAGATAAATTTAAGCCGTATGACTTCACGGTAAATTATAATTTTGTTACTCCGCGTCTCGGTTTGAATTATAAATTCACAAATAACTTCCGAACGTTTGCAAACATTTCTTATGCGCGCAGAGAGCCGAGGCTGAAAGACATCTATGATGCTGAAAGTCCTTACTCAACGCCGAACTTCAGAGTTGTTGACCCTGCGACGAATACTTACGAAGACCCGTTAATTAAGCCTGAAGACATGCTTGACTTCGAGCTTGGTTTCGGATATGACAATGAAAAACTGAACACAAATTTAAATTTTTACTGGATGGATTTCAGAAATGAAATCGTGAACAACGGTCAGCTCGACAACGTCGGTCAGCCGATTGTCGGCAATGCGGGAAAATCAACTCACAGAGGAATCGAGCTTGAGCTTCACTATCAATTGCTAAAAAATCTTTCCCACGAGTTCGGAGTTTCAGGAAACCTGAATCTCTCACAAAACTTTTTTAATGAGTACATCGAAGTTCTCGGAGTTGATTCAACAGGAAATATTATTTATGGAAATAACTATTCCGATAATAAAATTTTGTTAACTCCCGACATAATAGGTAACCTGAGCTTACATTATAAAAACAGGTACGGCTTTACTGTTTATGTGAACATGCAGTCAGTCGGAAAACAATATCTGGATAATTCCGAAAATGACAGAAAAAATCCTTCTGCAAGAAACGTTCCGGGATATGTAGATAAAGTAATCGAGCCGTATAATGTTTTCAACGCAGGCATCAGTTTTGATTTAATGAAGGTTCTCAACTATAAGCAGCTTAGCAAATTTGATTTAAGCTTAAAGGTTAACAACATTTTCGATAAGCTTTATGAAACTTATGGAAGCGTTGATGGCTCGGGAACGCCGTACTGGATTCCCGCTGCTACAAGAAATGTTTTCTTTGAGCTGACACTGGGACTGTAATTTGCAATGTACAATTAACCATGAGCAATTAGTAATACTTGGTATTATTAATTGCTCATTGCACATTGTTAATTGTTAATTAAATCCGTTGATATAACTCTATAAAAAATATATTTTATAGAATGTTAGAGTGGCTTATACGTTTACCTTTAATAGTTTCCATTCCTTTAATCTCAGTTGTTTCCGTCGGGACATCAATTCTTATACTCATTATTATCAGAAAAAAACTTGAACCCGAAAACTGGAAAAGCAATCATGAGGTCGCAAGCTTTATTTTTAACGGTTACGGATTAATTTATGCTGTTCTTGTTGCATTCGTTGTGTTTGCAACATGGAATGATTATGAAGCGGCAAAAGAGACTGTTGATAATGAAGCAATTTTATCTTTCGAGCTTTTTCTTGATGTCGGAGTTCTTAATGACCCTCAGAAAAGCGAAATCAGGACACGGCTGATGCAGTATGATTCAATTGTTGTGGCAGAGGAATGGGATTTAATGGAGACAAGACAAACAAGCACAAGCGCTAAGGAAAAACTTTCTCAGGTTTTTGTAATACTTGCAGGTTATAATCCCACCAGTAAGACCCAGGAAATTGTTCTGCAGGAAATATATCAGAAGCTTAATGACCTTGTAGGTCAACGCCGGACAAGAATTTTTTACGCAACAAACAGAGTGCCTAACGTTATGTGGGTTGTGCTCATCATAGGTGCATTACTTTCTGTTTTCTTCACCTATTTCTTTACAATGGATCAGTTAGTTATACAAAGCATGCTTACAGGAGCATTTACTTTGATGAATGTGCTTATTTTATTTTTGATTCTTGTGCTGGATAACGGCTTTCTTGGGGATGCAAAAATTACGAGTGACTCATATCAATATATTTTAAACTTGATGAGAACTGTTTTGTTCGCGCAATAAGTTAACGAGCTTAAGTATATAAAAACTTCGCAAATTCTTTCGAATTTTCAATCCCGATGTATTCTTTCAGGTTAATTCCTTCCACGGCTTTTTCAATTTCATCTTCCATATATTTTTTGCCAATCAGCTTGTCTTCAATTTCTTTCATTTCACCATGCCCGAGGAAATCACCGAAGATTTTCATATCCTGGATAATACCATCTTTCACATGAAATCTTGCATCGATTTGACCGAAATCAAACCTGTGAACTTTCTGAATGTTGAACTCAGGCGAACGTCCGAAATTCCATTCCCATGTTCTGTATTTTTTTTCTGCAAGGTCTCTCACTTCATGCCATTGTTTGGACGTAAGATTATAAACAGGAAAATTTTTATCACTTCCAAAAATGTTTTTTAGTAACTCATTTCTGAATTCTTCAATCGAAATATTTTCTTTAAGAAACTCCGTTATGTTTGCAACACGGCTTCTTATGGATTTAATCCCTTTGCTCTCTATTTTGTCTATTTTAACATTTAATGCTTCGACAACGTCATCAAGATTTGAATCGAACAATAAAGTGCCGTGAGAAAACATCGATTTTGTGTTCGAGAACTGCGCATTACCTGAAATTTTTCTTCCGTCAACGGTAATGTCATTTCTTCCTCCAAGAACCGCATTCACACCAAGCGAATGAAGAGTTTTTATAACCGGTTCGGTGAACTTCTGAAAATTGTTTATGCTGTGAAGTTCATATTTTTTTATGAAACTGAAATTTAAGTTGCCGAAATCGTGATATACGGCGCCGCCGCCGGAAATTCTGCGGACAACATAGATATTATTTCTGTTTGTATAGGGATAATTTATTTCCTCAATCGTGCATTGATGTTTACCAATGATTATCGACGGAGCGTTTATGTAAAACAAAATATAATTTTCGTTTTCAACATCGAGATTTCTCACGCAATACTCATCAAGCGCAAGATTGATTGTCGGGTCGGTAATATTTTCGTTGTTAATTAACTTCATTAAATATTTTTTAAATTCTTAGTGGACAGACAAGAATGTCTGTCCTACTAAATAGTGTTTTAAAGCTTTTCGCAAATATCTTTTAACGGCGGTTTGTGGTCTTCACCGAAAATCTCAAATGAAACAAAATCACCGAACATATCGGCAACTCCGACATTTTTTATCGTTTCCTGAAATGTTACATAACAATCGAGTCCTGCGCGCATTTTGTTTTTATCCTCTTCATTTATAGGAGTTTGGCAGTCAATCAATTCATCAGGTGATGATTGAATGTTAAACGCATTCGTGTCTTTTTTCTGTTCAAGATCTTTTTTGCTCAAAGTAAAAAACGCAAGACGTTTCAGATAATCAGCGCCGTCATCTTTCATCTGCAAAAAAACTCTTTTTGCGACTGCATGCATTACAAGATGGTCATGAAAACCGCTTACGCCATAAACAGCATAGCTCACAACAACATCAGGTTTAATTTTTTTTATTTCCTCCTCGACAACTTTCTCAATTTCACGCGGGTCCATTTCTTTCAGTCCGCTGTCAGGTAAATCAAGCACGGTCATTCCCGAAAGTCCGAGAGCTTTTTCAACATTTAACATTTCACGGTAGCGCACTTCTCCCATTTCGTCAACAGAATAACCGTATTTATGACGCTGTTTTGTTGCGCCTCCCTTTGTCAGGGTCAATAAAAAAACCTGATGTCCCACTCTCATTTGTGCCGACATTGCGGCAGATGGTCCGAACGATTCATCATCAGGATGGGGAAAGATATAAAGTATTTTCATTTTGTTTTTATGTAAGGTGAGAATTAACTGCTTGGCGGTTAAGTTATATTCATCCCGTTATTCAAAAATAACTTAATTGATTTTGTAAAAAAATATACGAAAAATAGACTATGAGATATTTCACAATAGTTATTTTGCTGTGTTTCGCGTGCGGAACAAAATCTGTTAATAACAGCAATGCTAACGCTGAGCAGCAAAAGAAAATTCCCGAAGGTCTGCAAAAGCTTTTAAAAGCATATCCTGATTTTCTTGACTCGGCTGATGAAAACAATTTATACTGGAAGGACGGAACAGTGATGCAATACGATGATGGCAAAGAAAAAACATTTGATGAAATGCTCGACAATCCCGACCTCGAAGATATGTTCAAACTTGAATACCCTATTGGTGAATGGAACCCTCCTCCGGGCGAAAACTTTGACCCCGGAAGAATCCGCTATGAACCTTTTTTTATGAAGATGTACGGTAATTCCGCCGGTGAAGTAAAGCAAAACCTTGTTACAATTGATTGGATGCCTAACTCATCAAACGAAAGATTGCAGGTTTCACAAATTAATGATGCTCACATCCAGCTCAAAGCAGTTTCCGATGAGCTTGAACAGCTCCCTGATAATCTGAAAAAATACGTTAAAAAAACCGCAGGGACATTCAATTGGCGTCCAATTGCAGGAACGAACCGCTACAGCGCGCATTCGTTCGGAATTGCAATCGACATAAACACGGCTTATTCCGATTACTGGCTTTGGGATAAATCTACCACTTACAGAAATCAAATCCCTATGGAAATCGTGCAAATATTTGAAAAATATGGATTTATTTGGGGTGGTAAATGGTTTCATTATGACACAATGCACTTCGAATACCGTCCTGAATTGCTAAATAAGTAAATCCCCTCTTAAAAATTTTTCGTAATATATATTATTTGAGAAATTTATTTAATAATTTTCCATAAACCAAATAAGCAATTTTCAAGAAGTATCATAAAGAAAGCTTTTTTATTTTTGTATAAGAGTTTTCAATACCCTTTAATTTTTCATTAATCAAAAAAATATAAACCCCATGAAAAAATTACTATCTTTATTCGTTATTCTATTTTTAGCCGGTATGTCCTCTGCATATTCCCAGGATATGAGCAATGAGGAAATGGCAAAATGGATGGAAGCAATGACTCCCGGAGCACAACAACAAATGCTGGCAAAGTCAGTTGGTACCTGGAATTTAAAAAACACAATGTGGATGGAACCTAATTCAGAACCAATGGTAACCACCGGGACTTGTGTAAACGAAATGCTTCTTGGAGGCAGATATTTACAGGGAAAAATTACCGCGCAAATGATGGGAATGCCTTTTGAAGGAATTTCATTAACTGCTTATGATAACGCTGCGAAACAATATCAAAATACCTGGATAGATAATATGGGAACAGGTATAATGTTCACAACAGGAAATATTGGTGCAGACGGGAAACTTACAATGACGGGAACAATGGTTGACCCTATGACAGGGAAACCATGTAATATAAGAGAAGTGCTGATTTTCGATGGTGACAACAAAATGACAATGGAAATGTATGGTCCTGACAGAGCAACGGGTAATGAGTATAAAATGATGGTTATCGAATATACACGATAAAAAAAATTTAAATATTTTTCAATATGAAAAGGGGCAAATGCCCCTTTTTTGTTTTTAGTAGTTTAGTTGTTTCATAATGGCTTATTAATTTATATTAATCAAATTTTTAAGTAAATTATGCTTCCACAATTTTATCAAATTAAATCTTTATACTTATGAAAAAATTAATTCCCCTATTTGTATTTTTATTTTTGGTTAGCGGCACTTCATTGGTTTATTCTCAAAATGACAGCGAGGGATTCAAAAAATGGACGGAATTCATGACACCTGGAACACAGCACCAAATGATGGCTTCATCTGTTGGGACATGGAATGTGAGCACAACCTTATGGGTATATCCCGGAGCACAGCCTATGACAAGCACAGGCACATTAGTAAATGAAATGCTTTACGGAGGAAGATATCTTCAGGGGAAAGTTACTTCAACATCTGACAGAAACAGTTCGCCTTTTGAGGGAATGTTCATAACAGCATATGATAATGCAACTCAAACTTATCAAAACATGTGGATAGATAACGGTTCAACATCTATACATAATACAAGCGGAACAATGAGCGCAGACGGAAAAACTTTAACAATGACAGGAACTTCTACAGACCTTATGACCGGACAACCAAGCTCAGTAAGAGAAGTTATTACATTCAACAATGCTAACAGCACTACATGGGAATTTTACAAAACTCTAAACGAAACCGGAAAAGAGTTTAAGATGATGCAAATAGAATATACCAGGTAAAAAAATAATTTTATCATATAAAAAGAAAAGGGGCTTCATCCTGAGATGAATCCCCTTTTTTGTTTCCTCCAATATCTGTTAAACTTATACTTTTTCTATTTCCTTCTTTCCTAAAAGCCCTGATGGTCTGAATAATAAAATGATAATCAAAATTGCAAACGCAATTGCATCGCGGTAAGTAGGTGAAATATATCCAACCGTCAGCGTTTCGATTATTCCAATCAATACTCCTCCAAGTGCTGCTCCGGGAAAATTGCCTATACCGCCAAGAACCGCTGCAATAAATGCTTTCAAGCCGGGTAATAAGCCGATTAACGGGTCGATGCTCGGATAGCTGATTGCATATAAAATACCTGCTGCGCCTGCCATCGAAGAACCGAGAATGAACGTGAATGAAATTACTTTGTCTATGTTGATTCCCATCAATGATGCTGCTGTGAGATTATTCGAAACCGCTCTGATTGCCGTTCCGATTTTTGTGTTCATTACAATGAATCTCAAGCCAAGCATCAGAAACAACGAGAAGAAAATTACGATAAGCTGAATCAACGATACTCTGACACCTGCAATATTAAAATTATAGTTTTCGATTAATGTCGGGAAAGATTTCGGGTCTGCGCCGAACACAAGCTGTCCGCCGTATTGCAAAAACAGCGATACTCCGATTGCAGTAATCAACACAGTGAGCTTGGATGAATGTCTCAATGGTCTGTATGCAAGCTTTTCGATTATCACACCGATTGTTGCGGTGATTACCATCGTTAGAATTAAAATAATAACTGCCCATACAATAGACGGTGATGTTACTCCGAATAACCCCGCAAGATAATATCCTGAAAATGCTCCAAGCATAAACACCTCGCCGTGAGCAAAGTTTATGAATTTCAGAATACCATAAACCATCGTATAGCCAAGTGCAATCAGTGCATAGATTGCACCAAGCGAAAGTCCGTTAATTAGCTGTTGAAGAAACTCTGTCATAGTTCAAATGCGAAATTGTGAAATCGTGAATTTGCGAATAAAAACAAGTATCATAAATATTTCTCTCTGATTTTTTTACGTGTTGAAGAAAATATTTTTACTAATTCCATTGCCTCTTTATATAACAAATCTGTTTTAGTACTGCTTAATAATTTCGATTCAATAATAATCTCCAACCAAAAACATACTTCATCACATTCTTCGATAACAATGGATAACTTTGAATAAAATTCTTTTTTAGAGCGAGCTCTTGTAGCAGCTCTAAAATTTGCTGCAACTGAAGTTGCAGATCTTAGTAATTGATTAAAAACTATTTGAACCTCAAATTTCTTAGGTTCATCTTTTATAAGTGAAATAACACTAATAGCGAATTTTTTAGTTCTATTTCTTAAATCTTCGTTAAAAGTCATAATAATTGTTAAATGTATTTCTTTACTTCGCAAATTTAAAACTTCACATTTAAACATTCACTATTTAACAATTAAAATATTCACATTTCACGATTTCACAAATTCATTATTTCACCCTTAAACATTCACCACTTCACAAATTCACCATTTCATAAATTCACCACTTCGCAACTTCACCACTTCACCACTTGAACTACGGTGCGATTGTTTCTTTATAAACAAACTTTCCGTTTTTGATTTCCATAACTACTGCCGGTTTTACTGCATTACGGTCTTCGTTAAGTGAAATTGTTCCCGATACACCGGGAAAATCTTTTGTGGTTGCAATAGCATCCTTGATTTTCGGACCTTCGGTCGAACCGGCTCTTTTAATTGCATCAAACAAAATCCATCCTGCGTCATAAGCAAGAAGCGCCATAGTGTCAGGAGTTTTTCCGTATTTAGCTTTGTATTTCTGAACGAAGCTCTGTATCTTCGGATTCGGGTCATCTATTGATGCATGAGTTGAGAAGAAAGAACCTTCGAGCGCATTAGCTGCTTTACCTTCGGTAAGCTTTTCGGATTCCCACCCGTCGCCGCCGAAAAGAGGAATCGTTATTCCAAGCTCGCGCGCCTGAATTGAAATTAAGTTTACGTCCGTATAATATCCCGGAATGAAAATCGCCTGCGGGTTTTCATTCTTTAAAGCAGTAAGCTGTGCTTTGAAGTCTTTATCACCTGCGGTATATTGCTGTTCACCGATTACCTGTCCGCCCATTTCAGTAAACACTCTTCTGAAATTTTCCGCAAGACCTGTTGAGTAAGCATTCTTAACGTCAATAAGCAAAGCAACTTTTGTAACCTTCAGAGAGTTAAGAGCAAACTTCGACATAACAGTTGCCTGAAACGGGTCGATGAAACAAACTCTGAAAATATAATCGCCGATAGCGGTAACTTCAGGATTTGTCGAAGCCGGAGAAATCATCGGGATTTTATTCTGCTGGCAAATCGGTGCGCCTGCTTTGCTTCGTGATGATGCAACCTCGCCGATTATGGCAACGACTTTATCCCTGTTAATGAGCTTCTGAACGACCGTCTGAGTTTCGGAAGTTTGTCCGCGGTTATCTTCGGTGATAAGCTCGATTTGTTTTCCGAGCACTCCGCCCTGTGAGTTGACTTCTTCAACTGCAAGACGCAAGCCCTCGTCAGATGAAATCCCGAACGTAGCTTCACTTCCCGTAAGCGATGCAAACTGCCCGACTTTGATTGTATCACCGCCGCCTTTGTTGCATCCTGCAAGTCCAAGCCCGAACCCGCCGAGAATAACTCCAAACACCAAAAGATAAACCACACTGCTAAGTTTAATATTTTTCATACCCCTTGTTTTAGGTTAAAATTAAAATGACTAAAATCTGATTTATTAATGAAATGATTTGGTAAAATTAGTCGAATATATACAGAAATTAAAGGGATTTATGTTACAATTGTAACATTAAAAAATGTTATAGATATAACATTTGTTATATATTGTCTTTTCTGCGAAAGCAGGAATCCAACAGAAGTTATTGTTTAAATATTTGGTTTTAGTTAGTTTACAAAAGTTAATATGCAATCAAGCCAAAAACTCCTAAAAGACTTCAACTTTAAGTTATTAAATTCACCTGATTTTAAAGAGGATAGTGTTCGTGAAGAAATTATATTACCTATTTTAAAAGCATTGGGTTATAATTCACAAAATATTATAAGAAGCAAAAATTTATTACATCCATTTTTAAAAATTGGTTCAAAGAAAAGACCAATAACAATAATTCCTGACTATTTATTAAAGGTGAAAGACAATTTTGCTTTTGTTTTGGATGCAAAAGCTCCTAATGAACAAATAACACAGGGCGATAATGTTGAACAAGTATTTAGTTATGCAATACATCCCGAAATTCGCGCAAAGTATTTTGCATTATCTAATGGCAGAGAATTTATTTTATTCCGGCAAGATATTGAAAAGCCACTTATATACTGCAATGTTAAGGATATAAATAAATATTGGGAACAACTTTATAAATATTTATCTCCGGAGTCTTTTCAAACAGGAAAAGAAATTATATATACACCTGTTATAGAAAAATCCAAAGAAGAAAAGTTTGATTATTTAAAACGTCCATTATTGGAAGAAATTCCTGTTAAAAAACGAGCTGCGAAAAGACACTTTGGCGTTCATGGTTATTTTACAAAACAGAGCTGGAATATCGTAGCTGAATATATAAAAAATTTCTCTCAACCCGGTGACATTATTTTAGATCCATATGGTGGAAGTGGTGTTACTTTAATTGAAGCCTTAATGAACGATAGAAAAGCAATTCATATTGATTTAAATCCAATGTCAGTATTTATTGTTAGCTCATTAATCGCTCCGGTTAAAGAACGAGAGTTTTTGGATGCATTCGATAGGGTTAAAAATTCCTATGTAAAAAACGAACCTAAATCCAAAGAAGAAATTAAGCAAGCTCTTAAAAAATATCCTTATCCAAAAGGTTTTATTCTTCCTAAAAGTTCTGATGTAGAAAAAATTGAAGATTTATTTTCCGATAAACAACTTGCTCAACTTGCTTTTCTTAAACATTTAATAAATAAAGAAAAAAATAACAACATTAGAAACTCGTTGTTACTTGCATTTTCTAGCAGTGTTAACAAAGCAAATCTCACTTATCATCATTCGACATATGCCAGTGAAAATGCAGGCAATAGTGGCCCAATGATGTATTATCGCTATCGTCTTGCACCTCAGATTGTTAATTTAGATTTAATGGAAACTTTCACAAAAAAGTTTTCAGCTGTGTTAAATGCTAAACGCGAAATACAATATAAAATTAACGAGCAGACAATTAGCAATGCATCAATCTATAAAGGAACCGCAACAGATTTAAAACAAATAAAATCTGAAAGCATAGACTACATTTATACAGACCCGCCTTATGGAAATAAAATCCCCTATTTGGATTTATCCGTGATGTGGAATGCATGGCTTGACCTTGAAGTAACTAAAAAGGATAGACAATTAGAAGCAATAGAAGGTGGTGAGCAAGAAAAAACTAAACAAGAATATTCAGAGTTAATTGCAAAATCTATTGAGGAAATGTATAGAGTTTTAAAGTTTGACAGATGGATGAGTTTTGTATTTGCTCATAAAGACCCTGAACTTTGGCACTTAATTTTAGATAGTGCAGAAAGGGCAGGTTTTGAATACGCAGGTGCCGTTAAACAAGCGAATGGTCAAACAAGTTTTAAGAAAAGACAACATCCTTTCACGGTGCTTGCAGGACAATTAATAATTAACTTTAAAAAAGTCAAAAACCCTAAAGCAATTTTAAAAGCTCATTTAGGAATGGACATTAGTGAAATAATTCTTCAGACAGTCGAAGGTGTTATAGCACAACATAATGGTGCCACACTCGAACAAATAAATGATGAATTAGTAATTAAAGGTTTGGAATTGGGGTTTTTAGATTTATTAAAAAAAGAATATTCGGATTTAACACCAATATTATTAGATTCATTTGATTATGATGATGACACAGAATTATTTACTTTAAAAAAGAATGCAAAATTTAAAACTCATGTTGATATACATTTAAGAATAAAATATTATCTCATTTCATATCTTCGACGCCAAAAACTCGAAAATAAATTTCCAACCTTAGAGCAAATTGTTTTCCATATTATGCCTCTTTTGAGAAATGGAGTTACGCCGGAACACCAAACAATATTAAATGTTTTAGAAACTGTTGCTGTTCGTCACGGTGCCGATACATGGAAAATAAAAGAACACGGACAATTTGAATTATTCTAAACCTTTTCACTCTTTCCTGTGTTTAATAGATAAACGCGAAATATGAAAACAAATCTGAAATATTTATTTGGTGTAGTCGCAATTGTAATGATAACGGCAGTGGTTTTGTATTCCTGCTCGGGAGCAGGAACGACGGGAACGGGACAGAGCATAAAAAACACAAAGTGGATGCTTGAGTCGCTTTACGGCGAGAGAGTCGACACGATGTATCTTACTTCCGGCAACGAGATTTCACTCAACTTCGCCGACAGCAGCCAGATGAACGGCAAAGCTCCCTGCAATCACTATTTCAGCACATATACCGTCACCGGAACAACGCTTACAATCGGTGCAATCGGAGCTACGAGAATGGCTTGCCCGGAGCTCGACCTGGAGCAGAGATATTTCTCATTTCTCGGCAACGTAACGAGATACAGCATATCAAGCAATGCTTCCGGCAACCGCCTGACGTTTTATTCAGTCACCGACGGTTTGACCACCACCGCAACATTCAGGAAGATGTATTAACCAACTCAACGCAGATTACTAAGATTTTGTTATGATTTAAAATTTCTTTGATTATAGAATATCATAAAAATCAGCGTTGAAATTGTTTCATCTTTCAAAAGAAAATAACTCCTTTCGGTCTGAAAGTCCTCTTCCAAAGGAGGACTTATTCATTTAAACTTTTTTCAATTATTCGTATGTTACAAAACATATGAAGACTATAACAACCTTATCAAAATATTTTTTCCTTCCCTCATTACTGATTGCAGCATTTATATTTATCTCCTGCTCAAGCTCGGGCTCCGAAAGAAAAATGAGCGGGCCTCCGTTTGAAAACACGATGTGGGCTCTTATATCAGTCACCGGTGATTCCGTAACCGCAGACTTTGACGTGAAATTCTCCACCGGGCAAGTCACCGGCACAGGACCGTGCAACAGTTTTACAGGAGTGTATAACCTGAACGGCACTGTAGTATCAATAAGCAAAATTTTATCAACGGATGTCGGATGTGCGCAGATACAAATGGAAGGAGAATATCTCCGGCTGCTTGGAGCGGCGCAGCGTTATGACATTCAAAATGGATATCTGAAAATATTTACTTCGGTTGATTACAAAGTAATGACTTTCGCCCCTGCAAATTAAACTCAACAAAGCTCAGTGAAAAAAGACCGGCTGGAGATGTTCAGTGACGGAGTTATTGCAATCATTATCACATTGATGGTGCTTGAAATAAAGCTTCCGGCATTTACATCCGATAATGTGCACGATGTAATCAGGCACGTGGGAGTTTATGCGCTGAGCTTCATTGTCATCGGGATTTTATGGCTCAACCACAATGCAATGTTCGAGCAGCTTGAAAAAGTTAACGCTTCAATCGTCTGGCTGAATTTTTTATTATTATTTTTTATGTCGCTCATCCCCCTGCCGACCGAAGCGCTTGGCTTGGATTTTTTTTCTTCTCAAAGCCACGTTTTTTATGGAGTAGTAATGACGCTGAATGCAGCGGCATACTCAACACTTCAGCTTGTAGTCAATAAAAATCTCACTCACATTCCCGAGAAAAACCGCCGCGACGTGAATAAGCTTAACTGGATTTGCACTGCGCTTTATGCAATCAGTATTCCGCTAAGCTTAATAAGCATTTACATCCCGACCGGAATTTTTATTTTAATCCCCGCGATTTATTTCATTCCATCAAAGAAGCTGTCGCCTAATAGATTGTAACCTCTGTTACTTTCTTTTCAAAGATGAAAAGGAAAGTAACCAAAGAAAAATCTTCCGCTCCTGAAAAATTGTCTAAATTTTTAAATAATTGCTATAAAATTCAAACTCGTATTCTGACAAGTCAGAATACTCAAACAGCGAATTTTATTGACGCAATTATTTCCAAATTCTTCGGCACAGCCGCCTCTTCGGGGTACGCCAATTTTTCAAATGCGGATTAAGAAAACAGGTTTTTATGAATCAAAAGAAAGTAACAGAAATTCAATTTTATGTATAAATAAATATACATATTTTAGAGTATGGCGAAGATAAACGTTACAATAATAGACGCGACGGGCAACAAGGAGCAGGAAGCGACTCTGCCCGATGATGCCCCGATAAAAAGAATCATGGAAGTCTTGCTTCCGAAAATGAAAATGCCTCTTACAGGACCCGACGGCGAACCGCTCTCATATAAGTTTCATCACAAAGCATCAGGCAAACAGCTCAAAGATAATCAGACCCTCTCAGAAGCCGGGGTGAAGGAAGGCGATGTCCTCCGGCTTCACCCGGAGATTACAGCAGGAAGTTTATAAAACAACATAACATTATTTATAAAAAATAAATAAAGTTCATATGAAAAATAACTTCAGGTTTATCATCGTTTATATTTTTTTACTTGCTTTAGTCTTCCCATACGGGCAGGTTTCCGCACAAACCACACCGCTAACAATAAAAGTTGTGGGATTTGATGTAAACAATAACTCCGAGCCAATATCAGGTGCAACAGTAACACTCAATGGAGCCGGATTTCTCCAAACCGGAGTTGAAGGAATTTTAATATACGACCATAATTATAAAAAAGATCAGGTAATAACAATAGCGGTAGATGCTAAAGGATATTTACCAAAATCAGTTACAATTACCGGTGAGACCTCTGAAGTAACCATTGCTCTTGAAAAGAAGCAAGCAAATGACATACCTCTTATAGTTCAGGTTGTAGATAAAAATACAAAACCTCTGGCCGGCGCACGTATATATATAGAACAAAATACAATGGGGGTAACTACAGACAACAACGGTGAAGGTTATATATTGCTGAACGTCAGCGACCTCAACAAAAAAATCACTGTGGAAGTATCTAAAGAAGGATATAAAACAGCATTCTCTACAATCCCGAGTGAACTATTACAACCATCACAGGAGGCGCGCTTATATACAGTTTTTCTTGTGAAAAAAAGAGATTTAGTTGGTTTATCAGGAACGTGGAAATCAGGATGGGGTGATGTAACTTTAAATATTACAGACGCTTCAGTTACCGGTTCATGGAAACAAGACAGCGAGAAAACAGGGCAGATAACGGAGGGTTCATTCGATGAAGATACCGGCGTTATGAGATTCAAATACAGCCAGCCCTGGAATAATGCAACCGGCACAACGGAATTTACATTATTCGAATCAGATACAGAATATACTTTCAGCGGAACATGGCAGCATGACGGCGGTGGAGGCGGGACATGGACTCTGACAAAAGCAAGATAATATAAAAATTAAGTATTAACAAACTTCTTATAAAAACCAAGAGTATTAAAATACTCTTGCCAACTTCACCTCTTTTTAACACTTCAATTAAAGTAATTTCAAATTAATTTATCGTTAATTTGTGTAATTCGTGAAATTAGTGGGTAAAATTTCTTATGAAAATCGACGTTGATAATAAATATTCACGCTTTGAGTTAATTTCCTGGTGGGATCAAAGCATTCTCAAGAACGCAAAAATTCTTGTAGTCGGATGCGGTGCGCTCGGAAATGAAATAGTGAAGAATCTTGCAATGCTCGGCGTTGGAAATATTTTTGTAGTCGATATGGATAAAGTCGAGAAATCGAATCTCACACGAAGCGTTTTGTTCCGTGAAGAAGACGAAGGAAAATACAAAGCCGAAATCATTGCAAAGCGCGCAAAGGAAATCAACAAAGATGTAAACGTAAAATATTACGCAGTAAATATTTTTAATCTCGGGCTCGGTGTGTTCAAGGAAATGGATTTGGTAATCTGCGGGCTTGATAACCGCGAGGCAAGATTGTTCGTTAATCAATCATGCAGAAAAGCAAACAAAGTCTGGATTGACGGAGCAATCGAAGTGCTCACAGGAGTCGCAAGGGTTTTTTATCCCGAAAATTCTCCGTGCTATGAATGCACAATGAGTGAAATTGATTATCAGCTTCTCAATAAAAGAAAATCCTGTCTGCTTCTTGGTATCGAAGACATCGAGCAAGGAAAAATTCCGACAACGCCGACTATCTCGTCAATCATTGCAGCAATTGAAGTTCAGGAAGCTGTGAAAGTACTGCACGGGTTTGATCAAAGCAGTATTCTCATCGGTAAAGGATTTATATACAACGGAATCTCGAATGACTCGTATATAGTAGAGTATCAGGAAAAAGAAGACTGCGCTTCGCATTATAATTTTAAGAATTTTCATAAGTTTGACGCAAAGTTCAGCGAAGCAAAGATAAAAGATATTTTTGATTTCGGATGCAAACATTTTAATACAGAAAAATTCGAATTAATGTTTAACAATGAAGTTGTATATGAATTATTCGACACGCAATCCGATTTGAAGAAAAAAATCTTCGCAAATATGAATACGATGAAAATCGATGACATAAAAGTTGACGATAAGATTCTAAAAATGAAATTATTTCATTCGGTTTACAACAAGAGCGAGCTGTATGATTACATAAAAGATAAAACTTTGAAGGAGCTTAACATTCCTGTTAATGACATTCTAACTCTTGCAACGGGAAAAGAAGACTTGCATATTGAATTTTTACCTGAGGAAATTTTCATTTAAACCTGAAAACACAAACCTGTCCATATTGCCATAGTTCAATCAAGCCCGGTGCTGATATTATTAAATGTCCCGTGTGCGAAACTCCGCATCACAAAGAATGCTGGGAGGAAAACAAAGGATGCACAACTTACGGATGCGAAGAAAATCCTGAAGTAAAAAAACAAAAACAGGAAAACCTCGATATTGCAAACGAAGTACCCCGCGGTGTAATCCCCCCAATCAACACAATTGAACCAATCCAGCCAGTTAACGAAACACAAAATATTCCCGGCGCAGGAATACCCGGTTTTGAAGGAATGATTCCCTGTTCCGAATGCGGACAGCTTGTTGATGCAAATTCATCATATTGCAAATTCTGTGGACATAACATCATCCTCAAATCCAGCGAAGAAGACCGTCAAAAGTTTAATGAACAAGTTGAGACTGCTTATAAACAAAAAGCATCGTTCCATAAAAAAAGAATTTTTTTCCTTTTTGCTTCAATTTTTCTTTTATTCATACTTATTATATACGGAATCTATAAAGTCTATAATTACTTTGACCAAAACATAACCTCAGATGAATATGCAATAGCAAAAACACTCGATAACTGGGAAGCGGCATGGGAAAATGAAAACTTAAACGAGTATTCAAAATATCTTACGGCAGATTATGGATATTACGGAAGCGATAATAAAAAAATTGATAAGGAAACTCGTCTAAAGCGCATCGATTATACCTTCGATAGATATAATTATATTAACATCAATATTGACAGCTTGAAATATCAAAAGATAAATGACAATCCTGTTGAGTATAAAGTAACTTTTTATGAAAAATATAATTCGGATAAATTTAAATCCGACGGACAAAAAACTTTATACATGCGGAAAGAAAATGATGAATGGAAAATCTACAGAGAAGAGTTTAAATAACCCCCTTTGTCATTCTGAGCGAAGCGAAGAATCCCCTTCATATTGGTAATGGGATGACCTAAAGGGTACCCCTTCGTCGCTAAAGCTCCTCAGAAAGACACAAGCTTAAATCATTTAGCTAAAGAAAAAATAAGCTACCAGCAAACCAATAATCAACGTCAATCCAAATTGAATATTCAACTGCGCTGTCATAATTGTATGCTTTGAGCCGTATTCAAATCTCGCCTGCGGCTCATCGGGAATGCCGCTAATCATTGTCATGAGTTTCCATGCCGCCGGGAAAGTAATAAGCGCAAGCAAAGCAAACGGAGAAATTCTTCCGATGGCAACAAAAATAATCAAAGAAACATAAGCGCCAATCAGTAAAGCCCAGTATAATTTAATCGATAAATCCTGACCGATAAGTATTGGTAGAGTCTTAACACCGAATTTTCCATCGAAGTTAATATCGCGGATATTATTCGAGTGAAGTATTGCGTCAATCAATAATCCAAGCGGAAGCGAATAAAGAATAGGTCCCCATGCGAACTGTCCTGTCTGAACTATGTAAGCGCCGAGAGTCATTCCGACACCGAAAGAAAATATCACTTGCAAATCACCAAGCGCTTTATATTTTAACGCAACAGGGGCAGCAGTATAAAAAATCGCCGATAAAAATCCGAAAGCTGTCAGATATAATATCCATGGACCGACCTGAGTATAAAGATAAATGCCGATTAAAGTTGCAACGGATATGGAAATGAACGCAACCATTTTCATAAATTTCAAATCAGCTATTCCCATCGAAAGCACCATCGAGCCTCCGTGAGGAATTCCGGTTTTTTCATCCGCCTTATCGATTCCTTTTTTGAAGTCATAAATGTCATTAACAACATTCGTGCCGACTTGAATAAGCACTCCACCGATTAATGTCAGAATGAAATTGAAAAAATTAAATCTTCCTCCGACAACGGGAAGCGCAAGTACCGAACCGAAAATTATCGGAATGACTGATGCAGGAAAGGAATAAGCACGTGATGCCATAATTGCCTTCTGCATTGTGTTCATCGGTTTGGCTTGCTCTGGTTTATTTGTTTGTTCGCTCATAAATTATTTATGTTATAAAATTTATTCTATGTCCGTTGTTATCCAGCAGTCACCCGTGTGTAGCCCAGGATTAGATGACATTTTCATAAATAAAAACAACTGCATTTTGTAACCTGTAAGCCACTTGATGCTTGTCTCGGTAATCGCCATTCCCATCGGAAACTCTTCCCTCCAGGGAACCATAACAATTTTTTCTTCAAGCATTTTGATGTCAACTTTTTCCATCAGGCTTTGAATCTTCACCCATTGCTCGTCCATCTTTTGCAAAAAATTTTCCGGTGTTACTTTGCCACTGTCCTTGCTATACTTAGAATACATTTCAATCTGCGTCTCGAGTGTTCCATTTACATAAAAATCAATCGGCGATACCGCAACCCAGCTCAGGTATTGCAGAAGCTCCAAAATGCTTCGCGTATTTTCAAAAGGTTTATAGTCATATGAACCGGCAGGAAGCAAAGTAAACAATCTTTTGCAGACGTTTATTTCTCTCTCAATTGCAGTTAAAATTGTGGCTTTGAAATCCATTCGTATGTTTAAAAATAAGCAGTTTTCAGACAATATGTAATTTAAAAATCTTGTCATTCTAACAAAATTTTAAATCCTATGATTACACTGAATTTTACTGAAACTTATTGTAAATTATTAAGTTATATTAGTAATTAAGGGTTTTTATCGTGTCAACACTTCAGTTAACCGCACAGAACACATACAACGAGATTACTTCACGGCTCTCGGCAATCAGCCGCAAAGAATCGCTTTATGTTTTTGCAAATAATTTCCTCCGACTGCTCATTTTTTCTGCTTCGCTTTTATTCGTAATTCTTGTTCTTGAATCCATTTTCAGCTTCAACTCTACAATAAGAAAAGTTTTGTTTTTTGGATTCATTGCTGTCTCAATCGGCTCTCTTGGAATAATTCTGTTTAATTTCTTCAAATCATTTTTTCAGAACATTAACTCAGTTGCTTATGCAAATAAGCTCGGGAAGTATTATCCCGACATAAAAGACAAGCTTTCAAATTCTTTGTTCTTGTATGATAAAGCCGGAGCGATAAAATCTAACTCTGATGAATTGATTTTTGAAAACTTACTTCAGGTTAATGACAACATAAAAAACAAAAATCTTGCTTCGTTCATAAATTATAAATCGTTACGGAATAAGTTTTTTGTTCTGTTAAGCGTCGGAGTAATTTATGTTTTATCGTTTGCATTTTTTGGAAACGACCTGAATGCCGCTTATTTCAGATTGGTGAATTACCAGTATAGCTTCATTAACAACGAATACGGAATTTATTTTGAAGTAACTCCCGGCAGCGTTGAAATCGTTAAAGGCGGTGAAGCGGAAATAAAAGTTACACTAAAGTCCAACAAACCCGATTTAAAAGTTGAAGAAATAAACCTAACCTTAATCGAGAAATTTGCTGACGGAACCGAAGTCGAAAAAGAGAAACGAACTTTAACAAGCTCGGGGAATAATGTTTATTACACCAAGATTGAAAACATAAACAACCCGCTGACTTACTTTGTAAGTCTTGAAGATATAAATTCTTCAAAATACTTTATTTCAGTTTCTGATTATCCTGTTGTAAAAAAATTCTTTGTTACCATTACACCTCCGGCGGTTTCAGGACTTCCCCAAAAGAAATTAAACGAAAACGAAGGCAACATAATCTGTCCCGAAGGAAGCCAAATCAGTTTTTATCTTGAATCAAATAAAGAACTTTCCCAGGCAGGCATTACTTTCAACGGGCAGTTCATTTCATTTAACACAAACGGCGATAAAGCAAACGGCTCCATAACCGCATCACAGAACGGGAAATATAAATTTACTTTAAAAGACATCAACGGCACAGACGGAAAAAATGCAACAGAGTATAACATCACCGTCAACTCAAATCAGCCGCCGACAGTTACGATAATTGAACCGCAGGAAGTCAATTATACAATCAAAGCACAATCCGAGCTTTTACTTCGCGCAAGGATTTCTGATGACTACGGGTTTTCATCTTTGAAATTGAACTACGCAATCTCGAACAACAACTCAACTGCTGCACCAAAGTTTACTTCGTTTAACATTCCCGTAACAAACCTCAACGCAACTGCTGTTGAAGTTCCTTATATATGGAATTTTCCAAAGCCCGGAAAAAATCAGAGAGTTGAGTATTATCTCGAAGTTACCGACAACACCGGAAAAACCGGCAAGAGCGAACTGCGAACTTTGAGTTATTTCTCCGCATCGGACTTGCTCAAAGAAACAGAAAAGCTTACAAGTGAAATCAAAGCTGATTTAAACTCAATAGTTAAGAGCATGTCCGACATGAGTCAGCAGTCACAGCAGTCACGCAACCTGATGAAAACGAATGAAGAACTTGGTTTAAATGATCCTAATCAAAAACAGCAAATCCAGGAAAAAGTCGAAAATCTTCAGAACACTTTGCAGGATGCGCAAAATAAAATAGAACAAAGTTTGAACGAGCTTCAAAAAACCAACATGCTCAATGATAAAACACTGGAGCAATATATGAAGCTTCAGGAATTGTTTAACAAGATTAACACTCCCGAGCTTCAGGATATGCTTAAAAAAATTCAGGATGCCTTAAAGAAAAATAATCCTCAGGAACTCCGCGATGCGATGAAGAATTTTAACTTCGATGAAGAAATGTTCAAGAAAAACATGGAAAAGCTGATGGACTTAATGAAAAAAATCGAGAGCATGCAAAAACTCGGGGAACTTACCCAAAAGCTTGATGACATAACTAAACAACAAGATGAATTAAAAAAAGAAACTGAGAACGCTAATCAAAACGACCCGCAAAAATTATCTGAGTTAGCTAATAAGCAGCAGGACATAAAACAGCAAACAAACGATTTTAAACAAAAACTGCAGGAAGCTGTTGACCAGATGAAAGACCTGCAGAAACGCGGCAATGATGATATGAATCCAAAAAAGTTTGAAGATTTGCTGAATAAAATGAATAAGAAAAATACCGAGAACAAAATGCAGAAATCAAGCGAGCAGATGCAGAACGATAAAAACCAATCAGAAGAAACTCAGGAAGAAATTATGCAAGATCTGAATGAAATGAATGAAGAAATGCAGCAATCTTTAGACGAAATGCTTGACACACAGGATATGTCTCAGAAGATGATGGATAAAATGAAAGACATAAAAAGCAATCTTGAAGAGCTTAGCAAAAAACAGCAGGAGCTTAAAGAAAAAACTCAGGAACTTGGCAATAATGATAAACAAAATTTTCAGAGTAAATCCAAAGACCAGTCAGGTCTTCAAAAAGATTTATCGCAGAACATAGATGACCTTATGGGGATGTCGAAAGACGGATTTCAGATGAGTCCGGAGCTTGGCAAAGAGCTCGGCAATTCTTATAATAAGATGGATAAAGCATCCGAAGATTTACAGAACAGCAAAAAGAGTGATGCAGTTGGTAATCAGGGTAAAGCAAAAGAATCCTTGGATAACGCTGCAAAGATGCTTGGTGATATGCTTTCTGAAATGCAGCAGAGCATGAGCGGGAAAAGCGGTAAAGATGGGAAATCAGGCAATGGAAAAATGAACCAGCTAATGCAGCAGCTTGCAAATGTGATTGCGCAGCAGCAGGGGCTTGCAGGTCAGATGGGACAATTTGGTCAGAACGGCAAAGACAGCAAAGAAGGACAAAACGGAAAAAACGGTAAGGATGGAAAATCAGGAAAAGATGGTTACAGTCAGGAACAATTACAGCAAATTGATAAGCTGAGAATGGAGCAGCAGCAAATAGAGAAATCCATGGAGCAGCTTCAGAGAGAATTTGAAGAAGAAAAACAGCGCTCAGGTGAAAAGCTTCTCGGCGACATGAATGAAATGAGAAAAGAAATGAATGAAATTATCAAGCAGATGTCAGAATATAAAATTGATGACCAGTTAATCGAAAAGCAAAACCGCATTCTTTCCAGAATGCTCGATGCTCAGCTTTCGCAAAGAGAAAAAGATTTCGAACAAAAACGCGAGTCAAAACCCGGCAATAACGTAGTTCGCAATACTCCTCCCGAAATTATTTTAAGCGGTCCGAACTCATTCAATGCCTTAAAAGAGGAGTTCCTGAAAATCCAAAAAAACGGCTATAATGAGGATTATGAACTGCTTATATCCAAATACCTCCTGCAATTAAAGCAATCCGGTTATATTGATAATTGAAACATTAATCCTTAATTTATGTTTAACATTATAGGATTAAATTCCGGGAAGAAATGGGAATCTTCCCTGCCGAAAATTCAGGCAAAACAAAAGTAAAATGAAAAACATAAAGTATTTGTTAATATTGTTTATTCTTGCGTTCACTTCACAGGTGTTTTCGCAGACGGTTTATAATTTCACAGACGGTTTAGCTCAGGCTAAATCCCAGAACAAAAAAGTCATTGTTGAAATTTATATTCCCGACAATACCTGGGTTGATAAGATGAACGGTATTTATGCAGAGCCGGCAATATCAAGCATTCTTGCTTCAAGTTTTGTTTTTGTCCGACTTAACGCATCGGGAACTGAAACTTATTCATACGGTGGAAAAAACATTTCTGCTGCTGACCTTGCAAGACAGTTCGAAGCAATGAGCTATCCTACGCACGTGTTTTTAAATCCTGACGGTTCTGTCATTACATTTTTGTATAATGGAGCTACTTCAAGGAATGTCCCGGGTTATATGGATGCAGGAGATTTTGAGCAGGTGCTGATTTATTTCAGAGATGGGAAAACAAGTACTGACCTGTCTACGATTTTATAATTTTTGTCATTCTGAACGAAGTGAAGAATCCCACACAAAAGTGTGGGATTCTTCGTTCGCAAAGCTCATAAGAATGACACCAATATCATCTCTTAAACTTCTCTTTTAATTTTTTCTGAACATATTTGGGAACGAAATCAGAAACATCTCCCCTGAATGACGAAAGCTCTCTAACAATTGATGAGTTCAGATAAGTATATTTTTCATTTGGCATCATAAATATCGTAGTAAGCTCGCTGTCAAGCTTATGATTTATAAGCGACATCTGAAACTCATACTCAAAGTCAGATACCGCTCTCAATCCTCTTATCAGCACGGAAGCATTTTTTTTCTTTGCATAGTCAACCAGGAGTCCGTCAAAAATATCTACTTTCACGTTTCCGTAATTTTTGACACATTCTTCAATCATGTCCCTGCGTTCTTGTTTTGTGAATAGTTGTTTCTTGCCGGAATTAACCGCAATCGTTACAATTATTTTATCAAATAATTTCGATGCGCGTTTTATTATGTCAAGATGACCGTTTGTTATGGGGTCGAATGTTCCCGGATATAACGCTGTTATTTTTTTCATCTGAAAAATGTAAAATGTGAAATGCCAATTTTCTTTTCAAGAAAAACTCTGTTGGAAAAATCTTTTTTGAAATTTATTTTATCGCTATGTTCAAGAACAAACATTGTCTCTGATTTCAGAACACGGGCAATGAGTTTATCATAATATTCAAATTCATATGGCGGGTCTGCAAAAACGAGCGCTGAATTTAACTCCGAATCTGTAAATTTCAGGACATCTCCTCTCACGATTTTTGAATTTTCTTCCAGTTTTAACATTTTAATATTTTCTTCAACTGTTTTTGTGTTAAAATCCACAAATGTGCAGAAGCCGGCTCCTCTTGAAAGGCATTCGATTCCAAAGCTTCCTGTTCCGCAAAATAAATCCATACCTTTTATGCCTTCAAAATCTATAAGATTATTTAAAACATTAAACAAGGTCTCACGGGCGCGGTCGGTTGTAGGTCTTACATTTTCCGTTTGAGGCGATTTAAGAATCCTGCTTTTATATTTTCCCGATATGACACGCAAAATTAAATTAATGCTCCTGCAACGGATGCAAACTTATAACCGGAATTATTCAACACATCTTTATTGACAAAATTCTCTCCTGGTTTTAAAAAATTCAACGGGTTTATTATGCTTATTTCTTTATTGCCGTAAAATTTTTTTATTTCATTCAAAACGTATTCGGAATAATCTTCACCCGATATATAAATATTTTTTACCCTCTCAAATTCTTTTCTGCTGTTTAATCTTTTTATGTTATTCTCAAGCTCTATGTCGAAGTTGTTGTCTTTAAAATAAACGTAATCATAACAAAGCAAACTATTTCCGCTCATTATAAGGTAATCGATGCGGTTTTTATAACAGTTCATTATAAGTTTTGAATCCGCTCCGGGATTTGTTTTGAAAAGATTATTAAGGGCAAACAAATCAATGTCAATTTTTTCAATTGTCAGATTGCATCGCCGGAAAAGCTCATTTATAAAATTAATGCAGTTATTTCTAATGCTTATGGTAAGAATTCTATAATCTCCGAGAATATCCTGTGCTTCGCTTGAGGAAATAATTTTGTGATAATTTACAATAAAGTTTTTATATATATCCGGATAAAAATTTGAAATGTCCCAGATGATATATGACTTAAGGGATTCAGCATCAAAAGTTTCTACCGGAACCGAGTTAATAAAAAATTGATTTACATCAAGAATAAGCCGCGCATTAAGCGCAGGTATATTTTCACTTTTTAAGGCATTTGAAATTATTTCCGCAAGCTCATTTATTATTTCAAAATTGCTTCCATAAATTGAAACGTCCTCACTGAAGTCAACATTTGATTCTTCTTCTTTTAAAAAAATAATTTCATTTTTTGCATCAGTGCAAAGTATGCGGATTTTTTTTTGTGTCAGATTTATGGAGGTGTTTATCAATTTAGTATATTCTTAATCTTTTATCTTTATGAATTCTTTTATCTTATCAAATTTTGCTTTTTTTATTCCATCAACTTTCATTATGTCTTCTATTTTTCTAAAATTTCCTTTTTTATTCCTGTAAGCAACAATCTCGCCTGCCATTGCTTCACCAATTCCGGGAAGTTTTATAAAATCATTTATTGTAGCAGTATTAATATTAACGGATAAAAATTCCTTATACTCATTCTGTTTTTTGTTAAGAAGTGAATCTATAACATTGTTTAAGCTGTCCGAAATCGTTGTGTCGCCGCTTAAAAGCTTACTATACGTTTCCGATGCTTTGCGATATTTCTCATCGAATTCGGAAAAATCATAAGGAGGAAGCTCGGGTTTGCTGATAACTTCCACGTACAGCTTAATGCTAAATCCTACGGTAAGAACAATAATTAAAAATAGAATTACACGTTTTTCATTTTTTGTAAAGCCAATGTATTTCTGCCAGTCTTTCACTTCAGATGTTTTTCATCGTTCACAATAATTTAAAGATTTTATAACGAATATTCGGGATAAAAAAGAAGATATGCTGAAATAAAAAAGGGCTGTCTTGCAGCCCTTTTTAAATGAAATATTTTTTGAAAACATTACTGTTCAATACCCGTAACGGTTCTTTCTCTCAGGAATTGATTTTCACCCTTTGTGTTAATTTTAACATTAACGGTAAGCTTTACTTCTCCGCCGACGGTTTCCATTTTTTCAAGATGAATTAATCCCCATACTTTATTTGGAGTTACACCATTTTCATATTTTCCTTTCAAATAAAATGAAAGAACCATTCTGTTTGAAAGAGGTGGATTAAGATATTGCGGGTTGGAATATTGAGCCGTTGATGTAATATTAAAAAATTCCGTGGTTGGTTGAACGGTTGTGGAACCAATGTTTTTAATCCGTGATATTGTATCAAAACGCTCTTTTGATAAATCATCATACTCTCTTAGCATTTTAAAAAGAGTTTCAGAGCCTGCCGGCAAATCGAGAAGAGATAAACTGCCATCTCTTAAAAACCAATCTTGATTTGTTCCATCAAGATCTTTGAGTAAAATATCTTTTTGAGTACTTTCTGAAGTAACAATTGTACCGGTAAATAAATTAATACCCGACATTGATGTTGGACTCATATAACCCGTTATAACTCTTCCCGAATAAACATGTACATTTGTATCTGTTATTATCGTTGGACCGGTGGGATTATCTTCGCAGCCGCTTCCTGTTGAAGCAATGTAAACCATAATGCTTGCTACAATAAGAAATAGAATATTTCTTTTCATAGTTTTTCTCCTTTGATTTTAATTAGTTATTTATTTTTTAAATTCAGGGAAGAATATTCTTTCCATAACTTCCGTTTTCCCCGTATCTTTATTTATTTTATAAAACATACCTGCAAACTTAACATCATTTGTCGCAACCTCATGGCGGTGGGGAGTGCTGAAGATAAATCTTTTTATGGCGGATTCTTTATTCGTGCCAATTACGGAATCATAAGGTCCCGTCATGCCGGAATCTGTAATATATGCAGTTCCGTTTTCGGAAATCCTCTCATCGGCTGTCTGCACATGAGTATGTGTACCGACTATTGCAGATGCTCTGCCGTCCGCATAATAATAAAATGCGAGTTTTTCTGCCGATGCTTCCGCATGGAAATCAACAAAAATTATCTTTGTTTCTTTGCTGACTGCTTTATACACTTCATCGAATCCTCTGAAGGGACAATCGATATATTTCAAATAAACACGTCCCATCAGGCTGACAACGCCTATTTTGCACTTTTCATCTTTAACGCTATAAACTCCGTAGCCGTTCCCGTAAACCCCCTTCGGATAGTTAAAAGGACGCAGTACATTTGTTGCATTTTTGATGAAATTATGCGCCTGAATCTTGTCAAAAGTGTGATTTCCACCCGTTAAAACATCAATTCCAAGCTCAAGAAGTTTTTTTGCGTCACGCTCGAGTATGCCGTTGCCTTCATTTATATTCTCCCCGTTTGCAATCGTAAAATCGATTTCATATTTCTTTTTAAGCTCAGGTAAAACTTCTTTTGTGAATTTATATCCCGGCTCACCGACAATGTCCCCTATAAAAAGAACGTTAATGTAATCTTTCAAAATTTCTCTGTTCGTTTTTAATTTTTTCAAAAATAATTCGCCGGGTCGAGACCTTTCCAGTGACAATAATTTTTTAAATCGGTTTGTATCGATTTAAATATTGCTGCGAACGCAACAGCGTCATCGGTATAACCGAATATCGGAAGTATATCGGGAATGATATCAAGCGGATTAATAAAATAAAGCAATGCAGCCGTAATTAACCCAACCGTTCTCCACGGCACCTGCGTATATCTTTTTGCTTTAAAATCTTTCATCATCTGCATCCCGAGCTTTACCTGGTCAAACAATTTAAATAATTTTTCTCTCTTAACTTTATCTTCTTTTGCATCAATTACTTTTTCGCTCGATAAAACTTTATCAACCTCCGCCGGAGTAATGTGCTCTGCTTTTTCTTCTATGCCTGAAATTATTTTTGTGTCTTTGTCTTCCATAATTTTATCCGCAAACTTGTTTAAATACTCTTAAAAAATTTAATCCTAAAATTTTCTTCACGTCTTCCTCTGTATATCCCTTTTCAAGAAGCTTTTTTGTAAGCAAAGGATAACAGCTTGCATCATAAAGCTCAACAGGCGGAGTTATTCCGCCGTCAAAATCCGAACCGATTCCGATATAATCTATTCCTACAAGATTTTTTATATAGTCTATGTGCTCGATAACCTTATCAATGGTTGTGCCGCTTTCAAGATTTTTTTCTTTCAAAAACTTTTCACGTTCTTCATTATACTTTATTAAGTCATCACCATATTTCTCATTAAGTTCATCAAGTTCAGCGCTGTATAAGTTATATGCATTAGAAGTCCGGTTTCTTTTGGCATGCTTATCAAGAAACTCATCGTAAAAATTCACGTTTATCACTCCTCCTCTTTGCGCAATAGCTCTTATTTGTTCATCGGTAAGATTTCTGAAATGTGGATTTATTGAATATGAATTCGAATGTGATGCAATCACCGGATTTTTGCTGATTTCAATAACATCCCAAAAACTTGCTTCTCCAAGGTGTGAAACATCAATCAGCATTCCAACGTCATCCATGCGCTTAATAACTTCAGTGCCGAAGTTCGTTAGACCTCCGTTTTTACCGCGCTCTCTTTCGTCACGCGCAGAAGATGCAATTAGGTTTGAGTTATTCCATGTCAATCCGATGTATCGAACACCCAAATCCCAGTACATATTTACATTATCAACTGAACTTCCGACAGCCGTGCCTCCTTCGATTCCTAATAATGCGCAAAGCTTGCCTGTATTAACAATACGAAGTATGTCATCATAAGTTTTTCCAATCTCGATTTTATCAGGATTGTTTCTTTCAATGTTATATAACCTTTCAATTTGCCCCTTTGTAAAACCAACCGAACGTTTCACTTCCTTCATAGGAATCCAGACTGCAAAAATCTGAACGTCAACACCGCCTTCCTTAAATCTGAAATAATCTGACTGAGTAAATGAATTTCTGTTTTCAAAAACCGCTCCCTTGTCATATACCTGCCATAAAAAATCATTATGTGAATCAATAAGTATGTTATCGAAATGAAGTTTTAAGTAATCTTCTTCTGAATAAGGGTTGTTTTGAACGGGCATTTCGGGTTTTATGTTTGTGCTTATGATATTTTCTTTTACAGAATTGTTTTTAAAGAGATTGCTCAATAAAAATGCAGCAAGAACCATTGTGAGGAAAATAGCTCCGTATATATAATATTTAATATTCAATTTAATATTCATAGTCTTCATCGAGAAGCTGTGAATTATCCGTGTTAATAAGCACCTTTGCTATTTCATAAAACTTCGGTAAAACAAAAAACTTTATCGGCTGTTTCAATGCCATTCTTCCGAGCTCGCTGTTCACGCCTTCCATTGTAAGAAAATACGGACTCGCTCCTGTAATTTTAAAATCAATGCTTTCACTTTCAAGCTTTGCCTTTATAATCATTGCCTCATTATAATTATATGTTTCATAAACAAGAACCAGTTCTTCCATATTAAACGGCATTAAACATTAATTATCCTTCTGCATTCATTAGCAATTTTTTCAGCTTCGCTTAAGCTATCATGCAGCACGGTTATGTGCCCCATCTTTCTTCCGGGAAGAGATTTTTTTTTTCTGTAGTTGTGAACATATGTTTTTTCATGTTTTAAAATTCCGCTCAGGTCTTCCATATCCGGCTCGCCTTCTTTTTCACCGAGAATGTTTATCATAACTGCCGAGCCTGCTGTCATATCCGTATTGCCAAGAGGCAAATCGAGTATTGCTCTTATGTGATTTTCAAACTGCGAAGTATAACATCCCTCGATTGTATAATGCCCCGAGTTATGCACTCTTGGCGCAAGCTCATTTACAAGAATTTCATTATCCGTGGTTAAAAACATTTCTATTCCAATAACCCCTGTATAATTTAACTGCTCCAGAATCTTCTCTGTTATTTCATTTACTTCATTAACAATTTTTTCATCAAACAAATTCTTTGAAGCCCGCACTATGTGGCAAATATGGTTTTTTTGAATGGTTTCAACTACGGGAAATATTTCAATTTCGCCTTTATGATTACGAGCTGCCTGAACTGCAATTTCTTTATCGAAATTAATAAATTTCTCACACATTAATTCACCGCGGGCTTTAAGAGTGGTAATTCCCTTTTCAATATCACTTTCAGAATCAATCTTATAATTTCCCTTACCGTCATAACCCATCGTGCGCGATTTCAAAATAACAGGATAGCTGTGCTCTTTTGCAAATTTTACAATATCCTCTTTATTTTCAACATTAACAAAATCTGCAACCGGGATTCCCGCTTTGAGCAATGTATCTTTTTGGAAAAGTTTATCCTGGATTAATTTAATTATTTTTGAACATGGATAAACTTTTTTATTCAGCTTTTCGAGAGCTTCGATTTTTTTGTAGTCTATGAATTCATTTTCGAGCGTAATAACATCGCAGTCTTTTGAAAACTCGATAAGGTCGGCCTCATTGTTAAAATCACCTTTCTGAAAATAGCGCGTAACTATCCCTGCAGGAGAATCCTCCTCATTGGCAAGAATCTTAAAATCAAATCCGAACTTATATGAGGACTCAATTAACATTCTTGCAAGTTGTCCGCCGCCAAGTATTCCTATTTTCATTAGTACGGTCTTAATAACGAATCATAAAGACTTCTGTCTCTCAGAACTTTTATTGCTTCCTGCAGAACTAAATCTGACGGAAACGTTACTTCAATCTGTTCCGATTCTGTTATTCTTCTTTTGTTTATTTCAATCTCAATGCTTCTTTTGATTTCATCTTTTGCGGCATTAAGTTCGCCGGTTTCTTCTGCTTGAACTTCGTTTTCGAGATTTTGTAACAATTCATTATATCTTGATGAAAAACTTTTTTGAGTTCCGATATTTTTTAAATCGGTAATTTTTCTGTCAGCAACTGAATTGTAAATATAACCTGATGTGCTGAGGAAATTTAAAAATTCATTATAAACATTGTCATCGACTCTGAAAGATTTATCAACTTGATTGCTGAGTAAATAATAATTTGCAAATTTGAAAAACATATCGTTGTTTATCAACGATTGATGAATGTCGCTTTCAGCCGCAAGGTCAAGCTTCACATCAGGCATAATTCCCCCAAGCGCTAAAACTTTTCTGCCGTCAAGTGTTTTAAATTCCATCTGGGTGAATGCATCTTTGTTCAGGAATACACCGCTTTTGTTTTCTTTAAAATAATTTTTTTCCTGAATCCATCTTCCCGATGGTGTAAAATATCTTGAAAGCGTAATGCGCAATTGGGAATCTGCATCAAGGTCTTTAAACTGCTGAACAAGTCCCTTGCCGAACGAATTACCTCCGATAATAACAGCTCTATCCAAATCCTGCAAAGCTCCTGCTACGATTTCAGATGCAGAAGCAGTATTGCTGTCAATCAGAACCGCAAGAGGAGTATTTTTGTTAAGCAAAGGTTCTTCGGTTGAAAAATATTTTTTCTCGGAATCAGCTTTTCTTCCTTTTGTTATTACAAGCAGGCTGTTTTTTTCAACGAGTTTGTTCAAAATACCGATAGCAGCATCGAGCAATCCGCCGCCGTTGCCGCGCAAGTCGATAACCAAACCATTTAGCTGACCGTTTGCCTGAAGCATTTTTAAGGAATTAGTAAATTCCTGCTCAGAGTTGTTCGTGAATCTGTCAAGCTTTATATACCCGATACCATCGGCTTTTTCGCCAAGATATCCGGAATAAGAAACATTCTTCAAAATAATTTCTTCACGTGTCATGTCTATATCAAGTTCGTTTCCTTCCCTGTCAATTTTTAATTTGATGACAGAGCCAACCGGACCCCTTACGAATTTTCTTATATCATCAATTTTCAATCCTGAAATTTCTTTGCCGTCAATCTGAAGAATTTTATCACCGCGTCTTAATCCTTTTCTCTGCGCTTCATAACCGTTCATAACTTCAGTGATTGTTACAACGCTGTCGCGCAAACCAACTGTAACACCAATGCCGCCATATTTTCCGAGTGTAATCAAATCAATCTGGTCCCTGCTTCTCTCATCAAGATAGCTTGTGTAAGGATCGAGTGTAGAAAGCATTCCTTCTATCCCTGCGGCAACAAATCTGTCCGGGTCGATTTCATCTACGTAGTTCAAAGTTATCTCACGGTAAACTTTTCCAAGTATGTCAAGATTCTTGTTTATCTTATCGTAAATATCATCTTCGCCTTTAAAAGTCGAACCCGTTACAAATACAAATAAAACTGCAGACAAATAAACAATCAGCCTGCCCTTAAAAAATTTATTTTTATTAAACATATATTTATGAACTAATTTATATTTTTTTGTGTGAACTTATTTTTTTAAAATCTTCCAGTATTTTATTATGAATGAGTGCTTTTGATTCGGCTGCATCAAGCACCAAAAATCTTTTTTTATTTTCCGAAGCAATCTTCAGATATCCTTTGATAACCTTTTTATAATAATCTGCTTTTCGTTTTTCAATCCTGTCTCTTTCATTTTGCTTTGATTTTCTCTTAGCCATATCACCCAATGTAATATTCATAAGATAAGTTCTGTCCGGAACGAGACCATCGGAAGCTATTTTATTAACTATCTCAACCGTTTTTAGTTCAATTTTTCCGCCAAAACCCTGATATGCCGTCGAGGAATCATAATACCTGTCACAAACCACTATATAACCTTTTTTCAGATGAGGCAGAATAATTTCACTTGTTAGCTGCTGTCTCGATGCAGAAAAGAGCAAAAATTCGCTTAAATAAGTCATATTATCAAGCCGTTTATCAAGCAAAATCTTGCGAATTTTCTCTGAAACAATGGTTCCTCCCGGCTCGCGGAGCAAAATTGCCTTTTTATTATACCTCTTTAAATGATTATAAAAAAGCAATGCCTGAGTTGATTTCCCGCTGAAATCAATGCCTTCAAATGTAATAAACATAGGTAAATGTAATAATTAGGAAGCCACTTTTATAGGTACTTCTAAGATTGCAAAAATATACCTTATTTAGAAGTCAAAATCTTCTTCAAAAGTATAATTTCGGGCTTATTTTCTAAATATATATTTAATTTTAAATTTTAAATATTATCGTAAACAAATACTCGCACCATTAAAAGTCTCGTTCTAATCAGCTTATTTTTTATTCAGTTGCTTACCTGCTTCATTGTCACCAATCTGCGGTATTCAAATCAGGATTTACGTCTCGATGAGTTCAGTTTTTTAAAAACCGGCAACATCATTTGTTTTATTTTATTTCTTTTAATTTTTGTTCTGATGTTCTTGAATTTTCTTTCTTCATCCAAACTAACATTAACTTCCCTTATAATAATCTTCATCGCGTCGATTGCAGGATTGCTTACTTTAATTCTATTTAATTTAATCGCTGTAAAAGACGAAAGAATTGTTTACGGTTCGGTATTTTTATTCATAATGATGTTTATACTTTGCGGGTTATATCAGTTATACCGTTCAAAGTCAGGGAAGCTTGAAATTTTCAAAACTGCTTCAAATGCAATGTTTGTTATATTAATAGGAATACTTGCAATATTTCTGAATATATTTTTCTTTCATGATGATTACGGAACGGTTTCCGCCGATAATGGAAAAAATGATGCCGGTGTAATCTTCGGCGCAGCGGTTTGGGGCGGAAACAGACCTTCCCCTGTTCTGCGCGAGCGCATAAATAAAGGATTTGAATTATATCAAAATAAAATCGTTCCTCGTCTGGTATTGACCGGAGGCGGCTCGCCTAATGAAATGACCGAAGCCGACGTTGCAAGAAATGAGCTTCTGAAATATGGCGTAAAAGATGAAAATCTGATTATTGAAAATACATCTAACTCAACACGCGAACAGATTTTTTTTCTTCGGGATAAGTTATATAGAAGATTAAAGTGGAATAAAGTTGTTTTGATATCGGATAACTATCACTTATACAGGATAAAAGAGATTTGCAGTTTTAATGACATTAACTCCAGCGCAGTCGCAACTGAAATGCCCCTATCTCTCGAAGGCAAAGTTTGGTATTGTATAAAAGAAAGCTTTGCTGTTTTAATGTTCTGGTTTTATGGAATTGGGTAACAACCCTAAACTTTTAAATATCTATCTTAGTGTCATTCTGAGCGAAGCGAAGAATCCAACAGCTTTGTGTCATCCTGCTTCAAAGGAGTCCCTTTGGGAAACGAAGTGAAGGATCCCATTCAAGTACTTATCTTAATTGAATTCTGAATCCTTTTTAAAAAATCTACATTGGTGTCATTCTGAGCGAAGCGAAGAATCTCGTTTTTAGAATATGCTTACAAAACAATATTATGTTTATATTATTACCAATAAACTTAATAAAGTCTTATATACCGGCGTTACAAATAATTTATGCTCAAGAGTTAGCCAGCATAAATCGGGTATAATTGACGGTTTTTCAAAGAGATATAAATTAAATAAACTAATTTATTTTGAAAACACAGATGATATAAAATCAGCGATAGAAAGAGAAAAACAAATTAAAGGCTGGTTAAGAGAAAAGAAAATTAAATTAATTGAAAATTTTAATCCGCAATGGAATGATTTATATGAAGAATATTGTCAATAAAAAAGAGATTCTTCGCTCCGCTCAGAATGACACTACTATTCATTTATAAATTATTAACTTTTTGATATTTATAAGTTTATTTCTAATGAATTTTTAAATAAGTATTTTAACATTACACACATTATTAGACTCAGATGAAGGATAAACAAGGTTTCAGCTTGACCAACAGAAGAAGCTTGCGGGTAAAAGTATTGCAGATACTATATGCCTACGAAATGTCAAAAGACCCGGTTGATAAAATCAAGAAAGACATTTTTGTAAACGAACTGAGCGAGGAAAACAAAGAATTTGTTGATAATCTCATTTCTCACGTTTTGAAAAATGAAAAAGAGCTCGATGAAATAATAACGAGCAAATGCCAGAACTGGGAACTCGAAAGAATTTCCGTTATTGACAGGATTGTTTTACGAATGGGCATAACCGAGCTGATGTATTTTCCCGATATCCCCCCGAAAGTTTCAATCAACGAAGCAATAGACATTGCAAAAGAATTCTGCACCCGCAATAGCGGAAAGTTTGTAAACGGGATTCTCGATGCGGTTCTCGATGAGCTTAAGGAAAGCAATAAGCTGAACAAAACGGGCCGAGGATTGATTGACTTCAAGAAAAAATGAAAAATAAAAAAGATGTTTTTGTCTGGTCATTATTCGATTTCGCCAATTCGACTTATGCGACTATAATTGTTGCATTTGTCTTTGCCGTTTTTTTTAAATCCGTAATTGCAAATGACGAACCAATCGGCGATTTATACTGGGCGCTTGGAATAAACATCTCAATGATAATCTCCGCTGTTCTCAATCCTGTTTGCGGAGCAATCTCAGATTTATCTTCAAACAAGAAAAAGTTTTTGTTTGTTTTTACATTGATGTCGGTTATTGCAACCTGCATGATGTATTTCACCGGACCTGGAACGATTTTGTTTGCAATAATCTTATTTATCGTTTCAAACATTGGTTTTCAGACTGGAATGACCTTTTATGATGCGTTCATTCCTGAAATAACTACACCTGAATATTATAATAAACTCTCGGGAATCGGATATGCGGTTGGCTATCTCGGTTCGCTTATTTCTGTATTTCTTGTGTTCCCTTTGAAGGATAATCCGAATTTATTGTTTGCTGTAACTGGAATGTTATTTTTATTATTCTCGCTCCCTTTGTTTTTATTTTTAAAAGAGAAAAAGAATGTTTTACCTCCGGCTGATGTTAGTTATATTAAATACGGGTTCACGAAAGTAAAAAATTCTTTACTTCACATAGGAAATCTTCCGAACCTGAAAAATTTTTTGATTTCGTTTTTCTTTTATATTGATTCGGTTAATACAATAATATTTTTTGCGGGAATATTTGCCAGCACTACGCTTGGCTTTACGATTACACAGCTTGCAATATTTTTCATTCTCGTTCAGATTACGGCTCTTATAGGGTCGCTTGTGTTTGCAAAGCTTGGAGATAAAATCGGAGAGCTGAAATCTCTGAACATTAACATAATTTTCTGGCTTATTATAATTCTTGCAATATTCATTTTTGTAAATAAAGATTCATATGTTGATTTATTCGGACAGCAGGTTCATTTGTTTTACATAATCGGCAGCTTCGCGGGGTTTTTTCTTGGCTCTACCCAAAGCTTATCCCGCGCTGTAATGAGCCGGTTAACGCCCTATGAAAGCAAAGCCGAATATTTCGGGTTTTATGCACTGCTTGATAAAACATCTACGTTATTGGGACCATTACTCTTCGGGCTTGTGTCGGCAATCTCAGGAGACCAAAAGCTTGCGGTGCTTTCGTTGATAGTTTTGTTTGTAATAGGAATTGTTTTTTTGAATAGAGTTAAATTGCAAACTAATTAAATTTTAGAAATATGACGGGGATTCCCGCATTCGCGGGAATGACTTCATTTTGGTATGCTCAATAATTATTTAATAGAAAATATTCACATTGAATCCGAAAAGGTAAAGAATCTTGTCGTTAACGACTTCACCGAATTATATAAAACTCCTTTTACAAAGTTTACAAAAGATTTTATCCGGTATAAGATTGAACATGACGGGTTTTCATTTAACGACCTAAATTCGCTCATTGAAGATGCGGTTAAGTTAAGGTTTAACTATACAATCCGTCCTGTGTGGACTCTGAAAAAGTTTTTATTCGGCAAGCTGGATTCAATTCCTGCAAATCAATTAAAAGAAAAACTAAAATTATTAAAATTTTATAATTATTATACCGATACAATTTCACAATATATAGACGACAGCGGTGACGTTATCATAACTTCATATCAAATTGAAGAAGTTCTTCATCATACAAACATTATCGTTTATGAAAAGCTGAAAGAAGACATTTCAACCGAACGCATAAGGAATTTTTTACTTCAGTTATTCAAGCTGAAATATATTTCCGAAAATGAAGTAAATCTGCACTCTGAAATTGATTTTAACATTATAAAAACTTTTATCGGTGACAAAGAATTTTATGAGTTGTTTCAAAAGTTAACTGAATACGAACAGCATTTCACCGGAAACGAAATAAGCTTAAAAGACATTATAAAAATCTTCACAGATAAATTTAATTACATTGAATCGCCTGTAACACTAAAAGAAGAAGAGAAAAAAGAAGATGAGGTGGTTACTCCTATTGCCGAAGAAAGTGAAATTATCGTAAATTTTGAAAGCGACATAAAGCATTTTGATGAAAATATCGATGCTGCTGCCTATGCAAAACACGAAATACCGGCAATTGAATTACAGGAAGACCTGATAAACATCGAACTGCCGACCGAAGTCATAAATGAATCAAGTTTAGCTGAAGAAAGAAAAAAAGTTAAGCGGTTATTCAAAAAAGATGAGCTTGAAGCGATAAACAAAAAAGTTTTTAAATTTAACAGACAGGAAATGTCCGATACTTTTGAAGAGCTTGAAAAATTACCATCTTGGGATGATGCTGTAGAGCATCTCAAAAATCTATTCGTAAAAAATAAAGTTGATATGTATGATGTCAAAGTGATTTTATTTGTAGATTTAATTGAAGGATATTTTAAAAATAAGGAAGAAAAAATTTAATGTTTTTAGATTACGTAAAAATACACATAAAATCAGGCGACGGAGGCAATGGATGTGTGAGCTTCCGGCGCGAAAAATTTGTACCCAAAGGCGGACCAAATGGAGGAGACGGAGGGAAAGGCGGTGATATTATTTTCAAAGCGGATTCAAATTTATCCACCCTAATCGATTTAAGATACAGCAGGCATTATAAAGCTCCTCGCGGTACTCATGGACAGGGCGGAGATAAAACAGGCAAAGACGGCAAGGATGAAATCATTAAAGTCCCTCCCGGGAGTATCATAAAAAATTTTGAAACGGGAAAAATTCTCGGTGAAGTTTTGAATGACGGAGATGAAATCGTAATTTTAAAAGGCGGACAAGGCGGCCTCGGCAATACGCATTTTAAAACTTCGACAAACCGGGCTCCTCGAATGGCACAGCCGGGACAAAAAGGTGAAGAGCTTGATATCGTTGTCGAGCTTAAGCTTATTGCAGATGTCGGGCTTGTGGGTTTTCCCAATGCAGGAAAGTCAACTTTGATTTCAAAAATTTCCGCAGCAAAACCAAAGATTGCTGATTACCCTTTCACAACTTTGATTCCTAATCTCGGCATTGTTAAATATAAAGAATACGAAACATTTGTTGTTGCCGACATTCCCGGTATTATAGAGGGGGCTTCAGAAGGCAAAGGACTCGGTTTGCAGTTCTTGCGTCATATTGAACGGACTTCGATTTTAGTTTTTCTTTTGGATTCAACAAAAGTTGATAATGAAGACAGCGACCTGCTTGAAGATTATAAAACTTTGACCGATGAACTGAAAAACTATGGGGCTGACTTGATGGATAAGCCGAGAATTATCTGCTTCACAAAAGCGGATGCAATTTCGGAAGAAACAAAAAAACGAATTGCGAAACTGAAAATTAAAGAAACTAAATTACTGATTTCATCTGTAACCGGTGAAAATCTCGATAAGCTAAAAAACACAATCTGGAAAAAATTAAAAGAATTAAAAAAAGATGAATAAGAGAACCTTTAAGAAGACTGAAAAGAAAAAAACAAATAAAAAACCCTTAGTGGTTATTTCAAACGATGACGGAATTGAATCCGACGGCATTCAAGCATTATGGAAAGCGTTGAGAAAATTTGCAGAAGTTTATGTCGTTGCACCTCACACACAGCAAAGCGCTGTGGGACATTCGATAACCATTGCAAATCCCATTCGCGTAAGAAAAAATTTAATCGATAAAAATTATTATGGTTACGCTGTAGAAGGAACGCCTGCCGATTCTGTTAAATTCGCAGTCCGCAATTTACTTAAAGGAAGAAAAATCGATTTGCTTGTCTCGGGAATTAATCACGGTTCAAATACTGCGATAAATATTATATATTCAGGAACAGTATCTGCAGCAACTGAAGGAACAATTCTCGGAATTCCATCGATTGCAATTTCTCTCGCGAGCTTCACTTATAATAAGTTTGATTTAGCGGCATCATTTGCTGCAATGCTTGGCAAACATGTCTTGAAAACAGGATTGCCAAAAGGAACATTGCTTAATGTTAATATTCCTCCCGTTCCTAAATCAAAAGTCAGAGGAATTTTATTTACTAGACAGGGGCAATCTGTCTGGGATGACTGGTATGATATGCGTTTTGATCCGAACAAGCGGGAATATTACTGGCTCACAGGAAGAATGTCCTCACGAGATAAAGACATTGAGCTTGACCAGAAAGCAGTCGAGAAAAATTATATTTCAATAACACCAATCCACTACAATCTTACTGACCATAAAACACTTGAAGAAATTAAGAGTTGGAATTTGAAGTTTTAAGAATGCGGAGATGCATAAATGTAGAGACGCAAAATTTTGCGTCTCTACAATAAACTATTTTATAACTGACCCTTTACCCAGTTTGTGGTTACAGACTTCGGTCTGATAAGCGGAGCATTCATTGCCCGAGCCATAATCAACTGCGCGCATAATCCTAATGCTCTTGAAACGCTGAACAATACCGTATAATAAGTATATTCTTTTAAGCCGTAATGATGTAACAAAGAACCGCTTGCCGCATCAACGTTCGGCCATGGGTCTTTTGCTTTTCCCTGCTCGATTAAAATTTTCGGAACTATGTCGAACAACTGCTCGACGATTTTGAAAATTTCATCATCAGGCATACATTTTTTACCGAAATCAAGAAACGCTGTAAATCTCGGGTCTGTTACTCTTAATACAGCATGACCATATCCCGGAATTACTCTTTTATTATTAAGCAAATCCAGGCAGTATGTTCTTACTTCTTCGTCAGATGGTGAGTGACCGATGTCTTCTCGCATTTTAACTATGAATCGCAAACATTCCTGGTTTGCAAGTCCGTGAAGCGGTCCTGCAAGTCCGTTCAATCCGCCGCTTACAGAATAATAAACATCTGATAAAGCCGACCCGATTGTCTGTGTTGAGAACGCGCTAACGTTTCCGCTCTCATGATCTGAGTGCAAAACCATATATAATCTCATAAGGTCCTTGAATGAACCGTCTTTGTCGTCAATGCCAAGCATGTGAGCGTAATTCGCTGCCCAGTCGAGTGAATGGTCAGGCTCAATTCTCGCGCCCTTGTTAAATTTTTTTCTATAGATGTAAGCAGCTATTGCCGGCATGCGTGCAATCAGGTTCAAACAGTCTTCATACATCGGCTCCCATAATCTATCTCTGCTCAAGCCGTTATCATAAGCTTCTCTGAAGTCGGATTCGTTTTCCATTGCAAGAACTGCAGTGCTCAGCATCACCATGGGGTGTGTCTCGTCAGGTAATGTATCAATAAGTTTCCAGATATAATCAGGAACACCTGAACGTAAATCAATGTCTTTCATCAGTGCATCCAAATCTTCTTTTGAGGGAAGTTCTCCGGTTAAGAGCAAATAAAAAATTTCTTCGGGAAGTTTGCCGGTTAATTCTAAAATAGGAATTCCTCTTATGATGAGTCCCGTATCTAAGCCGACCTCTGAGGTATCACAAATCAATGCTTTTACTCCGCGCATTCCGCCGTAAAGCTGGTCAATCGTAACGTCACCAATTACTTTGGTGTTGTAATTTTTTACGATTGATTTCGCTTCTTCTCTCAGGGCAGGAATTTGAGAAGCGAGTTTTTCTTTTAATCGCATTTTTAAAGATTTTTTATAATGTAATGTTATCGAACATTAAATATATACGATTTAATTTTAAGTAAAAAGTTACGATTTTATGCCCAAAACAGCATTATTATTTAGAATTTATTTGGTCTCAAATTTGTATATATTTTAAAGGTCATTTTTGTCTCTTTTTTATTTATAACATGAACAAAAATCATTTTGTTAATAATTTATGGTAAATCGGCTCATAAAATCAGGATTTATAGTTCTTCTGCTTATTATTTTTTATTTTTCAATTGAAGGATGTCAAAAACAGGTTGAACAGGCAACTCTTGATTCAATTAATGTATATACAGAATTGATAAAAAAATATCCCGCCGACCCTGTTTATTATAAAAACCGCGGAGATGCCTATTTCAAAATCGAAAGATATAATGAAGCTGTCGCGGACTATCAGAGAGCCCTGCAGATTGACCCGTTTGATTTGCCTGCCTTGAGAAATCTTGCGGCAATGTATGTTAAGATGGAAAAATATTCTGAGGCAATAAAGGAATATGATAACCTGATAAGACTTTATCCGACTGCTCAGGATTATATAAATAGAGGAAATATCCACGAAAGCTTCAATAATATTCCGATGGCTGTTACTGATTACACAAAGGCAATTGATATGGATACAAACAATGTTTACTTCTATTTTGTAAGAGGAAATGCACATGATAAAGCAGGCAATTATCAATTGTCAATTTCAGATTATACATCTATAATAAATCGTCAACCAACCAATGTAGGAGCAAGATTAAACCGCGGAAATGCAAATTATAATTCAGGAAATTACAAAGGAGCTCTCGAAGACTGGAATATTGTAATCCAACAAGACCCTTCGTTCGAAAGTGATTTATCCGAAAAAATGCAGATTGCGAAGATACGCTCCAGTCAATAATAAATGATAAATGATGAAATTTTGGTATAAAATTTGTAATAATTAATATGGATATTTATATAGTTCATTTTTGCAGGAATACAAACTAAACATATGAAAATATTTAACTTAATAACAGTTCTGATTATTACAATTTTTATTCTGACGGGATGTCAAAAAAAAGAAGATACTGTTAATAGCCAAAACCAGTCTAATTTAACCGACCCTAACATGCAACCGGAAGGTGATCAATGGAAAATTGCAGGTTACAGAGACAGTACTGACGTTTATGGTGTCGGATATTATGATTATAGAGACAGTCTCGAAACCTTTCATATGGGTTACAGCATTCCGAGAGACAGCGTATATAAATACTACAACATAAAAGAATTTGAGCAGTATAATTTTCTGATTAAAAAAGATTCTACAAACCCGGGTCCATATCTCGACAGGGGAAATCACTTCCAGAACATTAAATTATACTTTGAAGCAATAAAAGATTACGATAAATATATTTCGCTTATTCAGACAAATCATTCTGCATACATGAACCGCGGAAATGCGCATGAAAGATTAAAAAATTATCAGGCGGCTCTGACGGATTATGATAAAGTTATCGAGCTAAAGCCGACCGATACTATTGCTTATTACAATAAGGGAGTTGTTTATGATTACCTCGGAAATTACAATCAGGCAATTTACGAATATACAAGAAGTCTGCAAAGAGACCCCCGTCTTGCGAAAACGTATTATAACAGAGGCATTGATTATCTTATGATAGGTGATGAAGAAAATGCAAGAAGAGATTGGGAGACGGCAATTCAGCTTAATCCCAAATACGAAGCTGAACTAAGACCGAGAATAAACGGATTATAGGCAGAGATTTAAAAAAAGTGTTTAAACAAAAACCCGGTTTTGCCGGGTTTTTTATTTTAATAATAAGCTACACTCCAGGGACCTTCAGTTCTTACCTGAAGCAAATAAGGATTTGTGGAAGTAACATTAAATTTTTTAACTCCTTTCCATCTGCCTGTAACGTTCGCAAGATTCGTTATAATTTGCCCTTCATTAGTTGTTAAGTTAACTATAAAACTTCCGTTTCCGTTATATTCCATAACAAAAGTTGATTCCCCCTGAAGCAAATCAATTATCAAATCATTATTTGTTGTCCCTGTATAAATCATCCTGTACTGGATTATGTCATCAGTCGGAGGATTTTCGGCATCCTGAAATGTTTCTGTTGCACTGCGTTTGCAGGTAGAGCACGAAGAAATTAACGTTGCAAGCATAAGCAACATCAAGCTTCGGATAATTATTTTGTTCATAATTGAATTTTATTTTGTTTTGCTAATATAAGCAATGTTTCAGGGTGGTATTAAAAATAAGTCTGATAATTGATTAGTTCAAGGTAAGTATTTAAAAACTAAATACATAGCAGGTTATCTCTTTGTGGGAATTTTAAGAGTAAAAGTAGCACCTTTGCCCGGTTCTGATTCTAATATAACCTGAGAATTTATAATTTCGGATAATTTTTTGATTATATACAAACCTAACCCGCTTGACGGCTCTCCTCCCGTTGGTTTGTTGGAAAGCTTGGCAAATTTTTTAAATAATCCTTTTTTATCTGATTCCGTAAATCCCGGACCTTCATCTTTTATGCCAACATAAATATTTTTTACATTATCACGCAAAGTAATATAAACCTTTTTGTTGAATGGAGAATATTTAATTGCGTTGGAAACCAGGTTATTTATGATATGCTCAATACACATCTTAACAGTAATAACCTCCGGGTTTTTAATTTTTTTATTAAGAATTATTTCTATGTTTTTAGGATTTGCGAAAACCTGGTTCTTCTCTTTTATCTGGCTTATTAACTCTACAAGATTAATTTTTTCTTGTCTCTCATTCCAATTACCTGATTCGATAGAGTTTATGTCAAGCAAATTCGACATAATATCCAATGATTTAACCGAACAATTTTTTATGTCTTCTATAAGCGACTGTATTTCTTCTTTGCTTAAAGAATCACTATGCTCATTTATGAAATCGGCAATTGCCGAAATAGTTGAAATCGGATTTCTTAAGTCATGTGAAACGATTCCGATAAAATCATTCTTGTCCTTGTTTGCTCTGTCAAGATTTTCAGACAGCTCTATCAATTTTTTATTTTTTTCATCAGAAATCTTAAGCTCGGTTTCCTGCATTTCAACTTCATTTTCTAGGAGCAGGCTTTTTGTTCTGAGCGATACCTTTTTCTTATTTAACTGCTCAATTATTTTATTATACTTTTCAAGAAACTTGTAAGCATTTTTATGGTCTTTATTTATTTTATAAACCTGTGACAGCATCTGATATGATTCTTTCAGAATATTCAGTGCTTTCATCTTCTTTGCAATAACAAGATTCTTATTTAACATGGCTATTGCTTTATCAAACCTGCATGTTTTTATATACATCGAAGCAAGATTTGAATAGTTCGTCAGGAAACCATTCTGATAACCAATCTTATTTGAAATTTCGAGTGAAATTTTAAAATATTTTTCCGCATTCTCATAATCTTTTTTATGCTCATGCAAAACCCCAAGATGATTCAGTGACTGAACCCGGTTTATATTATTATTAATCTTTATGCTTATCGAATCACCCAGCTCAAGATATTTTAATGCGGTTTTATAATCATGAAGATGTGTATATACGTTTCCCAGATTACAGTAACACGTGGCAAGCTTACTCAAGTCTGTGCTGTCTTTGCCGAGATGAGAAATATTTTCTTCAAGGATTTTTATTGCTCTGTCATATTTTTTAACATTCATATACATGACAGCGAGGTTATTCAGAACGTTTTTTAAATCTGCGCTATCAGGCAATGTTCTGGAAATTTTTAAGGACTTAAGATAATATCTTGAAGCGAGAAAATAATTTCCCATATTATTATAAAACAAACCCATGCTGTTATAGCATTGCGCAATTCCTTTCTTGTTATTTTTCTGCTTCCTGATTTTTAGCGATTCACGGATATAACTCAAAGCTTTTGTCATATCGCCCAGATATAAATAATTAGAAGCAGCAATAAACAAAAAATGGTCTGTATCTAAATCGTGTTTTTTACAATAAACCAAAGCTTTTTCTATCTGGTTTATTGACTCTTTGAAATTTGAAGTGAAATAATAATAAGCAACGATTAACCGCATTGCTCTTATGACTGCTTTATAATCATTGTAACTTTTAAAAACCTTTAGAGATTGCTCTGCAAATTTTAAAAGGGAAGGATTAACGGTGTGAAAATTAAGCGATGAAATATGAGCTTCGAGTTTTGCTTTCATCTCATCAATTGATTTTAAACTATAGCCATTTTTTAAACGAATTTCCGAAAGATTAACAGAAGAAATTCGCATATCAGTTGTGCCCAAATAAGACATATTTTTCATTTAAACCAATAAGTGATAGTGAAATTATCAAAAAAACATACATAAATTAACTATATTTTTGATAATTTGTAAGCAAATTAACTTATATTATTGATTTTTTTATTTCTCAATATGCTTTGCATTTTTATTATAGCGTAAAATCCATATATTTACGTGAATTAATTATTAAAATCGAGCTTTTAGCTCGGTTTAATTCCAGTAAAAACAATAATTAATTTGCCACCCGCCCGGGTGGCGGAACTGGTAGACGCGCAGGACTTAAAATCCTGTTGCCTGTAAAGGCAGTGCCGGTTCGATTCCGGCCCCGGGCACACACAAGACCTTTTGATTATTAAATTGAAAGGTCTTTTTCTTTTTAGATTTAAAACTTCTCAATTTTTGTCCTGCGTTTCTACCAGTTCCTGCCACCCGGGGTTCTAGGAATAATCTCTTATCACACTTTACAAGCTTGTATTTAGACTGTATTTAAAAATGCAATTAAGAATTGTTTTAAGATTCAAAGATTTGAAATAAATTTTATTTATTCAGATTAACAGAATTGAAACGATTCTGTTTAGATTTTAATAAGATTATAGACAGACGTTCTCAGAGTCGTTTGTTTTGTTGTGACCATATAGATTATATGTTTTTGAAAAGCTCGTTAATCTGACAACGTCTATTATTAAAATCTACAATATTCTATTTTTTTCAGAGTTTATAAATATTAAAATGATTTGAATTAGAGTTGAAAAAGAGAAAAAATTGAGGGACTTTTATAAAATGCTGCATCAATATCCTATTTATATAATACAAATTTTAAATAGTACATCTGTACTTTAATAAAGCAACATAATGTTAGATTTATTTTCACATCTTACTAAAAATGAAATTATTGAGTTTGAGAAGTTCATAAAATCTCCTTATTATAACACCGATAAAACTATAGTAAAAATTTTTGAAAATCTTAAAAAAATTAATGCTAATTATAATTCTGATTTAAATTCGGAGACTGAGCTTTTTAAAGAACTAAATTTAGATAATTCCAAAAGAAATCGGCTTTCAAAACAATTTCGTTCGTTGTTGAAGTATTTTCTAAAATTAAAGGAGTTTGAAAAAGATGAAAACACTAATATGATGTATGAGCTTAGAGCTTTGCGAGAAAAGAAGTTTACAACTCACTATAAGAAAAAATTAAATGAATTTATAAAAATTTTTGATAATAAATTTAAACGAGATGAAAACTATTATTCAAACAGAATTATAATTGAAGATGATTATTACAACTTTACAATTAATGAAAAAGCTCTAGATTATCCTGATATTTTAAATACCAAGCGAGATAACATTATTTATAATTTTTATTTCCAGTTGTTACATTGTTATAATGATATGATATTGCATGAGGAGTATGCCGGTAAGAAATTTGACCTTAAGTTTCCATATTTAAATGAAATTTTGAATGACATTAAATTAAATTTTGAAAAAATACAAAATGAACATCCAAATATTTGCATTATCTATTATATTATATCAATTCAGTTGAGTATGAGAAAAAACCAATCTACAATAGAATTAGAAAAATTATATTTAAAATATTTAGAAGCCAATCTAAATAAGTTTGACAAAACACAACTTTTCCATTATTATTTATATATAGTAAATTATTATATACTAATGCTCCATAAAGGTAATTATGACTATAGACAGAAATTATTTGATATTTATTTTTTTCAAGAAAAAAATGATTTCTTGTTATTAAATAATGAAATTAATGCTGAATCTTTTAGAGATGTGGTTTCTATTGCAACCTCAACCGGAAATTTAGACTGGGCGCAATACTTTATCGAAAAATATAAAAAATTGTTAAATTATGATAAAAACAAAGATTTTATAAATTTATCTTATGCAAAAATTTATTTTATAAAAAAGAATTATAACAAAAGCATCTCTCATTTAATATTAGTCGGTTCAAGGAACATATCTAATTATGTAAGTGCTAAAATAATTTTTTGTAAAATTTATTATGAACAGAAAAATATTTCTGCAATTGAATTCGAATTGGACAATTTAAGAAAACTTGAAAAACGAAATAAAAAAATTAATGAGCTTAATAAAAGTTCAATTGATAATTTCACAAAATATATTAAACAATTAATAAAAATAAACACCTTGGAATTTATGCATGATAAAAAATTTCAGGAATTAGCTGAATTTAGTTATGATGAAATTAATAAACTTCATTATTTTATTCCCGAAAAAAATTGGTTTTTAGAAAAATTCCAAAGCAAATTTAAAAATAAATAAGGTATGCCCTTTTTGGCGGGTCCCACCTCCTCTAAGGGGTCCGGCAGGGCATACCTGAATTTTTATTATTTTACAAGCACAAGTTTTTTTGTAATAATCTGATTTTCCGTTTTTAATCTATAAAAATAAATCCCGCTGGAATATTTAGACGCATCCCATTTAACTATATGATTTCCCGCATTCAAATATTGTTTTATTAATGATTCTATCTGTCTTCCGCTTATGTCATAAATTGCAAGTTCAACAAACTGTTGCGCAGGAAGCGTGAAACTAATGTTAGAAACGGGATTAAATGGGTTGGGATAATTTGTAACTGTTGTTTCTTCACCTATTATTCCGGGAATAATTCGTTTAGTTCTTATAATTTCAGGTTGTATTGAATGCAATACTTTACCTTCTCGATTGTATTTTTGACCCGCAATGAATGAATTGCTATCATTGTAGCCAAATGCAATCATAGTTATGTTTCCATTTTTATCTGCTGCACAATAAGTATATTTTTTCATTTGTCCCAAGTTATTATTACCCAAATTTGGTATATATCTGCCAACCCAAACAGGTTCTGCATTTTCCCATGAATCTACAATACCTACATTAAATCCTACAGCAACATACTCATTAACAATAGAACTACTATATCCTGTTATATAAAGAAGATCATTGCTGATTAAAAGAGAGGAAGGCTTATCATCTCCCTTTAATGCAAGATGATCATACCAAAGAGGAAAACCACTAACCATATTTCCATTTGCTTCATATTTTAATATTGCGAAATCATATTCGCTCCTTCCTCGATGAGTATAACCCGCGGAATATATAAATTCATTATCACAAATTACACTTGTTAAAACATCATTGGTTGAATAATCTAAGGTGTCGTACCAATTATTACTTAAATTATTTCCATCAATATAGCAAGTAAAGAAGTTGTTGTTGCCCCCTGAGTATTCCTGATGAACCGATAAAGACCTTTTGGATTTTAATATTGGATTTTGCGAGAAATCAGTTATGATATGACCGGTTGGGTATTCATTAGCAATGCTATTATAAATAAATTCATTCCCAACTTTTGAGCCGGTGCTAATATCAAAATCAACCAATAATAAATCATAACCATAAGTACTTCCCTGATCAGTATATCCTGCTACATATATATAATAATCATCTGCAATAAGTGATGTGCCAACATCGGTTAATTTATCCGGAGAATCATAAGCGCCATCAAATTCATAGTTTCCGCTGTTATCTACTACATATAAATAACAATCTACATTACCCGGATTAGTATAATACCCACAAATTGCTATATTATCCTCTGATAATTCTTTTATAGATAATCCGGCATCATCTCCTGCATCATTAGGAATAACTACTGCCCACTGTGAATCTAATGAACTATTATATTTAGCAATAATAATATCATTAGTTGATGTATTGGAATTATAGTAAAATCCTGTTATAAGTATATTGCTCTCATGGTCAAGTGCTATAGACATTCCTTTATCCAAACCATCAATATTTTCTAAAAACTCTGATGTTAAATTACCAAAACCATCAATTTTTGCAATAAATATATCATTGGTTGAGTTAGCTGAATTATATGCCATCCCTGTTATATAAATGTTATCATTTCCATCTGAAATTGCATGAAAAGGATAACCAACAGGAGGAAATTGAGCATAAATGTTATTGTTTGAAAATAATAGAAAGCTTAAAATTGAAAATAAGAATCCTATGCCCCATAACGAGAATTTTTTTTGTTTTGCCATAATGTGATGATTTAAATTAATTAAAAGAGAATTGTATAAGAAATTGGATTTACTTCATTAAAATCATTTTTTTAGTTTGAGAAAATACACCTGTCTTTAGTGTATAAAAATAAACTCCGCTGGGTAAAGCAGAGGCATTCCATGTTAGTTCATAATTTCCACTTTGCAAAGGTTTATTAATCAGTATTGCAATTAATTTACCCGTAATATCATAAATACTTAAATTCACATTGACCCAAGGGGTACCCGACAATTGACTGTTCACACTTGACGGAATATCAAACTCAATCTTCGTCACTGGATTAAACGGGTTTGGATAATTCTGTTTTAATTCATACTGCGTGACAATCTCATTATGATTTTCTTCAATGAAAGTTAACCCACCGTTTGTTGTTTTTAAAATATTGCCCCAGTCACCAACTATATAACCGGTTTCGCTATTGATAAAGTCTATGCCATATAAAACACTATTAGTTGCAAATAATCTAAACCAGTTTAATCCTCCGTTAGTTGTTTTTACTAATAATTCCTGACCTGCATATCCCACTCCAATTCCTTCCATTTCGTTTCCAAAATATAAATCCTGAAATACCCATCCGCTTCTTGAAAATATTTGTGCCCATGTTTCACCTGAATTAGTCGTTTTGTACATTCTCGAACCGCTTCCCAGATACCCGGTATTTTCATTTATGAAATATATAGCTCTTCCGTCTGCATTGGGTTGAATTATCCAATTAGTTCCTGCATTGGTTGTTCTTAACACTACAGTGCTTGAAATGGTTATGCCGGTATTTTCATTCATAAAATGGATTTTCCAAAACGTATCATTTTCAACACTATCTAATCTGAACCAGTTTAATCCTTCGTTTGTGGTTTTCATCACAAGTCCAAGAGTTCCGCATATATATCCTGTTGACTGGTTTGTAAAATAAACATCATTCAAAATATTATTCCTTCCTGTAGATAAAGAAACCCAATTTTCACCTGAGTTAGTTGTTTTCAAAACCAGTCCCGTATCTCCGGCAATATATCCTGTCTGCTCATTTACAAAAAATATTGAGTTTAAATCTCTTTGAGTGTTTATGTTTTTTTGTATCCAGCTAGATCCTGAATTGTTTGTTTTATAAAACTCTCCCCATTCACCTATTGCAAACCCAGTGTTTTCATTTACAAAACGTATGTCTAAGAAATCCCGCTTATAACCTGATTGCAGAAAATAATTTTCGCCGGAGTTTGTAGATTTAACTATTGTTCCACCACCACCTACTGCATAGATTTCGTTTTGGTTTACAAATACATCAAAAAGCACACCATGTATCTGAAAATTAGTTCTAAATGTTGTGTTTTGGATCCAATTTTGTCCACTATTTGTTGTTTTACAAATACTTCCTCCATCAGAGACTAAATAACCTGTTTGGAGGTTTATAAAAGATATTGCTCTAACTTCATCAACTCCTCCGCTTACTATGTGCGGGAGATTAACATCATAATAATTCCATAGTGCTCCTCCATTGCTTGTGTATGCAATTCTTTCATCTCCTCCGATTAAAAGATAGACATTATTAGAATCAATAATTGAGATATCATATATAATTGAAAAAGGTAAAGTAAAAGTTATCCCCATATCAAACCAGTTTGCTCCTGCATTTGTTGTTTTTATGCATTTAGCATTTCCCGAAGCATATCCTATATTTTCATTGGCAAATGCAACACATAGAAAGTTAGTACTTGTTCCTGAATTAAGATTAAACCAGTTAAACCCACCGTTGGTGGTTTTTAAAATCGTATTTGAATGTCCTGAAATATAACCGGTTATTGAATTTGTGAACGTTATGGTATTTAACAAAATAGTTTGTCCTGTATTTATAAGAGTCCAATTATTACCACCATTGGTTGTTCTTAGTACTCTTCCTGAATCACCACACGCAATCACATTAATACTATCAAATAAATAGAAAGAACGAATTAATGTAGTGACTCCGGAATTTTGATTAAACCAGTTATTTCCACCATTTGTCGTCTTCAAAATTGTTCCTGAATGTCCGCAAGCATAACCCGTTTGGGAATTGTAAAACTTTACATCATCCAATCCGTTTCCATTTGGCAATGGCATCTGCCATGTCCACTGAGTTTGTGCATTTAAATTATATGTTAATGTTAGAAGCAAAATTATGAATAAGTTTTTCATTCAATACAAATTTAAATTATAAATTATTAAGATATATGGACAATTTTTTGAAGTGGGACATATTAATAATAAGCTAAATCCATACAAATCATATATTTAATTAGTTTTTATGGCATTTTTAATTGGAATGTCCAACTTCAATTTTCTGTCCCCCATTTTTGTTTAAAATAAGATGGAAATTACACTATTTTGTAAATTAACGATTCTTAAACTGCGTCCAACCTCAAAAATTTGTCCAAAGTTTTTTAATAATTTTTAGATAAATTATGATGATAATGTTTAGTTGAGATTTTTAATTATAGAATTGATTTTATAAAAAAATAAAATTAAAATTTATTTAGGTTAAATTATTTTTGCTATGACAGCACTGTTTGAAAATAAAATTTTTTAAATAGTAATATGCCCCGCATCAACTTTAAATCTATCATTCTATAAAAAAATAATCTTTACTGAATTTTTTGTGATTTTTAAATCTTAAAAAATTAATTCTTATGAAGAAGATTATTTTTTTATTATTATTTTCATTTTCATATCTCAATTTATTTGCCGACAATTCCGATTCTCCGAAAACCATAAGACCATCAGATTTAGGTTTAACCGTTTTCAAGGGAAACCTGGATGAAAATCGTATGACACAAAAACAAAAAGACACCATTGTAATAGGGTTATTTAACTATCAGGATTATTTCAAAGATATTGCAGTATATTATAAATCAAAAAATGAACTGATTATATATAATAACAACGGAAACGGAACTTTAAGTGAATATAAAAATTACAAGCAGAGCAAGGAAATAAAAAAGATAACTCTTGTTAAAAAAACAAATTCAGAATTGATGAATTCGTTTATGTCACGGTTTGATGATTTAGAGATAGAGTTTTCTACGGGAGAAAAAGAAGTTCTTCATAATTACAGGATTAACATATTGAATGAAAATGCTTCAAAGGTGCCTCTGAGAAATTTCCTTGATGATGGAAGAGTGTTTCTTTACAGCTCTTCAATTACATTCAACGAAATGTGGGCAAGCTGGAGAAGCGGACAGCCGAATAATGGTCAGTCTATCGGGGACATAGATAATGACGGTAAGACAGAAGCAATATATACTTTTTATCCTATTTCAGATACATTATCATATCCGTTATATAAGCCAACTCGAGTGGTTGTATTTGAAAATATAACCCCTGAAACATACAGAATAGATTGGGATACAGTTTTGCAGCATGGCGGTTGGAATCATACGGAGTCCTTATTTGATTTTGATAGTAACGGAAAAAAAGAGTTTTTGTGCGTGGGTCCACGTATATTTACCGGGGAGCTTGCTGAAGGAGTATATGAATGTTTAGGACCGGGAGTTTATAAATTTTTTGATGCTTCGTTTAATAGAGCCAGACCTATGTTTGACTTCATGCAAAAGGATTCAGTCAACATAAACGGTGATATTAAACAGGAATTTTGGATAAGTTATATGCCGGAAGAAAACAGCACTTACATAATAAGAGAGAGATTTAAAACAAAATATGCAACGGAATATTTTTTTGATACCCAAGTCCCTATAAATGCGCGAAGTTTTATCTACAGCATATGTCCGGGTGATATTGATAACGACGGAAAGGACGAAGTTGTAATCGGTGATACACAGTGGGAAAGCGGATATGTCAATTATCTTGATTCAACCGGCAATACACCCTCACAATGGCATGGATACAGCATAAAAGAAATTATAACTAATGCTCCAGTTTCCTGCGGGTATGCATTTTTGAAAGATTACGATAATGACGGCAAGAAAGAAATAACGACTACAGGAATTGGAGACTCAAGCGGAAGCTTGGGGGTTATTAAACATACCGGAACACCCGGAGAAAATAATTTTCAAACAGTCTTCTACACTTTGCAAGGTATTAGAGCCGGACCTAATATGGGAATTGATACAGCTTCAATTGAAGGTAATTTTATAGTTCTTTATCCATGTATTGCATATTCTGAAGGTGGTATTGGAAACCAGTTAACGAGCATTTACAAAAAACAATCTTTTTATGATTTTTCTTCGATTTATTTTAAAAGAATTGATTCAACGTCATTTGTAAGACCTGCTTTACATTATATGGATAATGATAATAAAATAAATATCATGACACCCTTAGGTAAGGTGATTTCTTCAACCCCGACCGGTGATTTTTTCTATACCAATTTTAAACAGTTTGGAACTGTAAATATTACAAATTATAACAACCCCGTTCCTGAAAATTTTAAGCTTTATCAAAATTATCCTAATCCATTTAATCCGATTACTAAAATTAAATTTGATATAAAGAAAAAAGCAGAAGTAAAATTAATTATTTATGACATAACGGGAAGAGTTGTTGAAAAACTTTTAGAAGGAATAAAAAATCCGGGAGAATATGAGTTTGCCTTTGACGGCTCAAATTTTTCATCCGGAATTTACTTCTATTCACTAATTATAGAAGGAAAAAAAATTGATACAAAAAAGATGATTTTAATAAAATAGCTTTTAAAAAAGCAGGGCATTCCAAAAAATTGAAGACCGCTAAGTACTCAATCTAAACTGCCGAAGCAGTTCGCTTTGGTTTGCCCTTTTTTATTAACCTAAAAAAAAATAAACAATGAAAAAATTCATTAAAAACCCCGCATTTCTATTTTTATTTTTTGTTATGTTTTCATCACAAATTTCACTTTCTCAGGACGATGGCGAAGGCGCGCCTCCCTCTTATTTTAACACCGGGAGCATCAGCACGGTTGACTGGGGAGGACAAAATGCTACAAACTATTTTTCTTTGCAGGAAATTTCCACAAGCCGTCTTGATGTGGGTTCATCTTTAAATTCTACCGATTTTACCCTAACATACCGATTAGGAAAATGGGCTCCAAATAATGGAAGTGGTAGTCTGGGTTCTCCTTCAAGTGCATTTTATTCTGAAAATCCGTCTCAATATGATTTAAACCAGTTCAGAGGAATGGTTGCGGTAAGATTAAGAAACAGCACAACAAAAAAGGACATAGTAACAATTCAAAATGATAATATGCGTGTATTCTGGAATAACAATAATACAATAACGGGACAACAGCAAAGTTTCAGTGTTAGTTCTTCATATATTGAAAAGGGTTCATTTAATCAAGAAGATACATATGAGGATATAATAATAGTTCAATCAAATGGAATTAAAGTTTATTATAATCAGTATGATGGATATTTAAACACAACGCCCTATTCTTTTACTTGCAGCGCAACCAAGATAAAACTAAAGCAGATAAATGAACATATCTTTTTCCCTTCAAACACATCAGATAGAGATGATTTAATTTTGATTTCTAATGGTTATGTAAAAGTTTACTTAAATACAGGTAGTAATACATTCAATTCTTCAGCCTTTGCAGACATTAATACCGGTATGAGTTACATTCAGGATTTATTTGTTGAAGACGTCAACAATGATGGCTATAATGATATAATAGTTGCATCCAATGATAATGTTGCAAAAGTATATTTAAATAATTTAGGCAGTTCGGTTGACGGAACTGCAGACTGGACACTTAGCAGTTCAAGCTATATCCCATCTCTTCCATTAATTTTTTCAAAAGATATTAATAAAGATGGTTATAATGACCTGGTTTTTGTCGGTGCATATGGTCATACAAGTGTTTTTATCAATACAGCTTCGAGCGGACTATTTAACTCAACATCTGAACAAACTTTCTCAAGTATCTCAGGCTGGGGTACAGGAGCTTCCGTATTTAACAAAATTGAAGGAGCTGATATGTATAATACCGGAGGTATTGCTCTTGTCGCAAGCTATGGCACATATACTAAAATGATGAACTCAACAAACTTTGATCCTGCTCCTCCCCCTCCGTCTGTTCGTGCAAGCCATATTAGCAGCGGAAATTTTTATCATCCTAAAATACATTTAAAAAATCGCGATGAAAGAGACTTTAATACTTATAAAATATATAAGCTTGACACCGGTGATGTTTCATACCAATATATTGGTTCAACATCGGGTGATAATTATGTTGATTATACTGAAAATATTTTTGTAGGACCGGGTGAATTGCAAAGTTATGGAACTATTTCATATAAAGTAACAATGGTTGATAATAGTTCGCAAGAATCTGGTTTTTCAAAACAAATGAATTATGTAATTCATTCTGATTATTTGCCAGATACTTATTCTGAAAACACCGAGACAATAATGGGTATTACTCCTGACAAATATGCTTTAGAAAATTATCCAAATCCATTTAATCCTGTTACAAAAGTATATTATCTAATTCCACAAGAAGGATTTGTTAATATAACAGTGTATAATTACTTAGGACAGGTTGTAAGTGTATTAGTTAATAAACATCATTCCACACCTGGAGCATATTATGTAGATTTCAATGGTTCAAACTTAGCAAGTGGTATTTACTTCTGCAGAATACAAACAGGCAATTTTGTTCAGACTAAACGTATGATGTTAATTAAATAATTAATTTTACAGTTAATATATTAAATTAAAGAACGTCTTAAATTTTTTGGACGTTCTTTTCAAATAAACTCTGTATTTAAGAGTATATTTAAAAGGGAGTTAATTTAAGGACTGTATAGAACTGTTAACAGTTTACAGGACTTAAAATCCTGTTGCCTGTAAAGGCAGTGCCGGTTCGATTCCGGCCCCGGGCACATAAAACCACTAACCGCATTGATAACTTCAATGCGGTTTTTTTATGCCCGAATATATAACATTAAATACTAATTAGTTATATGCATCAACTAAACGATCTTCATCATCATCATAAAAACATGATGGTGTATAATCCCACCAACAATATTGATATTTGGTTCCATATCCATAATTTGACGGATTTACAGAACTCGGGTTACCTCTTCTTGCAACCAATAACCAAATATTCATTCCAATCCAAATCCTATCTTCGCTAGCTTTTATACAATCTTCTTTAGTAACAACCGCATTTTTTTTCTGACAAAACTTCCAGATTTTTCCAGCTTTTGAGTTTAAAAATTTTTGTTCTTCTTTTCTTTCGTTTTCAGCTCTAAGTTTTTCTTGTTTTTCATTATATAATAAAATCTCTTTTTTAATTTTTATTAAAATGTTTGAATCAACAGGATAATGTTTGCTTATATTTTTAAAATTCTCTTCTGCTTCAATCCATTTTTTTTGATTGTAAGCTTCCATACCTTTTACAAAATTTAAACTATCTAAGTGTTTATAACATTCTTTCAATAATTCTTGAGCTTTTGAATAATTTTCATCTGAACTAGGTATGCGCTCTAAATTAACTTTTGCCAATCCCCAATTTTTTTCGTTAACATAATTACTACCTTTCATAAAGTCTTCTTTCGGATTTGTAGAGGATATACCTCCTGTTTTTTTATTTGTGTTTAAATTGCAAGCATTGATTGCAAAAACGAAAACTAATAAAGCTATTAAAGGTTTCATTTTATTATTTTTGAGGATTATTTCAAAAAAATAAATTAAAAGCAGGTATATACTTCGACTTCATAAAAATAAAAAAATATTTCTTTATTACAAAGATTATTTCTACTTCACCATCAGTCCCGCAAAGACGGGACTTATGATAAAATGATAAAATCATTTCACCAATAGCATCTTTCTCGTTTCAACAAAATCATTCACTTCAATCGTATAGTAATAAACTCCGCTTGAAAATTTGTCGCCGTTCCAGATTGTCTCGTAGCTTCCCGCGTTGAGCTGTTCGTTCACAAGCGATGAAATTTTCTTTCCTGTTATATCATAAATAGAAATTTTCACCACACCACTCTTAGGAATTTGAAATCCGATTTTTGTAACAGGATTGAACGGGTTCGGATAGTTCTGATGAAGAGAATATTTCTGCGGAACGATGCTTGAAATATTCTGCACCGAAACCACGTTTGGCGTTAGGTAAACTTTATAAATTATCGACGTTGCCGTGCTTCCCGCTCCGCGTCCGCGCTTTGATTTGTCATACATCTGATGCATAAAAGAATTTTCCGACGTCGTTGCACTTGCATCTATTCCTCCATAGAGATAACCAACAAACGTTCTGTTGCTGAGCTGATTTACCTTTATCACGCGATTGTTATACGTAGGAAGCGCCGTATCTATTATGAAATTCATTTCCGAACCTAAAGTTTTATTCTGCGGAAAGCGAATCGGTAGCAATGAGTCCTTATAAGAATTATTGCTGTATTTCGTGATAACCGAAATTAGATTTATAAACGGAATGCACGGTCCCCCGCACCCTGCTGTGTCGATGTAAGGAGTGTTCGTAAGCGTATCCAATGTCCATAAGCTAATGCCTCCGAAAAGCACCGTGCTCATTCGGTTGTAAACCGAATCATAGACTCCCAGATTAGCGCAGTCATAATGAGAAAATCTTTGAGAGAAAGAATTATCCTGTGTCGCGCTCGTCAAAGAAACGTTCACGGGATTATTCCACGTAGAAACATCGTTTGTAAAAACTCCTCCATACAAACGAAGCTCAGGTAATCGCGTTGTGTTATTTATAACATCAACCACATTCAAATCCCTGCGATGAAGTATCGCTGGATTTGTGATGTGCGAAAGATTTGCTATGCTTAAATTAACTCCGTCATCGACAATGTTAAAAGTTCTGATTTCATCGGTATATTTCTGAACACCGTTCTGAACTCCCGAACCTGAAAATCCGTAAAGCCCCGTGAACTTTTGCCCGACACATAAAAGAAAAGTATTGTCAAGTCTTCTGAGCTTCCCTCCCGTAACCGCCATGTTGGTATCAATAATTGAACGCACAAAAGGTGCAATCGATGTTCCGTTTATCACCGCATTAATCGCACCGCTTATATTAATTGCAGTAAGTCGAGGAAAAGTAACCATCGAGTCTCTTCCCGGTGAGCTTAACGCGGAATCTTTTCCGTAACCACCGACAACATACAGCATATTTCCGAGAACTAAATATTGCAGATTAGTTGCGCGAAGCTGGTCGGCAACTCCCAAAGGTAAATCCGTATAAATATTTTTTGACCATCGCGTGTCTGTAACAGGATCATAAACATACATCATCTTATTTGCGAACACTGTCGGGAACGCGGAGTTATTAACAGGTGACGGAAAATTATGAAGTCCGTTTGTTCTGCCTGCCATTAAAAGCCATTTACCATTCTGCTGTGCATATACATACGACTGAAGAGTTGGAGCATTTAATTGTGACACCTGCTCGACTTCAACCCTAAATGGAACTGCAAGCTGCTGTGCGAACACAGAACCATTATAGAAAAATAAATTAAGAAACCAAAGACCGGAAACAAAAAGCAATGAAGTTAAGGTTTTTTTCATAGTGGATTTTCAAGGTTTTTTCAAGTTTAGAAATTGTGTGCAAAAAAGAAATGATAAACACAAAAAGGTAAAAGCTGCATAACTCTTCCGTTTATTCACTCTCTTTATGGCTGATATTAATGATTGAAACTTTTATTTTAAAAAAACGCTTAAATAGAAATATCGGCGTTCGATATGAATTTGACGTAAACTGCAAGAAAGGATAGTAATTATGAGACCCACCGAAAACGAATACGCAAGTTTTTATAAGCCGTACATAGATGAAGTTCCTGATGGAGACATAATTGTTATTTTAACCGAGCAGGGAAAAGAAGCAAGAAAGTTTTATCAGAGCATACCCGAAGCAATCGGGGCTCATGCATACCAGCCGGGCAAATGGACAATCAAAGAAGTTCTCGGGCATATGTGCGATGCCGAGCGTGTGATGGCATACCGCGCAATGTCCATAGCACGAAATGAAAAAACACCTCTTCCCGGTTTTGATGAAAACGAATATATGAACCATTCGAATTTCAACCGGAGAACAATTCAGGATATTTCCGATGAAATGCTTTATATACGCGCATCGAACATTGCCTTGTTCGGTACATTTGATGAAGAAATTTTAAACCGTACGGGAAATGCAAACGGAAATAATGTTTCGGTAAGAGGACTATTGTATATAATATCAGGGCACGAACTTCACCATATAAAGGTATTGAGGGAAAGATATTTGAGATAATTTTAGAATTATACGGTTTTTCTGCTTTTAATAATTTTAAAATAATAATTATTTTACATGGGGGTGTTAGAATAATCGGGATAAGTCAATTAAATTTATGGGATGAAGAAAATACTGTTTATCTGCGGGTCGATGAATCAGACAACAATGATGCACCAGATTGCGCAGAATCTTTCAGATTATGATAATTATTTTACTCCTTACTATTCCGACGGCATAGTCCGTGCCGCAGCAAAAACCGGCATACTCGATTTTTCCGTTCTCGGCGGAAAATTTAAAACCCAGACATTAGAATACCTCTATAATAACAAGCTTAAAATCGACAGCGAGGGAAAAGATAATAACTATGACCTCGTTGTTACCTGCAGCGACTTAATCGTTCCGAAAAACATTAGAGATAAAAAAGTAATTCTCGTTCAGGAAGGAATGACAGACCCCGAAAATCTTGCATACTATATAGTAAAGACTTTAAAACTTCCGAGATATTTTGCAAGCACTTCGGTAACAGGATTGTCTGATGCTTATGATATTTTTTGTGTCGCTTCGGAGGGCTACCGTGAACTGTTTATTAAAAAGGGTGTCAGACCCGAGAAGATTGCCGTGACGGGAATTCCGAATTTCGATAACTGCCGCCAATATCTTAACAATAGTTTTCCATATAGAAATTATGTTCTTGTGTGCACATCGGATATGCGCGAGACGTATAAATATGAGAACAGAAAAAAATTCATTTTAGAAGCTGTTAAAATTGCTAACGGCAGACAGATAATTTTCAAGCTCCATCCGAACGAAAAATTTGAACGCGCAAAAAAGGAAGTCGATAAATGGGCACCCGGTTCTCTTGTATTCCAGACTGAAAATACTAACCATATGATTGCAAATTGCGACGTTCTCATAACAAGATATTCCACCGTTGTATATGTAGGCATTGCGCTTGGCAAAGAAGTTTATTCTGCGTTTGACATTAAAGACCTTAAGCGCCAGGCACCGATTCAAAATGGAGGAATGTCAGCAAGCAATATTGCGCGCATCTGCCGCGAGATGCTTGAAGCAAAGCGCGACATTACAAACCTTATACCTGATTTGATTAAGCAATTCAGTCCTCAAGTTGCATTGAATTAGCGAATCAGCATCTTCGTCAATAATTTTTTGAATAAAATAAATTCCGAAATATTAGTTGTCATTCAGGCGCGAAGAGGTTCAACACGCTTGCCTGATAAAATTATGATGCCGCTTGCAGGCAAACCATTGCTCATAAGAATGGTCGAGCGTGTTCAGGCGATAAAAACTGCCGCAAAAATTGTAGTCGCAGCAACAATCGATTCAAACGATGATATTGTTGAAAAGCTCTGCAAAGAAAATAACATCGAATGCTTTCGCGGACATCCCACCGATTTGCTCGAACGTCACTACAAATGCGCAGAGAAATATAAAGCAGACGTCGTTTCAAAAATTCCATCGGACTGTCCTTTGATAGACCCGCAGATTATCGACAAGGTTTTTGGTTATTATTTAAAAAATAATTTTGATTTTGTAAGCAACCTTCATCCTGCAACTTATCCCGATGGTAATGACGTAGAAGTAATGTCATTCGATACTTTAGAAACTGCATATAAGGAAGCAGTGTTACAAATGGAGAGAGAGCATACAACGCCGTTTATATGGGAACGCCCTGAACGGTTCAAAATCGGCAATGTTGAGTGGGAAACGGGTTTGGATTACTCAAAGTCGCACCGTTTCACGATTGATTATATAGAGGATTATGAATTTATAAAGCGCATTTATGACGAATTGTATGCCGATAATCCTTTATTTGGGCTTGCAGATATATTAAATTTGCTGAAGCAAAAACCCGAAATTTACGAAATTAACCAGAAATACGCCGGCGAATACTGGTACAAAAACCACATCGGCGAGTTGAAAACGGTTGATTATAAAAACAATAAACGATGACCGAAGAAAAACTTAATGACCTCAAAGAAACTGCTTTTAAAGTGCGTGAGCATATTGTGAGAATGTCAACCGACGGAGGATGCTTCATCGGAGCGTCGCTTTCATGCGCTGACCTGATTGTTTTTTTGTATAAAGATTTTTTAAACATAAGCTGCAATAATATTGCAAATCCCGATAGAGATTATTTATTTTTATCGAAGGGGCATGATGTTCCTGCGCTTTACGGAACATTTGCAGAAATCGGCTTCATAAAAAAAGACCGTCTGAAAAAACATCTCAAGACAGATGATTTTATTTACTGGCACCCTAACACAAACGTAACAGGAGTTGAGTTTTATTCCGGCTCGCTCGGACATTCTCTCAGCGTTGCAATCGGTGTTGCTATGGATTGCAAGATTCGCGGGCATAATAATAAAATTGTCGTCATACTTGGTGACGGTGAGCTTGATGAAGGCACAATATGGGAAGGACTTCTCGTTGCAAATGCATATAAGCTCGATAATTTAATTTGTGTTGTCGATAGAAACCAGTTTCAGGCAAACATCGAAACAGAAAAGCTTATTCCGCTTGAACCGATAACAAATAAATTCGAAGCATTCGGATGGAATGCATATACCTGCGACGGACATGATTTCGAAAGCATGGAAAAAACTTTCACCGAAGCAAAACAAAAGCAAACTAAGCCAGTGGTAATCGTTGCAGAGACAAGACGAGGCAAAGGTTTGCCGAGCATTGAAGCAAAAGCTGACAGATGGTTTGTGAACTTCAAGTCCGAAGAAATCGAAATGCTTCTCGAAGAGCTTAAAGGCGGAAAAGAAGCTGACATTACATCAGACGTAATCATAGCAAGATAAAATTTTACTTTACTAATGACCAAAACAACATACGAAGAAATTTTAAAAGCACTCGTTGAAGAAGATGAAAGATTCATGGTGCTGACTGCAGAAAACAGAGCTGCAATAAGAAACCTGCCGAATCAAATCGGAAACAGATTCATCGACACGGGAATAATGGAGCAGACACTTGTCGGCATTTGCGCAGGACTTGCTCTTCGCGGAAGAATACCCGTTGCGCATGCGCTCGCAACGTTCCTTACATTAAGAGCATTTGAGTTCGTAAGAACCGACGTTGGAATTTCCTGCCTGCCTGTTAAGCTTGTAGGAGGCGTCCCGGGATTTTTATCCGAAGCCAACGGACCGACACATCAGGCAATCGAGGACGTTTCAATCATGCGCGGCATTCCGCCGATGAATGTTTTTTGTCCTGCCGATGAAGAAGACATGTTAATCGGGCTTCGCACAATTCTTGAACATCCCGAACCGTTTTATATTCGCTACAATAATGTTAAACCTGTCTGCCAGCATAACCATACTTTCGAATGCGGCAAAGCTGAAATTTTTTCCGAAGGAAAAGACGTGACATTAATAGTATATGGATTTTTATTCGGCGAAGCTTTCAAAGCAAAAGAGCTGCTTGAACAAAAAGGTGTATCAGTTGGACTTATAAACTTGCGAACAGTAAAGCCAATCGATGAAGCTGCAATCTTAAATGCAGTTAATAACTCAAGATGGATTGTAACTATCGAAGACCATTTCTTAGTCGGCGGTTTATATACGATTCTCGCTGAAATATTATTGCGGCACAAACAAACTGCGAATGTTTTACCGTTTGCATTGAACAATAAATGGTTCAAGCCGGCATTATTAAATGACGTGCTTGAGCACGAAGGTTTCACTGCACAACAAATGGCAGACAGCATTTTAGAAAAAATTTAAATTAACTTTTTGTTGTATGAAATTCCCCCTTAGAAAAGGGGGTTAGGGGGTTGTTTTAAAATTGAATATTATAAAATAATTTTATGTCTAACAAAGTAGAATTTAACAACGACTTTCCTGTGATTGAAAAATCAAAAGAGCTTCTCAAAAGAGCCGAGGGATTAATTCCCGCTTACACCCAGACTCTTGCAAAAGGTCCGACACAATGGGTAAAAGGCATTGCGCCTCACTACCTCGTTCGCGGAAAAGGTTCACACGTATGGGATGCAGACGAAAACGAGTATATTGATTACAACATGGGCATCGGTCCTCTTGTGCTTGGCTACTGCTACCCCGATGTTGATGAAGCAATAAAAAAACAGCTCGAAGACGGAATTACATTTTCATTAATGCACCCGCTTGAAGTTGAAGTTGCCGAGCTTGTGAAATCCGTAGTCCCAAATGTTGAAAGCGTTCGCTATTCAAAAACAGGCTGCGACATTACAACTGCTGCTGTTCGTGTTGCTCGTGCTTTCACAAAACGCGAAAAAGTCTTATGCTGCGGTTATCACGGCTGGCATGACTGGTATATAAGTGTTACGGACAGAAACGCCGGCATACCGAAAGCTGCTCAGGATTTAACTTTTACATTTAATTATAATGACATTCAATCTTTAATTGATTCAATCGATGATGAAACTGCTTGTGTAATTCTCGAGCCGTTTGTATTCGAACAGGAAAAAAATGATTTCTTAATGAAAGTCCGTGAAGTCTGCGATGAATACGGCGCGTTGTTAATCTTCGATGAAATGTGGACAGGATTCAGAATTGCACTCGGCGGCGCACAACAGTATTTCAACGTTCGTGCTGACATGGCTTGCTTTTCCAAAGCTATCGCAAACGGAATGCCGATTTCAGTTTTGACAGGAAGAAAAGACGTTATGAAATTATTCGATAAAGATGTTTTCTTTTTCACAACGTTTGGCGGTGAAGCTCTTTCTCTTGCCGCAGCGAAAGCAACAATAAATGTAATACGCGATAAGAACGTTCCTGATTATCTTGCAAAGCAGGGAGAGAAATTAAAATCAGGTTACAACAAAATCGCCGAAGAACTCGGAATGAATTATACAAAATGTGCGGGATATGATTGCAGAACAATCGTAACGTTCGATGCCGCTGCCGGAAACCCACTTGAAATGAAATCGCTTGTGCAGCAGGAAATGATTAAGCGCGGAATTTTGTGGGGAGGTTTTCATAATATGTGCTTCTCTCACAGCTTCGAAGATATTGAATATACTTTAAACGCATACAAAGACGTAATGCCGGTTCTGAAAAAAGCAGTTGAAGAAAAAAATGTCAAGGGTTATCTCAAAGGTGAACCTGTCGAACCCGTTTTCAGAAAGACAAGCAACTTCAACATGAAGCCAAAACAAAAAGCTACAGCATAGCATATAATACAATAGATAGAATATAATAGATGCCGGGAATATCAAAAATTTTTTCACTCAAAGATAAAGTTGCAGTTGTTACGGGTGCTGCCGGGTTAATCGGCAAGCATCACTGCGAAGCTCTTGCCGCCGCAGATGCAACTGTTATTGCATGCGACCTTAATACTTCTTCCATAAAAGAATATGTCAACAAGCTTGGATTTAATTCCATGGCAATCGACATGGACGTTACCGACAAAGTTTCGATTCAGATTGCAAAAGAATTAATTCTCGAAAACTTCGGAAGAATTGACGTGCTCGTGAACAACGCGGCAATAAATGATATGTTTGAGAATCCGCAAGCTGCAACCGAACAGTCGAAGTTTGAAAATTATCCGCTCGAGCTCTGGAAAAAATCTCTAGATGTGAATGTAACAGGAGTTTTTTTATGCTCGCAGATTTTTGGTGCGCAGATGGCGAATCAAGGAAAAGGAAGCATCATTAACGTTGCTTCGACATACGGCATTGTCGGTCCTGACCAGTCTCTCTACATCGACAAAAACGGAAATCAGAATTTTTATAAGCCGCCTGCATATTCCACAACAAAAGGCGCAGTGATTTCATTTACAAAATTTCTTGCAGCTTATTGGGGCAATAAAGGAGTTCGCGTTAACACACTTTCACCCGGCGGAGTTGAAAACTCACAGGATGAATTTTTTGTGGAAAAATATTCAAAGAAAACACCGCTTGGCAGAATGGCTGCGCCAACCGACTATATGGGTGCTGTTATTTATCTCGCAAGCGATGCATCGTCATACATGACTGGTGCAAACCTTGTTGTTGACGGCGGCTGGACTTGCTGGTAGAATGAGTGCTGTTAGGAAGTCATTCCCGCGAAGGCGGGAATCCCAGTATCAGGGGATTCTTCGCTTTGCTCAGAATGACACAAAACTCAAATTATTTCTTAACTCTTTCTTAACATTAATTTTATATATTGAAAAATATGAACAAAGCAAAAGTAAAAGTTGGAAACAGGTTTATCGGTGACGGTGAACCGGTATATGTAATCGCGGAAATCGGCATCAACCATAATGGCTCGATGGATAATGTTTTTAAAATGATTGACGGAGCAAAAAGCGCAGGATGCGATGCAGTAAAGTTTCAGAAAAGAACTCCCGAGCTTTGCGTTCCTAAAGACCAGTGGTATATTGAACGAGATACCCCTTGGGGAAGAATGACTTATATTGATTATCGACATAAAGTTGAACTGACTTATGATAATTACAAAGCTATTGATGAATATTGCAATAAAATCGGAATGGATTGGTTTGCTTCATGCTGGGATGAAGAATCTGTGGATTTTCTCGAACAGTTTAATCCCAAGCTTTACAAAGCCGCTTCAGCATCACTTACTGATATAAGTTTGTTAAAGAAAAAGAAATCAACAGGAAAACCATTGATGATTTCAACAGGCATGTCAACGATGGAAGAAATTGAAAAAGCAGTTTCTGAAATCGGAACGGATAATCTCATGATTGCGCATTCAACTTCAACATATCCCTGTGCACTTGAAGAATTAAATTTAAATGTAATCCGCACGCTGAAAGAAAAATATCCAACTGTTCCAATCGGGTACTCAGGACATGAAACAGGTCTTTCTCCGAGCTGGGCTGCAGTTGCGCTCGGTGCATGTTTTGTCGAGAGGCACATAACGCTTGACCGCGCAATGTGGGGAACAGACCAGGCAGCATCTGTGGAAGTGTCGGGATTTCAGCGTCTTGTTGCAAACATACGCGACATTGAAAAATCTCTAGGCGATGGCGTGAAAAAAGTATATGATAGCGAGCTCGGTCCCAGAAAAAAACTGAGACGAGTTCAGTCATAACCCCTTCAATAAAAAACTTCAATCACAAAATCACTAAACCACAAACTTCGATGTCATTCCTGCGAAGGCAGTAATCCATAAGCGTTTGTTTTGATTTTGTGCTTTCGTATTTTTGTGTTTTTTTGTTAAACCGTGGTTGACTTAAAACGCTTCGTTTTTCTATAATCCATCAGCATTCCTGTTCCCGCAATTGCAAACAACACCGCCGATAAAATAAAATTCGCCTCAATAGAAAATAATTCTATCACAAAATATCCAAGCATAGGAGCAAACGAACCGCGCAATCCCGTCAAAGTTATATGCACTGCCTGATAATTCGCAACTTCATTATGCGGCGCATAATATATTGACCCGAGATTCCACGCAATCGTCACTCCGCTCATAGCAACTCCAAAAATAAAAAATGTCAGATAAATTATATCAACCGGCTGAAGCGATAATCCGCCTTTCAATATCAAATCACTCACAAGCATAAGCAAAGGAACGCTGACTAATGTTAAAAACACAATTCCGCAAAACTTTGTCGGGTTATTAACGCCAAGTATCTTTCCCATAAACGGTGTTGCAAGAATTAATGCTCCGTGAAAAATAAAACCTTTCGCAATTGAAATAGGAGTATAATCAAGATTAAGATAATCGACAAGAAAAATTGGGATTGCGGGAGCAAGAATCATAAATGCCATTCCGTAAAGAAAAAAATTCACCTCAAACTTAAAAAATCTTTTGTCTTCTTTGCATATCCTTATTGAATTCCTTATCGGTAAAATCAAAATGTCTTTAAGTAACTTTTTATTTATGCTCCTTAATTTTATTTTTTCCATACTATCAGCCTGCATGCCCAGCTTCATGATGCGCGACATGTAATAGTAATATAATATTCCTGAAACCCCGGCAATCGGAAAAATTAATTTATAAACCATATCGTTTTCATCAAGCATAAATCCTGCAATGATTGAAACAATTAACAGCACTATTGTCGTGAAGCTGTAAGCATAAGAATAAAGCTTGCTTCTGTTCTGGTCAGTGTAATTATGTTTGAAAATAAAATTCCAAGCCGGAAGAAGCAGCGCATCGGCAATGAACATAATGGAAATTACAAAAATGTAAAACCATACATTATCAAAAAGCGGAATGAAGATTAACGCTCCCCTGCCGATTGCGCCGATTATAAACAACGTTCTCGGTTTGTTCGAGGTTCTGTTTATTATTTCGCTTCCGTAAATCGAAAGCAAAAATGAAATTGATGTAAGATAAATGAGAACTGTTACTTCAAAGTCCGTGCCTGATAAAGATTTTTTTAAAATAATTTCCTGTAAGACAATTATTCCCGCAACAAGTCCGTTAAAAAATTGGCATAACAAATGAAGAGCAAAAGTTTTTTTCTCGATTATTAATGCATCATAGGATGGATAAGTGAGGCGGCGCACAGTTTAGTTCAGATGTTCAAACTCTCTGTGTTTAACAACAACATTAACTCCCGGATATTTCTTAAGGATATGTTCTTTGGTTCTTTCAGCAGAATAAATTGAGCGGTGCTGCCCACCTGTACATCCAAAGCTTATCATTAAGTTAGAAAAACCGCGTTCGATAAAATTTTCAATCGCCGGGTCAATGATACTATAAACATTTTTTAAAAATCCCTGCATTGAATCCTGCGCATTCAAAAATTCAATTATCTCCGTATCTTTGCCATGCTTTTCTTTGAACTCGGTTTGTCTGCCGGGGTTGTTCATAAAACGGCAGTCGAAAACAAATCCTCCGCCGTTTTCGGTTTCATCTTTTGGTATTCCTGACTTTTTATATGAAAATGAATTTATCTGAACTGTAAGCGGCATTGAATTGAAATGTGTTTAACACAATTTCACTATAATAAAATAAAAATGTTAGTTAGAATTTATTGACTCACGAGTGTCATCCTGAACGAAGTGAAGGATCCCATAACTTGAATGGGATTCTTCGCTGCGCTCAGAATGACAATTTTATGAGGTTTGAATTGCAACCTTATTCAACTTTCTTTTCCTCCATAATCTTCTCAAGATAAAGAAAAGGATTACAAAAAATATTATAACCGGTGTAAATGCAATTAGTCCGGCGATTAATCCGCCTGTAACTTCCGTAAATCCTGTCAATCCTTTTGAGATAGATTGCCCGATTTCATAAAAGAATCCTCCGCCTGAAGATGTATTTAAAATCGACGGCTCGAAAATGTTTATCTGAAGCGTTGAATATTCTGCCTGATTTTTTAAAAAATTTATTTTGCCTTCTGCGGATTCAATCTTGCTTCTTACATCTGATAATTTATCCTCAACATCAATCACATCAGATAAATTTCCCGCTTTGCTGTTCAATAAATCAAGCAATCTTTTTTCTAATTCTTTCTGTGTATTTAATCTTGCTTGAACATCAATAAATTCATCAGTAATATCACGCGAAGAAATATTTTCCGACATAACTTTTCCAAGCCCGGTAATTTTTCTTACAAACTCATCAAATGATGCCGCAGGAATTCTGACATTTATACTTCCCTGTTTTTTGCTTGCGGGTGTTAGTGATGAAGTTGAGTTATTAACAAATCCTTTATATTCACCAGTTAACTTTATAATTTCGTTAAGAATACCATCATAATTATCAGCTTCAATCTGAATCTGCCCTGACTTAACAACCATTCTATCCTGAATCTGAATGGATGTTGAAGTTCTTGATTGATTTTTGATTTGTAAAGCGTCCATATTTTTCGATACAGGTTCAGAATTATCAATTTTGAATTTTGGGGCTGATTCATCCTCAAGCAATCTTAATTGCGGCGGCGGGTTATTTCCGGTATCATTGGATTTTTTATTGCATCCCAATAATATTCCTGATGAAAAAATTACAAATGCGAGAAGTAAAATTTTTGTTTTCATGGCAGTTGGTTTTTCTTTTGTTACTTCCCGATTGTTTTATTGTTCCAAAATGAAAAAGGACAGTCCCGAACCGGAACTGTCCTTAGCAAAACAACATATAATAAGATATTATACTTCGTAATACAAATGGAATTCGTAAGGATGAGGTCTTAACTGAACCTGCTTCACTTCTTTTTCCATTTTGTAATCAATCCATGTATTAATCAAGTCTTCGGAGAACACACCACCTTGTGTCAAGAAACTTCTGTCTTTGTTCAAGGCTTCAAGAGCAAGCTCAAGTGTTGCAGGAGCATGGTTTATTTTATTATACTCCTCGGGTGCCAAATGATAAATATCCTTATCCATCGGGTCGCCCGGCTCAATTTTATTTTGTATGCCGTCTAATCCTGCAAGAAGCATTGCCGAAAATGCAAGATACGGATTTGCTGTTCCGTCCGGACATCTGAACTCAACTCTTTTTGCTTTCGGGCTTTGCGAATACATCGGTATTCTTATTGCCGCGCTTCTGTTTCTTTGTGAGTAAACAAGATTAACCGGAGCTTCATATCCCGGAACAAGTCTCTTGTATGAATTTGTTGTCGGATTTGATAATGCAAGCAGAGCAGGAGCGTGTTTCAATAAACCGCCGATGAAGTGCAATGCCATTTCGCTGATGCCTGCATATTTATCGCCTGCGAACAACGGCTTGCCGTCTTTCCATAAACTGATGTGCGTGTGCATTCCGCTTCCGTTATCACCAAAAATCGGCTTGGGCATAAACGTTGCCGTCTTACCCATTGCTCTTGCGGTATTCTTCACAATATATTTAAACATCTGTAACTGGTCTGCGCAATTAAGCATCGGACAGAATCTGAAATCGATTTCCGCCTGACCTGCAGTTGCAACCTCGTGGTGCTGTGTTTCAACATCGATACCTGCGTTCAGCAAATGCTCAACCATAACGTTTCTTATGTCGTTTGTTGAATCAGACGGAGGCACAGGAAAGTAACCTTCTTTTAATCTGATTTTATGTCCAAGGTTTGCTTCGTGTTCGCTTCCTGTATTCCAGAAACCTTCTACAGAATCCAATCTGAACCAGCTTGAATATTCATTTACATTATATGCTACGTGGTCTAAAATAAAAAACTCAGCTTCAGGTCCGAAATAAACAGTATCCGCAATCCCGAGCTTATATAAATAATCCAATGCTTTTTTCGCAACATAACGCGGGTCGTGATCATATGGCTGCATTGTTATCGGGTCATAAATATCGCAGATTAAGCTCATAGATTTCGTTGTAATAAACGGGTCGATGTTTGCAGTTGCCGGATCGGGAATTGCAAGCATGTCCGATTCATTGATTGCCTTCCATCCTCTTATTGACGAACCATCGAATCCGAAACCTTCGTAAAATACATCTTCGGTCAATTTACTCAGCGGAACCGAGAAGTGCTGCCATTGACCAACCATGTCGGTAAAGCGAAGGTCAACCATCTTTACTTCTTTTTCTTTTGCAAGCTTGAACACGTCATTAATTTTTTTGAGCTTCTCTTTTTGCTCTTCTTTGTTTTTTGCGTCCATGTAGTTTTTTATTTTAGTTTTATATTATATTATTATTTAAATGTCATTTTAGTGAAAGGGTTGTTGTTTCTTTTATTGTGGATAAAACGATGTTTGATTTTGTTGACTTAACTCCGGGCCATGCCTGAATTTTTGCCAACAGCTTTTCAAGCGATGAAGTATTTTCGGTTCTGATTTTTAAAATATGCGAGCCGTCTCCTGTAATTGAATGGCATTCAAGAATTTCATCCGTATGGTCACAATGCTCAATAAACTGCTTGTAATGCTTTGAGGATTCGCTGACAACCGTAATGAAGCACGTAATATCATACTTCAGCTTTTTTGCGTCGAGAATTGCGGTATATGATTGAATGACTCCGGTATTTTCTAATTTAAGGATTCTGTCGATTGTGGAAGGAAGCGACAAGCCGACTTTTTCGGCAAGCTCGTTTCTTTTGATATGGGCATTTTTCTGAAGCTCGGACAGGATTTTGTAATCTATCTCGTCAAACCTAATATCTTCACCTATTTTTGTCATTTGCCTTAATTATTAAGGTAAAATTAATTAAATACCTTATAAATTAAGGAGAATAGATTTAAATGTCAATATCTCTTTTAATGGGTATTAACTGCGAAAGCACAAATAATATAATTGATATAGTAAGCATATGTTAATAATTTAATCAAAAACCTCACTTGCTATGAATAATTTTAAAATGATGTTGTTCAACGGACTTGTTTTGATTGGACTCGGATTGTTTTCTTATTTCAACGGTCCCGTAAAAAGCGGAACCGCACTTATCGCTCCGATTGCGGGAGTCATTCTTGTCATACTTTCTTTCCCGACAAAAAACGGAAATCGTACCGCAGCGCATATCGGGGTAGCACTTACAGCTCTTGTTGCCATCGCATTGATATTTCCTATCATCCGTTCGGCAAGTCCTTATGCAATTGCAATGTGCGCATTGAGCTTTGTTGCGCTGATTTATTACATAAAAGGTTTCGCCGCAATGAAAAAAGCAAAGAGCGTTTAACATATAATGAACTTGACTGTGTTGTCAGGACTTACGTCTTGACAAATACGTATCAGGAAATAATTCCTGACACCACCATCAAAATGGATTCCTGCCTGCGCAGGAATGACAAAGTATGAATTTTTCCAAAATCGGTTTCGGATGTTACAGAGTCGATTATAGAATCGACGAGCATCACAAAGCTTTGAAGAAAGCTTTGGTAGACGGCATTACGCTTATCGATACCTCCGCGAATTATTCCGACGGCGGAAGCGAGATTCTTGTCGGAAACGTTCTCGATGAAATTGCAAACGAAGGAAAAATAAAACGTGAGGACATTACACTCGTTACAAAAGTCGGATATCTTCAGGGACAGAATTATAAGTTTGCGTTAAAACAAAAAGAACACGGACATCCCTTTACAGATATAGTAGAGTATGCCGAGGGTCTCTGGCATTGCATAAGTCCTGATTTTCTCGAAGATCAACTGAAACGCCAGCTTTACAGGTTAAACCAAAACTATATCGATGTTTATCTGCTTCACAATCCTGAATATTATCTCGGATGGGCGGAAAAAAATAATATCTCAACCGAAGCTGCTCACACGGAATATTACACACGAATAAAAAAAGCTTTTGAGTGGCTGGAACAAAAAGTAACCGAAGGAAAAATAAAGAGTTACGGCATCTCATCGAACACTTTTCCTGTAAGCTCAAGCGCTTATAATTTCACTTCGCTTGAAAGAATTTTAAAAATTGCAAATGAAGTTTCTGAAAACAATAATTTTAAGTTCATTCAGCTTCCATTCAATCTTTTTGAAATAGGCGCGCTGATAAATAAAAATCAGGAAGAAGATACGAAAACAGTTCTTGAGCTTGCCGCAGAAAAAAATATTTATGCCTTAATCAATCGTCCATTGAATGCAATCACCTCGAAAGGACTCGTCCGGCTTGCGGAATTTCATTTTACCGCATATACCGAAAAAGATTTTTATAAACAGATTGAAAAAGTGAAGCTGATGGAAGATGACATGATTAAAGAAAAGCTGGTAACATATTCCATTGACGAAGAGGAAATGACAAAGCTTAAAAAGCTTTTTACTTTCGGAAAAATAATTGATGAGAACTGGAAGTATTTCGGAAGCATTGAGCATTTTAATGATAACGTTGAGCATCACTTTGTCCCTAAAATTAATTACTTAATAGAACAATTCGACGCGCATTACCAGAATGAAGATACGCTTGAGTTTCTGAAAAAACTTCTGAACAATATTTACATCATGCTTAATCTTGTATCAAACCATTATAAGATGAAGGCAAGCAAGCGAAGCGGTTTCATAAATAAATGCATAAATGATTTAACTGGTGAAAATTTTCATAAGTTAACTTTATCACAAAAAGCAGTTGCTCTTATAAACTCCATTGACGGAGTAAGCTGTGTTCTTGTAGGTGCAAGAAAAGATAAATATGTCGATGACATAGCCCAGGTTCTGCACTATCCCCCGGTTGAGAACGCCAAACAAATTTTTTTACGGCTGCATGAAGAGCTGATGCAGGCGGAATATACTTAATTAGCAATGTTCTGGAAATTCAACCATATTTTCTCCAACACAAAAGTTAAGCTTTTAATTTTCGCGGTTCTTGCAATAACCGGAATAATTCTTTTCATTGTTTCCGGAAATGTCACTAAGCAGGATGTTACTGCAACAACCGAGGAAGTAAAAACAAAGAATTATACCGCAGAAGAATTGAAAATAAAAATGCCGAATGAAATAGATACGATTTTGTTCACGTTCGGAATAATGAAAGAATGGATTAATGATAACGCTGCAAAAAATAAAAATGAAGCGCTTTGGTTCAACAAAGAAGTGCTTGTTCCCTATGACCTGCCTCTTGCATCAGTTAATTATGAGCTAAAAAGTTTCCTGAAATCGGTTGATTTTGCGGAAACCGTAACGGAAGACCCGCGCTCAAAAAATCTTTCCATAGATATTTATCATTCTGCTGATTCAACAAAAAAACCGCTCGGTAAATTATCTCTTTTGTATTCCGACAAAATTAATAGAATTGCCTCCGATGTTGCCATTATACTTAACAATGTAGATAAACTCAGTGCTTCCGATTTTGAAAAAATTGTCTCATCTCCCGAAAAATTTACAGTCGTTCTTCCGGTGAATTTTGAAAATGCCGATATTCAATCTCAAATTCTTGAAACGGGCAGGGATTACGTTTTAATTTATGATGTCGGAAATCAGGATATTCCTGAGGCAGATTTTAGAAATGACATGAGCGAAAAACAGTGGAAAGGAAAAGTCCGCTCGGTTACAATAGAGTATCCGAACACAAGCGGAATTTTTCTGAATAACATTTCAAAAGACATAAACTTTAAACAGGATTTGTCTGCGCATTTTAATAAGTACTCGAAAGTTCTTTATGAAGATACGGTTCTCATAAAATTTACAACAAAAGAAACCGAGGAAAGAAAAATTTATGATTTATTTTCGCAGATATTTACTAATACAAACCGTGGGGTAAGATCACAGGCGTATCTTGTAGATTTTGATGTGAATGATTTTAATAATTACATACGTGAAGTCAATAACCTGCGCAAACGTGGCTACAGATTTCTGACGTTTAAAGAAATTATGAAGCAAAAAGATTCCAAGCAAAAATGACTGAACACGAAAGATGGATGAAATATGCTTTCAGAGAGGCAGAAAAAGCATATGACCGTGAAGAAATTCCCATTGGTTGCGTTATAGTTTTCCAGAACTCAATCATTGCGAAAGCGCATAACCAGGTTGAAACACTTAAAGATTCAACCGCGCATGCGGAAATTCTTGCGATCACTTCGGCATCAGCTTACTTGCAATCAAAATATCTGATGGGTTGCTCGATGTACGTAACTCTTGAGCCATGCGTAATGTGTGCGGGAGCTCTTGTGAATTCAAAGCTTGAAAATCTTTTTTTCGGAGCGTTTGATTCAAAATGCGGAGCTGCAGGAAGCGTGTTTGATGTTACAAATAATAAGAATATGAATCATAGAGTCAATGTTCTCGGAGGGGTTATGGATATCGAATGCGGAGAGCTTATAAACAGTTTCTTTGACTTAAAAAGATAGTTGAAATTCAATGATTTTTAGCTGTATTCCTCTCATAACCCGCCTTATTCCATATTATATTAACAATTTAATTTCTATTTTTATAGCAGAATAGTTATGAAATTTTCTATTATTACCGTTGTATATAATGGGGAAGAGTTTATCAAGGATTGCATTGAATCGGTTCTTTCTCAGGATTATAAAAACATTGAATATATAGTAATTGACGGAGGTTCAACTGATAAAACTCCTGAAATTATCTCTTCATTCGGCAATTCAATTTCTATATTCATAAGCGAAAAAGATAATGGTCTTTATTATGCTATGAATAAAGGAATTACGATGGCTACCGGAGACATTATCGGGCTTTTGAATGCTGACGACCTCTACTATGACAAAGACGTTATAAAAAATGTTGCTGATGTGTTTGCGAAAAACGATACTTCCGCTGTATACGGCAATGCGGTTTTTATAAAAAGAGACGACACACATAAAGACAAAATTGTCCGTTACTGGAAAAGCAAAAAAATGTATCCGGGTTATTTTGAAGACGGAGAAATTCCCCACCACCTTAGTCTTTTCATAAAAAAAGATGTTTACAAAAAGTTCGGCACGATTAATACGCAGTATAACATTGCGGCTGATTATGAACTGATGCTTAGGTTTTTTAAAGTAAATAAAGTTACTGCATTTTATTACGACAGAATTCTTACAAAAATCCGCCTCGGAGGTCTTTCAAACGGAAGCATAAGAAACATTATGAAGGGAAATTTTGAGATTCTGAAAGCATGGAGAAATAACGGCTTGCCTATTCCATGGGTTTGTCTTTTCATCAAAAGACCGCTCAATAAAATAAAACAATATCTCTTCAATCCCTTTAAGAGACAATATTCATCCTGAAATTACTTACATCATTTCTCTGGAAATTAAACTCCCTCTTTCATAAATTTTTAATACCAAAGGTTCCGAGCCAAACAATTCTTTATTAAGAAAAATAAAATTATTTCCTTCCTTAAATACACCGCAGGTTACTTCAAATAATTTTTTACCGTAAATGCTTTCAGCGATGAATTTTATATCGGATGTTTGCAAGTTATGAAAATCTATCCTGATAAAGTTTTTATAATTGAAGCTGTTTTCTACTTCAATTGGAATGTTCATGACATAATTATTCGAATCTATTTTGTCCACAAACTCCATCGACTTTTCTTCCGTGAAAAAATAAGGGTTGTTAAGCCACTTTGTGCTGTCTTCAAGGTGTATGTGGCGGTTTCTTCCATGTTCAAGAAATTTCAATCCTAACCCGACTGCGTCCTCACGAATTTTGTCTCTGTTTTCGGCTGACCAGTAATTCGTGATGTCAAAGGCAAGCCCGAACATATGCGGCGATGAGCCCCTGTCAGACCATCCTCTGCGCATATATCTGTGCTGCAAAGCAGGACTGCGCATCGCATCCGAAATTCTATATGCAAAATTATTATTATTCATTATATAAAGCACCTTCACCATAAGTTCAGGGTCAATATATTTTATTACATTGTCTTTAATGGTTAAGAAATCAAACTGAAAGTCCATTAATGAATAATTAATTTTTCCATTTTTGAAATTCAGAAAATCACCATCGCAAACAAGCATAAGTTTTCTATCTTTCTGCATCAAAAAACAGTTTTCATAACCGTTTCCATTTTTTTTGTGAAGATATGCAGAATAAAAATTTGTGTCGGGGAAAATTATGAAAACTTTATCAGAACCGTATGAAGGAATAAAAAAGAAAGCGTGTGAGGCGGAAATAAAAACAAAAAAAATAAGAATGGATAATAAGAATTTTATTTTATAGTTCCCCGAAGCCATCTTCAAAAAATTTTACCATCTCTTTAGAAAACTCTTCCTCATCAGGTCCTTCAAATCTGAGGATGAGCTTAGAACCCTTTTCGGCAGCAAGGGTCATCACACCAATAATGCTTTTACCGTTCACTTCAAAATTATTTTTTGAAATAAAAAAATCGGATTTATACTTTGCAGCAATCTTCACAAGCTGTGATGCCGGACGCGTGTGCATGCCGGCTTTGTTTACTATTGTTACTTCGCGTTCTATCACAATACTTTTCTTATGTGTCATTCTGAACGAAGTGAAGAATCCCCCCATTAGTGAAAAAATGGAATCTTCATTACACTCAGGATGACCTGTTTTTAAAAATTTCTGCTTAACAACATGCTCGAAAACCAAAGGAGCTGTTTTTTATGTTCTTCGTTTGAAATTATGTCTAAATAATTATTTGCTTTGGTTGTATAATGCTCAATTTTTTTCTTTGCATCTTCAATCACACCGTATTTTTTATAAATCGCTTTTATTTTATTGACATCGGTTTCAGAAATTAATTCACCATTGTTAGAAATAACTTTCATAAGCTCCGTTTTGTCATTTCCATCTGTTGCAGTTTCAAGTGCTTTTAAAATCAAATAAGTTTTTTTGTGCTCATAAATATCTCCTCCGTTTTTTTTGCCGAAATCTTTTTCATCGGCAATAATGTCAAGCAGGTCATCCTGAATCTGAAACGCCAGCCCTATGTTGTTTGCATACTCACGCATCGCATTAATTTGTTTTTCATCTGCGCCGGCAATTAACGCTCCGACCACTGCGCAGGTTTCAAGAAGCTTCGAGGTTTTTTTCCCGATCATCATTAAATATTCATCAAGCGATACGTTACCTCTCGTTTCAAATTCCTTATCGTAGCTTTGTCCCTCGCATACTTCGATAATTCCGTCAGTGAAGCAATCGAAAATTTCACTTATTCTGTCCGACTTTGTTTTTGAAAGTGATTTGTATGCAAGACCAATCATTTCATCTCCTGCGAGAATCGCAATGTTTGCATCCCATTTTTTATGAACGGTTTCCTTTCCTCTCCGTGTATCGGCATTGTCCATAATGTCATCATGCACAAGAGTAAAATTATGCAGTATCTCGATTGCAACAGCAGCGCTATATGCATCTTCCGGTTTTCCGCCAAATGCCTCGCAGCTGAATATCAAAAGCACAGGACGTATTCGCTTTCCGCCGCCTGAGAGAATATATTTTATCGGCTCATAAAGCAGCTTCGGATCGTTTTTGCCCGTAACTTCCATCAAACGATTATCAACTTCTGCCGTATATTTTTTATATTTACCGGAATTAGAATCCATCATCAAAAAAGATAATAAAACATTAAATATATGAAATTTAAGTATTTACTAATATGAAAATTTCTGTTTTTAATTAGCTTCCTATAAATAACTATTCTTAGAACTTGTCCGTAATATTGAGAACAACTAAATTAACGATATGAAAATTAAACTACTGTTTTTCATTGGCTTAACCCTCATTATCGCCAATTATAGTTTCCCCCAATCTTTTCAGAAAATAACAGATTCCAATAATCCTATTGTATCTGACCCGCCTTCAGCCGCAGGTGCTTTTAATGGCTGTGCATGGATTGACTTTGATAATGACGGCAAGCTTGACCTGTATGTTGTAGGAAAAAACGATATTTATAAAAACATGGGAGGAGGAAATTTCTTAAAAATCAGTAACGCAATTCAGGGAAATTTTTCCTCGGTGTTCGGAACAACATGGGCTGATTATGACAATGATGGTTTCATAGATTGTTATTTATCGGGAGGAAACGCACCCGGTTCATTTCTTTATAGAAATAATAACGGTAACGGAACATTTACTCTCATAATAACAGGTCAAATAGGAAACAGCAGTGTGAACAAAGGATGGGGATGCGCATTCGGTGATTACAATAACGACGGCAGACCTGACCTTGTTATTGCGGCTGCATTTAATTTTGCAGGAATAACCAATCCTAATATTTTATTTCTTAATACAGGAAGCGGTAATTTTACAAAAGTTGACACAAGCATAATTACAACTGGAACTGCTCCTTACACTGTTCCGTCGTGGTATGATTACGATGATGACGGTGACATTGATTTATTCATCGGCAGCGGTCCGGCAACGGGTTCACTTGCTCCCGATTATTTATACAAAAATCTTTTTATTGAAACCGGAAATCCATACTTCGCAAAAATTACTTCCGCGCCTCTTGCAACTGATAATGCAGACGGGCAGGTCTGGAACTGGATTGATTATGATAATGACGGTGACCTTGATGCATTCAGAACAAATTACAACGGAACAATTCCGAATGACTTATATAAAAATAACGGCGACGGAACATTTACAAAAATGACTTCAGCGCAGGTTGGTCCGATTGTTTCAGACCTTGCAAGCTCGCTTTCAAATGTTTGGGGAGATTTCGACAACGATGGCTGGCTGGATTGCTTTGTCGGCAATGCAGGAAATTCTGTAGGATTTTATTACCGAAACAACGGCAACGGAACATTTACAAAGCTAACATCCATTGAAATTGCAACTGACCTCGGCTCTCGTTTCGGAATAGCCGCCGCTGATTATGACCTCGACGGCAAGCTCGATATATTTACTTCAGGAACTGCCACAGTGAAAGCGTTATTCAAAAACACAACTGTAAACTCAAATGCATTCATAAATCTAAAATGCACCGGCGGTGTTTCAGGCAAGTCAGCGCTCGGAACAAAAATAAAAATTAAAGCTAACATTAACGGAACTCCAATGTGGCAAAGAACAGAAATCAATGCTCAAAACAGCTTCTGCTCGATGAATATGCTTAATGCGCATTTTGGACTCGGTAATGCAACAGTGATAGATTCATTAGTAGTGAGATGGATTTCTGGAACAACACAGGTTTTCACGAATATTGACGTTAACAAGTTTTATCGTTTGGTTGAAGGCGGAAGTCTCGAGCCCGTTTCAGTTAAAAGTATATTAACTGAAGTTCCTGAAAGATTTGCTTTACACCAGAACTTTCCGAATCCTTTTAATCCTGAGACAACCATAACTTTTGACATTCCAAAAAATATAGCTAACGATAAAATAAGTTTATCTGTATATGACATGCTCGGCAAAAAAGTTGCCGGGCTTTTTGAAGGCAGTCTGACTGCAGGAAGCTATGAAGCAAAATGGAACGCCGCAAATATGCCAAGCGGTATGTACTTTTATACATTGCAGTCCGGTGATTTCAAGATTACAAAAAAAATGACTCTTGTAAAATAAATATGAGATATGTAGAGACGCAATATTTTGCGTCTCTTTAAAGCTCTCTATTCAAACCAGATTATACTGGAAATTGCAATTCATAAACAATATTTTATTTTTTCAAATAAATTAATTTGAACTTCCTCAGAAATCATTGGTTTGACATCGGCGGTATTCTTGCAATACTTAATATAATTGCTCTATTAATATTTCATACTCAATTAACAAGTTTTGAAATATTGTTGTGGATAAGCTTAATCTCGTTGTTCGTTCATCAGGTTGAAGAATACCGCTACCCCGGTTACTTTCCCGGAATGGTCAACACTGTTTTATTCAAAAGCACTCAACCTGAAAGATATCCGCTCAATACAAGTTCGGCTTTTATAATCAATGTAATTCTTGGCTGGGGAGTTTATGCCGCTGCAATTTTTGTGAACAACAATGCAATATGGTTCACAATGATTCCGATTATCGTTTCACTCGGCAACTTCATGGCGCATACAACTTTGTTCAACATAAAAGGAAAAACTTTTTATAACCCCGGAATGCTGACAAGTATTTTTCTTTTTTTGCCAATCGTTATTTATTATTTCTATTATGTTTCATCAAGCAATCTCGCAGAAACATCTGATTACATAATCGGAATAATTCTCGGCATCATTTTAAACTACGTCGGCATCATAAAAGTAATCAATTGGATGAAAAACAAAAACACTCCATACGTTTTTCAACCCAGGCAGGCTAAACCTTAATGGCATTATCTTTTCTTTATTTTAACCCATTTATTTTAGTTATTTTGATTTCGCCATATAGTAAATAAGGAACTTACGTTCCTGTCAATTGTTTAAATATTTAAGTTTTAGAACAAAAAATGAAAATTATAAACAGAATAACAGTTTTTGCAATAGCGCTTTTCTCTGTAGTTTCATTATCCTCATTTACTTTTCCGGGCACACCGGTTGCTCAAAGAGCGGATAAGATATACTCAAACCCTGGAATCGCCGATATATTTTTAAAGCTGTTTAACATAGACAGTGAAGAAAATCAGAATAATAATGGTTTATATTTTGATATCGATGATGAAGGTGATAAGGATTTACCTGACTGGGCATTGCTCGATCCTGAGAAAGACGGTTACGAAGGAACACGCACAAAAACTTTTTTCAAATATATAAACTCACTTCCTGAAAAACCTCAGACAAGTGAAGTTATCGTTGCGGTGATTGACTCTGGCTTTGACATAGACCATCCCGCATTGAAAAACAACATCTGGAAAAATGAAAAAGAAGTGAACGGATCCGCGGGTGTGGATGATGACAACAACGGTTACATAGATGACTTCAACGGATGGAATTTCCTCGGTGATGCAAAATATCTGAACTTTGAAGTAACCCGTGAACTCAAACGCCTGAAAAAAGAAGGCGTTCCTGAAAGTGACCCGTATTATAGAAGAGTAAAAATGGAATATGACTCCGAGCGTTCGGATATCAAAGGAACTTATGAAGGGCTTAAAGAATCTTTGCAGGGTTTGATTGACGCAGAAGATGTTCTTAAACGAGGCGGATACACAACCGACCCCGAAAAACTGAAGCTCACCGCAGAAGGTTTAAAGGGCGAATACAAAAGCGCTGCAATGGTTATTCTCACGACTTATATGTTCATCGGGCTTACAAAAGAAGAGCTTGAAAAATATACTAAAGAATACGAAATAAAAAATAAATATTTATTTGATGACAGAGATCCTGAAGAATTAATCGGCGATGACCCGAATAATTTATATGAAAAGGGATACGGCAACAATGACGTTCGTTCAAGAGACGATGACCACGGCACGCACGTAGCAGGAATCATTGCAGCGGATAAGGACGGCATCGGACAGGCGCCGTTTGCTCGGCTTATGTTTCTCCGCGCTGTTCCCGGTGAAGGCGATGAACGCGACAAAGACATTGCAAACGCAATCAGATATGCAGTCGATAACGGCGCTGATATTATTAACATGTCCGCAGGAAAATATTTTTCTCCTAATCCTGAGATTGTAGTTGAGGCAATTAAATATGCCGAAGAAAAAGGCGTGCTGTTTGTTGTCTCTGCAGGAAATGAATCGGCTGATATAGAAACGACGATTAACTACCCGAGAAAATTCACAAATGAAAACGGACAGATAAATTATTTTGATAATATGCTCGTGGTCGGAGCAAGCTCATGGATGAAAAGTTATAACTCATCTAAAGACCCTGAGAATTTATCAGGAGGATATGACCTTGTTGCAAACTTTTCAAATTACTCCGGAAAAATTGTTGACGTATTTGCACCGGGACTTGAAATAAACTCAACAATCCCGAACGGCAAATATGAAAGAATCAGCGGAACAAGCATGGCTTCACCTGAAGCTGCGGGAGTTGCGGCAATTATTAAAGCATACTTCCCTGAATTAACTGCGGCGCAGTTAAAAGAAGTGCTTTCAAACTCAGTAAGAAAATATGACGGCTTGAAAGTTAAGGTCGGCGACTCAGGCTCAAAGGTTTCGTTCTCGTCTCTCTCACGCTCCGGCGGAGTAATCGACGTTATGAACGCATACGAATATGCAAAAAAGATGAAAGAAAGCGTGAATTAGGAATAAAATTTCACTCTTTTTTAAAAAACCAAATAGAATTAATTATTAATTTTATTTGGTTTTTTTATTTAATAAAGATTAATATATTTAATTACTAAATTAAATCATATGCGCGCCGGGCTAATAATTTTATTCAGTTTATTTCTAACAAATATCTGTTTTTCACAATGGATTGATGTCTCAACCGGAATCAATGGAGGTAATCCGTCTTTCATTGGTTCAAACGGTACTTACTTATTTACTTCTGCTTATAACAAAATCTACCGTTCTTCAAATAATGGAGATTCATGGCAATTATTAAATACCCAACATTTAAACATCAGACAGTTTGTAGGATTTGAATCAATTGGCAGTACCATATTTCTTTCTTTTAGAAACGATGACAGCATAACCTGTTATAAATCTATAAATCAAGGCGAAACATGGATTCCCGCAAATCAAGGATTACTAAATTCAAATGTTCGCAATTTAATAAAGTCAGGCAATACTCTGATCTTATATTCTCAATCTAATAACACGATTTATCGTTCAACTAACCTTGGAAATTCATGGCAAGGTCTTTTCTTTAATAAGCTTTTCGATATGTATTGTATGGGAGCAAATTCTTCTACAATACTTGCATCTGTACCTTTTAACTTATTTAAATCAACAAATAACGGTGATAATTGGACGTCCATTGATAACACTTCACCTCCATTTGTAATCTTGACTGCAAATGAAAATTATTTTTTTGGCAGACGTTTAAACGGACATAATTATTATTCTTCAAATCAGGGAACAAACTGGATCCAAATGCCTGATGCTTCCTTAGGTTCTTTTTTAAAGCTTTATATATTTAATGATGTTTTTTATGCTATAACAGAATCGGGAATTGTCCGCAGTACAAATTTTGGACAAACGTGGAATAATATTTACAATAACATAGATGCCACTAATATAACGGTTTTCAATAACAATATTTTTTCTACAAATGTAATCAGAGGCATTTTCTCAACAAACATAAACAATATAAATTGGATAGAAAAAAATAATGGAATACAGGCGGAAAACCTGAGCGTAATAACATCGGACGATAATGATAATTTATATGCAGCGCAGAAATATGGCGACTGTATTTATGTTACGGAAACTAAGCTTCACCAATGGACCAAAAAATATCCTCCCGTCCAGGGAAGAATAATAACGATTCATGCCGCTTCAAACGGACTTTATTTAGGAACTGAAGATGGTTTATATAAATCAATTAACGCAGGAACCAGCTGGACTCTTGTTCCCTCTTTTGCGGATAAGTATGTTTCGAATATAATTTCAAGCGGTGATAGTATTTATTTGGGTGTTTTATCAGACGGTATTTATTTTTCCAGCAACGGAGGCACGAGCTGGCAGCTGCGAAATAACGGCATTACCTCCTTTTTTCCTCTGATATATGATTTGAAAAAATTTGGCAACAATTTATTTATGATTGAACAAATGTATGCCTTCAAATCAACAGATTGCGGACTTAACTGGACAAGAATGATGGGTGGAGGATTACCAAGCTCTTTTTATCAGGTGCTCGGTGCAATGGGTAATAATATTTACATTGGTAATGGCACTTATGCATTTAAATCTACAAATAATGGTGTGAACTGGACTAATACTTTAATCCCTGCACGGCATATGTTAATCAGAAGTGACAGCATAATCATTGCGGGTGCATCGCAATATCCCGTAAGATTATCCACAAACAATTTAATTAACTATACTAACATAAGCAGGGAGTTGGAGAATAAAACTGTTAATTATTTATACAGCCATAAGAATACTGTCTATGCTGCAGTTGCAGGATATGGAATTTACAAACACAGTTTTGGGGGTTTTGTAAATATTACAAATACCAGTAACATTATCCCCGATAAATTTGTTTTACATCAAAATTATCCCAACCCATTTAATCCAACAACAAAAATTAAGTTTGAACTCCCTGAACAATCTTATGTAACATTAAAAATATATAATTTGCTCGGGCAGAAAATATCAATTTTAGTTAATCAAAATCTTAATGCAGGAAATTATGAATTGGAATGGAACGCAGGAGACTTAAACAGCGGTATTTACTTTTATAAACTTGAAAGTTTTGATTATACAGAAACTAAAAAAATGTTATTGGTAAAATAGATTTTCACACCTCCCTCACATACCAGCAGTTGCATTTGAAATGTCCTGTATCTCCCATAGGTCTCTCAAGTTTTTTGAAGCCGTGCTTTTCGTATAATCTCTGCGCGTTTTCCATCTGAGTCAAAGTTTCGAGATAACATTTTTTATAACCCAATTCCTTCGCTGCTTTAAGACAAAGATTCAGAAGCTTCTCACCAAAACCCTTTCCGCGAAGTTCATTAAGAAAATACATTTTCTTCAGCTCGCAGGTATCAGCATCTCCATTCAACAACTGCGCTACCCCGGAGCCGCCAAGAATTCTGCCGTCTTTCTCAACAACAAAATATTTTGCGCGGACTCCGTAAGCATCGAACATATTGTCAACTTCAGTGTCTTCAATCGAATAACCGCATCCGACTGCGCCAAATTCCGTCATGACTGTTTTGATAATCTTACTGATTTGTTCGTTGTCGCGTTTTTCAATTGGACGGACTATATATTTATCCTGATTTTCTGACACTGTTTTATGCTCGTTTGATATTTCTATTTTACGGAAGAAATATTAATTTGTGTTGCATTAAAATTACTTTAAATGAAAAAAATTATTATACTTTTACTGTTAGTTTTAGCTGTTTCAAACACTACGATTAACGCTCAGATTTCAAGAAATATAAAATTTTCAAAAAATTACAATCCAAGACCTTCGCAACCATTATCTCAATTTGGCTCAATTTATGCCGCAATCTGGGGCTGGACTGCCCCGAACGGCAGAGAATATGCAATTTTATGCTGTGTAACAGGTACCTCGTTCATCGACATAACGGATACAAATAATGTAGTCGAAAAAGATTTCGTTTCAGGTCCTACAACTCCATGGAGGGAAGTCAAAGTTTATCAAAATTATGCATATGTGGTAACCGATAACGCGGGAAGCGGTATGCAGATAATTGACATGAGCTATCTTCCCGATTCAGTCCGGCTTGTAAAAACCTGGAACTATACCGGCTTCACTCAGGGACATACGATTTCAAACAGCGGAAGGTATATGTACATCAACGGCGGTAACGCTGCGCCAAGCGGAGGCATTGCAATTATTGACTTGCTGGACCCTATTAACCCGGTTCGCAAAGGAAGATATAACAAGTATGTGCATGACAGCTTCATCCGAAACGACACCATTTATGCTGCGCAGATGTTTGCAAATCAATATTCAATTCTTGATGCAAGGAACAAAGATACCATTAGAGTAATCAAAGAGTTCAATAATCTTCCGAGCTACACTCTTACGCATAATTGTGAAATAACAGAGGACAGAAAATATCTGATTACAACTGACGAGGGACAAAACCCGCCCGGCTCAGTGAAAATCTGGAACATACAGAATTATGACAACATAACTTATGTTGGTGCGCTTCGTCCGTCAGTTCCGGCAAACAGCAATGCAATCTGCCATAATGTTTTTATAAAAGGAAACCTGCTTGTCGTATCTCACTACGAAGCCGGGTTGAGATTCTATGACTTGCGCGGACTTCCGACAGGTGTGACTGAGATTGCTTACTATGATACGTATCCTTCAGCCGACAGCGCTCAATATCGCGGCAACTGGGGATGCTACCCTTATTTTGCTTCCGGAAAAATTATTTCTTCCGACATGCAAACAGGTTTATGGATTCACATGATTGATACAACAACTGCAAACATAACACCTGAAAACAATGCTCTGGTAAAAGATTACCTGCTCGGACAAAACTATCCGAACCCGTTCAATCCTGAAACAGTGATTGAGTTTTCTGTTCCTGAGGGTATGCGAAGTGAATTTGTAATGTTAAAAATTTATGACGCTCTCGGAAAAGAAGTTGCAACTCTTATCAACAAACAGCTTTCAGCAGGAAACTATACTGCAAAATGGAATGCCGCAAACTTCCCCGGCGGAATTTATTTCTATAAGCTCTCAGCAAACAACTTCAGTGAAACAAAAAAAATGATGTTAGTGAAGTAAAAAGATAATTTTAAATAATAGTACGACAGGCATTCTTGCCTGTCGAGGACAGACAGGAATGTCTGTCCTACTTCTCCTTTTATTGAATTGTTAATCACATCTCCACTCACTAATTTAATATTTTACTCATAATTTCTTCAATTTTAACATAATTTCACACATATATTTCTATAAATGAGCGAAAAAGCACACCTATCCGCACAATATAAGAATATTCTTGTATCCGAAGTCGATAACGGAAAACACCTGAAAGTCGGTTTAATTCAGCTTAACCGTCCCGATGCACTGAACGCACTCAACATCGAACTCATGAAAGAAGTCGTTGAGACTCTCGAAGCATTCGACAAAGACCCGCAAATCGGGTGCATGATAGTCGCAGGAAATCAAAAAGCATTTGCCGCAGGCGCAGACATAAAAGAAATGGCTGACGCTACTGCAATCGAAATGCATTTGCGCGACCAGTTTGCACGATGGGACAAAATCAGAAAAGTTAAAAAACCAATTATCGCCGCAGTAAGCGGATTTGCTCTTGGAGGCGGATGCGAGCTTGCAATGTCATGCGACATGATTGTTGCCGCAGAAGGCGCAAAATTCGGTCAGCCGGAAATCAACCTCGGCGTAATTCCCGGTGCCGGCGGAACGCAAAGATTAACCAAAGCAATCGGCAAGGCGAAAGCTATGGAAATGGTGTTAACAGGTAGAATGTTCACAAGCGCAGATATGTTCAACGCAGGACTTGTAACAAAAGTTGTTCCCGATGAAGTTTTTCTCGATGAAGCAATCGAGCTTGGCAAAGAAATTGGAACAAAGCCGACCGTCGCTGTTCAGCTTGCAAAAGAATCTGTCTTGAAATCTTTTGACCTTACAATAGAAGCAGGACTCGAATTCGAAAGAAAAAATTTCTATCTGCTTTTTGCATCGGAGGATAAATTTGAAGGCATGAAAGCATTTGTTGAAAAACGTAAACCCGAATGGAAAGGCAAATAATTTTTTGAAACAACTCACCGCAAAACTAACTTATACTTTTCTCGCAATTTTTATTCTCACTGCGTCAAATCTTTTTGCGCAGGAAAAAGAAGCAGGATTAACACAAGCACCGGTAAACATTCTCGCTGATGACATTTACAACGCTCAGCAAATTATAGAGAAGAACAAAGATGCTTTAGTTTCCATCTGGTATCATGTGGATGATTATTATAGTTACTATTCTTATTCATCAACCCCGAAGGACACAACTCTTCTGAACGGAAGCGGCTTTCTGGTTACTCCCGACGGATATATCGGAACTAATTATCACGTTGTTGAAAGTTTAGACAGCATTCTCGTGAAAACAAGTGATGGCACGTTTTACGATGCCGAGCTTATAATGGTTGATGAAAAAAATGATTTTGCAATTTTAAAAATTAAAAATGCAAATGGAAGAATTTTTCAGACTGTTACAATGGGAAATTCCGATGACTTAAAGGTCGGGCAGGATGTTTTTGCAATAGGAAGTCCTTTGGGATTTGAATATACAATTTCACAGGGCATAATTGCTGCAATAAGACCGGAAGAACGAGTTGAGTTCACAGACCCAAATACTTACGCACTCGTTCAGAAAGTTTTTGATAAGGTTATTCAGATAACCGCGGCAATTTCACCCGGCAACAGCGGAGGTGCTTTATTTACCGACAAAGGCGAAGTAGTCGGCATTACAACTTATTCATATGGATTTTACGGCAACCTGAATTTTGCATCGGCAATAAATTCATTTAAAACTCTTCTTAATGTTGTCTTAAACTCCGGTGGTGACAATACAGAATTTCTTGCAAAGAAAGAGGAAAATTTATTTAACATAAACTACAAGCTTGCGTCGAATTTCAAAAATCGTGTAATCAATAACTGGTATTACACAAAGCAAGCTGATACAATGAAAGTTGTAATTGATACTTTTGTTATAAAGCAGGATTCCTTAAATAAAAATAATCTAATCAAAGCTGAAAATTATTTGATTAAATGTATTGAGCTTCGCCCTGATTCGTTTTATGTATATAAAGACATGATTGATTTATATGTTGTAACCGCAAACTATCAAAAAGCGGAAACTTTATATACACAGATTCGCGAAAAATTTGATAACGACAGCTTGCTTAACACTTTATCATATGCTCTTGCAGATGCATATACAACGACAAAAGATTATAAACGAGCGCTCGGATTTTATGAGAAGCTTCTTAAGAAAGACACTAATGACACTTATATAAGATTTCAGATTGGCGAGACGTATAAACAAATGAAAGATTATAAGAACGCAATTAAAATATATAACGATTTAATACGCCGTGATTCAACTTTTACAAAGGCATATTCAGAAATCGGAGCAATTTATTATAAAGATTTAAATAATAAAGAGCTTGCAAAAAAATATTTCAATGCAGCTTATGAACGCGACCTGATGTCGGGTTATTCATCCTATAACGTCACCGCATTGTATTATATTGGTATGATGGCAATCGAGGAGGGACGTGAAATGGATGCAATGCTTGCTTATCTCGAACTGAAGAACATTTATACGTACACACCCGAAGAAACCAAAATGAAGCTCGACTTATACAGAGCTTTAAAAAAGATGTTAGATTAAACAGTAATATAAAGATGTCATTCCCGCGCAGGCGGGAATCCCATTCCTTTTGACTAAGGAGATTCTTCAAAAAGAAGATTAAACCTGTTTTTCACCGCCTTTGAAAAATTGGCGTAATGAATTTTGAAATAATTGCGGTAATAAAAATTCACTGTCTGACGAATCCCGATTTTTGGGATGAGGAGTTTGAATTTTTACGCAATTATTTTGAAATTTAGGCAATTTTTCATAAGCGGAAGATTTTTCTTTGGTTACTTTCTTTTCATCTTTCAAAAGAAAGTAACATTTTCCATTTAAAAACATCTATTTTTTTGATATTTTTCAATTATACAGGACATTAAAAAATGCTGCATACATTTGACGTGGTTATTGTGGGAGCGGGCGGAGCGGGCTTAAGAGCCGCAGTTGAACTGCCTGAAGATTGCTCCTGCGCTGTTTTATCAAAAGTTTTCCCCCCGCGTTCACATACAGGAACTGCTCAGGGAGGAGTCTGCGCTGCGCTTGCCAATATGGAAGACGATAGCTGGGAAAATCATGCGTTCGATACCGTGAAAGGAAGTGACTATCTCGGAGATCAGGATGCAATCGAAATTATGTGCCGCGATGCCATAAGAGCTATCATTGAGCTTGAACACATGGGCATGCCGTTTTCAAGAAACAAAGACGGATACATAGCGCAAAGAAATTTCGGAGGTCATACAAAACCTGCTGACCCTGCTGACCCTTACGGAAAAAGAATTCCCGTTAAGCGTTCATGTTACTCTGCAGACAGAACCGGGCATGTTATGCTTCAGACACTTTATGAAACAGCAATTAAAAACGAAGTAAAGTTTTTCTCTGAGTTTTTTGTAACCGATTTAATTATCGATAATGGTGTTTCTAAAGGAGTTGTTGCAATTGACATAAGAACTTCCGAGATTCACGTTTTTCATGCAAAGGCGGTTATGTTTGCAACAGGCGGTAACGGAAGAGTTTTCAGAATTACTTCCAACGCTCACGTCGGTACAGGCGACGGCTTCGGACTTATTTATAAAAGCGGACTTCCGCTTGAAGATATGGAGTTTTATCAGTTTCACCCGACCGGATTATGGAAGCTTGGGATTCTTGTCAGCGAAGCTGCAAGAGGCGAAGGTGGAATATTAAAAAATAAAGACAAAGAAAGATTTATGGTGCGATATGCACCGACTGTTATGGATTTGGCTCCGCGTGATATGGTTTCAAGAGCAATCGTAACCGAAATTCGAGAAGGCAGAGGAATTAAAGGAAGTGACGGCACTGATTACGTTCTGCTTGACGTTTCGCATCTCGGCAAAGAAGTTATCGATGATAAGCTTCCTGAAATCACCGGTTTTGCAAGAACTTATCTTGGCGTTGAACCAACAAAAGAACCGATTCCGATTCAGCCGACCGCGCATTACATGATGGGCGGCATTCCGACAAATGCAAACTGCGAGGTGTTGAGAGATGAAAAAGGAAATATTGTCAACGGACTTTATGCTGCAGGCGAATGTGCGTGCGTTTCTGTTCACGGAGCTAACCGTCTGGGTACAAACTCGCTTCTTGACCTCGTTGTATTCGGAAGAAGAGGCGGAAAAGCAATTGCAGAGTTTTTGAAAACAGCAACTCTTTCAGACATTGACGAAAATAAAGTTTCAGAAAAAACCCGCGAGATGATTTCGCATCTTCTGAACAGTACCGGAAGCGAAACTGTTGTTGCGTTAAGAACCGAGCTTCAGCAAACAATGATGGATGACTGCGGTGTTTTCAGAACAGAAGAAGCACTGAAAAAAATGAAAGACAAAGTTGAGGAACTAAAAGCAAGATATAAGAATGTTCACATACAGGATAAAGGAACTGTGTTTAATACTGATTTAATTGAAGCAATCGAACTTGATAACCTTCTCGAATCTGCAGAGGCAATGGTTTTCAGCGCATATAACAGAACCGAAAGCCGTGGAGCTCACACCCGCGAAGATTTCCCGAAACGTAACGATGATGAATGGATGAAACATACGTTCATATCCAGGGGAAACGGACAGGGACCCGAAATAAAATATAAGCCTGTTGTTGTTACCAGATATAAACCGATGGAAAGGAAATATTAAGAACATAATGAAAATGAAATACCTCATTTCAGTGTTTTTATCCCTATTTTTATTTTGTTTGTTTTTTTCTGATGCTAATGCTCAGTCGTATTTTGATGATAAGAATTATAGCATCGGTGATTTTCAGGTTACAGCAAAATATGACACCGCAAATTATTCAACTCATGTCGTCATAAAACAGGACGGCAATATTGTTTATGATGACGTTGCAGAATACATGGTTGATACGGTTGTCATCATCGACTTAAATAATACGGGTGAAAAAAACATATTTGTCTCGCAATACAGCGGCGGGGCTCATTGCTGCTTTCAGCTTCTTGGCGGAACGCTTTCAAATTATAAATATACCCCGACCGATACTTTGTTTCTGGGAAACGTATATTTCCAGTTCAAGGATTTAAACTATGACCATCATTATGAAATAGAAACTGCCTTCGACGGTATTTCGTATGCTTTTACGAACTATGCCGAAACAAGATTTCCGACTATGGTTTATAAATGGGAAAATAATAAATTTGTTGACGTAACGCGTGATTACCCTAACCTTGTTAATCTTGACATAAAGGAATATACCGAACAGCTTAAAGATTTTTTGCTTCAGAATAAAAACATTTGTCCTAAGACAGCCGATGAAGATACTTTTAATACTCCGGCAGGAAGCTTGAAGACAATCCTTGCGGCAATAGCCGTCAGCTACAGTTTTATAGGAGAAAACCAGAAAGCAATCGAGACTGTGAAAACATTTTACAAATGTCCTGATTTAAACAAATTTATTTCGACATTAGAAACTGATTATAAGATAAAATAATGAATCTTCATGTAAAAATTTTAAGGTATAATCCTGAAAAAGATGAGCAACCGTATTTTCAGGATTTTCATCTGCAGAACATAGGCGAGGATATGCGTGTTCTCGACGTTCTGCATGAAATAAAATGGAAGCACGACGGGACGCTGACGTTCAGGCGTTCATGCGCTCACGGAATATGCGGAAGCGACGGAATGAAAATAAACGGAAAAAACCGACTTGCATGCGCGCTGCTTCTGAAAGACCTGAATACATCAAAACCGCTTGTGATAGAACCGCTGCCGTCATTGCCAATTATAAAAGACCTTGTTGTTGACATGAGCGACTTCTGGGCAAAGTATGAAGTTGTAAAACCATATTTGATAAACCATACTCCTCCCCCAAGTGACAGAGAACGTCTGCAATCAAATGAAGATGCGGAAAAATTATTTGAGTCGGCAAAGTGTATTTTATGCGCTTGCTGCACGACAAGCTGTCCTTCAACATGGACGAATGAAAACTACATAGGTCCTGCGGCTATTCTGAAAGCATATAGATTTGCTTATGATACAAGAGACGATGCGGCTGATGAGAGAATGGACATACTCGATACGCCAAACGGCATCTGGAGATGCCACACGATTTTCAATTGCGTAGAAGCATGCCCGAAAGAAATAAATATTACGTGGCATATTTCAAAATTGAAAACCCGTATTTCAAAAAGAGAGCTGTAAAATTTATTTTGTAGTCGAACCCTTTAGGGTTCGCTTTCGAAAGCTAAAGCTTTCGGCTACATTTATAAACATATCAGGAACACAAACGTAACACGTAGAGACGCAACATTTTGCGTCTCTATAAAATCTCTTCCGAACCTATCCCAAAAATATCAGAAACACAAACGTAATAAAAAGTATTATATGTATAAATCCCTGAAGTGCGTTTGAGTCCCCTCTTGTTGTGCTGATAAATCCCAGCAATAAAGTAGTAATTACCATCACACCCATAAAAGGACTTAACCCGAGAATTATAGAATTGCCCGTGATGAAGCTGACTATTAATACTGCCGGTATTGTGAGCGTAATGGTCGAAAGTGTAGAACCAAATGTAATGTTTATCACTCTCTGCATGTCATCAGAATACGCTGCGCGAAGCGCCGTGAGACCTTCGGGAGCAATTATGATTAACGCAATTATTAATGCGGCAAGCTTTACAGGAAGCCCGAGCATTAATATTCCATTCTCAATCGAAATCGATAAAAACTCTGCTATCATTGCTATAACAAGAATTATTGCAAGAAGCATTCCCGCATGATACCACCCGTTTATTTTTTTTGATTCAAGCTCTTCTTCTCTTTCGGATTTTATTTCGGCGTTTTTATATGAAAAAAAATAACTGTGTTTTTTAGATTGCATCGAAAGAAAAAATGCATAAAGCGCTAAAGATGCAAAAATCAAAAACCGTTCGAGAATGGTTAACTGCTCAGGATTAGCAAATGCAGGCAGAAATAAACCGATGCCGATAATTGCAATTATCATTGATAAAAATGAGTTCGAGCTTTTCAAATTAAAAAACTGTTCGCCGTATTTAAATCCTCCTATGACCATGCATAATCCGGTAATACCGTTAATCAAAATCATCAGCGTCGCATAAATCGTATCACGCGCAAGAGTCGGGTCTTTTGCTTCGTGAAGCATCATTGCCGTTACCATGATGATTTCGACCGTGATTGCCGAAAATGTAAGTATCATCGTTCCATAAGGTTCACCGAACTTATGCGCAAGCACCTCCGCATGGTCTGCAACCCCTATTGCCGCATAAATTATCACGACAAAAATCACAAAGAACAAAACAAGCGATGCACCAAGCGATACGTCTTCAAATAAATCCCTCTGGAACACTGTTATAATAATCAGCGTTAATAAAGCTATCAGAAATGATTTTTCACGTTTTAAAAATTTTGCCAATATGTTATGAATATAAAAATTTTATTAGCAAATATACTTTATATGAACATAAATGTTAAATGAAAAATTATTATTAATTTAGTATTTTTATAAAGACCCTGAAAGTATATTTCAAAATTTCACATCACAAAATTTTAACAGCAAATAATTTATGAAACTTAAATCTTTTATCCTCTCTTTTATTTTTACAGCGGTTATCTGTAATTCCCTGAATGCGCAGACAAATTACGGAACAGGTTACAACGACATTTCTGAAGATGCATATAACAATCTTCAGGTATCTGTTGTTACTTATAACGGCACGAAACCTCAGACATTTACAAACTGGCAAAGCACTATTGTTCCTGAAGTCGGCAACCAGGGACAGGAAGATGCCTGCAATGCATGGGGCTTGGGTTATGCCTGCATGACAATTACTGCAGCGATGCAAAATAATTACAGCATTTATGATGCTAACGGTGAAATGAGCGGAATGAAAGTATTCAGTCCTGCTTTTTTATATAACTCACTGAACGGCGGGCAGGATAACGGGACAAATATTCTTGACATGCTTGAGTTTGTAAAAACTGTCGGTGCTGTGCCGTGGGACTACATGCCTTATGTTAATGGACAGTATAACGTAACACCCCCCGAATCTTTAAAAACAATTGCTGCTAATTACAGGATAAAAGATTATGCAAGAATCAACATGGATGAAGAGTCCATCAAGTCTCATTTGCTCAGCGGCTATCCTGTTGTGATTGCTTTAAATGCTTACAAAGGCATGGGAGCAGATGGGGATGCCGCATATAAAAATAATACTCCATACTTCTTTCCTGAATATGCTTCCGCAAGTGATGCAGAAGGAAGACATTGCGTCTGCATAATTGGTTATGATGATACAATTCAGACTCCTTATGGCAATGGAGCATTCCTTGTTCAGAACAGCTGGGGAACACAATGGGGAACAAACGGAAGATTTTTTATTCCTTATGATGTTTTCACAAAAAACATCCCCGGGACAAACGACCCCTATATTGTGCATGGGTTTGTGGTGAGCATGTAAAATCTTTTAAAAAATACATAAAAGAACAAGAAAAGTGCTTGTTCTTTTATGTATTTTTGCAACTTTTCACTTGTATTTTTACTATAATTAGCTTAGTTTTGGGTGCATCAAAAAACACACCCTTTAAAATTTAACTGCTTATAATACTAAATTATAACAATATAAATTAAAATCATACTTTTTTAACAACTCTACCCCCAAAACCATCAACCAATTTTTACAAACATCTTAATTAATATGTTACCCCTAAACAAAGGATAATAAATGGATTCGAAAAACACATCCAAAGCCGGTGTTGCTCCTACTCCGAATGCAAATTCGAAAGACAACCTGGATTTGAAATCAAAAAAAGTCCCCGAACTGATTAAAATCGCTAAAGAACTCAATGTTAACGGTTACAGCGACCTCAAAAAACAGGAACTCATCTTTAAAATCATTGAAGCACAAACCGCAAAAGACGGCTATGCCTATGCTTTTGGTGTGCTCGAGGTTCTTCCTGACGGTTACGGTTTTTTAAGGTCAGCAAATTATAATTATCTGCCGTCGCCGGACGATATTTATGTTTCACCTTCGCAAATTAAAAAATTCCTCCTCAAAACAGGTGATACCGTAAGCGGACAGGTTCGTCCACCGAAAGAAGGCGAAAGATTTTTCGCGCTTCTGAAAGTCGAACAGGTCAACTACGGAAATCCCGAGCTTATAAGAGACAGAATTTTATTTGATAACCTTACACCTCTCTATCCGAATGAGAAATTAAATCTTGAAACAACTCCCGTTGAATACTCAATGAGAGTTATGGATTTATTCACTCCAATCGGAAAAGGACAAAGAGGTCTCATAGTTTCACCTCCCAAAAGCGGTAAAACAATTTTGCTTCAGACAATTGCAAACAGCATAATACGGAACCATCCTGAAGTTCACATGATTGTTCTTCTAATCGACGAAAGACCTGAAGAGGTTACGGATATGGAAAGAAACGTTAATGCTGAAGTAATTGCCTCAACATTCGACGAACCGCCGGAAAGACACGTTGCGGTTTCCGAAATCGTTCTGCAAAAAGCAAAACGCCTTGTTGAAGCAGGAAAAGACGTTGTTATACTTCTTGACAGTATCACCCGTCTTGCAAGAGCTCACAACACTGTAATTCCTCATAGCGGAAAGATTTTATCAGGTGGTGTGGACGCAAATGCTCTGCACAAGCCGAAGAGATTCTTCGGTGCTGCAAGAAACATCGACGAAGGAGGAAGCTTGACAATCATTGCAACATCATTGATTGAAACAGGAAGCAGAATGGATGAAGTTATATTTGAAGAGTTCAAAGGAACAGGAAACATGGAAACCGTTCTTGACAGAAGAATTTCCGACAGAAGGGTATTTCCTGCAATCGACCTGAACAAATCCGGAACAAGAAAAGAAGAGCTGTTGATTCCAAGCGATGTATTGAATCGCGTATGGCTCTTGAGAAAAATTCTTGCCGATTATAATCAGGTTGAGGCAATGGAATGGCTGCTCGGAAAAATGAAAGGCACAAAGAGCAATAAGGAATTTTTAGCGACAATGAACTCATAAAATAAGGAGCTGATGAACTAATCCCCGATATAGATGAAAAAAGAAATACTGATTAATGCGACTTCCAATGAAATTAGAATCGCTCTCACAGAGGATTCCAAGCTAACCGAATTTTTTGTAGAAAGCCCGGACCAGGAACGCAACGTCGGTGATATTTATCTCGGTAAAGTATGGAAAGTTATGGCGGGCATTCGCGCCGCATTCATAAACCTCGGCTTCCCGCAGGATGCATTTCTTCATTTTTCCGACATTAACACATTAGATGATACTCTTCTGTCTGAGGAAGATACCGATATTGAAGATGAAGAAGATGAAGAAAACGACCAGCCTGCCTCACGTGCTAATTCAACCGAATCAAAAATAAAACTTAATCCTGCTAATCTGGAAAGAGGGCAGGATATTATTGTTCAGATTACAAAAGAACCTGTCGGCAAAAAAGGTGTGCGGGTTACTTCAAAAATTTCACTTCCCGGCAGATACCTTGTGCTTATTCCCTTTGGCAAGCGCACAGGAATTTCCAAAAAGATTTATAACCCGCGCGAAAAATACCGTCTCAGAAAGATTGTCCGCTCTATGCTTCCGAAAGGTTTCGGAATTATTATCCGCACTGTTGCAATGAATCAGGATGAAAAACTTATCAGGGAAGATTTGAATACCTTGATAACTGAATGGAACTCAATAGAAGCAAAGCTTAAAACCGCAAAGTCTCCTTCTTTGCTTTATAAAGATGCAACAACAACTTCATCCGTGATGAGAGATATTCTGAAAGAAGATGTTTCAAAAATTGTTGTTGATTCCAAAAAACTTCATAAAGAAATAAAAAATTATCTCGACAGGACTTCGCCGGGATTTGCAGAACGTCTTGAGTTATATAACGGCAACCAACCGTTATTCGATGTATTTAACGTTGAACGCCAGCTTAACGATTCGCTTAACAAAAAAGTATGGGTTAAAGGAGCAGGTTACATTGTAATTGAAACAACAGAAGCAATGACCGTTATCGACGTCAACAGCGGTAAATATGCAAAGAATCAGGAGCAGGAGCTTAACTCTCTCAATACGAACATCGAAGCCGCTAAAGAGATTGTCCGTCAGATTCGCTTGCGGGATATCGGCGGAATTATTGTGATTGACTTCATTGACTTATACGAAGAGCGAAGCAGAAAAAAACTCTACGAAGAAATAAGAAAAGAATTCCGGAAAGACAGAGCAAAGGTAACCGTGCTTCCGATGAGTGAATTCGGGCTTGTGCAGATTACGCGTCAAAGAATACGTCAATCGATTCTTCATGCCATATCAGACCAATGCCCGCTTTGCAGCGGAACAGGGCACGTTCAGTCACGCGTTGGTTTCACAACAGAAATCGAAAGATGGCTGCAGCGATATAAAGGAAGCTCGCACAAACACAAGCTTATATTAAAACTTAATCCGCTTCTTTACGGGTATATGAAAGCCGGATTTCCAAGCAAACTTGGAAAATTAAAGATGAAATACTTCACCCGCTTTAAAGTTGCAGAAGATGATTTGCTCGCTCTTGATGATTTCAAGTTCATAGACCGCAAAACCGGCAAAGACATCACCGCCGAGTTTAATGATTAAAAAATAACACCGGAGTCATTCCCGTGAAAGCGGGAATCCCGGTCTTAATAACATAACGCATATGGATTCCTGCCTGCGCAGGAATGACAAAGTGATAAAGCAGTTAAATACCAATCTTCTCCCTTCCGAAGCTTATGACGATAAGCTCATTCAATCCAAAATCAAAAAAGAATTAAAGCTAAAAGTTTCCCCTGGAGAAATTAACTTCAAAAAACTAAAGCTCTCGCTTGATGCGCGGGGAAAATTTCCTGTTTATCGCATGCAGGTTGAAGTTTATGTGAACGAAGCTCCTCCTGAAGAAAAAATCATTTCATCAAAATATGTTCACGTTAAAAATAATAAAAGCGTTGCAATCATCGGCGCAGGACCTGCGGGATATTTTGCTGCCCTTGAACTTATTGAAAACGGAATTAAGCCTGTCATCTTCGACCGCGGCAAGGATGCACGCACGCGTAGAAAAGACCTGCGCGCAATCCAGCAATTTAATGAAGTTAACCCCGATTCAAATTACTGTTTCGGTGAAGGCGGTGCAGGGACATATTCCGACGGAAAGCTTTATACCCGTTCCGACAAGCGCGGTGACGTAAACAAAGTTCTGAAGATTCTTGTCGAGCACGGCTCAAAAGACGACATCTTATATGAAGCTCATCCGCATATCGGCTCAAATAAACTGCCGGGAATCGTGCAGAACATCCGCAAAACAATTCTGAAATACGGCGGTGAGGTTCATTTCGACTCTAAATTAACCGACATCACGATTCAAAACAACAAGATTAAGTCCGTCATCATAAATAACAAAAATGAATTTGATTCTGATAACATAATTCTTGCAACTGGGCATTCCGCAAGAGATATTTTTTATTTACTTCACGGCAAAAACATTTTAGTCGAAGCAAAGCCGTTCGCAATCGGAGTGCGCATAGAGCATCCCCAGCAATTAATCGACTTTATTCAATACAAACAAAAACCGCGCGATGAAAACCTTCCTGCATCGAGTTATAAGCTTGTATCACACGCATCCGGACGTGGAGTGTTTTCATTCTGCATGTGTCCCGGTGGATTGATTGTTCCGTCTGCAACTGCACCTGGTGAAATCGTCGTCAACGGAATGTCAATGTCACGACGCGATTCAAAATATGCCAACTCAGGAATCGTCGTGCAGATAAACCTCGAAGACTTAACCGGTAATCTCTTCAAAGAAATAAAAAATCTGTACTCTGAACATAACAAGTCTGATTATTTCAACGAGCATTTTTCAAAAAAACTGAATACCAAAAATATTTTATGCGGACTTGAGTTTCAGAAATCACTTGAGCAGTTATTTTTTCTTAACAATACCGCAGGTACACAGGAAGCCCCTGCGCAAAAGATTACCGACTTTGTAAATCACATAGTTTCATCGAAACTAAACGGCACTTCGTACATCCCCGGAATTTATTCATCTGACTTCGATAATTTATTTCCGGAGTTCATAAAAGAAGGATTGCGGAAAAGCTTAATTGATTTTGGGCAAAAGATGAAAGGATATTATACCGATGAAGCGCAGATCATCGGCATCGAATCGCGCACAAGCTCCCCGGTAAAAATACCAAGAGATAAACTTTCTTATGAACATGTTGAAGTTAGCGGATTATATCCCTGCGGCGAGGGAGCAGGTTATGCAGGCGGCATTGTTTCCGCCGCAATCGACGGTCAAAACGTCGCAAAGGCAATTATAAAAAATTAACTCAATTCTGTCTTATAACACAAAAACACTAAATCACAAAGTTTTATTTTGTGGTTTAGTGTTTTCGTGTTAATTTAAAACTTTTATAAATAAGCTACTGCGCGTTTTGTTCTTCGGTTTTTTTGCGGTCGTAGAACGCCTGAATGTTATATTTTCTGTTTGCTACTTTTTTTAATGTGATAAGACATATAATCATTGCAATTACAAAAACAGCAATAATCAAAAAAGTCAGCGAGGCGGCATTTATGATTTCTAATAAGACCATATATTAAATTTTATTCGAATTTCTTTTTAGCAAGAACAACAGCACCGACAACGGCGGCAAGAAGCAGAAAGCCGGCAATCTCAAACGGGAATGAATAATTCACAATTAAGCTTTTTCCTAAAGTCTGCGCAGTTCCGATGTCAACAGAATTAGGACTCAAAGCGGGATATTTTCCATAAAATCCGTAGTATACAGTATAACCCAGCAAACAGACAAGCAGTATGGATAAAAGAATGCCTGAAATCTTTGTATAAGTAATTTTTTCGATGAGCTTTTTTTCATCCTGAAGATTAAGAAGAAGTATAACAAAGAGAAACAGCACCATAATCGCACCCATATATACCAATATCTGAATTATTGCCAGGAATTGCGCGTTAAGCAAAAGATATATTCCCGCAACCATAAGAAAATTCACGATAAGATATATTGCGCTTGTCACCGGGCTTCTTCTTGTAACCATCATAATTGCGGAAAAAACCGCTACAACGGCAAAAATAATGAATAAAATATCCGGTAATAGAATTTTCTCGAATGACATAGGAACCACAAATTAACATTTTTAATTTTTATTATATAGGATAAAAAAGGATACATTTATATAAATTGTAAATGGGAATTAGTAATTTTATCTTTAATATTGCATAATGTCTTAATGAAAAAGAAGTTTTCTTATATAAGTTTCATATTTATAATACTTTATTTTTGCTTATTCTTCAGCAAAAATTCTTATTCACAAACAGATAAAGTCAGCAGCAACGAACAGGCGCAGGGTTATTTCATTGCAGGCAAAACTGCGGAATTGAAATTCAATTACTACGATGCGCTGCAGAATTATCAGACCGCGCTCAAGTATGACAAAGCTGCAGGAATATATTTTGCAATCGCAAATCTACAGTTCACACTCGATAAACCTGCTGATGCTTTAAGCTCTATCAACTCAGCATTAAGAATTTCTCCCGATGATATTACTTATCTTGAATTGAAAGCAGGGATATTGCGCGCTCAGGAAAAATATGACAAAGCAGCCGAGACATATGAAGCTATCATAAGAAAAAAACCTGACTATACCTACGGACTGTACTCGCTTGCCAGAATGTATCAACATCTGAATAAACCTGAGAAAGCAATTGTTATATACGAAAAAATTACTGATGAGATAGGTTATGATTTCGATGTGCTGAAAAGAATGTATGAGATTTATTTTCAGAATAAAGATTATGAAAAATGCGTAGAAACGCTTTCAGCTATTCTGAAAATTTATCCGTTTGACATTGCATATAAAAAACAGCTTGCTGCGCTTTATGTAATGATAAACCGTCCCGATGAAGCCGAGCAGTTATATACGGAAATTCTTATAATTGACCCGAAGGATAAAGAAATACTTACTGAGCTTACGAAAATTTATTTCGTTAAAAACGAAATGGATAAAGGATTCGAAAAGTTCAGAAAAATTCTTGGTAAGGATTCCTTAAGCTATGCAGAGAAAATCCAGCTTGGCGAAATTTATTATAATTTAATTGTGCAGGACCGTGAGGCAATCACAATTGCAAAAAATATTTTCACTAATGTCAGCGAAAATTATCCTGATAAATGGGTGCCGTATTATTTTCTCGGCGCAATAGATATTGTAAATAAAGATTTTGATTCATATACGGCAAAATTCGAAAAGGCATTGCAGTTAGCCGACACGGCAAAAGATGCTTTGCTTCAGATAGGTTATGTATATTATACACAAAATAAAATCACAGAAGCAGACGATGCGCTTGCGAAAGCAGTGCGCCTGTATCCTGAGGATTTTCAGGCAAATTATTTTTATGGTCTTGTGCTTCAGCGAAAGGGTGATGAACCGACAGCAATTAATTATTTTGAATATGCTCTCGAGATAAACCCGGATGATGTCGGAATGCTTTCAACCCTTGCGCTGGCATATGACAATCAGAAAATGTATGACAAATCGGATGAAGCTCATGAAAAAGCATTGCGTCTTGACCCTGAAAGCGCATTGATACTTAATAATTATGCATACCAGCTTTCCGAGCGCGGAGTAAAGCTCGACAAAGCTCTTGCAATGTCAAAAAAATCTTTGCAGAAAGAACCTAAGAATGCCTCTTATCTTGATACTATAGGATGGATTTATTACAAGATGAAGCAATATGAGGAAGCAAGAAGCTATATTATGCAATCGCTTCAAGTCAACGGCGGAAGTGCAGTTGTTAACGAGCATATGGGAGATATTTATAACGCGATGGGTGACAAAGATAATGCCCGCAAGTATTGGCAGAAAGCATTAGACTTAAGCCCCGGCAATGAAGCAATAAAAAATAAATTGTTTAATATATAAAAAATTTAAAAACATAAAACATAAATAACCTCGTTTACCTTAATGACTGAAAATAAAAATCATCACAAAGTAATTATAATCGGCTCAGGTCCGGCAGGGTTCACTGCCGCTCTTTATACTGCTCGCGCTAATCTGGCTCCTGTTATGTTCGAAGGAAACCAGCCCGGCGGACAGCTTATGATAACAACAGATGTTGAAAATTATCCCGGCTTCGAACATGGAATCTTGGGACCGGAACTTATGGATGTTATGAGAAAACAAGTTCACCGGTTCGGAACGGAATCGATTTATAAGTATATCATAAAAGTAAATTTTGATGTTCGTCCGTTTGTGCTTACCGCTGATGACGGCGAAGAATATACCTGCGACACATGCATCGTTGCAACAGGCGCTACCGCAAAACTTCTGGGACTTGATTCCGAAAATTATTACATGGGTTACGGAGTTTCTGCATGCGCAACCTGCGACGGATTCTTTTTTAAGAACCAAAAAGTTATTGTTGTCGGCGGAGGTGATACCGCGATGGAAGAAGCAAATTATCTTACTCACCATGCGAGTGAAGTTACACTTGTTCATAGACGCGATTCATTCAGAGCAAGTAAAATTATGCTTGACCGCGCAAGAAAAAATCCTAAAATTAAATTCCTAACTAATACGACAATTGATGAAGTTCTCGGCAAAGAAGAAAACGGAAGAAAATCGGTTACAGGTGTTCGCCTAAAAAATGTCGAAACGGGAAAGACCGAAGAAATCCCGATGGACGGGGTCTTTATCGCAATCGGACACAAACCGAATACGGATATTTTTAAAGGAATTTTGGATATGGATGATGTTGGATACCTGATAACAAAAAAATCTTCGATGCAGACAAACATCGAAGGAGTTTTTGCATGCGGTGATGCGCAGGACAGTTATTACAGGCAGGCAGTTACAGCTGCCGGAACCGGCTGTATGGCGGCAATCGATGCAGAAAGATATTTAGAAAAATTATATTCACATTAATTTATTTATAAAATTTAAATTTTTTTTATTATGCCATTATACCATAAACTGGGACAAATCCCACAGAAAAGACACACACAGTTCAGACAGCCCGACGGCTCTCTCTATAAAGAAGAACTGTTCTCGACTCTCGGCTTCGGGGGGCATCTGACAAATGCTTATCACATAAACTCACCCGCGAAAATCGAATCAATCGATAAAAAAGTTTATGAGTTTGTGATTCAGGAATGGAAAGATGCCGACCTGCGTCCTTATCACTTCAAAACAAAAGGAACTCCCGAAGAGTCGGATTTTGTATTCGGAAGAAAGCCGATTATGTTCAACGACGATATCGTGATGAGTGTGTGCCGTCCTTCAAAGCAGATGGAAAATTATTACCGCAATGCTTTATGTGATGAAGTTGTATTTATTCACGAAGGCGAAGGAGTTCTTGAATCAAACTTCGGAATACTTCCTTTTACAAAAGGAGATTATATCATCATTCCGCGTAACATCACATTCAAGCTTATTCATAAAACCGCGCCGAGATATTTAATATTCGAAGCAACCGGGGCAATCAGAACCCCTGCGCGTTACCGCAACGAGTTCGGACAGCTTCTTGAGCACTCGCCTTACTGCGAGCGCGACATAAAAATCCCGCAGGAATTAAAAGTTGTTGATGAGAAAGGCGACTTCGTCGTGATGATTAAAAAAGGAAACAAGATGAACCTTGTTCATTATGATTATCATCCGCTTGATGTTGTCGGCTATGACGGATTTTATTATCCCTGGATTTTCAATATCGATGACTTCATGCCAATTACAGGAAAAGTTCACCAGCCGCCGTATGTTCACGAAACATTCGAAGGCAACGGGTTCGTGATTTGTTCATTCTGTCCGAGAATGCTTGACTATCACCCGCTTGCCATACCTGTTCCGTATAATCACAGTAACATCGATTGCGATGAAATGCTTTATTATGTTGACGGCAACTTCGGAAGCCGTAAAGGTGTTGAGTTTGCTTCAATCAGCTTGCATCCGGGGGGCATTCCTCACGGACCGCATCCGGGTACGGTTGACGCATCGCTTGGAAAACGCGAGACTCTTGAAACAGCAGTTATGATGGATACTTTCAAGCCATTAAAGCTCACAAACTTCGCAAAAGATTATAACGATGAGAAATATTATCTAAGCTGGAGAGAAAAAGAACCGAGCGAGCTGATAAACGAAGGGCAGTAAAAATTAAACCCTGGTAGGACAGACATTCTTGTCTGTCCCGACAGGCAGGAATGCCTGTCGTACTAATACATGGTTTCACACAAAACTTGTCTTCACCTGTAACGCTTCCTCTAACATTTTCATATACTCATCCTTAGAAATTTCAATCGCGCCAAACTGCACAAGATGCTGATTTATAAACTGCGTATCAAGAAGTTTAAATCCTTTTTCTTTCAGTCTTTCAACCGTGTGCACAAGCGCAACTTTTGAAGCATCTGTCGCTTTCGTGAACATTGACTCTCCGAAGTAGGCACCATTAATTGTAACCCCATACAAGCCCCCGACAAGCTTACCTTCGAAATATGATTCTACACTATGCGCAAATCCCATTTTGTGAAGCTCAATATACAGCTCCGTTATTTTCGGCGTTATCCATCCCGTTTCGGGCTGTCTACGATTATTCACGTTTGCGCATTCCTTAATTACCTCTTCAAAATTTTTATTAACAAGTATCCTGAATTTATTTCTTCTGTAAAGCTTCTCGAGATTTTTCGGAACTTTAAATTTATCAAGCGGAATTATCCCCCGCTGTTCAGGTGAATACCAGTTAAGTTCATCTTCTGCATCAGGGTCTCCCATCGGAAAAATTCCGTTGATATAAGCGCGCAAAATTATTTCAGGAGTGATGCTTTCGGCAGACATTATAACTTATGAAATGTAAAATTATTTTTTAAAAATAAAGTAAACGGCTAATACGAGAAAAACAAATCCGATGAAATCATTTGATGTTAATTTCTGGTCTTTAAAGAAAATGACCGTAAAAATCGTAAAAACGACAAGTGTTATGGCTTCCTGCATAACTTTCAGCTGAACTAAGTTAAAAGGTCCTCCGTTATCGATAAAGCCCATTCTGTTGGCAGGAATCATAAAGCAGTATTCGAAAAATGCCAGTCCCCAGCTAATTAGAATTATTGCAAACAATCCCAGATTCTCAAAACCTTCCATCTGTTTAAATTTTAAGTGTCCATACCATGCAATGGTCATGAAAAGATTCGAAATAACAAGAAACAAAATTGTTCTGACTGCAACAGATTCCATAGAGGTTTGATAAAAAGTTTTTATATTAAAATTATTATTGTTACTATTGAGCATAAATTTCTAATCTTTTGATGAAATAAAAATCAACGCAACTCCTGACATTATAAACATTTTCAAAGACGGTTCAACGGCGTTCCACTGCTTTGACTGCCACATAAGAAACCACTCTCCTGCTATCGTGATAAACACAAAGCCAAACAAAATTAATCCTAAAGTTAATCCATATATGGCAAATTTTTTAGAATCATTAAACACATCAAAATTTTGTTTACGGTTTTTAATAAGCTTTACAAATCCAATCCAGCAAAGTATTGCCATTATAATCTCCGTAATAATCACCAATATGTAACAGAAATTCCACCAGAAAGAAGAGGTTACGCTTCTTGACATCAGAGCGTTATCGGGGAATGTCGTGTCCATGCTCATAACGTGGCTGATGAACACATAGTTTGAGTTATAATCAACAAGATTATTCCATACAACTACGGTTATATTTGCGGCAATCACAAACAGCACGGCGATTTTTGATATTCTTAAAGCCATTTAGATTAAACTTTTTAAGAGTAAGCAAATTTAGTAAATTAATTAACTCTTAAAAAGATTTAAATAATAATTTAATTTATATTATTGAGCAAAGAAAAAAAGCGTGTTGGAATAATTTTCGGCGGACGCTCTGCCGAGCATGAAATATCACTTTTATCTGCAAAGAATGTAATTGAGGCAATCGATAAAAATAAATATGATGTTGTTCTAATCGGCATCGATAAGCAGGGAAAGTGGTATTTAAATGAAGATTCAAGTTTTTTGCTTGAAGCATCAGACCCGCAAAAAATTAAGCTCGAAACCACAAGCGAAGAGCTTGCACTAATCCCCGGTGATATTGATGACAAAATGATTTCTTTGAACAATAAAAAATCAATCGGAAGAATCGATGTTGTCTTTCCCATTCTTCACGGAACGTTCGGTGAAGACGGCACCGTGCAGGGTTTGCTGAAGCTTTCAGATATTCCATTTGTCGGTCCTGATGTTCTCGGTTCCGCAGTGGGAATGGATAAAGACGTTATGAAGCGTTTGCTCATCGAAGCGGGAATTAAAAATTCAAAATATCTTGCATTCAATAAATATTCATACGGCAAGACAACTCCCGATGCGATAATCAAGCATCTCGGTCTGCCCTTGTTCGTAAAGCCGGCAAACATGGGTTCATCAGTCGGCATTTCAAAAGCACATGATAAAGCCGAGCTCATCAAAGCAATTGAGGATGCTTTTTTATACGATAATAAAATTTTAATCGAAGAAAATATTTCAGGGCGTGAAATCGAATGCTCCGTACTTGGCAACGAAGAACCAATTGCTTCACTGCCCGGCGAAGTTCACCCGACTCATGAATTTTATGATTACAACGCAAAGTATCTCGACGAAAACGGTGCTACTTTTGAAATTCCAGCAAAGCTTCCGCAGGACATCATTCACGCAATTCAGCAAATTGCCTGCGATACTTTTAAAATTCTTTGCTGTGAAGGAATGGCAAGAGTAGATTTCTTCTTGACCGATGCCGGAGAAATTTATGTGAATGAAATCAACACGATTCCCGGGTTTACAAAAATCAGCATGTATCCGAAAATGTGGGAGGCAAGCGGCATTTCTTACTCGGAGCTTATCACAAAATTACTCGAGCTCGCAATGCAGCGTTTCGAAAGAGATAAAAGATTAAAAACTTCTTATTTCAGCTAAACAAAAGGCAGTTCGTTTCCAAACTGCCTTCTAAAATTCAGTTAAATTTATTTAGCAATCGCAATAATCAGAATTACAATAATCAAAACAAGTGCAATAGTTATGAGAGTATAATGGTCTAAGTCCATCGTATTCTCAAGCTCCAATATTTGCTTGTCAAACTGTTTCGTTTCAGAATTATACTTAACATCGTTTATGGCAAACATATCGACGTCTTTATCTCCGTCATTGTCTGCAAAGAATACAGGCATCGGCATTGATTTAACAATCGAGCTTAACTCGGTCTGAAAAGTCTTATATTGAGACTTATCAAAAACAGGCGCTTCATTCGTTCCTGAATTTATGTATCCTCTTATTTCACCGCTTTCTTCGATATTAAGAATATCAAAAATACCGTCATTGTTTTCATCGGCAATAATAGGATTGTTGATTTTCAGGCTGTTAAAAATAAAATCATCAGCTATTCTGTTGATTTCATTTTTATCCCATACTTTATTGATGTCACCGGCATACAAATTAAAACTAAATAAAAATAACGAACAAAATACTATTAAGGTTTTCATTTTGTTAATTTTTATTTTGTTAAAAAAGTTTAATGTAGTCCTGCAGTTATTCCTCGAAATGCCTCAAAAACAATTGAGTAAAAATAATAATTTTCACTCAATACTATCAACATAAAACAAAATAAAAACGTTGCAAAATAATATTAAATGGCAAATTTAAACAAATTGAACAAAATTTGCAGTTTTATGAACCAATTTATTTAATAATTTTGAGTAATATAATATAATAACACGATGTATATCCCTGCGCATTTTAAAGAGACCGATTATAAAAAAATAGTTTCGTTCATAAAAGAATTTAATTTTGGACTTCTTGTGTCAACTGACGAAAACGAAAAAGTAATTGCAACTCATATTCCTTTTATTATCACCGAAAAGGAAAACAAGTTAACGATTAAAACTCATATTGCGAAAGCAAATCCGCAATGGAAGAGCTTTACAGATTCAAAAGAAGTTCTCGCAATTTTTTCCGAGCCGCATGCTTATATCTCACCGACAAATTATATAAAGCAGGAATCTGTTCCGACCTGGAACTATATGGCTGTTCATGTTTACGGCACACCTAAGCTTCTCGAAAGTTACGAAGAACGATTGGCTCTCATTGAAGAAACCATAAATGAATTTGAATCCGATTTTATGCATAAATGGAATGAGCTTTCTGATAAATATCGTAACGGTTTGCTGAACGGTATTGTTGCTTTTGAAATCGAAGTAAAATCAATCGATGCAAAAAGCAAGCTTAGCCAGAACAGATTGCCTGAAGAACGTGAGAACATAATAAATAGTTTATCTTCTTCAAACGATTCTCTGAAAGTAAAAATTTCAGAGCTAATGAAAAATAATAATACATAAATTATGAATAATACTAACAATAAAAATAAGGCTCAGACAAAGCATGTTATTAATCACACAATAAGGTTTTTTATTTTAGCAACGATATTAATAGCATTTCATCTGGTCGTCGGAATGCTTGGTTATCGTTATATCTGCGGGTTTGATTGGGTAGATGCCTTTCTTAACTCAAGTATGATTATGGGGGGAATGGGTGAAATTAACGCATTAACTGATAATTCTTCGAAAATATTTGCAGGTGTGTATGCGCTTTTCAGCGGGCTGATTTTTATTGTAATCATTTCAATACTCATATATCCCGTGCTGAAAGCTTCGATGATAAGACTTCATCTTGATAACTACAGAGATTAATTTTTATTTTCGCTGGAATTGCGGTGTGGTTAACCTTTCTATCATTTCAAAGAAAAGCTCTGTGAGTATTGCCAGAATCGCGGAAGGAATTGCTCCCATTAAAATCAGTTCCGTATTGTTCAGCGCAAGCCCCGTAACAATAAACTCTCCCAATCCTCCCGCGCCAATGAACGCCGCAATGGTTGTCAGGCCGACAATAATTACTGCAGAAGTTTTTATTCCCGCAAGTATAGATGGAAGCGACAAAGGAAACTCGACGTATTTCAGTTTCTGTGTTGTCGTCAATCCCAGCCCGTCAGAAACTGTTTTCAATAGCGGGTCAACGGAAAGCAATCCCGTAACAGTATTCCTCGTAATCGGCAGCAGCGCGTAAAGCACAAGCGCAACAATTGCAGGCAGAACCCCGATTCCGAACAGCGGAATCATCAGTGCAAACAATGCAATTGATGGAATCGTCTGCAAAATCCCCGTCATATATAACACAGGCCGCGTCAATTTTTTTTGCAGATAAATCAAAATTCCCAGCGGAACAGAAATCAATATCGCAATAAATATTGCAATCGCACTGATTTTAATATGCACCAAAGTTTTTGAAAGTATGTCACTTAATATATGCGTCTGTTTAAATTCAGTTTCCTGATGAATCAAATTTTCCTTTTTCAAAAAATCATTTGCGACTTCAGCAAAAGTTTTGTTTTGATACAGCACCGCCGCATTCATTTCCTGCATTTGATGTTCATCGATTTTTCCCGATAAACTATTTAAAATATTTTTTGTATTCTCATCAAGCTCAGGTCTGTAAAACGAAACCGCCGAGTAATCAGGGAAAAAATTCTTATCATCTTTAAGAATCACTAAATCATATTTCGTAATCTCCCCGTCCGTTGAATACGCATCCGTCAAATCAATCTTCTCCTCTTCAAGCGCTCCGTATGCAAGCCCATGCTCAATACCGACGGGCTTTTGAGGAAGTGCATATTCTTTCGCAAGATTATCCCACCCGTCCTGACGTTTTATAAATTCGTAACTCAAACCAAGTTTTAACTGAGGATGATTTCGTAAATCTGAAATTGTTTTAATATTCAACCTATCCGCTAACGACTTCTTCATCGTCAACGCATAAGTATTGTTAAATCCGTACGGCTGTGAGAATGTTAAGTTTAGATTCGACTGCGCAAGCTTCCGGATACTGTCGGTTGGAATATTACCATCAACTTTTAAAATTTCTTCCTTTATTGTGCCGGTATATTCAGGATAAACCTGTATCTCGTTGTTCTTTAAAGCTTCATAGCAAATCAATGTCCCGCCAAGATTAAATTTCCTCTCGACTTCATATCCATTGCTCTCAAGAAGCTGCGAGAGAATTTCACTTAATATATATCCCTCATTGAAATGCTTCGTACCGACAGTAATTTTTTCTTTCTTGAAAAAAGTGAAAGAAAAAATTAATGGGATAATAAGTATTAAATAAAATTTATACTTCATTATTAAATAGACTGGGATTCCCGCCTGCGCGGGAATGACTTCTGAAAATTTATTCCTGAGGATATTTTCCTATTTCCTGAAACAGCGAAAGAAAATCGTTAACATCCCACGCTTCACAGATTTTACCGCCGCGGATTTTCAAAATCGCTGTTGACTGCCAGTTAACCGGTGTCTTCGTAGCAGGTACTCCCATAAACTCGCCTTCGTGAGTTCCTTTCCATGTTTCATGCACCGCTACCAAATCTTCCTCAGCAAGAGAAACTTCAATAGTATTCTGCAAATCAGGAAACGCCGCAATGAACATCTGCACTGCTTCCTTTTGTCCTTTGATTCCGCGCTGTTCGCCGTTATGAACAAAATCATCGGTTAAATATTGCCCGATGAAATCAATTTTCTTTTCGTTGATAATAGTGTGGTAAAATTCCTGAACAATCTTTTTGTTTTCTTCTAAGTCCATGATGTTATATTTTTATATAACAACGTTTTTTGGTTAAATAAAGTTTTTGGTACAGCTTCAAATGGATGACCCAAAGGGTTCCCCCTGCCTACGCTGGAATGACAGAATGTTTTTCAATTCTTAAAATCTTATCTCCCAATGTTTTTGCTTCGTGCATGTCGTGAGTTACAAGCAGAATCGTTCGCGGTTCCGTCTGCTGAATATGCAAAATCTCTTTATGAATATCGGTTCGCGTTTCAGGGTCGAGCGATGAAAATGCTTCATCGAGCAAATAAATTTTTGGATTCAAAAACATTGCTCTTACAATTCCCGCTCTTTGCTGTTCGCCTCCCGATAATTGATAAGGATGCTTCTGTAACAAATGCTCGCCAAAGTGAACAAGCTTAATCAATTCATTTACCCGTTCATCAATTTTGTTTTTATCCCAATTATTTATTCTGCCAAGCAAAGAAATATTTTCGTAAGCAGTCATGTGCGGAAATAACCCCGTTCCCTGCACCGAATACCCTATTTTTAATCTAAGCTCCGGCAGATTGTTATAATCAATCTCATTTTCAAAAACAAAAACCTTCCCCCCCGACGGCTTCACAAGCCCGTTAACCATCTTCAAAAGCGTTGATTTTCCCGCTCCCGTTTTGCCGATAATGACAGTAATTTTATTCTTTTCGATGTCGAGATTTATGTCATCGAGAATTTTTTGCTCTCCAAAAAACTGCGAAACATTTTGGAAACGAATAGGAAACATTAATGGTTTTATTATTTTATCAAAAACAATATATTAATAATAAACATTTAACTCGCTGTATTTATATGGAAATTACAACTTTAAAATCAAAGTTGGGGGAAAACAATTCTGCAATTTCAGGAAAAAAGAAAGAGCTTCTCGATTCTTTTCTGAGCGTGCGAAAAATGACCTTTGAAATTCTCGAACCGCTCGAAATCGAAGACTACGTTGTGCAGACCGATGCATTTATGAGTCCGCCCCGTTGGCACGTCGGACACACAACCTGGTTTTATGAACAGCTCTTAAAATCTTATTATCCTGACTTCAAACCTTTTCACAAAGACTTGGCATTTTATTTTAATTCATATTATCTCACTTACGGAAAGCTTTTCAACAAAGCAAAACGCGGAACAATCTCACGCCCGACAGTAAAAGAAACTTTCGAGTACGCAGAGTTCATAAATAATCAGGTAATAAAATTCTTTGAAGATGAACGTACTCAGCTTACAGATGAAATGATTAAAAATTTTCTCATCGGCTATAATCACGAATGGCAGCATCAGGAATTAATCGTATATGATTTACAACATTTGCTTGCCGATGATTACAAACCCGTGAACATGATTGAGCTTCCTCATAAAAACGGTCACATCGTAAAACAAGAAATGATAAAAATTCCCGAAGGAATGTTCATGCTCGGTTTCGATAACAAAAAGTTTCCCGACCGCTTTGCTTACGACATTGAAATGCCTGCGCATAAAGTTTTCATAAATAAATATTCAATCGATAAATATCCTGTCACCAACGGACATTATCTCGAGTTCATAAATGCAAAAGGTTATGAGGATTTTCATTACTGGCTTTCCGACGGATGGTATTGGAAAAACGATAACGAAATTTTCGCTCCGCTTTACTGGGCAAAAGATGATAACGGCAAGTGGTTTAAATATGATTTCAGAGGAAAAGTTTTCATCGATGACATTCTAAACGAACCCGTTACTCACATAAGCTACTTCGAAGCCGATGCCTTTGCAAAATGGGCAGGCAAGCGCCTGCCGACTGAAGCAGAATGGGAAAAAGCCGCATCGTTCAACGAAGACACAGGCGAAAATAATTTATTCCCGTGGGGAAACGACGACCCTGATGAAAGCAAAACCAACCTGCTTGGATTTAACATCTGGAAACCCGTCAACGTCAACTTTTTTGAAAAAGGAAAATCATATTACGGATGTTACGGAATGATTGGCGATACATGGGAATGGACTTCATCGGAGTTCATGGCTTACCCCGGCTTTAAATCCGGCTTCGCTGAATACAACGACAAATGGTTCAGCAATCAGAAAGTCTTGCGCGGAGGTTCATTCGGAACACATTACTTATCAACAAAAAACACTTACAGAAACTTCTTCAAAACTCACGAACGCTGGCTAATCTCAGGATTCAGATGCGTGAAGGATGAGTAAAAATACGTTTTATTTCCCTTTGAAATTTTTAGCTTATGTTTTATTTTTACCTATTATACCCATTAATCAAAAACCATAAAGGGGGGTCTTAACTCTATGCAATTTGTTTTCAAATTTCTTGTAATTTCCTCATTTATTTTTCTTACCTCTTCAATGTGCTTAGCGCAGGCAAACTCTGTTCAGCTTCGTAACGGTGTGGGAGGTCTTATAAGCTCGCACTCAAACATACAGGAAGCTTACAATGCAATCCCCGCAACAATTACACAGTCATATTTCATTGAAATCCAGTCAAACTATGACGGCTCGACTGAAGTATTTCCCATAAGTATGACTTCACGCATCGGAAGCGGTCCTACAAATACAATATTTCTCAGACCTGCTGCAGGCAACAATAACGAGGTTATTTCAACCAGCATAAACAATAACGCCGTTATTGCAATAGACGGAGCAGATTACGTTGTCATTGACGGAAGACCGGGCGGAGCCGGAACAGCAAATGGGCTTACGATTTCCAACACAATCTCCACCGGCACAAGCTCCAATACTGTTAACTTAATTAACAGTGCAAATCAATGTGTTATTCGTTACTGCACACTTACCAATGCAACTCAAAACACTGCCGGTCCGAGAGTGGTAAGCTTTGGAGTTTCACCGGGTGACCCCCATGGAAACTCAAACAATCTGATAACAAACTGCATTATTGACGGAGGCAGAACCGGAGTCGGAAGTAACGGGACCGCCGCAATTAACAATGACAGCAACATAATTCGTTCGTGCGAAATAAAAAATTGGGGATTTGCCGGCGTGTGGATGCAGGCAAACTCAAACAATATGATAATTGACTCCTGTTCGATTTATACAACCGGATATAATGTAACCAATCCTTCCGGAATCTCGCTCGCTGTTTCTGCGGCTTATACCGTAACAATCAAGAACAATAAAATTTATGATGTAAAATCAACATCGACTTCGACAGGATTAACAATAAGAGGAATTTATACATCAGTTGCACCGGGTGCCGGCTCTACAATAAACATTTATAATAATTTTATTTCACTCACCGATAATTTCAACAATGCAGTTACTGTTTATGGAATTTTATTTACGGGAACAAATGATTATACCTGCAATGTTAATTACAATTCGATGAAATTAGGCGGAACGCATACGGGCGGCGGAACAAATACTGTTCTTTCTGCGGGAATCATAAAAACCGCAACAGGACAGCTTATTTATAATCAAAAAAATAATATCATTATTAACAACAGAACCGGAGGAGTTGGAACGGGTACGCATACAGGTTCTGCGCTTACAGGAATGACCGGAATTACAGGTGTTGACTATAATGTTTATTATTCCAATGCCGGAGCAAATTCATCGATGGCTGTCTGGGAAGGTATTACATATACCGATTCAACAGTATACCGCGCTGCAACTCTTCCAAATGAAGTGAATACAAGATTCAGAAACGTAACGTTTGTATCCGATACCGACCTGCATCTTGCAGGTGCATCGCTTACGGATAATTCGCTTCGCGGAATACCCGTTCCGGGAATATTAACGGACATTGACGGAACAATAAGAAATGCTTTATTTCCATCAAGAGGCGCAGACGAAGTTGCATTGGTCGGCATCACAAATGACCCTGTTGCGCCATCACAGTTTAGGCTTTCACAGAATTATCCGAACCCCTTTAATCCTGTAACAAGTATTAATTACGAAATTCCTGTTTCAGGATTTGTAACTTTAAAGCTTTATGATGTTTCAGGAAAAGAAGTTGCAACTTTGATAAGCGGAAATATGACTGCGGGATATTACACGGCAAGATTTAACGCATCAAACTTCGCAAGCGGAACGTATTTTTATACTCTCACTTCAGGTGATACAAAAATCACAAAGAAAATGGTTTTGATGAAGTAACAGGTATTATAAAATTTATGGTTTAAATGAAAACCCGGCAAGAAATTACCGGGTTTTTTATTATGCGCTAACATAAAAATTATTTTTCAAAACAGGAACATTGCTGCTCACATTCAATTCGCACGCAAGTTCTACATCTTTTTCAAAACCTTTTTCAACAAGCTCTCTTCCTGAAATACAATTTTTTATTTCTTCGAAAATATTGCTTGAAAAACTTTGAAAAACCGATAAAGCTGATTTGCTTTCGGGCGATAACGTACCTTTCAGATAGCTTATGATAACTCCTGCGCCAATAAAGTCTTCAAACGCAAACCTGATTGCTCCGTCATTTTTATGTTCTTGCCATTGCTCACCTGCAGGAATTAATGAAATCTTTTTCCCTATTGTCATTGCATATTCGGCAATTGCCTTTGCGTTTCGCAGGCATCCGCAGACAACGGGAATCTTTTTTGCAGATAAGCTTAAAGTCGAACCATTAGGTGAGGGTAAAACTAATTTTGTTCCTTTGGAAATGCTTATTAGTGATTCGGGTGAAAGAGAAAAAGAGTTTTGATTTCGTCTGAGAGAAGCTAATTCCGCATTAATCAATTGTGCAAACTCTTTTGCTGATTCATCTTTATATTTATATGGGAAAACAATCGCTCCGTTTGATGTTGCAATATCAACACAGGTCGAAAAAGAAAGAACATCGATAATTATTATTATATCAGAAAAAGGCGCAAGTGTTTCTATTCCATTTAATCCCCACTCAAGTTTAATATCGTATACAGACTGATTCACACTCCGAATTGCCTTAAATGGTGGTCAAGATGTTTCCATATTAAAACATCCCACTGCTGTGGGGTCATTTCTCCGAAGAACGGGTGCGGATCTTTAGAAACTCCATTTGCTCCGACCCGCCCGATTTTTTCAACTGAGGCAATCAGGTTTTTCTTTTCGGCTTCAAAATTTTTTTCATTTCCTGTCATTACAAATGCCTTATCCGTCGGTAATCCCTGTTTAAAAGGAGTGTCATCAGAAGTTATTTTCTTCTTAACCATATTTCCAAATAATTTACCCATCAAGGTTCTCTTACCTTTAATTTCACCAAGAGCGCTTTTCATGGTTATGTCTGCATGTGCAAGCATTTGTGAAACATTCATTTTACCCCATTGAGCTTTTGATTCCGGAGATAATTTATTTATGCGGTCAATAACTTCCTGGTTATCAGCTGAATTATATAAACTTTTCATAAGAGATTTTATTTTATGTACATCATTTTTTTTGTTGAGATAAAATTTCCTGCAATAAGCTTGCTGTAATAAATTCCGCTCGAATATTTTGACGCATTCCATTTAACCTGATATGTCCCTGAATTCAATTGACCATTCACTAAAGTCTCGGTTTCCTTTCCCATTGCGTCATAAATTTTTAATTGAACAAACTGAGCACTTGCAATATCAAACTTAATCAATGTTTCCGGATTAAATGGGTTAGGAAAATTTTGATAAAGGTTAAAATTATTCGGTGCAATGGAAGAAATAGGATTCATACTGCTTATAACAGAATATCGCGTATAAATTTGTGTTCCGCTTCCTGTCATCAAAATTGTTGGTACTAAATTCGTATTTCCAAAAGCAGGACCTGAATAATAATTATAAGGAAATGGAAGATTAACCGAAATTGATTGCAGATTTGCATTAAATCTATAATATCTTCCTTCGGAAGGAACGGAAGCACCGTTACCAACATATAATTCTCCTACAGCACCAATCAAAAACCTTGGATTAATAGTTCCTGATGATGCAATCTCAATTGATGAGTCAAGAGCAGTGCCGTTTACATAACTCAAACGATATATTTTTCTTCCGTACGGTATATAAACAGAACTGTCGTATGAAATACCAATTTGTGAATATGTTCCCACAGGATGTAAAACCGGTCTAGACCATCTTATGCTTAATGAAGTTCCATCATCTATCAACGAATACATTAATCCACCGTCTCTAATAATATAAATAATTCCGTTTGCTGATATACTGAATGGAATTTCCTGATCGCCATCACCCGGAAGTTCCGGTGAAGAATATTTTGTCTGTCCTGTGTTTGCATCAATAGCAATTAAAGTTTTTGGTGTTGTCAATCCTCCCTGAAAAGCATAAACTGTGTTGCCATTCACGCATAAACATTCTGCTCCTGTATTAGGAATAATCCGATCATTTGTCCACACGCTGTCTCCGGTCATATGGTTAATCCGCATAATTTTTTTTGTTCCTGAACCGGGCAGAATCAAATCACCGTTTGATGTAAATGCAGCTGTCCAGATTATTCCTCTTTCTACCGTATGATTTGATCGCCAGATAACATTTCCATTTTCTGCATTTAAAGCAAAAATGGAGTCATTTCCATTCTGCTGAAAATCACGAACATAAACTTTATCGTCATTGAAACCCATAACTATATACACGGCTCCGGTTTTTTCAAACCGCCAGATAGGACCAGAATTCGGCACACTTGCATAGGAAAATGCATTAACAACAGCTTTTAGGGGTGAAAGTGAGACATAACGCGAGGTAACAAATTTACTGCCATACGAAAAAATCTGCATTCCCCAAATACTGTTATCTGCTGCATAGCTTTTAGAGAGCGGACCAAATAAATATCCGGCATCAGTCAAACCATTCCGTTTACTGTTGCCGCCAACCGTAGTCCATACCGGATCTGTAAACTGTGCAAACGAATAATTTGCAATAAATAAAAACATAAATAAAAACAATAAAATTAACTTTTTCATAGGCGGGATTTTAATTTTATTAAAATTTATAAAATAAATTTAGTTTAACTCTTTTTAAATAACCACAATGAAAAATACTTATTTTCATCTTTCCATTCGGTCAATTTTTGCAGTCCCGCTGAAGTTGTTATATCCAAAACCATTTCATTCGAAAATTTATAGGAGTTTTCTGTGTGAATGCTTTCTCCTTCATCGAAGAAAATCTCCTTATTCTGTTTCCTAAACTTCACATACTGCAAGTTTTTCGAAACAAGGTGCATTTCGATACGGGATTCCTGTTCATTGAAAAAAGCATGGTGAGAAAAGTTATTTAAATTAAATTCTGCTCCAAGCTCCCCGTTGATTCTCTTCAGCAAATTTAAATTAAATGCTTCCGTCACGCAATCGCTGTCGTTATATGCCTTGTGCAGTATTTGCCTATCTTTTATCATATCAAATCCGATAAGAAAAAAATCATCATCAGTCATGTTAGCAGTAATAACTTTCAGCAGATTTGTTGCTTCGGCCGGAGTAAAATTTCCAATGCTTGAACCGAGAAAAATTATAAGCTTAGGTTTGTTGTTTAATTCATTAACTTTTTCGATTCCTTCCTCATACTCGCTCATAATTCCCGTGATGTTTATCGATGGGAATTCAGTTTTTAATTTCTCAACTGTAGTTTCCAGAATATCGGATACGTCAATCGGAAAATATTCAAGTTTGCTAAATCCCCTCTCGAGAGGGGTGTCAACGAAGTTGACGGGGTGTGTTGCAAAATATTTTAAAATAGTTTTTGTCTTAACCGACGTTCCGCTTCCAAGCTCTACAATACATTTTACATTTTTTGTTTTATTAAAAATATCCTCGATATTGTCCTGTAAAATTTTTTCTTCGGTGCGTGTGGGGTAATAATCCTGTGTCTTGCAAATATCTTCAAATAACAATGAACCCTCATGGTCATAGAAGTATTTTGCAGAAATGGATTTGGGATGCGAGGTCAATCCTTTTATAACATCATTTTCAAAATCAGCTTCGCCTCCGGCTGAATTTAGCTTTATGACACTCAAAATTTCGGGATTTTTGTTCATTTAATTTCGTTAAGTTAGTTATTAATATGTATAAATAAAACTAACATTATGGAATATACGTTAGTTGCAAATTTAGTGGATTTAAATGAGTATTTATAAAAAGATAGCTTACTCAAAAATCTTTATTGACGATAACCACGAAAAACCTCTCGGCTTAGATGAGATTTCGCGCGAAGCGTGTATTTCCAAATTCCATTACGTTAGATTATTTAAGACAATATATAACAAAACTCCCCATCAATATTTACTTGAAAAGAAAATAGATAAAGCAAAAGAATTGCTGAAAAAAGATTATCCCGTAACAGACGTGTGTTTTCAGCTTGGTTTTGAAAGTATCCCGTCTTTCAGCAGGTTATTCAAAAATTATACAGGACAAAGTCCGAGAGATTATAAACAAAAAATTTTTCAAATAAACTTTGCCATTAAGCGAGAGCCGCTTATAGTAATCCCCAGTTGCTTTATGGGAATGTTTGCACAAAATAGCAATTTTGAATAAGTTTAATTAAATGAAGATTTGTAATTTGTATTTACAAATCTTAAATAAAAAATATGATAACAAAACTTTCACATTCAACAATTTACGTTACCGACCAGGATGCAGCAAAAGATTTTTATGTCAACACACTTGGATTCGAATTAAAACATGATTTTCCGATGGAAAATAATTTCAGATGGCTTACGGTTTCTCCAAAAGGACAGGATATCGAATTGATTCTTTTGCCTGTTGATAATTCTTTCATAAGCAAAGAAAATGCGGAAAAAATAAAGCAGCTTTCCGGGGACGGCGTTTTCGGACCGGGAGCGTTTGTTACGAACAACTGCAAAGCAACCTATGAGGAACTAAAAGCCAAAGGAGTAAAATTCAAGGGTGAGCCAAAAGAGCAATTTTACGGAACCGAAATGGTAATGCAGGACCCGTTTGGTAACTGGTTTAGCGTGGTCGAACCAAAAGAAATGAAGTAAATCTTTTTTAAATTTTACTCGTATTACGAAAGGAGATTGAGTATTTTCAATCTCCTTTTTAATTAAATTTAGACATATGCCAATCTTTGTTAAAAAAATAACACCCGTGAAAGAAAACTTCATGGAAACGGGAACGGAAGAAGATTTTAAGATTATCGGAGAGCATTTTGAATATTTGAAAAAATTTTTTGACGAAGGAAAACTTTTACTTGCGGGACCCTGTGAGGATGCTGCCTTTGGCATCTCAATCTTTAAAGCTGAAAATCTCGAAGAAGCTCAGCGGTTTTTAGAAAATGATCCTGCTTTTAAAAAAGGCGTTATGAAAGGAGAAGTTCATCCTTACAGACTTTCGTTATTTAATAAAGACTTCGAGTTTTAAAATCCTCCAAAGAAAAATATCACCGTATCATTTCAAAACTAAATAAGTTATTTTCGTTATTCATATAAAAACGCATAGATGGACGTAATTATCGATTTTTTCAAGAATTTAAGAGACTTGGAGGGACTCATAAAATGGGGCGGACTTCTCGTTTTAATCATCATTGTATTTGCTGAAACCGGATTATTAATCGGATTTTTCTTGCCGGGTGATTCGCTTTTAATTACTGCCGGACTTCTCGCTTCTCAGGGTTATCTCGATATTTTCGTGATGAACGTTACTTTAATTCTTGCAGCAATAATCGGCGATACTGTCGGCTACTGGTTCGGAAGAAAAACAGGACCAAAAATTTTTAAACGGGAGAAGTCGAAATTTTTTGCAAAAGAGCACCTGATAAAAGCGCAGGAGTTTTATGAAAAGCACGGCGGCAAAACAATAATTTATGCGCGCTTCGTTCCGTTTGCAAGAACGTTTGCACCAATTGTGGCAGGTGTCGGAAAGATGGAATACAAAAAGTTTTTGTCATATAACATTTTCGGCGGGATACTCTGGGTTGTTTCAATGACATTACTCGGATATTTCTTCGGAAACATTCCCTTCATTAAAAAGAATTTTGAGTATGTGATAATCGGGGTTATTATTATTTCAACTATCCCTGTTATTACGGGATATCTGAAACACAGAAAAGAAATGAAGGCTCAGCAGACAGCGGAGAAGTAAAACTTTTATAAAGAGTTTTCCGTTAAAAGTCTTATGAATACAAATATACAAGATTCCTGTCAATTATTTGCAGGAATCTTTTTTTGTTATATAAACATACTTGGATAAAAAAGAAAAAATATTAATATTTGTTCTCGCGTCGGTGCAATTCACTGCAATAATGGATTTTATGATTATGATGCCGCTGGGTCCGCAGCTTATGCGGATTTTTCAAATCAACCCGCAGGAGTTCGGGTTCCTCGTTTCTGCTTATACTTTCGCCGCAGGGCTTTCAAGCTTTATAGGAGTATTCTGGATTGATAATTTCGACAGAAAGAAAGCTCTGATGAATATGTATCTCGGTTTTCTTCTCGGAACTCTTGCCTGTGCACTCTCGCCAACTTATACAGTTCTGGTGCTTTCAAGAATTTTAACGGGATTATTCGGCGGACTTCTGATGGCGCTCGTGTTTTCCATTATCGGCGATGTCATCGAAGAAAGAAGAAGAGGCACAGCAATGGGTTATGTATCAACTTCATTTTCTCTTGCTTCGGTGCTTGGTGTACCGTTCGGATTATTTATTGCAAGCTTCTGGAACTGGCACGCGCCGTTTTTCTTTCTCGTTGCAATCGGCACCCCGATTTATTTTATGATAATGAAATACGTGCCTGAGGTCAAAGCGCACCTTGTCCATAAAACCGATAAAACAAAACCATACGATACGCTTGTTTATATTCTGAAAAATTCAAATCTGCGGATGGCTTTGGTTTTTATAATGATGCTTGTGCTCGGACAGTTCACGATTGTGCCGTTCATCAGTCCCTATATGTCAGCGAATATCGGGTTTTCAGACAGAGAACTTACGTTGATTTATTTTATTGGCGGAGCTGCAACAATTTTGACTTCACCAAGAATTGGCAAGCTGTCCGATAAATACGGTAAACCAAAAGTATTCATGGTTATGGCTTTCCTTTCTTTAATACCTATTTTCTTTGTTACAAATTTGCCGCCGGTTTCTATCCCAATCGCTCTTATTTTCACAACACTTGTTTTCATCTGCTTCAGCGGAAGATTTGTCCCTGCTACTGCATATATTACATCAGTTGTCAGCAACCGTTACCGGGGCGGGTTCATGAGCATAAACTCCGCATTTATGCAGATAGCTTCAGGCATTGCTTCACTTGTCGCAGGATTTATAGTGGTTGAAAGTCCAACAGGTGAGCTTTTAAATTATCCTTATGTCGGATATATTGCAATGGCATTTACTTTAATTGCAATTTTTATGATTCATAAAATAAAACCTGCACAAGAAGAAACGAGTGCTGTTGTTGTTAAACCTGGAGAGGAAAAAGAAGAAGTAATTTCTACCGAGTTTTAATCTCTTTTAAATTTTTATTTTCGATTAGTTTTCCCTGGCGAAGATTGTAGATTAGCTCTATGTGAAGAAGAATGTATTCGAATTTTTCTTCGATGTTTAATTCTGATATATTAATTTCCTGATGCCCGTCAAATAAAGGATCAATCTTTTTTTTCTTTTCCATAACGACTCTTATAAATTTTTTCTAACTCTTCTATATCTTGTAAATCTTTATGTCTGGGTGGTAAAACATTCTTTTTAGCAAACAACAAATCTTCTATAGAGGTTACATACAAATCTAAATTTCTATATTCTATTTTATCTGCTTTTTTAAATGCATCTTTATAATTAATAGGATATTTTAAAAATACATCAAGCTGTATTTTTCCATCATCTGAAAAAAATGTATAAACTAAAGCATTCTTTTCTTCAACCCATTTATTTCTTTTGCTTTCATCTAAAAAATTCTCAACAGGTTCGGGAATTCTTGGCTTCAATCCGTAAGAATGAGCAATATCTATTATCTTTTTTAAATTTACCTCATCCATATCAGCAAGAATATCTATATCCAAAGTAACTCTGTTAACACCATGCAAAACACATGCTATTCCTCCGCATACAACAAATTTCACATTGCTTTTTGCAAGCTCTTCTAAAAGCGTAAACAGGTTTTTCTCTTTCATCAATAAAATATATATATAAACAAGAAAAAATTTTATATAAATTAAATACCCTATTTTAGAATTAATTACCCTTTAATGCAGGACGGAAATTCCAAAAAGAAAGTCGCGACCATTGTTCTGGTCTCCGCACTTGGATATTTTGTTGATATATATGACCTCGTTTTGTTTGGCATCGTGCGTGTTGCATCTCTTAAAGCGCTCGGCTTAACAGATGCTGAGGTCACCTCAACAGGCATTATGCTTCTCAACATGCAGATGGGCGGAATGCTTGTCGGCGGAATACTCTGGGGAATACTCGGCGACAAAAAAGGACGCGTATCGATTCTTTTTGGTTCAATTATTTTGTATTCCGTTATGAATGTTATCAACGGCTTCGTTACCGACATACCTCAATATGCAATCATAAGATTTTTGGCAGGCATCGGGCTTGCAGGCGAGCTTGGCGCGGGAATCACTCTCGTCAGCGAAACCATGTCGAAGGAAAAACGCGGTTACGGAAACATGATTGTCGCAGGTGTCGGCGTGCTCGGTGCTGTCGTTGCTGCACTTGTCGGCGACTTAACCGATTGGCGCAATGCATATTTCATCGGCGGCGGAATGGGATTCTTAATTCTGCTACTGCGCGTCGGGGTTTATGAATCCGGCATGTACACTTCCATAAAACACACTAACATTCCCAAAGGCGCATTCCTGAAATTGTTCACAAACAAAAAAATGTTTTTTAAATTTTTAAACTGCATACTTCTCGGATTGCCTTTGTGGTTTGCGGTCGGGGTTCTCGTAACTTTCTCACCTGAGTTCGGCAAAGCATTCGGATTCACCACACCGGTCAAAGCAGGTCTTTCAATAATGTTTGCATACATCGGAATTTCTGCGGGAGATTTTTTAAGCGGATGGATAAGCCAGATTTTAAAGTCGCGCAAAAAAGTTATTCACATTTTTGTCAGCGGTGTTACCGTAATGCTTTTTGTATTTTTATTCTTTAACAAGTTCGGAACAACAGGTATGTATGTTTACTGCGGGCTTATCGGCTTCGCATGCGGCTACTGGGTCATTATGCTTTCAAATGCTTCCGAACAGTTCGGAACAAACATGCGCGCAACAGTCACAACATCAGTTCCGAATTTCATTCGCGGCTCGGTAATCCTCAGCACACTTTCATTTCAATTCTTAAATCCCATAACAGGAATAGTTTACAGCGCATTAATCGTCGGACTAACCACAATCATAATCGCGTTCATCGCAACATCACGTCTCGAAGAAACCTTCGGAAAAGATTTAGGCTATGTTGAAATAATTTAATCTTATTAAACTATTTATTAAAGAAGTCATTCCCGCGAAGGCGGGAATCCCAGTATTATTAACATAAATGTTTTAAAACCCCTTCTCACCACTTCACATCCTTAATATTATCTATATAAATCCCATACAGCTCCGCAAAAAAATCATTTAGCTGTTCCATAGGCAAATAATTAAACACTACCGCCCAGTTAACTCCGTTCGTTCCGTCTCTCATCACAAAAGAACTCGTTCCAAAAAACGCTCCCGAGTGCTGCCAGTTCAATCCGTCTAAACTGATATTCCATCCTTTACCTTGAATCTGTTTTGCATCAGGTGCAACCGGGAAAGTTGATTGAGTCTGCATTACCTTTAACATATCGGCATTCAGCAAATGCTGACCCGGCGTTGTCGGGTCAATGTAATTCACAAACTTCACCATGTCCTCAGCAGAGGAAACCCATCCGCCATGTCCGTCCGTAAGCTCAAGCTGAAAATCACCACCGTAAGGCATGTTAATCGGAAGCTCCTCCGCATCAAGCACTGACCACACTCCGTTGTATCTGTCATCTGCATAATAAACCACTTCATTCGGCTGCCGCTCCACAAAACGTGTCTTCGCAAGAACCATATCATTTATTCCCGCCGGTGCTAAAACATTCTGCTGAACATATTGTTCATAAGTAAGCCCCGAAACTTTTTCGATGATTCGCGCAAGAACATTATATCCGAAATTCGAATAAACTTTTTTCTCACCCGGAGGAAAATCAAGCGGCTGTCCCAACATATACCTCACAATGTCTTCAGGGACTGCAGGTCTCGGCTTGCCCAAAGCATCAGGCGCAATGCGCGCATACTTCGATTGCGGGTCGCCATGCTCCCATGTATATCCTGCACTGTGTTCAAGCAAATTCGCAACCGTAATGTCCCAAATTCTCGGGTCAGCAACTTTTATCGGTGTTGATAAAACCAAATCTTCAAGAATTTTAAATGCCTTATCATCAAGCTTCAGCTTTCCATCCTGAACCAGCTTCAAAATCGCCATCGCAGTGAACGGTTTCGATGAGCTCGCAATGCGGAAAATATTATTCGGCGTTGCAGGCACTTTATTTTCTTTATCACCGTAACCCAATCCCTTTGAATAAACTATCTCGCCGCCTTTTGAAAACGCAAGCTGTCCGCCGGGAACGTTCCACTTTTTCATAAACTCAAGCATTTTATCCTCTATTGCTTTCAATCCTGCATTACCTGTCCCGCTTACCGGAATATCCTGAGCATGTAAATTGGAGATGATTAATAAAAACAAAAATCCTTTGATGATGAAAAATTTTTTCATAACAATTATTATTTATTTTAAAAAATATTTTTGTTTATTTTTTGGTAATGACTTTATGATAAGCTCATACGAATGGTCAATCATTTCTTTAATTTCTTTCAGCGGTATTCTCCCTTCGAGCAAAACCGTGTTCCAGTGTTTTTTGTTCATGTGATAACCCGGCTGAACTTCTTCATACTGCTCCCGTAATTCAATTGCTCTTTCAGGGTCACACTTCAGATTTATGCTCAAAGGCAAATCAAAAGATGTTATGGCAAAAATTTTATTTCCTACTTTATAAACAAAAGTATCCTCACCAAAAGGAAACGTCTCCTCAGCTCCCTTCTTTGAAAGTAAATATTTTCTCAGCTCCTCAAATTTCATAATTACATTTCATTCACGATTTTATTTAATTCCCCTCTAGAGAGGGGTGGCGCCGATGAAATCGGCGACGGGGTGTGTTCATTCCTCCACTCTCAACAAAACAACTGCTTAAACCCTATAATCTTATCCGGCTCGCCAAGAACATAAATCACGTCCTCCGGCTCAAGCACAGTATGACCGTCAGGAACGTTCACAACGTGGTCTTTCTTCGCTACTCCAAGCAAGGTAACTCCATACTTGTTTCGCATGTCCGAATCGGCAATCGTCTTATATGCAAGCGGGCACATCTCCGTAACCTTGAAGTTTGCAATTTCCACATTCTGCAAAGCCGAAGTAATATCCATCTCCGGTTTTTCTTCCGTCGATAATGCTCTCAGCATTTCATATCCCGATGACCTTATCAGATTCACTAACTGCTCAATGTCGTTTCTCGGAATCCTGTATCTGTAAAGCACCCTCGTAAAAATCTCAATCGAAGTTTCAAACTCTTCCGAGACAACTTCATTTGCTCCGAGCCTCATCAGTGTATTTATGTCCTGAACATATTTTGTTCTTACTATGGTATAAGCATCCGGGTTTATGTGCTGAATGGTCGAGACAGTTCTCCTCGTTCCAATTGAATCCGATATTGCAATCACAACTACCTTTGCTTTGTTGACCCCTGCCATTTCTAAAATATTTTCATTCAAAGCATCACCAAAAATAATCGGCTCGCCGTTTTTCAATTCTTCTTTCACAACATCAGGGTTTGTGTCGATTATCACATACGGCAGAAGCGCATATTTTGCAGCTTTGACAACGTTTCTGCCGTTCAATCCATATCCGATTACTATGATGTGATTCTTATAATCTCTTATTTTCTGAACTGCAGGGTCTAAGAAATGCTTCTTCGCAAGATACTCCCCGAATCGCATTGAAAAATGCGTGTTCAAAACTCTTTGTGTAATCTTATGACCTGATCTGAAAACAAGCGGTGTAACCGCCATCGTTACAATAGTAACTGCAAGAAAATATTGATACGCATCTCCCGAAATCAACTGCGAATCGAAACCGAGCTTTGCAAGTATGAATGAAAACTCACCGACCTGGCACAAAAGCAATCCGACCAATACCATCGTTCTCACCGAAACTTTCAGCGACAAAGCCGAAAACCACCCAGTGAAAAATTTCAGGCTCATTACAATAAGAGTTATTGTAACAACTACTATGATATGCTCCCATACAAAAAATATATTTAAAAGCATTCCGATTGATACAAAAAAGAAGCTCTCAAAAATTGCTTTAAACGGAATTATATTCCCGACTGCCTCATGGCTGTATTCCGATTCCGCAATTATCAAACCCGCAATGAAAGCTCCCAGTGACAACGAAAGACCAAGTGATGAAGTCGCCCAGCCCACTGCAAAACATATCACGATAATGCTGAGAATAAACAATTCTTTGCTTTTCGTCTTCGTAATCTGATAAAGAAGCTTCGGCATAACATAATGCGTAGCAATGTAAACTCCCGCAATGATTATGATTCCTTTTAGAATCAATATGCCGATATCAGTCAGAACATTATCACTGCTACCCGAAAGAATCGGAATAAAAAGCATCATGGGAACTACGGCAATGTCCTGAAAAATTAAAATGCCGAGCGCAACTTTTCCCTGCGGACTGTTCACTTCTTTGCTGTCCTGCAAAAGCTTCAGAACAATTGCAGTGCTCGAAAGCGAAACAAGAAATCCTATGAAGATGTCCTCTTTCAGCGAGAAATTTAAAAAATAACAAATCACCGCGCTGAGTAAAACCGTGAGAACAATCTGAATCGATCCGCCGATAAAAACATATTTTTTTATTCGCAGTAAATCCTTAATTGAAAACTCAAGACCGATTGTAAAAAGCAAAAGTATTACCCCAATCTCAGCAAGGATTTCAACCTGTGAAACCTGCGTAACAAGACTAAGCAGATGAGGTCCGCAGATTATTCCGGTTATTAAAAGCCCCAGAACAGTCGGCAGCTTCAGCTTGTTAAAAAGCAGAGTCACCAAAACCGAAAGAGTAAGAATTATTAATATGTCGGTAAGTATGGGTATATGCACGAATGCAATTTGTAATTAATAATGAGTAATTAATAATGAAAAAAACAGGTATGAATGTAAATAAGAATTAATTACATTTCATCAGCGGGCTTGAAAAACCACGTATGCTCGGTATCCCTATACCAACCAAGCTTATCATATAAATTCTGTGCGGGTATGTTTGTGTTGCGTGTTTCAAGAAGCATCCCGAAAGCCCCGGTTTCTTTTGCATGCTGTTCAGCTTTGTTAAGAAGCGACTCTGCGACTTTTTGTTTGCGGTAATTTTCGTTTACAAAGAGGTCATTCAAAATCCACATTCTCTGCATTCCCACGGAAGTAAAAGAAGGATATAACTGTGTAAATCCCATTCCGTTGCCGTTTCCATCGAGCGCAATAAATATAACCGAGTCTTTATTTTCAAGACGGTGTTTCATGAAATTTTTTGCGGCTTCGATATCGCTTTCGCGCTCATAAAACACGCGGTATTCATCGAACAGCTTTGAAAGAATATCAAGATGTTTTAATTCTGCGGTCAGAATAATCATAATTTACGGGATTCGATAATGATGCAACAATATCAGCATTACATAGCTCATCTTCAATAAACTTATTCTTTTATACTTTTCATAGCTTCCCAATTCCCTATCTTAAAAATAATCTTTTTATAATATTTCAGAAAATAAATATATGAAAACTATAACCCTTTCCTTGGTAGTTCTATTTTCTTTTTTATTATTTTCATGCAATAAAAAAGATTCATCTTCATCAACAAATAATCAACCGCAATCACAACAACAGACAAACTCTAATACGCAAACACAAACCGGCTCAACCGGAGAGTCTGCTTCCCAAACTTTGAATCAAAAAGCTGATGAACTTATTCCTCTCGAATTTGATAAAAAAAATATTCCGGCATCGGTTAAATACAAAGGAAATATTATGGCGGGTTCAAGATGGCTTGATAAGAACGGCGAGAACTTGCTTATAATTACCGAAACGGACGAACAAACGACGAATAAGGGTGATGAGCGTCTGCTTTCAAAAGAACTTTTTGGGTATTGCTATCTCATCGACGGTGATAAAGCAACTCTTCTGTGGGACATAAATGATTTCATAAAAGAATGCCCGCTTGATATGAAGCTTGAATATATTCCAAACTCTTTGAGCGTTACGGATTTGAACAGTGACGGCAAAGCTGAAAATACTTTTTTATACAGAATGTCCTGCAAAGGAGATGTAAGTCCTGATGCGCTTAAGCTTATGATGCACGAAGGAAACACAAAATACGCAATTCGCGGAACAACCAGAATAGAATTCGAGATTGACGGGAAAAAACAATCTGAAGGGGGCGGTGCAACTCCCGATGCAGCATTCAAAACGGCACCGGAAAGTTTTCTGCCTTATGCTGAAGAACAATGGGATAAGTTCAGAATACAAAAACCGTAGATTATATACATTATAATTACAAAACATAAAGGGGCTTTCGCCCCTTTTGTGTTTTAAATTTGTCCTTCTCTCAAAAGTCTGGAATTCGGTTAAATTCTGTTTCGTTTCAATATCGTCTATCTTCCATACACTTTTCTGTATGCTATGTTTCCAATTATCGGGTATTTTTTAATTTCTCCTTTGTATGCTTTAATTGCAACGAACACCGAATATATTCCGAAAAACATAAGTGCTGCAAAAACAATAAACAAAAGCACCCAGAAAATAATTATCATAATGCCTGATAAATCTCTGCCGGCTGAACCTTTCGCTGCATCTATTATTCCTAAGCATATTCCAAATAAAAACGAACACGGAAGCACAATTATTAGGTAACTCAACTGAAAAAAGATAGCTTCTAAAGAATTAAATGCAACAAATTTACTTTTATCTTTTTGAGTGAAGTATATAATCAAAGATACAAATAGCCCTCCAAAGAAAAACGAAAGGTGGCTAAGCAAAGAAAACAATCTTTCATCAGAGGTTGTCGCTTGCGGATTTGACTCTATGTATTGTTTAATTTCCATAAACCTGTCTGTAAGCCATATTGCCAACTATCGGATATTTTTTAATTATCCCCTGATATGATTTTATAGAGGCAATGATTGCAAGTATTATAAAATAAATAACGATAGCAAAAATAAAAAGCGCTGCTGCGGCAATTAAAATTATGGCAAGAGGCGACATATCGTTTCGTGAAGTTGTCGAAGCCATTGCCCCGATACTTACGACTATTGTTATTACAAATGCCGCTACAAAAACAACAACAATATAAAATATGTGAAAGTAAATTGTCTCAAGCGCGTTGAATGCGACGAATTTACTTTTCCCTTTTTGAATGAAATATATTACAATGGGAATTACCAATCCTCCAAAAAAAAGCGATAAATGACAAAGCATTGAAAGAAGTTTTTCATCCGAAGTTAAATTTGTTTCCTGTTGTTGTTCCATAATTTTTTGTTTATTAAAATTATTTAAAACAATATGCTTTTACAAGCAAATTACTAATTAAAATTATTCAGGTAGCCGAACCCTTCAGGGTTCGTTTAAACGAAAGCTGAAGCTTTCGGTAATTAATTATTGTTAACTTCCTGTCGGCTTAATCGTGCCGGTCTCAAACATCAGCATCACCGTTTTCTTCGGAGCACGCGGCTTATGCAAAACACCCTTTGTAATTGTAGTTCCCTGCATCGGGTCAAGCTCTATAGTTTTTTCTTTTCCATATTCTTTCACATCAATAAACAACTTTCCTTCCAGCACAAAAAAGAATTCATCTTCATCATCGTGCTTATGCCAGTGAAACTCACCCTCTATTATCCCGATTCTCACGACACTGTCATTCACCTGCGTCAAAGTCTGGTTAAACCACTTCTCTTTATTCCCCTTTACAACATGCGGAACGTCAACCAGCTCAAGATGATTATACTTCACATCAAGATTTATATTATACTTGCCGTAATCTTTTGTTTCATTCATATCTTATTCTGAATTTTTTATTATTTTATTCAATATAATCTTACATAATTCAATTATCAGCCAACTTTGTGCTTCATAAAAGACCTAATTTCCGCCTTTTATTTTTCGCAAAATACGACTAATTTAGTCTTGTTTCAGGAATTAAATACTGCCTTTCAAAGTTATAATTTATAGAAACTAAACTACTGTATTTACAGAATTTCTGAATAATTTTAAACATGAGCGATCAAAATCAAATTTTAGAAGAACTTACCGGAACCGACTACAAATACGGATTCATCACGGAAGTCGAAGAAGAACGTGCCCCGAAAGGACTGAACGAGGACATCGTAAAGTTCATTTCACAAAAAAAGAACGAGCCCGAATTTATGCTTGAGTGGCGCCTGAAAGCTTACCGCTACTGGCTCACTATGACCGAACCAAACTGGCAGAACGTTCACTATCCGCCAATCGATTATCAGGATATATATTACTACGCCGCGCCAAAAGATTTCAAGAAACTGAAAAGTCTTGATGAGCTTGACCCGGCAATCAAAAAAACTTATGACCGTCTCGGTATTCCTCTCGAAGAGCAGATGATGCTCGCAGGAGTTGCAGTCGATGCCGTTATGGATAGCGTTTCAGTTGTAACAACATACAAAGAAAAGCTTAAAGAGCTTGGAATAATTTTTTCACCTATCAGCGAAGCAATTCAGGAACACCCTGAGCTCGTGAAAAAATATCTCGGCTCAGTCGTACCTTATACCGATAACTTTTTTGCATCATTGAACTCGGCGGTTTTCTCCGATGGTTCATTCGTCTACATTCCAAAAGGCGTTCGATGCCCTATGGAGCTTTCGACTTACTTCAGAATCAACGCGCAGAATACGGGACAGTTCGAAAGAACTCTTATCATCGCAGATGAAGGAAGCTACGTAAGCTATCTCGAAGGATGCACCGCGCCTATGCGCGATGAAAACCAGCTGCACGCCGCAGTCGTTGAATTGATTGCGCATGACAATGCAGAGATAAAATACTCGACCGTTCAGAACTGGTATCCCGGCGACAAAAACGGCAAAGGCGGTATCTATAACTTCGTTACCAAACGCGGAATCTGCGCGGGCAACAATTCAAAAATTTCATGGACGCAGGTTGAAACAGGTTCTTCGATTACATGGAAATACCCGAGCGTGATTTTAAAAGGCGATAACTCAATCGGTGAGTTTTATTCCGTTGCAGTTACAAACAACAAACAGCAGGCAGATACAGGAACGAAAATGCAGCACATCGGCAAGAACACAAAAAGCCGTATCGTATCAAAAGGTATCTCCGCAGGAGAAAGCAACAACAGTTACCGCGGACTTGTCTCTGTTGCAAAACGCGCAGACAACGCAAGAAATTTTTCGCAGTGCGATTCACTTTTAATGACTGACAGATGCGGAGCGCATACGTTCCCGTATTTTGAAATTGATAATCCGAGCGCAATAGTTGAGCACGAAGCAACAACTTCAAAAATCGGTGAAGACATTATGTTCTATTGCCAGCAAAGAGGAATCTCCGAAGAAGATGCGGTTGCGTTAATCGTCAACGGATATGCAAAAGAAGTTTTAAACCAGCTCCCGATGGAATTTGCAGTAGAAGCCCAAAAGCTCCTCGCAATTTCATTAGAAGGAAGTGTTGGGTAAAAAAATTAATTTTTGCACTATGAGAAAAATAATATACACGGTATTATTGTTAATGATGTTTAATACATCATATTCTCAACCTTGGCAAGTAATAAATTCAAGTTTCGGTGTAAGTGAAATAATGTTTACAAGCATTAATACAGGATATATATCTAGTGGTAGCAAATTAAAAAAGACTACAAATTTGGGCATTAATTGGTCAACCATTCTTGATTGTGGAAGTCAAGGTATTGAGAGAATTAAATTTTTTGATGACAACTTGGGGTTTGTTTTTAATAGAACAAAAGTTTTTAAAACAAATAATGGCGGACAGAATTGGTTTGAATATAATTTGCCCGATAGTATGTATAATCATTATATGCTGGATTCAAGTACGGGATTTGGTTCTTATTTAGGTCGAATTAATTCTAACTATGGCAAAATATATAAAACAACTAATGGAGGACAAAATTGGATAGAGCTTGGCTCAGATTTAAACTTGCATTTAGTTACTGATTTATTATTTTTTGACTCATCTGAGGGCATTGCATTAGGTGAAAAATATCTTCCACTTACACGCCATATTTATAAAACAACTAATGGTGGTCTAAATTGGCAAGCAATTCAATTTTCCACTAATGCAAAAAAAATGTATTTAGATAATGATATTTTATATTTACTGGATGTAAATCGATTATGTAAATCCAGTAATCAGGGAGAAACATGGAAAACCATTTTTGTTTCAGATTCTATTCCTGTTATAAATTCAATTGACATTATAAACAATCATATTTTTCTATGTGGCTATCACTACTATCTTGTCAGTCCTCCATATTATGGCATTAAATATAAAATTTATATTTCCTCTGATGGTGGCAATATTTGGAATTTATCTTATAATACAGGCGCTAGTAATGCAATAAATTCTATTAATTTCATAAATGAACTAACAGGATTTGCCGGTGGATCATACCTGTTAAAAACCACCACAGGCGGAACAACTTTTATATCAACAATAAATACTGCTGTTCCTGATAAACATACTTTATCACAGAACTATCCCAATCCGTTCAATCCTACAACAAGAATAAAGTTTGATGTTGCTTCGAACAGTAAAATAAAATTAGTTGTTTATAATACTCTGGGAAAAGAGATGACGGTTTTGGTCAATGAAAACATGAATGCAGGAAGTTATGAAACAGAATGGAATGCGGAAAGCTTTTCAAGCGGAATATATTATTACAGTTTGTTCATAAACAATAATTTAATCGATACAAAGAAAACAGTTTTAATAAAATAAATCTTTATATTGTTTAGTTCTTATTGAAAAGATTTCTTACTAATGGGAGGAGAATCTTTTATGAACTTGCAAAAATATATTTTAATAGTTTTTATTTTTATTAGTTCTTTGACATACTGTAATGATATATATGCACAAAACTGGTTTGAAGTGAATTGTGGAGCAACCGGAAGAATCAGAGAAATAATTTTTGTTAATAGTAGCACAGGTTATCTTCTTGACGAAAATTATCCTGCATATAGCGTGCTTAGAACAACTAACAAAGGCATTAACTGGACTTTGAATTATAGCGGGACATATTTCAATGATATGGAATTTATTAATCAAACTACTGGATTTATTTATGTGGCTAATAAAACAATCAAGACTACAAATGGAGGCGTAAACTGGTTAGAGTATAACGCAATGTTTTCCGCAAATACTTATAATATGCTTGACTCGTTTATTGGATATGGGGTGGGTTATACCAGTATTTTGTTAAAAACTTTCGATGGCGGGCAAAATTGGGTTTCGTTAAGTAATAATATTAATTTATATCCTGTCTATGGCGTTAAATTTTTTAATCAAAATACCGGAATAATAACAGGAGAATACATAGTTAAGCCCCAAACTTACGGAAGAATTTTGAGAACTACTAACGGTGGTTATAATTGGTATATGGCACACAACAATACAACGATACATCCTTGCTTTATAAAGTTCGTAAATAATGATACCGGTTTTGCGGCAGCAAATAGAAATATAATGATAACATATGATAAAGGGCAAAATTGGTTAACCATTCAGGTTACTTCCACTTTTATTTCATCCCTTGATATAGATTTTATAAACGCAACAACAGGATTTATTGTTGGATTTGTGGACAACACCGGCGGATTAGGTTATATTTATAAAACAACAACCGGCGGATTGAACTGGAATGAAAGTTTTTCCAATGTAGCCAAGTTTCAATCGGTTTGTTTTGCGGATAGCTTGACAATTTTTGCAGGTGCAAGAAGCGGAGGAAAATTATTTAAAACGACTAACGGCGGGTTAACACCCATAATAAATTTAAATAATAGTGTTCCTGATAAACACACTTTATCACAAAATTATCCGAACCCGTTCAATCCGATTACAAAAATAAAGTTTGATGTTGCATTGAGCAGTAAAATAAAGATAGTCGTATATAACAGCTTAGGAAAAGAGATGGCGATTTTAGTGAACGAAAATATGAACGTCGGAAGTTATGAAACGGAATGGAACGCGGAAAGTTTTTCAAGCGGAATATATTATTACAGTTTGTTCATAAACAACAATTTAATAGATACAAAAAAGACAGTTTTAATAAAATAAGTTTATACTTAATACAAAATGATAACAATAAAAAATCTTAAAGCTAAAGTTGAAGATAAAGAGATTCTTAAAGGAATTAATCTTCAGATAAACGCAGGCGAAGTGCACGCAATCATGGGACCAAACGGTTCAGGAAAAAGCACGCTTGCTTCCGTTCTTGCAGGACGCGAGGGATACGAAGTAACCGGCGGAGAAGTAATCTTCGAAGGAAAAAACCTACTCGAGCTCGAACCCGAAGAACGCGCGCGCGAAGGTGTGTTCCTTGCATTCCAGTATCCCGTTGAAATTCCTGGAGTCTCGACGACCAACTTCATGAAAGTTGCCGTTAACGAAATCAGAAAATCAAAAGGCGAAGAGCCGTATTCTGCTTCAGAGTTTTTAAAGCTCTTGAAGCAAAAAGCTTCGCTTGTCGGACTTGACCCGCAGTTCTTAAGCAGATACGTCAACGATGGATTTTCAGGCGGTGAGAAAAAGCGAAACGAAATTTTCCAGCTTGCAATGCTCGACCCTAAGTTTTCTATTCTCGATGAAACAGATTCAGGTCTTGATATCGACGCTCTCAAAACCGTTGCCGAAGGCGTGAACAAATTAAGAAGCGACAAGAATGCTTTTCTTGTAATCACTCACTATCAAAGATTATTAAACTTCATCGTTCCTGATTTTGTGCACGTTATGTATGACGGCAGAATCGTAAAGTCAGGCGGTAAAGAGCTTGCGCTTCACCTCGAAGAACAGGGCTACGACTGGGTTAAAGAAGAAGAAAAAGTTAACGCATAAGCACAGATGGAAAATCAGGATTTAAAATATAAACTCATATCGGATTTCAAGCTAATGGAAAGCTCGCTCAACGGCGAGTCGAAGAGTCCGCTTCACCAAATAAGGCAGGATGCAATTTCCGTATTCGAGGAGTTCGGTTTCCCCGGAAAAAAATCCGAAGAGTGGAAATATACCAACCTCAACCCGATTCTTAAAAATAAATTCAGGCAATACCTCATTCATGAGAAAATTAATCTTTCTTATGAAGAAGTTGCAAAATTTATTTTCCCGGGATTTGAAGGCAACATAATCGTTTTAATAAACGGACATTATTCTTCCAAGTTTTCAAAAATTGAAACCAATCAGGAAGGCGTTTTCATCGGGAGCTTTGCAGATGCAAGAAAAACTCACAACGAGCTTATCTTAAAATATTTTGCAAAGTATGCCGATTATTACCGCAACAGCTTAACCGCTCTCAATACCGCTTTCGCAAATGACGGCGTGTTCATTTATGTTCCCGAGAACGTCACCGTTAACGAGCATGTTTTGATTCTTAACATCGCCGATGCGCGTGAAGAAAGCTTGATTGCACAGCCGAGAAATTTAATCGTTCTCGAAGACGGCGCAAGCATTAACGTAATCGAAGAGTATAACACAATCGGAAGCAATCCGTTTTTCACAAACTCAGTTTTGGAAATCGTCTTGAAGTCGAACGCTTCAATAGAGCATTACAAAATTCAGAACGATGGCGACGAAGCATTCCACATCGGGCTTACACAGGTTCAGCAGGATACCCGCAGCAAATATAACAGCACAGTTGTTACATGGGGCGGTTCTTTAATAAGGAATACCCTTAACTCTGTTCTTGCAGGTGAATACTGCGAGTGCCACTTCAATGGTCTTTATACTTTGCAGGGAAAACAGTTTGCAGATAACCATACTCTTGCCGACCACGCAGTTCCGAATTGTTACAGCAACGAGCTTTATAAAGGATTGATGGATGATAAATCCGTTGCAGTATTCAACGGAAAAATTATGGTTCGCAAAGATGCACAAAAAACAAACGCATATCAGTCGAATAAAAATATTTTACTTTCCGACTCTGCACAGATAAACGCAAAGCCACAGCTTGAAATTTATGCAGACGATGTAAAATGTTCGCACGGGGCAACAACAGGACAGCTCGATGAAATTGCAATGTTCTATATGCGCTCACGCGGAATTTCAAAAGCCGAAGCAAAAATTTTATTGATGCACGCATTTGCAACCGATGTAATCGATACCGTTCAGGATGATTCACTTAGAGAATATCTTCACAAAAATCTGATGAGAAAGCTCAGAAAAGAGATTTAAGTATAAATTGAGTTAAAAATGTAGCCGAAAGCTTTAGCTTTCGTACGAACCTTAAAAGGTTCGACTACAATACCAATATGATTGATGTTAAAGAAAAAATATTATCACCATACAACGTAATGAAAGTAAGAGAGGATTTCCCGATCCTCTCTCAAAAAGTTAATAACCATCCGCTCGTTTACTTCGACAACGCTGCCACAACTCAAAAGCCAAAACAAGTAATAAATAAATTAACCGAGTACTACACCGAAATGAACAGCAACGTTCATCGCGGTGTGCATTGCCTCAGCGAGAAGGCAACACGCGCATTCGAAGAAACACGCGAGAAGGCGCGCGCATTTTTAAACGCAGAAAATACTCGTCAGGTCATCTTCACAAAAGGAACAACCGACGGAATAAACCTCGTTGCCGCATCTTACGGCGGAATGGTTCTGAAGCCCGGAGATGAAGTTATGATTTCGACTCTCGAGCATCACTCAAACATCGTTCCGTGGCAGATGATTTGCGAAAAAACCGGAGCGGTCTTAAAAATCATTCCCATTTCCGACAGCGGAGAAATCATGCTCGATGAATACGAATCGATGTTCACGGACAAAACAAAAATTGTTTCCGTTGCTCATATATCAAACTCACTCGGCACGATTAACCCCATAAAAGAAATGATTGCAACGGCGCACAAGTACGGTGCAATCGTAGTAATCGACGGCGCGCAGGCAGGACCGCATCTTACAATCGACGTTCAGGATTTAGACGCTGACTTTTATGCAGTGTCCTCGCATAAATTTTACGGACCAACAGGCGCAGGAATTTTGTACGGCAAAGAAGACTTGCTTGAAGCAATGCCTCCTTATCAGGGCGGCGGTGAAATGATTAAGTCCGTTTCATTCGCAAAAACAGTTTATAACGATTTGCCGTTCAAGTTTGAAGCAGGCACTCCCAACATCGCAGACACAATCGCAATGGGAACAACAATCGATTATTTATTTGACATAAGAAAAAGCAATATCAAAGAATACGAAGACGAACTGCTCGAATATGGCACAAATAAGTTAAATGAAATCGGTGACATAAGGATAATCGGCACGGCAAAAAATAAAGCAAGCATAATTTCATTTTTGATAAAAGATTTTCATCCTTATGACTGCGGCTCGCTTCTCGACCAGATGGGCATTGCCGTCCGCACGGGAATGCACTGCACAGAACCGCTTATGCAGCGTTTTGGCATTCCGGGAACTATACGCGCTTCGTTCGGATTGTATAATACAAAAGAAGAAATAGATAAAATGATTGAGGGGATATACAAAGTAAAAAAAATGCTTTCATAACTTAACATAAAAAAATTGTGAACACAAAGCCACAAAAGCACGAAACAAAGAATTACAATAAATTTAAAAATTTTGTGTTTTTGTGTTTGGTTTAAAAATCAGTGATACAGTATATAATTATTTTTTAACACAAAAATATCAAACCACGAAAATTAATTTTTGTTTTGTGTTTTAGTGATTTTGTGTTTAGTTTTAAAAAGTTTATGAACGAAACCGCAATAAATAATAAATCAATTCAGGAAATCGAAAACGAGTTAATCGAAGACTTTTCTACGTTCGATAATTGGACTGACAAATACGAATACATCATCGACCTCGGAAAAAATCTTCCTTTGATTGACCCGAAATATAAAATCGATGAATACAAAGTCACCGGTTGTCAGTCACAAGTATGGCTCCGTCCCGAATTCAAAGATGGAAGAGTATATTATTTTGCCGACAGCGATGCAATCATTACAAAAGGATTAATTGCCCTGCTCATAAAAGTTTTATCGGGACAAAAACCCGAAGACGTTGTAAATTCTGATATGGCATTCATCGATAAAATCGGAATGCGCGAGCATTTATCACCGACCCGCTCAAACGGACTCGTGTCAATGATAAGCTACATGAAAAATTATGCAAAAAGTTTTTTAAACAAGAATTAAACCAAACTAATAGTAGGACAGACATGACCCAAAGGGTGCCCCCTGTCTGTCTCGATAGGCGAATGCCTATAGCATTAAACAAGATTTTTAATTAATATTAATATGCCAAGCTATAACATAATAAAAAAAGACGGAAAAGTTGAAAGAGTTGTTGTTGATTCTTCAGACGTTGAAGAAACAGGAAACGAAATGAAAAAAGACGACATAACAAAAAAAGATGCTCCTGAAAATAAAACTGAAACCAAATCCGAACAGCCGAAAACTACTTTGGCGGAAGAGGTTAAAAAATCTATCGAGGAAGATAACGAAAAACCTCAGCACAACTATCCGCCCGAAGTCGTGAAGGAAGAAGTCATCAAAGTTTTAAAAATGTGTTTTGACCCCGAAATACCTGTTAATATTTATGATTTAGGGTTAATTTATGATGTTAAAATCGCGGAGAACAATGATGTGCTTGTGATTATGACTTTGACTTCGCCGTCATGCCCCGTTGCGGGAACACTGCCTGGTGAAGTCGAGGAAAAACTGAAAAATCATCCGATGGTTCACGATGCAAAAGTTCACATAACGTTTGAACCTCCGTGGGATATGAATAAAATGTCCGAAGAAGCTAAGCTTGAGCTTGGATTTTTATAATCGAAGTCGAAAACTTCTGAAGACATAAAAATTGCTTGCTATGTCTGTTAAATACTTCTCATTAAAAATCGCCAAAAAAACTTTTCTCACAAAAGATTCCGCATCGTTTACGTTTGAAATTCCCGATACATTAAAAAAATTCTTTGAATACAAACCCGGTCAGTATCTTGCCTTCAGAGTAATCCTCAACGGCAAGGAATACCGCCGAGAATATTCAATTTGCAGCAGTCCGCATACTGATGAACCGCTTTCATTTGCCTGCAAAGTTACCAACAACGGCGTTGTTTCAAATTATCTCGTAAACGTTCTGAATGAAGGCGACAGAATAGAAACGCTTCCCCCCAACGGAAGTTTTACTCCCGAGCTTTCAGCCGGTAACAAAAAAACTTATTTACTCATTGCTGGAGGAAGCGGTATCACACCTTTGTTTGCAATTTTGAAATCCATTCTTGCATGCGAACCCGACAGCAAAGTTATTTTATATTATGGCAGTGAGAACGAGGAAAACATCATGTTCAAAAAAGAGCTCGATGAATACGCAAAAGATAATCCCGAAAGATTAATTGTTTGCTATACTTTGCATGCTTACGACAGCAACTGGAAAGGATTAAAAGGTTTTATCAATGTTCATGACTTAGCCCGTATCATAAAAAATTCTTTCAACGATACTGGATATGAACATCCTCCTGAAAAACCACAGAACCTTGAAACTTTCATCTGCGGTCCCATGCCTATGATGGATTTAGTTAAAAGCGAATTGCTGCTATGGAAAATTCCTAACGAGAAAATTCATACCGAATATTTTACTCCTCCCATACCTGATATAATGGAAATTGTTGAAGAGGAGCTTGTCCCGAGAAAAGTCAGAGTAATTCTCGACCGTGAAGATGAAATTATAACCGTTGACCCGCTGAAAACCATACTGCAGGCGGCAATTGACGCGGGACTTGACCCGCCTTACTCATGCCGCAGCGGCATTTGCACAACCTGCCGCGCAAAGCTTTTATCCGGCAAAGTAAAAATGGATGAACGCGAAGGGCTTTCAGATGCTGAAATCGAGGAGGGATACATACTCACCTGTCAGTCACACCCCCTGACCGATGATGTTCAAGTGGAATATATGTAACTTATATAATACTATACAAGTGTCATTCTGAGCGAAGCGAAGAATCCCATTCTTAAACCAACATGGCATCTTTACCTTTTCTCATTCTCACGATAAACATCTTCTTCATTTATAAAGGTATGCGCAAAGCTGCAATCATCACCTTTATAATAAATATCGTTTTTTCTTCCTTAATATTCCGCTATCACATAACAGATGCAATAAATATTAATCTCTGATAATTCTGATAAAATGAACATGCATCCGGTTGCAAAAACAATTAATATAATTGGAATACTCGGGCTCGGCTTGGTAATTATCGGTGCATATACAGTCCAGTTCGTTTTAAATGAACTTCCCTGCCCGTTATGCTTACTGCAAAGAGTCGGAATGCTTATGGTAATGACCGGATTTGCGATGAATCTGAAGTTTGGAATCAGACCCGCGCATTATGGAATGTCTATCATCGGTGCTCTCTTCGGTGCTTCGGTTTCAATGAGACAAATTTTACTGCACATAGTTCCTGTCCCCGGACAGCCGACAGGTTACGGTACACCGATACTCGGGATGCATCTTTATACATGGGCATTCATATTTTTTATGATAACAATATTCATAATCGCTGTGGTGATATTATTCGGAAAGCAATTTGAAACTTCATCAGATAGCTTAACTGATAAATCAACAGAACCTTCAGGCAGCAAGCTCGAAGGTTTTGCTATGTTTGCTTTTTATGTGGTGTTTATTTTAGCGGCAGCTAATGTGGTAACTTCATTTCTTGAGTGCGGATTAGGACCTTGCCCCGATAATCCCGTAAACTATATGTATTGAGTTATTATAAGAATGGGATTCCCGCTTTCGCGGGAATGACTTCCATTCTTATTTTATAACTTAACTACTCGTCTTTTACATCTTTCAATAATTCTTTTGCATACTTGACGTTTTCCGGCATAACCTGAAATTCAACGGGACCCGTTACGGGATTAAATCCTGTTCCTATAACTCCCAGTCCGAATAAATTTTCAACATCTTCTCCCTTTATCAGGTATTTTATATTTGCTTCATCTAAAATAGATTTAACCACAGAAATAACCGCTTCATTTCCGGATGAAAAAACTGTTACTGCGTTTTGATGGTCAAGTTTATCTTGCTCTGTTGTCATGCTGTTTGTAATGTATGATTTTTAATTTTAAATGCCATTGCTATAGATACAACACCAATATTCTGAACATTCTCCCGTTTGTATCCTTAACTGCAAACGCACCGAAGAAAATAAACACGCCCGATATCAGCGCGTAACATCCGAATACGAGCACAAGTGATACAAGCATCATCCTCGGAGTTATGAATGCAAGCAGACCGAATATTATTGCAATGAAACCTCTAAGGGCAATTGCCCACCAGTGTTTTTGTAACTCTTCCAAAGTTTTCTCCTTTGTTTTGGTTTTGTACTCCTCTTTCTAAATGAGGGGGTTATTAATATTTATATGTCCTGATTTTCATTGATTGCCAGATGGAAATTATTCCCATAATTAATAGAAATAAACCAATCAAGCGGACTATTCCGAAGCTTCCCATTGTAAAGTCAGCCCAGATTAATATTCCAAGCAAAATTGTAATGATACCGTTTAATATTCCGAGAAATTCATTTTGAATAACCTGTCTTATTAATATCGACGCGAATATCTGAACCAACCCGCCGACAACAAACAATGCTGCAAGCAAAGTTACAATTACATCTGCAGATGCCTGTGTGTTTAATAAAATCAACAAACCGAAAACCATATACACCGCGCCTTCGAGAACTTTCAGAAAATTATCTTCGAAACCGCCGCGAAGTCCCATAACAATCATACTTACCCCGACAAGAAGAAGCACACAACTGAGAAAAACCATCAATGAGTTAATCACAAATTGTGGAGTGAATATTGCAATCAAACCGAGAATTACAATGAGAAATCCTCTCAACATAAACAGAGGAGAATAACTTTGAATGTGTTTTGACATTATTGTTTTGTTAATTATTAAAAATTATAAAAACTATATTGTTGCAATTACTTTTAACTCAATTGCTATGGGTGTCGGTAGAGCATTTATCTCTATTGTGGTTCTGCACGGCTGATTGTCCTTGAAGTACTCAGCATACAGCTTGTTAAAGATAGGAAAATCTTTTTTCATATTAGTTAGAAAAACAATTACATCAATAATGTTGTCCCAGCTTGACCCGCTGTCTTCAAGAATGTATCTCACATTCTTAAAAACCGAGTGACACTGTGTTTCAATATCATAATCCAAAATCTCTCCCGCTTCCGTGAGTGTTACTCCGGGAATTTCTTTCTTCCCTTTTTCTCTCGGACCAACTCCCGAAAGAAAAAGCAAATTGCCCACTCTTCTCGCATGAGGGTAAAGCCCCACCGCCTCCGGTGCCCGTGATGAATTTAATAATTCTTTTTCTGCCATAAATTTATTTTAATAAAATCATTTTTCTTGTTTGAGAAAACCCTTGTCCTGAACTTGTTTCGGGGTTTACCTTCAAAGTATAAAAATAAACTCCGCTTGGTAATGCAGAAGCATCCCATCCTATATTGTATTCACCGGGATTTAATTCTTTGTTTAACAAAACAGCAACTTCTTTTCCTGTAATATCATACACCAATAGTTTTACAAATCCGAAACGTGGAATATTAAATTCAATATTCGTTGATGGATTAAACGGATTCGGATAATTCTGTTTTAATTCATAAGCTGATATAACTTCGTTATGATTTTCATTTATAAAAGTTAATCCTCCGTTTGTGGTTTTGAGTATGTTTCCCCAGTCACCGACTATAAATCCTGTTTGTTCGTTAACAAAATCAACCGAAAATAAATAATTATTTGTAACAAACATCTGGGTCCAGTTAACTCCTCCGTTTGTAGTTTTTGCAATCAAACCATAGCTCGAACTATTCGAAGTACCTACACCTATTCCTTTCATTTCATTTTCAAAATACACATCATAAAATACCCAACCTGTTTGTGAAGATATCTGAGACCAGTTAAGTCCATTATTAGTTGTTTTAAATACCTGACCCCCGCCCCGAACCGCATATCCTGTATTTAAGTTTACGAAACATAAACCTTTTGCTCCAAATGTATTATTTATACTCCAGCTTATCCCGCCATTTGTTGTTCTCATGAAACTACCATCCTCAATAGAAAACCCAGTATTCTCATTCTGAAAATATATTTTGTTTAAATCTCCGGCAATAGGACTTGTTATGGCTATCCAATTATTTCCCTCATTAGTAGTTTTAAGAATTGGATTGTTATTTCCGCAAATGTATCCCGTTGATTGATTTAAAAAATAAATATCAATCAGCATTCTATCCGAACCTGATGTTTGAGTAAACCAATTTTCTCCTGAATTAGTAGTCTTCAGAATTAAGCCGGTATCTCCTGCTATATATCCTGTCTGTGAGTTTGTAAAAAATACGGATTGTAATTTTCTATTTGTGTTAGATGTTTTTTGTATCCAATTGTTTCCTGAGTTAGTAGTTTTCCATATTTCACCTGACCACCCGACTGAAAATCCTAAATCCTGATTGATAAAAAAGACATCTGTCTGCCGGGTTCTTCTGCCGCTTTGAAGAAAATAACTGCTTCCCGAATTAGTTGATTTTATAATCGTTCCTCCGCCACCCACTGCGTAAACTATATTCTGGTTTGCATATACTCCAAAAAAAATATTAGGTCTGGAGTATGGAAAAGTAAATGTCGAATCCTGAACCCAGTTCAATCCGCCATTTGTTGTTTTACAAACTTTTCCAAAATCACTTGCAAGATATCCCGTCTGCACATTTAAAAATGAAATTGAGTTTGGCATATCTATGCCATTATAAACTTGAGGCAGTTGAGTATCATAATAGTTCCAATTGGTGCCTCCGTTGCTTGAATATATAAGTTTTGAATCAAGTACAATTGTTGCATAAATATTGTTGGAATCCAATAATGAAATGGACTGAATCATTGCAAAAGGAAAACTGAATGTCACATTAGTATTAAACCAATTATTTCCGCCGTTAGTAGTTTTTAACATTATTCCTGCACCACCGCAATAACCTGTGTTACTGTTCGCAAAATCTATGGCATTTAAACGTGCACCTGTTGTCGAATTTAAGTTCGTCCAGTTTTCTCCCTTATTAGTAGTCTTAAAAATAACTCCGCCTGCACCGCATACATAACCTGTATTTTCATTAACGAAATCAATTCCATATAATAATATTCCTGCACCTGATATAATTGTCTTCCAGTTAATTCCACCATCGGTTGTCTTCAAAATTCTGCCCGTATCGCCGCAGCAAATTACGTTTAAGCTATCAAATACATATAATGAATTCATCCAAAAAGCTGCATTGGTATTTAAGTTAAACCAGTTAGTTCCAGCGTTTGTTGTCTTTAATACGGTTCCAGAAAATCCGCATATATACCCTGTCTGCTGATTATAAAATCTTGCACTTCTTAACATATTTCCGTTTGGTTGGGGCGTTTGCCAGCTCCATTGGGTTTGTGCGTTGAGATTATGTGTTAATGTCAGAAACAAAATTATTAATAAATTTTTCATTTTCCGGCGAGGTTTTTTTTAATTAAAAATATTTACTTGTAATCTCTTTTGCTAAGTAGCTCGATAGCGCAATGCCCATCCCGTTGCAGCTTATTGCGCCGATGACTTTGTTTTCGATGTCGCGTATCTCCGGTTCTTTTGTTTCCGTAAACCCCATTATGCCCGTCCAGTAATAATCTATCTCAAACTCTTCCGACGGCAAAATCACATGCTCGAGCTTTTCTCTGAGGTCATCGAGAATCTCAAAATTATAATCAAACTCATGCGACGCTTCTTTCTTGAAATCTCTGTTCCTGCCGCCGCCAAAGATTACTCTATTATTGTAATCTCTGAAATAATAAAATCCCTCATCATAATGGAACACACCTTTGAACTTCAGATTCTTTATCGGCTTTGTTGCAAGCACCTGTCCGCGTCCCGGCGTCACTTTTATGTCTTTGAAAAGCTTATCCGTGAACGCATTACAACATAGCACAAGCTTCTCACATTCAAATACAACATCTTCTTTCAAAACATTATGCGATACCGCAACTTCAACTTTGTTACTTTTAATGTGAAAATCTTTTACTTCACTTCCGTTTATTATCCTGATTCCCTTCTCCTGCGCATACAAAATCAAATTGCTCATCATCAATCCCGTATCAATCTGTGATTCATATTTGGAATAAACCAGTGACTTAACCCTGTTTGCATTAAACCCGAACTGCGAAATCAAATCATCTCTTATCTCAAAAACATCCTCACCGACAATATCCTTAAGCATCAGGTTCACACCTCCGCGGAAATTCAGCTTGTCCAGATTGTCCTTATCAATTAATTCATAACCGCCATTATTAATATATCCGATTCTCTCATCACCAAGTCTCTTTCGTAGTGCCTCGATTCCTTTTATGCGCTTGCTTATAAGCTCAAGCGTATTCTGCTCGCCTTTCGTTTTGAAATCGGCAAGAATCTCCGTCAAGCTTCCAAAACACGCAAAGCCAGCATTCTTCGTGCTTGCGCCCGTCGGAAAAATTCCGCGCTCTAAAATTAAAATTGATTTATCGGGATGGTTTTCTTTTATTTCGCATGCGGTCGATAAGCCGAGTATTCCGCTGCCGATGATGATGACATCATACTTTAAAAAAGAATTTTTTTCCCAGAAAGAAAGCATTATGATTAATTACTAAAATTAATTTTAAACTTAATCTGTAATCTCAGTTTGATATAAAACATTTCCGCTGTGATCAACAAAAGCAGCTTTAATCTTATCGGTAAAGTTCAGCAATAAAAACCCTCCGGTTTTTCCTTTTGCAAACTTCGTATATTCTCCCGATGTTGTCGGTCTTGTTTCCGAACCCGCACCTGAAACAAAATAATGCACGCTTCCGTCCGGCGGATATAAATACTGCAAGTCGTGTTCATGCCCCGCTAAATACAAATCAACATTATTTCTTTCAAGCATCGGCTTCCATTGAGTGATAAGCTCTTTCGTCTGCCCGTGCTCGCCGTATGAAAAAACAGGATGATGCGCCGCAACGATTTTATATTTTGCATTTGAGTTTGCAAGCACACTGTCAGCCCATCTTAACTGCGCCAGCGTATCAACACCGACAACGTTCTTCATGCTTTTTCTTGTATAATATGACTGCACAAACGGACTCGAATCCATAAACACAAACAAGGCTTCGGTCGTATCGTTAATTTTTGCCGTGTTTGAAAAATATCTCGAAGGCATTTTCCATCGGTTGCTGATAGCAGAATATTGAATCTGCGCGTGAATGTTTCCTCTGTAATCATGATTTCCGAGCATAACATACCAAGGCACTTGCAGTGACGGAGCGGTGTAAACAGCTTCAAACGACCTCGTCCAATGCGGGTCATCGAGTCCTGTAACGCCGTCATCATAAAAATTATCTCCGACAACAACCAGAAATTGCACATTGTTTGCCAGCGCAAAAATCCCCATCTGGTTCGCAACATCCTGCTGAATCTTTATTCCCTCTCTTCCCCAGTCACCAAAAACCAAAACAGTTAATCCGTCATCAAAAAGCTTATTCGGATTATCGGAGGTTTGGGAATTTACATTTGAGTAGATGAATAAAACATTGAAGAAACCAAATATAAATATTGCAAACTTAAAAACAGAATTATTAAATTTTTTCATTACAATTTCTCCTTTTGTTTTTCTCTGTGAACTCTGTGTCTATGTTTTTATTCTTTCCTTTGTGCTTCTTTGTGTGCTTTGTGGCAAAATTCTGCGGCAACACTAATATTTTATGCAAACATTTTTTGCTTCAGTAAAAAACCTCAACGCTTCAAGTCCGCCCTCGCGTCCAACTCCCGAACTGTTCACACCACCAAACGGCGTTCGCAAGTCTCTCAGCATCCAGCAGTTAACCCACACAATTCCTGATTTTATCTGCGTAGTCATTCTGTTCACTCGCGATAAATTCTCCGTCCATATAATAGATGCAAGTCCGTACTCCGTCGAGTTCGCCATTTCCAAAGCTTCTTCTTCAGTATCAAACGGCACCAATGTAACAACCGGACCAAAAATTTCTTCCTGATTCGTTCTGCATGTATGCGGCAGTCCTTCAATCACCGTCGGCTCGATAAACCAGCCCTTCCCGCATCTGCCTTCAATATCCATAGAATCTCCCCCGCACAAAATATTTCCACCTTCTTTTTCTGCCAGATCAATGTAGCTTAATATTTTTTCAAAATGCGGCTGCGAAACAATAGCCCCGACTTTCGTATCTTCCGAAAGTGGGTCACCGACTTTTAAATTTTTTATTCTCTCGACAAAATCATTTTTGAATTTCGGATACAAGCTTCTCTCGACAAAAATTCTCGAACCGCACAGACAAATTTCACCTTGATTAGAAAACGATGACCTTATCGTCGTCTCAAGCATCTCGTCATACTTGCAGTCCGCAAAAATTATATTCGGATTTTTTCCGCCAAGCTCGAGCGAAAGTTTTTTCAGCATCGGTGCCGCAATGCGTGAAATATCTCTTCCCGTTTTTGTACCGCCTGTGAACGTAACCGCCTTAACCTTCTCATGAGAAATTATCGCCTGCCCCGCCTTATGTCCGTAACCATGCACGATGTTTAATACACCTCTCGGCAAGCCCGCTTCGATGCACACTTCCGAAAGCATAAACGCCGTAAGAGGAGTAACCTCCGACGGCTTCGCAACAACACAGTTGCCCGCCGCAAGCGCAGGAGCAATTTTCCACGACAATAAATACAAAGGCAAGTTCCACGGCGATATCGCGCCGACAATCCCGAGCGGCTGTCTCAATGTATAATTAATCGCAGTGTTATCCGTCGCATGCGCTTCACTTGCAAAATGAATTATCGCCGAAGCAAAGAACTCAAAATTTTTCACCGCGCGCGGAATGTCAACTTCCTTTGAAAGCCACAAAGGTTTTCCCGTATCAATCGTTTCCGCAAGAGCAAACTTTTCAAACTTTTGTTTTATTAAATCGGCTATCCTCATCATATACGACGCACGTTCCTCCGCAGGCATCTGCGACCATAACGGAAAAATTTTCTCCGCCGCATCGATTGCCCGCTCGACATCATCTTTATCTGAATCAGGAATCAACGTAAACACCTCTCCCGTTGCAGGATTATAATCGTCTATGTAATTACCCTTAGCGGGCGCAATTAACTCACCGCCGATATAATTTTTTAATTTCTCCATAAACTGTTAGTTCGTTAATCTGCTGTTTCAAGAATTGACCTGAACGCATGAAACTTGCCTTCATATTTTTTACTGTGAATTTCCTGAAGTCTTGGCGCATGTTCTTTTATGTATGCTTCATAATCTTCCATGCTCTTTGCAAAATACTGAATCGCAAAAGTATCACCGTCATCTGGTTTCGGCTGAAGCAGTCGCAAAATTTTATATTCAACAAACAATCCCGTCTTCATAACATCGGGAATATGTTCCTGTTTCATCCACTCAAGCCACTCATCTTTTACAGGCTCATCAATATTAACCGTAACATTATAAACTATCATTTATATAATTTTAAAATTTAAATCCTGGTAGGACAGACTTCTTGTCAAAATTAAGAAGTCATTCCCGCGAAGGCGGGAATCCCAGTATTGTTTGCAAATACTTAAGTCTTATAAGTCCTCTCCTAATCCTCTCCAAAGGGAGAATACACTTGTCAAAAGCAAGGAGGTTGTATCAGTTATATTTTTCTAACTATAGAATCACCACTTTATAAGCTCAAAGTTCTTCCGCCATCGACAGGCAGATTAATTCCGTTTATGTAACCCGCATTTTCCGAAGCAAGAAACGTCACCGCATAAGCAAGTTCCTCGGGCAACCCGAATCTCTGCGCAGGAATTTCTTTCATCATTTCTTCCTTAACATCATCTTCTGATTTGCTGAGCTTCTTCGATTTGTTCTCTATAATAGAAGTCAGCCTCTGCGTACTCGTCGCTCCAGGCAAAACATTATTAACCGTAATTCCAAACGGAGCAAGCTCTCCCGCCAGCGTCTTTGACCAGCTTGCAACCGCACCGCGAATCGTATTTGAAACACCAAGCCCCGGTATCGGCTGTTTAACCGAAGTAGAAATAATATTTATTATCCTTCCGTACTTTTCTTTTTTCATTCCCTCCGCAAACGTCCTCACCAAAATCTGATTTGCAATCAAGTGCCTGTTAAACGCGCAGAAAAAATCATCAATCTCCGCATCTATTGCTTTCCCGGGATTCGGTCCGCCCGTATTGTTCACAAGAATATGAACACTCGGATTATCCTTTGCATATTTTTCAACCGCTTCAATCAGCTTATCCGAATTATCAAAATCCACAACAATAAAACCGTGCTTCTGGTTTTTTTCACTAACACTCTCAAGCTCCGATAAAACTTCTTTCAATTTATTTTCATCACGCGCAACAAGTGTAACATTTGCTCCGCTTTTTGCAAACTCAACCGCAATAGCTTTCCCTATTCCCTGCGTGCTCCCGCACACCACCGCATTTTTATTTTTTAGAGATATGTTCATTAATATGAAAGTTTTTTCTTCTTTTTATCAAACAATAAAAATTGTTCGTTCAATTCAGGCATCGAATATAAATAATTTGATATAAATAATTCTTTTCCTTTTTTATCAGATCCGTTTCTTACATTTCGCATTCCATAAGTTAAATTCCATGAATATATTTTTGCAAAAGAAAAAAGCCCTCTTATGTATTCAGAATCATCATACGTAATTAACCATTTATGTTCACAACTTTTCATTGATTGAGCAAATTTTTCATGGTCAAAATCTTTATGCAAATTACCGTTTTTCCCATATAATGCGGATTTTGTTGCCGAATGATATGGTGGATCTAAGTAAATAAACACATTTTTTCCTGGTGTATTAATTACTTTTAAATAATCAAAATTTGTAATCAGTGTATTTGAAAGTAAGCCATTTAATTGTTTTACTCTTTCCACACTGCTTTCTGTAAATCTTTTTTCAAATGCTTGTTGAGAGTATCCTCCCGATTCACTTGTTCCTGAAAAAGTAATCCTATTTAAAACAAAAAATGCGCTTGCAGTTTGTATATCGTTAAATTTATCAATATTTTCAATCAAATATTTGTGTAATTCTTTTCCTGAGTTAAATTTATTTCTTAAATTATTGATCTCACATTCTAAATTATCTAAATTAATTTGAGACATTTCCCAAAATTTAAACAACTGATAATAAATATCATTTACCCAATATTTTTTTTGAGGGAAAAGTTGTTTAAGAGTTAAAAACAATGAACCACCTCCTAACATTGGTTCTCTGTATTCATCAAAATCAGGAATTAGTGGTAACATAGTTTTTATAGCTTTACTCTTACCCCCCGGATATCTTAACGGACTTTTTATCATTATCCTTTTCTAACTCTTATAATAAATTTATTCTTTTGAGCTTCGAGAAAAATTGTTTTTATTAACTCAATATCATATGACATTAATTCATTCGTTCTTATGAATTTATCAATATCTGCTTTATCTGAATAATTACTAATGTTACCTTTAAGTCTGAGCGAAATTAAATCAAGCAAAGGTATAGCCTTATATTTTTTATTATTTAGCTCTACTTTTTCAAGATTGGAATATAAAATCATTTTTAATAATCCATCTCTTATATCCCCTCGAGAAGGAATTTTTAATGATTTACTACACTTAGATTCTATAAGAATTAAATTATTGCTGCTAATCTCAATCTCATCAACCGTAAAATGATATAAACCACCTAAATAATTTTTTATAGTTATCTTTGACTTCGTTTTTGTACTCAAAATTTCTTTAGGTTGGGTTGTTAGAAATTCTCTATTTTGAGCACCCTTAGATTTATTTCTGGAAAATTCTTTAAAAATATTAACTTCACCAATCAATTTATTTTTAAATTTTTCGATTCCTTTAACATCATGCAGTTTCACTTGCAAATTCTTTGAAATATTTAAATAAGATTTTATTGCATTATTAATCGTTATAGGATTAGATAATTCATTTAGATTCCAATGTAATGATGAGCTTCTATAGTTTTTTATTTCTTTGATTTTCTTTTTAATAAAACTATTATCAAATTTCTGATTTGTAATTTTATTTAAATATTTACCCTCATACCTATTGTTTTTCTCTGCATCAACATAATATGCATATATAATATAAACATCCAATAAACTCATTAAAGAAACAGTATCGAATTGAAGAAAATCCCTATCTCCATCAAATCCTTCATCTTTTACTATCGGAATTATGGTTATTACCTTGCCACCGTTTAAAGAATTATACACTCTTTCATAAGGATAAGATCGGGTTCTTTTAGGTGAAACCCATTTTGAAATAGAAAATATTGTCTTACTATCCTTTAATAAAAAAACTCCGGGAGCTTCATTAATGTTAAATTTTTTAAAATCTAAGGTTTCGAGTTCTTCTCTAAACTTAGATATATATTTAACCTCTCTGATAAACGCCGTTATCTCTGACATTATTCTACCGGTTTTACAATCAACGTTAAATCTTTTCTGCCGATGACTTCAACAACCGCATCCTTTTCGATGAAATATTCCGAATCTGCTTCCCACAAGGCACCGTTAAGCTCAACTTTTCCTTTTAAAGAATTTGGTTTTATCTCGCGTACAACCATAACTTTTCTTCCGATAAACTCATCATTAACTTTTCCTTTTGCATCTACTTTCCCCTTGAACAGCTTGCTGAAAAAATTTCTGAGAAATACCAAGCTAAGCATTGAAGAAACAATAAAAATCAAAATCTGCACAGCAACGTTTTCAATGCCAAACACCAGCGTCAGCAGCGCCGTCACAAGCGCGCCTATTCCAAAAAAGAAAATTATGAATCCCGGCATTATGAGCTCTGCAAACAAAAACAAAATACCTATGATAAACCAGACGAGCGGATAATTTTCTAATAAGCTCATTTTTTATGCTCCTGCTGAATTTCGGTTGACTTCTGATTCATTGATGTAAACGTCTTGCTGATTGTTGCAACCATAGTAGCAACATCGCTTAAATCGCTCGGAATAATCATCGTGTTATTTTTCTGCGCAAGCTTTCCAAACTCACCTAAATACTGCTCCGCGATTCGCAAATTCACCGCATCACTTCCGCCTCTTTCGTTGATTGCATTCGCAATTTCCCTGATACCCTTAGCCGTTGCAAAAGCAATCCTCTCGATTTCCTGTCCGCGTCCTTCAGCTTCGTTAATTCTTCTCTGTTTTTCACCTTCGGATTTTGCAATTGCTTCCTGCTTATCACCTTCAGCTCTGTTAATCTTCGCCTGCTTATCACCCTCTGACTCCGCAATGAGCGCGCGTTTCTCACGCTCTGCTCTCATTTGTTTTTCCATCGCATCCTTAATGCTCGGCGGTGGATTAATATTTTTTATTTCATATCGAATCACCTTCAATCCCCACGGCTCCGACGCTTTGTCAATCGCAGTTACAATCGCCGCATTGATCGATTCTCTTTCCTCAAAAGTTTTATCAAGCTCAATCTTTCCAATCTCACTTCTCATCATCGTCTGCGCAAGCTGTATCGAAGCAAACGCATAATTGTTAACTCCATAAGACGACTTTACAGGGTCAATAACCTGCAAATACAAAACGCCGTCAACTTCAACCTGAATGTTATCTTTCGTAATACAAGTCTGCGGCGGAACGTCCATTACCATTTCTTTCAGCGAGTGTTTATATGCAACTCTGTCAATAAACGGAATAAGAATATGAAATCCCGCATCGAGCGTTGCGTGATATTTTCCGAGACGCTCGACAATGAAAACTGTTTTCTGCGGAACGACCCGCGCAGTTTTTAGAAATAAAATCAGGATAAAAAAAGCGAGAATGACTATGGCAATGATTTCCATAATGTTTATTATTTGTTATATGTATAATAAAAACCCAGTTGTTTTTTTAAGCTCTCATCAAGCTCAGGAATTTCCGAACGCGGAACAAGATAAGTCGATAAATCAAAAAAGTCTTTAAACACTTTATGCTTCTCAGCCGTCTGCATCAGGTAATGCGAGCCGGATGAACCGCCTGTCCCGATCTTTGCGCCAATCATCCTGTGAACCATGAGCGCATGTCTGTATCGCCACATCGTAAAATTCTCATCGACCTCAACGCAGTATGTTAAAAACCTGAATGGCAGATGCAAAATCGGCTCATCGCGATAAAGATTAATGAACAACGCCGCGAGATATGCCTTGTGAGAAATTTTTCTGTGTCCCTGTGCAACAAGCTCATTATATTTTTTCTCATCGATAATCATTCTGAAATTCTCAATCGTCTTTTCGAACTCTTCAAGCTGACGTTTCTTTTTTTCTTCTGATAAGCTCGGATTGTTCATAATAATTTCTTTATCCTCGAGCAATTGTTTCTCGACCGTTCCTTTGTAGCTCTTCCAGAAATCATATCCTTCTAAATTCAAAAATGGTGTCCTTGCAAGCCAGTCATCTACAAGCGAAAGCAAGCTCTGTTCTTTCTCCGATTCCTTCAGAACATTCTGATGTTCACCCGAAACAACCGTATAATATTGCTTATCGTTATAAGTGACTCTGGTTTCAGACCGCAAGCCGAGCTTGTTTTCAATTGTTCTGAATTGAACACTCTGAAATCCTGATGCAGGAATCAAAAAATTTCTGAAGTCGAGAAAGTCCAGCGGAGTCATAGATTCAATAACAGATAATTGTTCGATTAATAAACGTTGAATCAAAGTTATTCTCTGCATTTTGGAAATGCACTTCCCGATATTGCTTTCTTCGATGACCTCGTTTTTAAACATTTCAATTATGGAGTCCAGCTCATAAATTATTTGTTTAAACCAGAGCTCGTATGCCTGATGCACGATTATGAAAAGCATTTCATCATGTGCGGCTTCGCCATACTCTTCGCTTTTCATTTTCTGGCTGTCGAGAAGTTTTTCAAGTTGTAAATAGTCCGAATAATATACCGGCGGATAAGTTTTTTTCATGGTAGCATTTAATTTTAAGGAAGCACTTAGTTTGTATAAAATAAAATTATTGAAGCTATTTAAACAGTTAAAAAAACGCACTGTAAAAAGCACTTTTATTGTCATTCTGGGAAGTAAAACGAAGTTTGGATTAGTACGACAGGCATTCTTGCCTGTCGGGACAGACAGAATGTCTGTCCTACATGGGAGTGTATTAAAACAAAAATCCCCTCATAGCATAACCTATAAGGGGTTCAATTTCACAAATTTATTTTTCAGATAATTAATTATATTTTAACAAACTCTCAACTGAAATATCTTCATCAATATCTTCCCAATGAATACCGATTCCTTTTCCTATAAGACGCCAGTTTTTTCTTTGTTTGCTGTTAGCATCTCTTAAGCGAGGAAACCATTCTAACGGAACACTCAATTCCCTGCCATCAAGCAAAATCACGCGCATCATATATTCATCAAATTTAATATCTTGCGCCAGTGAATTTAATTTATTCGTTATTAATTCCGAAGTGTTCATTCCACTTATTAATTATTAAATTTTTATGTTCTTTTACTAAATCTCTAATTTCAGTTAATTCATGTGCTTTAAAACCGGATGATCTCGCCAATTCTACAGGTTCAACCCAGAATTTAGCATATTTATCACCTGATTCAACATGAATATGAATAGGTTCATTATTTTCTAAACTGAAAAAGAAGAACCTATACCTTCTTATTTTTAAAACAGTTGGCAATTACTTTTTGTTTCAATACCTCTTCAATACTTCATCAACAGGTGTGTATTTAAACTTAAACGCATCTGCTACACCTTTGTAAGTAATGATTCCGTTTATCATGTTCAATCCGAGCTTAATCTCCTGATTTGACTTTATCGCCGCAATCGCGCCTTTGTTCGCAAGCTCAACTGCATAAGGAAGCGTTGCATTCGTCAGAGCAATCGTAGAAGTGAACGGCACTGCGCCCGGCATGTTCGCTACGCAGTAATGAACAATGTCGTTCACAACATAAGTCGGATTAGCGTGTGTTGTCGGATGACAGGTTTCGATACATCCGCCCTGGTCAACCGATACGTCAACAACAACAGCGCCCGGCTTCATAAGCTTCAACATATCTTTTGTGATAAGCTTCGGAGCTTTTGCGCCTGCAATCAAAACTGCGCCGATAACCAAATCAGCTTCCTTAATTGCTTCGCGGATATTATAAGGACTGCTCATCATGGTCTGAATGTTTTTCGGCATAACATCATCAAGATATCTCAAGCGGTATAAATTATTATCCATAATGGTAACTCTTGCGCCGAATCCCGCTGCAATCTTTGCTGCGTTTGTTCCGACGATACCGCCGCCCAAAATTACAACATTAGCTGGCTGTGTTCCGGGAACGCCGCCGAGAAGCACACCGCGACCGCCCATTGTTTTCTCAAGATACTTTGCGCCTTCCTGCGGAGCCATTCTTCCAGCAACCTCACTCATCGGAATAAGAAGCGGAAGCGAGCCGTCAGGTTTCTGAACAGTCTCATATGCAATTGCGATACATTTGTTTTTCATCATTGCTTCGGTAAGCTCTTTTGATGAAGCAAAGTGAAAATAAGTGAACACTGTCTGCCCGGCTTTGATTCTTTTATACTCCGGCTTAATCGGCTCTTTAACTTTCATAATCATATCAGCAGTATCGAAAACATCATCCGGAGTTTTCAGCATTGTCGCGCCGACTTTTTTGTAGTCCGCATCCGAAAATCCGCTTCCCACACCTGCTGTCTGCTCGACGTAAACTTTGTGCCCGTTTCTCACAAGTATCTCCGCACCCATCGGTGTCAAAGCAACTCTGTTCTCGTTGGTTTTAATCTCTTTTGGAACACCTATTTTCATATAGTTATATTAGTTTATATTAATTTTTGATAAAAATTGAATCATTCGATAAGTCCATAAAAATACTGTATTTACAGGAGGGATTCAATGAAGAAGAAATGAATATAAAATTACTTTTTGGGTAAAATTTCAGCAGAATTAAATTGAACAAATTTATCCCAATCAACAGAACCATCATTTTTACAAAAGGTATCAGCAAATTCTTTTGTAAATTTATTTATCATTTGCGAATATGATTGTATGAAGTCATCATTTCTTTCCTTTGCTTTAAAGCCTAAAGGTTTAATAATTTTTATATATAATTCCTTATCACCAGATATAAATTGCCAAAATTTTTGACCGCAATATTTAAAATAACTACCTTTATCAGATTTATTTTCTCTGCCGTAACAACAACCGTTTACAGCAACTACATTTAATTTTGAATTACTTGTTCTTAAAGTTCTTTTTGCTCTATCAAAATCTTCAATTAATTTTTTTACTTGACTACTATTGCCCCAATTTGGACCTGATTTTATAGTAATAATATATCTGATTTTTTCCTTATCAAACTCTAAATCAATGCCTGGTATTCCTGATTTTCTGCCCTTATAAACTTTTTCGTTTATAAATATTGCAAGTCCTTCAAGCCAATCTCCAAATATTGTTTCTTCTTGTGAAGATATATAAGCATCTGTTAAACTTTTTATTATATCTTGTGCCGTAAGAATATATTTGGCTTTAAAAAGATAAGGGTTCTTTTTACTTAAAACCTTGATAAGCTTAAGATTATTTAAACCCGAAATTCTTTTTTGATGAAAAACACCTATGTTTTTTTCAACGTACCGCGATACGTCTTTCAAATTTAGTGTCTTCATCTTCTTTTTTGTTTTTAAACAGAGATAATTTTGAGTATGACAGCCTTTCTTTGACTAAATCGTAGTATTCGGGAACAATATCAATTCCAATGGAATTTCTTTCCATCCTATTTGCAACGACTATTGTAGTTCCTGAACCCATAAATGGATCAAGAACTGTATCACCTATTTTAGTAAATAATTTTATAAACCATTCAGGTAATTCTTCGGGAAAAGCTGCACTATGTTTCTTGTTATTACATTCAGTTGCAAGATGTAAAACATTTGTAGGATATGCCTTATCTCTTTCCACCCAATTAGAGATATTTTTTCCAAAACCGCTCTTAACTTTGGAGTTATCCCTTTTTTTATCTGTATCTGAAAGATTCTTTAATCTAGATTTAGCCCAATCTCCCATCGGAACCATAACTTCTTCCTGATACATACTAAAACTTTTTTCTTTGTTAAACTGTATAAGTCTTTCCCAAGAATCTCTAAATCTATTTGGCCATTTTCCGGGATAACTGTTTTTTTTATGCCAAATAAATTCTTCTGTCCATAACCATCCCTGTTTACGCATTTCTATAATTAATTCTAAAACATATGTTGCGCGTTCACTTTCAATAACTTTTTCTTTAATATTAAGAATAAATGTTCCTGTAGGTTTTAAAACACGTAAAAGCTCTTTAGAAATAGGTAAAAACCATTCTACATATTTATCGGGATGAATACCTCCATAGGTATTCTTTCTTTGATCTGTATAAGGAGGGGACGTTACTATTAAATCAATTGAGTTAGATTTAAGTTTTTTTAATTCTTCTTTAGAGTCTCCAAGGAATAAATCTGTTTGCATATTGTAAATATACATTAGTATATAGAATTTTAAAATTCTTAAATAAAGTAAATTCCCCCTCACTTCTCTCTTTATACTTTTTCCTCAACTGCTTATATTTAGATTTCAAACCTCAATTAAGTTACATTTTTGGCAGACACAAAAGACCTGGCTGAAGAATTCATAAAATTTTATGAGCTGATGAACCGGCTGAGAGCGGAATGTCCCTGGGATAAAGAGCAGACTCACAAATCCTTGCGCAGATGCCTCCTCGAAGAAACTCATGAAGTCCTCGATGCGATTGACTCCGGCGACATGACCGAACTAAAAAAAGAGCTCGGTGACGTGATGCTTCAGGTTCTCTTTCATTCCGTAATGGCGGAGGAAACGGGCGACTTCACTCTCGTCGATGTTATGAAAACCGAACAGAAAAAATTAATCGACCGCCACCCGCATATTTTTGGTGACGTGAAGGTTGCAAACTCAGACGAAGTAAAAGTTAACTGGGAAAAGCTCAAAGCAAAAGAAGGAAGAAAGTCTGTTCTCGACGGAATCCCCGGCGAGCTTCCCGCGCTTTTCAAAGCATATAGAATTCAGGAGAAAGCGTCGAAAGTCGGCTTCGACTGGAAAGAAGAAGCTCCCGTTCTCGATAAAATCTCCGAAGAGCTTGAAGAGCTGAAGGAAAACGTTCAGGCAAATAAAAGCAAAGAAGAAATCGAAGACGAACTCGGCGATTTGCTGTTTTCAATAGTGAACTATGCGCGTTTCTTAAAAATAAATCCTGAAGACGCTTTAAGAGGAACGATAAAAAAGTTTTCATCGAGATTTCAAAAGATAGAAGAGTTCGCAAAGTCTAACAACAAACAGCTTGAAGACATGACACTTGAGGAAATGGACGCAATCTGGGAAAAGGCAAAATAAATTTACCGCAAAGGCACAAAGACTCAAAGCTTAAAAAACTTTACACAGAGTTCACAGAGAAATACCAAGAGAAACAAAAAAAATAAATCGATAAAGTACCACAAAATGTCATTCCAGCGAAAGCGGGAATCCAAAAAAAAATATCGAGAAAAGGTATTTATTTTATATTCAAAGAAGTTAATAGAGACAAACTAATAATTTTTTGTTCGTGAATTTTATTTTTTCTCTGTGTCCTCTGTGTAGATTTTTGGAGAAGGAAGTTTTTAAACAATGCTTAAAGACAACGCAGTCGGTGTAATAATATTCAAGAAGTTCGGCGACAAGAATGAGAGTGAGATAAAATATCTCCTCCTCAAAGCTCATAAATGGGGCACGTTCCCAAAAGGACACATAGACGCAGGAGAAGCTAAACTCGATGCGGCTCTCCGTGAGCTTTTTGAAGAAACAGGAATCAAAAGCGATGAAATAAAGCTTATCTCTGAAGATATTTTACTCACACAGCAATATCACTTCAAAGATAATAAAAAAGGACTTATACAAAAAACAAATGAGTTTTATTTTGCAGAAGTGCAGAATGATAAAGTCACGATAGACAACGATGAAATTTCCGAATACAGATGGTGCACAATGAACGAAGCTTTGAAGCTCTCCGAATACAAAAACTTCGAAGAAGTCATCATCAAAGCTGATGAAATTGTAAAAAAATTTTTAAATAAAAAATAAATCCCTATTGCTTCGTAAAGAGTGCCTGCAAGAAGAAGTAAAAATCCCCTCTCGAGAGGGGTGGCTCCAACGAAGTTGGAGACGGGGTGTGTAAAGAGTTATGAAAATTTTCCTCAACAATAAACTAAGTTCCTATAAGAAACATCAAGTCTGGATCCCTGCTTTCGCAGGGATGACATATCTGTTTTTTATTTTATTTCTTTTTAATCCCAATAACGTTCTCGCTTCACCTTCAAACGACCCGGTTCTTGAGCTTCAAAAAAGATTAGATGAAATCGTTGCGGCGGCTGACTGCAACGTCTCGGTGCAAATCGTAAGCGCGTCTAAATATGATATGCTTTATTCTTATAACCCTGAATCGCGCATGATTCCCGCTTCAATCACCAAGCTTGTTACTTCGGCAATTGCGCTTGAATTTCTCGGGTCAAATTACAAATTCAAAACAATCGTCTATACAGACGGCACCGTTACCGATGGCAATATAGAAGGAAACATTTATCTTAAAGGTTTCGGCGACCCTGATTTAAACTCATCTGACATAGCAACTCTCGCGCAGCGTCTTTCGGAAAAAGGAATAAAATCCGTTTCAGGAAATTTATATTACGATGAGTCGTTTTTAGATAATAATTATTACGGGCTTTCAAATTATTTTAAAGGTGATACACGCTCAAATTACTGGCCTTATGTTAGCGCTATAAATCTGGATAAAAATCAGGGCGGCTATAATCCCGCTTCAACCGCTGCCGATTTGCTCGCATCGGAAATCGTTCGTCTCGGAATAGTCTTTAACGGCAATATTACATCAGGCGTTACTCCCCCTGCGGCAAAAGAACTCGCAGAAGTTTCGCATGAAATCTTCGACGTGCTTTCATATATGAATAAAGAAAGCGATAACCATTCTGCAATCACTGTGTTCAAAGTTGTCGGCGCAGTTCACGGCGGAATTCCGGGTTCTCTTGAAAAAGGAACTCAAGCCGTAGTCGAGCTTCTTACCTCAATGGGTCAGGACCGTGGAAGCTTTGAAATCCTCGAGGGTTCTGGACTTACAAGACAAAACATGGTTACGTCAGATATGTATATGCGTCTTTTGAAATACATGTATGACGACGTTAAAAATTTTGATTTCTTTTATCAGACTCTTGCAATCGGTGGATATGACGGCACACTCAGAAAAAGAATGATTGGGGGCGAAGCTGAGAGAAACGTTCATGCCAAAACCGGAACATTAAACGGTGTGAGCACTCTTACAGGTTACGCAATTTCACGTGACAACGAACTTATAATTTTTTACATAGCAATGAACGGTTTCTCAGGCAGCAATACATATTACAAAGACATTCAGGACGCTATCTGCGAAGCTATCTGTCAGTTCACAAGAAAATAACAAGAAGTAATTTTTTCACCATTAAGTAGAGTTCCTGATTTTAATAAATATTTATGTAGCCGAACCCTTTGGGTTCGTTTAAACGAAAGCTGAAGCTTTCGCCTACCATTTTTTTAAATTAGGACATCACCAAAGATTACCTATGCTTACTCCATTAGAAAAGAAAAATGTCTTTCATTATTTCGTCACCGATATAAGCGTTTTCATAAGTGTTTACCTCTCTTTTCTAACGATGGTGTGGATTGATTACACAAAGTTTCACTCATCGGCACAGCTTGGTGTAATCGGCTTTGCGCAGAACGTGCCTTTTATGCTTTTCAGTGTTTACGGGGGTGTAATCGCTGACCGCTATAACCGCAGAAAAATAATCATCAATTTCAATTTCATCTTTGTAATCCTCGCGCTCGTCGTATTTTTCATTTTTATAACAAACAATCTTACTTATCCTGTTATTTTAATTTGCTCGTTCATGCTCGGCGGATTTTTTTCTTTATATTACCCCTCAATGATTGCAATTGTAAAAGACATGATTGCAGATGAAAAAGAATTCCCGAAAGTCATGGGTGCTGCCGCATCTAATGCAAAAATCGGACAGCTTATTGCATCATCTTCATTCAGCTTTTTAATTGCTGCATTCTCCGCAGCAGGCACGTTCCTCAGCGCATTCATTTTTAACGTAATCGCTTACTTTTCTTTTATGCGTGTAAAGGGAGTTCAGCAGCAATACCAAACCAAAACCGAAGGGGTTTTCCAACAGATAAAGACCGGGCTAAGCTATACATTTCAAAATAAAGTCCTGCTCGGAATAATCCTTGCCGCAACCGCAATCAGCTCGGTATTTGTATTCGTAACATTTCAGCTCGTAGCAATAGACTCAACCTTTATGGGAGGAGGTTCATCCCAGCTTGGAGTGCTGTTTATAGCGGGTGCAGTCGGCGGACTTACTTCCGGAATCTATCTCGGCAAAAGAAAGTCAACAAAAAACTTGCTATGGTTTTTAATAATTTGTATTTTTGTTTCAGGGGCATCTCTCATAGGACTTGCTTTTTCAAGAACGTTATGGTTAAGTTTTATTTTTGCGATGGGTGTTGATTTTGCTTTCATAGCAACGATGGGTATGAGCAATACTTTGCTTCAGCTTTTATCAGACCCCGACAAATGCGGAAGAGTGCTCGGAGTCAACACAATGTTCTGCTGGGGAGTTTCTTCCGTCATCATGATGCTGTTCGGTTTTTTTATTTCATCATTGGGATTGCAGACAATAATGATTATAGTAAGTTTGTTGGTCTTGGCAAGCGGAGTAATTTATATCGCTGCTCTTAAGTTTCAAAAACCGGTCTTCAGTAAATTATACAAACTGAGAAATATTCCTGATGCAAGTATTCCTTACTGATTAAATATTTTTTATAAAACAATTTTAATTTATGTAAGAATGTCTACTACCGTAAAAGAAGTTGAACAATCCGATGTCGATTCGGGTGTTGATGTAACCCGCAAGCTTGAACTTTACAACTCCGCTCATTACTGGGACGATGTTGTCCGCCAGCTCAACAAAGCAACCGGCTACGATTTTTTGCACTGCGAACAAATTGCCGTCATTGCGCATACAAAAGGTAAAGCCATCATAAAATCAGGTGAAGTTCAGGAACTTAAGCGTATCCAATCGGTGTTAAATGAAATAAATCTAAAGACTAAAATCGTTTAGATTTCATCAAATAAACGCCAAATAATCAACTACTTAAACATTATCCTTTTAAGCTAAGCAAATAGTGTCATTCTGAGCGAAGCGAAGAATCTCGTTTTTCTTACCTGAAATTCTTAATTTATTCAGAATTACAAGAGATGGATTTTTAGAATATATTAGTCAGGAGTAAATAATATTTTGCCTTATAAGTTAGAATCACAATACAAGCCAACCGGCGACCAGCCAAAAGCAATCAAAGAGCTTACCGAAGGAGTTTTAAGAGGCGACAAGTACCAGACTTTTCTTGGTGTCACCGGCTCGGGGAAAACTTTTTCGATTTCAAACGTCATACAAAACGCGGGCAAGCCCGTGCTTGTAATGTCGCATAACAAAACTCTTGCCGCTCAGCTTTACGGCGAGTTCAAAAGATTTTTCCCGGAAAACCGCGTTGAGTTTTTTATTTCATATTACGATTACTACCAGCCCGAAGCTTACGTGCCTTCTTCGGATACTTACATACAAAAAGACTTATCCATAAACGAAGACATCGACCGTCTCCGTCTTCGCGCAACATCGGCAATCCTCGAAGGAAGAAAAGACGTTATCGTCGTTTCATCGGTGAGCTGTATTTACGGTATCGGTGCGCCTGAAGAATACGCCGCGCAAATGATAGTACTTCGCGTCGGACAAAAAATTTCCCGCAAAACTTTATTATCGAATTTCATCGACATACATTACGTCCGCAATGATTACGAGTTTTCACGCGGTACGTTCCGTGTTCGCGGTGACGTGATTGAAATCATTCCCGCTTATGAAAACGACATCGGAATCCGCATAGAGCTTTTTGATGACGAGATTGAAAAAATTTCTTACATCAACCGCATTGATGGTAGTGTTGTCGGAAAAGACATAAGCGTTGCTATTTATCCCGCAAAATATTTCGTAAGCAGTAAAGACAAAGTTCAGGCAGCAATCGTCAACATAAAAGAAGAGCTTAAAGACCAGATAAATTATTTCCAAAAACAGGGTAAGCACATCGAAGCGCAAAGAATCGAACAACGCACGAATTTCGATATAGAAATGATTCAGGAAATCGGCTACTGCAGCGGCATAGAAAACTATTCGCGCCACATGGACGGCAGACCAGCGGGCTCACGCCCGTCGTGTTTGTTTGATTACTTCCCGAAAGACTTTTTACTCGTCGTCGATGAATCTCACGTAACCGTTCCCCAGATTTCAGGAATGTACAACGGCGACCGCATGCGCAAGAAAACCCTTGTCGAACACGGCTTCAGACTGCCGTCTGCGCTTGACAACCGTCCAATGACATTCGAAGAATGGGAGGGAATGGTCAATCAGGCAATCTTCGTGAGCGCAACTCCGGCAAACTATGAGCTTGAAAAAAGCGAAGGCGTTATCGTCGAACAGATTATCAGGCCGACCGGTTTGCTTGACCCAGAAATTCAGGTGCGTCCCGTTAAAAATCAGATTGATGATTTAATAAACGAAATCAGAAAGCGTTCTGTAAAAGGCGAACGTGTGCTTGTTACCACACTCACAAAACGAATGAGCGAAGACCTTACCGATTACCTTTTTGACATCGGCATAAAAGTAAAATACATGCACTCCGAAGTCGATACTCTCGACCGCATAAATATTTTGCGCGGACTCCGTCTCGGTGAGTTTGATGTGCTTGTTGGTGTCAACTTGTTAAGAGAAGGCCTCGACCTTCCCGAAGTTTCTCTCGTTGCAATTCTCGATGCCGACAAAGAAGGATTCTTGCGTTCCGAAAAATCTTTGCTTCAGACCGCAGGAAGAACCGCGCGTAACGTAAACGGTCTTGTAATTTTTTACGCGGATAAAATCACCGACTCAATGGCAAAGGTTATTGCAGAAACCGCGCGCAGAAGGCAAATTCAGGAAGAATACAATAAAAAACATAACATCGAACCGAAAACCGTTTATAAATCATTTGAGGAAATTATGTCTACGACAATCATCGCCGACAGCAAAAGCAAAAATACCGAAGAATACGGCAGACCAAAACGTGACGACAAGAAAAGCGGCATAAGAGAAATGACGGGTGTGCTTGATAAAAAAATCACAAAGGAACAGCGCAATGAATTAATAGACCAGCTTCGAAAAGAAATGGTTGAAGCCGCTAAAGATTTGGAATTTGAACGCGCCGCCGAACTTAGAGATGAAATAGATAGATTGGACGGAAAGTAATTAATTATACCTTATCCCGCATCTCGGACAACCGGAATGAATGTTTTTCATTCTGGTACCTGCAATTACAAATATAATTCCTATAATAACCGGAGTTAAAAGAGTTCCCATAATAATCATTGCCCAGCCGCTTGTTGATATTGTTGCATAATGATAAGGGTAAACTTTTTGATGGCAATAAGGGCATTCTATTTCACCGGGTCTTAATTGCGAATAAACAGGGTTAACATACTCAGCTTTTGGAATTACCGGTTTACGCTCAACGGGCAGAACACTATAATCCATTTTTTTAACATCATATTGTTTCGCGTTAATAAAAACCGGTGATTTATATTTGCTGTCAATCGACCGTTCTTTTATATATAAAGGATGTATATGTTCGAGATAAAATTGTGTATCGTTTTCACGATAATGATTTGCAATTGAATCGAACTTTGCTCTGTCGTTTTTAAAATATTCTTGAAGTTGTTCTGGGGTCGGTTTCTCTTCCATTTTTTTAAAATAAAAAAACTTTTTTAAAAATTCTCTTTCAAAAATCTCTTATCCTTCCTCCAATCTTTTCGCACCTTAACAAACAGTTTCAAAAAAACTCTTCTCCCAAGCATCTTCTCAATTTCAATCCGCGATGATTCACCGATTTTCTTAATCATTGAGCCGCCCTTGCCGAGAATAATCCCTTTCTGTGATTCCCTCTCGACAATAATATCCGCATTTATGTAATCCGGTTTCCCTTCCGCTTCACGCTCCTGAAACTCGGTTATGTTTATGAAAACACTATACGGAATCTCCTCGCTCAAAAGTTCAAGTATGCTCTGCCTGATAATCTCCGCCGCATAAAACCTCTCCGACTTATCCGTTACTTCATCTTCATTAAATAAAAATTCTCCCTCCGGCAAATCATTCACAAGCTCTCTTTTCAGCGTATCGATGTTAAACTTTTCCTTTGCAGAAACAGGAATAACATCACCGCTGTAAGTTTCTTTTATCGCATTCCCAATCTCAACAAGCTTGTCCTGGTCAATTGCATCAATCTTATTCAAAACAAGAATATATTTTTTATCCTTAAAAAACTTCCCGTACTGTTCCTGCACTTTCTGAAATTCTTTTACATCAAAATTCGATACATCGACAATATGCGCAATCACATCCGAACCCTTCATTGCATTCCTGATTTCATTCGCCATCACCGTCTGCATTTCATACTTCGGCTCCAATATCCCCGGCACGTCGGTAAAAATTATCTGGTAATCATTCTCCGTGAGTATCCCGAGAATTTTATTCCTCGTTGTCTGCGGCTTCTTATTCACAATGCTCAGGTTCATCCCTATCATTGCGTTCATCAGTGTTGACTTCCCCGCGTTCGGCAGCCCGAACAGGCACACATATCCGCATTTAGTTTTCATAAGTCGAATAAATTATTTTATAATTTTTATTTGTTCCGGTGAGTTCAAAATTATCTGAGGTTTTTTGTTATATTCACTTATAATCCCTGTCAGCTCAACATTCTTTTTCTCATAAAAACTTAAATTACCAAATTTAGCATATTTTGAAGCAAATATTACTCCCGCGAAAGTATTTTTAGGATATTTATCGTCAAAATTCAGGTATGAAACTTTGTTTCTTTTGGTCACCTGTGCAACAACACCGGCAATAATCACCTCCTTGCCTATGTTAACCCCGGCTTCGGAAGTTGTGATCCTTTTAATTTCTTTTAAACTATCCGGCTTATTTGAGCCTGCTTCGCGTGAATCTTTCTTGTCTAAAACATTTTCAATCTTAACTGTATCATTTTTGTTGCATGAGAATAATACAATCAAAAGAAATGTGAGAGATGCTGCTCTCACTTTTTCTTCATGTTTGATTTTGAGTTATCGAGAAATGGCTGGATTTCTTCTTTGAGTGACTTATCAAGTGCAAGCGCATGCTCAAAATCATTTACGGCAAGTTCATATTTTTGCAGATACATATTTGCAATTCCCCGAAGCTCATATGCCTGTGCAAAAGATGCATTATTTTTTATTGCATTAGTAAAATCATCAACTCCTTTTTGCCAGTTTTCCATCTGCATGTAAATTGCACCGCGGTTAAAATATGCTTCGGTATATCCCGAACGAAGCTTCAATGCTTTTGTGAAATCCATAATTGCATTTCCGAAAACACGCTTATCACCGTAAATCATTCCGCGATTATTATAAGGTTCCGGGTTGTCGGGATTTAACATAATCGCTTTTGTAAAATCATCGAGTGCTTCACTGTCCTGTTTCAATTCTTTTTTCGTTTGCCCCCTGAGGTTAAAATAATCGGATTGGGATGTGTCTATCTGGATGGCATTGTCAAAGTCAACAAGCGCATCACGGTATTTTTTTGTGTTAAACTTTACTGTGCCTCTTTTGTAATATGCCTCCGCATTGTTTGACACCATCGTCATATAAAGGTCAAAAAGCTGCAATGCCTCAACATAACTTCCCGAGTTAAGCGCTGTCGTTCCCTGGCTTAAAATTGCATCGGGGTCATTTTGCGCGCTTCCTTCTTTAGTGTTCGAAAAAAGAAAAAAGAAAAAGAGAACCAAAATTAAATAAAATTTTTTCATCTTATTTTTAATTTAATTTGCTCCATAAAATCATTTACCTTTGGCTGCATATCCGGAGCTATTTCAATGGCTGTTTTCAAATCATTCAAAGCCAGAGTATATTCCTGCATTGAGTTCAAAATATATGCCCGTATAATAAGTGCCTGATAATTTCTGGGATAAATGTCTATAGATTCGTTTAGGTCACTCAGTGCTTTATCATAAATATTTTTATTGTAAAAATATACCGCTCTGTCAAAAAATGCCTTATAGTTCTGCGGATTTATTTCAATCGCTTTGTTAAAATTTGCAAGTCCTTTTACTGAATCTCCCTGGGATAGATTAATTAGCCCTTTATATCTATATGCATCTGAAATCTGCGGGTCATATTGAATCGCGTTATCAAGGTCACTCATAGCCAGATCATTCTGTGTGTTTCCATAATATGCCACTCCGCGGTTAAAATATGCCACTGCGTTTCCGGGACTGTTTTGGATTGCGCTCGTTAAATTGCTTATTGCGTTGGGATAATCTTTCTGCGATATATATAAGATTCCAAGATTGATGTAAGCTTTTATGTTTTTTGGGTCAAGTTGAATAGCTGTTCCGAAATCGTTAATCGCGCTTTGATAATTATTCAAACCAAAATATGCTTCTCCTCTCAGGTTATATGCTTCCGAACTCTGGGTTTTTATCTGGATATATTGCGTAAGCCAATTTATTGCAGTTTTATAATCTTGCCCAAGCAATGCTTCTTTTCCGAATCCAAAAATCTGGTCAGGAGTATATTGAGCTTTTGCTTGCTCTGAAAAATATCCCGACAAAATAAAAACAATAAAACATAGTAATTTTTTCTTCATAAATTAATTTTTTGCTTCGATTAAATAAGCTTCAACCTGAGGTTTAAATCCGGGATTTAGTTTTATTCCATATTCCATATCTTCAACTGCTTTCTTTTTATTACCGAGCATTAGATAAGCGATTCCCCTTCTGCAGAAAGCTTCCGCGTTTTGCGGGTCAAGTTCAAGAACTTTATCATAGTCTTTAATTGCAAGCTCATGCTTTTTACATTCTTTATACAATGCGCCGCGCGTATTAAGAACATTAACATTGCCGGGATTTATTTCAAGGGCTTTATTCAGAGCATCAAAAGCTTTTATTGTATCTCCTAAATTAAAATGGACAACAGATATGTTTCTGTATGTTTCCGGATTGTCCGGGTCTGAAAGCAAAGACCTGTCAAATATTTTTATTGCATCATCAATATAGCCGACTTTCAGATATGTCGCTGCAAGAGAATTTAATGTTGAAGTATTTGTCGAATCATATAACAGAGATTTTTTAAAATCCTCAATGGCATAAGCATAATCTCCTTTCATCGTATAAACAACACCCCTCCCTGAAAGCGCCGGTGCCGAATTTGGATTTTTATCAAGAACCTCATTATAAATTTTCAATGCATCATCCGGCATGTTTGTAAGAAGCAGAATGTTTGCTTTGCCCACGTATCCTTTTGAGCTGTCGGGACTTAATTTTATATATTCATCATAAAGCTTATATGACTCCGTGTAATTCGCTTTGCCGAACTCCTCAGATGCTCTGTCGTATATCTCCTCAGGGTTGCTCTGAGCAAAAATCAGACCGGGAAATATCAAAAATAGTATAATTTTTACGGATTTTAACATATTACAAGTTACTTACATAGTTTATTATTTAAAATAGATTTCGGTTGGATAGTTCCTGTGGATGGGAATTAATTTATAGTTTTATAATAGTTATTTAAAACCTCGATTCCTTTATCTGATATTTTTTTTGAATATATATTATCTTTGACGCGGAAAACAATATGATTGCACTCATTCATTAAGTTGAATTGCATGTTGCTGATGCTGATGTTGTCTTTGAAAAACTCAATCGTTCCCGTATATCCGCATTTATAAAACTCCGATGTTTCATCCGTTATCGACTGCGCAAGCATGTTCACCGTATCCAGATTCGTAATCGTGATAATTGCCCTCTGCTCGGTAGCAGTATCCTTTGTTGGAACAATGTTTGTAAAATAAATCTTCACCTTATCAACTCCCATTAGCTGTTTATCTAAAGTCCCCTTAATTGAATCACCGCATCCTGCAAACGCAATCAATATTATTAAAAATAAAAATCTCTTCATAATTTGGTTAAATTCTCGATTGCTTTCTCAAGAGTTGCGTTGCTCTTCGCAAAACAAAACCTCAAAACTTTATTATCATCTTTGTTCTCATAAAAAACCGAAACAGGAACAGAAGCAACTTTGTAATCCCTTGTCATTCTCCTTGCAAACTCAAAATCATTTTCATCTGATATATCCGAGTAATCTAAAATCTGAAAATACGTCCCCTTGCATTCAAGCGGCTTGAACCTCGTCTTTTTCACCAGCTCCAAAAAATGATTTCTTTTCTCTTCATAAAAATTTTTTAGGTCTGCTATCCTTTGCAAGTCCATCGAGTACTCTGCAAGTGCAAACTGAAACGGTGTTGATGTCGCAAATGTAAGGAATTGATGAATTTTTCTAAATTCCGAAGTTAGGTTTGGAGGTGCCGTGCAATAGCCGACCTTCCAGCCCGTTATGTGAAATGTCTTTCCAAAAGATGAAACGGTAAAAGATTTTTTATAAAGCTCATCGTTCAACAACATGCTCTGATGCTTCGTGCCGTCAAAAGTTATATGCTCATAAACTTCATCACTCAATATATAAATATTTTTGTCGCGTATAATCTCTGCAAGTGTATTCAAATCATCTGCGGACATAACCGACCCCGTCGGATTATGCGGAGAGTTCAAAATAATCAGCCGCGTCTTATCGTTTATCTTATCCTTAACTTTATTCCAATCGATTTTATAATCGGGAAACGTCAGCGGTATTCTCACCGAAACTCCTTTATTCAAAGTAACCGCCGGCTCATAAGAATCATATGAAGGGTCGAACATTATCACCTCATCACCGTCATTCACTACAACGCTAATTGCCGCAAAAAGCGACTCAGTCGCTCCCGATGTTACCGTAACCTCAGTATCAGGATTTATGTCCCTGTCATAAAATTTCTTTACAATCTTTGAAATGCTCTGCCGCAAAACGGGAACACCCGTCATCATCGCATATTGATTATGCCCGTCTTTCATTGCTTTTGCAACCAGCTCCATTAACTGCGGGTCAACCGGAAAATCAGGGAATCCCTGTGAAAGATTCACCGCTCCGCACTCATTCGAAAGCGTCGACATCACACTAAAAATACTCGTCGGTGTATTTGGAAACTTACTTTTAATTTTTTCTCCTAATTTTTTGTAGAGACGCAATATTTTGCGTCTCCGGTTAACAAATTCATATTAAAACTACATCAAATCCCCTCTTGCTCCGAAGGAGTCCCTATGGGAAGAGGGGTGTCAACGAAGTTGGAGACGGGGTGTGTTCACAAATTAACCTAATTCAACGAACTATAAAATTCAAATAAATTTTATTATGTTTGAAATATTTTCCTTTGGGTGTCATCCCGAACGAAGTGAAGGATCTCTTCTTTGTCTGATTATAAAACGAGATTCTTTGCTTCGCTCAGAATAACACAGAGCATCAATTATTAATCATGCGTTCACAATTAATCACCAAACTACTGCAAAGCACTAACCCATCCATCAGATGGAAAGTCCGCGTCAACGTTCTCGGTGAAAACCCTAACTCAAAAGAAATAAAAAACCTCCGCGAAGAAATCAGAAACGGTGACATCGCAAAAAAACTTCTCCCGCGCCATGATAAATCAGGACACATAATTTCTAAAGGTCACGTTTACGATAAATGGCAGGGAGCGCATTGGGTTCTTGCGTCGCTTGCTGACATCGGCTATCCCGAAAACGACAAATCGCTTCATCCCGCAAAAGATGACGTGCTTGACGCATGGCTGAACCCGTTTTATTTCAACGAAGTCATCATAGAAAAAAAATCTCAGCTTCAGCAAAAGGAAGGCGTCCCGGTAATCGAAGGGCGCTATCGCAGATGCGGTTCAATGCAGGGCAATGCTCTTTGGTATTTGCAGAAGCTCGGATTTAAAGACAAGCGAATCGATTCTCTCGTCGAACGCCTGCTCCATTGGCAGTGGCCCGACGGCGGATGGAACTGCGACAAAAATTTTTCTGCAGACACTTCATCATTCATGGAAACAATCCTGCCTCTTCGCGGACTTGCTCTTTATGCAAAGCTGAACAACGACAAAAAAGTCCGCAAAGCCGCAGACAAAGCCGCAGAAGTTTTTTTAAGCCGTCATTTATATAAAAGAATCACAAACGGAAAAATCATTCATCCGGAATTTACTCACCTGCATTATCATCTCTATTGGCATTATGACATTCTCCACGGACTAAAAGTTCTCGCAGAATCCGGCTACATAAAAGACAAACGATGCAATGACGCTCTCGACTTGCTTGAAAGCAAAGAACTCAAATCCACCGGCGAATCACAAGGATGGCCAGCCGAAAAAAAATATTTCAAAACTTCCAACACACTCGGGCACAACACCGACTACGTCAACTGGGGCTCCCCCAGCAAAAAAATCATGAACGAATGGGTTACAGCAGATGCATTATTTGTATTAAAAGAAGCAGGGAGGTTATAAAAAAATTTTAGTAGGACAGACATTCTTGTCTGTCCCGAGCGAAGCGAGTGATTCCTAATAATTGAAGTCATCCCCGCACAGTGCGGGAGACATCCCGGTATATACAAACACAAAAATCCCATCATTACAATGGGATTCTTCATTTAATATCTTTTAGTACGACAGGCATTTCTGCCTGTCGGGACAGATGGGAACGTCTGCCCTACTTATTCACTTCTCTGATATTTCTTTCAGCTTTTCATTCATCATCTCAAATCCTTTCTTTGTGTTTCCCTCTAACATTTTTTTAAAAAACCCAATCAATATTCCGCTAAAATTTTCTCTGTGTATAAATGTTGTTGTGCCGTTCACATTATCTTTTAACTCGAATATATGTTCACCGTCAAATAAACCCGGAATGAAAAGCTGACCTTTCCATCTGAACTCCCGGTTATAATCAACCTTTAAAACTTTCGGACTTATCGTCATCCCTTTTTCATCAGGTGGTTCCAGACGAACAGAAATTTTTTCTCCCGCTATCGGATTACCTTTCACAAACTTAATGAACGGATTCCATTCCGGATACTTTTCAAAATCTGTTAGAACGCTCCACACTTTTCCGGGTGAAGCGTTAATTAATATTTCTGTTCTTAATTGGTATTTCAATTTTTTAATTATTCATTGTTCATTGCAAATTGCAAATTGATCAATAATTATCAATCTGCGCTCTCTGCAATTTACCCGAGTAATCAACATAAACAGCCTTCCACTCGGTATAAAAATCAAACACTGTCCATCCGCCCTCGCGGTGACCGTTGCCCGTTGCTTTCACACCGCCGAACGGCATGTGTGCTTCCGCGCCGATTGTAGCGCCGTTCACATATGTAATCCCCGCTTCGATATCGCGAATCGCCCTGAAAGCATCGTTAACATTATTCGTAAATATGCTCGACGACAACCCGTATTGCGTTGAGTTCAAAATCTGTATTGCATCATCCAAGTCTTTGCATTCGATAACCGAAAGCACCGGACCAAAAATTTCTTCCTGCGCAATTCTCATGTAAGTGGTTACGTCCTTAAAAATCGTCGGCTTATAAAACCATCCCTTCGACAAATCACCGCGCGTCGCATAATCACCTCCGCATACAAGCGTCGCTTTGTCCTCCTCGATTCCGATGTTCACATACTTGTTCACCGTTTCTCTTTGCTTCTCGCTCACACAAGGACCAACATCAATGCCGTCATTGTTACCGTAACCAAGCTTTAATTTTTCGACTCGCTTGACAAGCTTATCTATAAATTTATCATGAATTTTTTTCTGTAAAATCAATCTCGATGTCGCAGTGCATCTCTGACCCGTCGTTCCGAATGCTCCCCATAAAACAGCATCAAGCGCTAAGTCCAGATTAGCATCGTCCATAACTATCTGCGCATTCTTTCCGCCAAGCTCTAAAGAAACTCTCTTCAAATCTCCGCCAGCAACGGTATTAATTCTCTTCCCGACTTCAGTCGAACCCGTGAAAGAAATAAAATCGATTTCAGGATGCGATGTCATCGCTTCACCGACAATGCTTCCGCTTCCATGCACAAGATTCAAAACTCCCGGTATGTAACCGCTTCCCAAAACTTCTCTCATCGCTTCATCGATAATCTTCACAAGCGTTGTTGCAGTCTTCGGAGTAAGCTCCGCAGGTTTGAACACGCATGTGTTTCCGCAGACAAGCGCAGGAAATAATTTCCATGTCGGAATCGCCATCGGAAAATTCCACGGTGTTATAAATCCGCCGACACCAATCGGAACCCTGAAGCTCATGTTCATCTTGTTCGGCATTTCGCTCGGTGCATTGTATCCGAATAATCTTCTTCCTTCGGAAGCCGCATAATATGCAGTATCAATTCCTTCCTGAACGTCGCCGCGTGTTTCTGCAATCACCTTTCCCATTTCGCGTGTCATCTCATGCGCAATTTCTTCTTTATGCTTAAGCATTTTATCACCGACAACTTTCAGAACGTCACCGCGTCTCGGAGCAGGAACCAATCTCCATTTTTTAAACGCCTCTCTCGCAGCAATCACCGCATCATCAAGGTCATCTGCATTCGATGAAGGGAACGTCCCTATCAAATCATCTTCCCACATTGCAGGATTTCTGTTCTCAAAAGTTTCTTCGCTTACTGAATCACGCCACTCTCCGTTTATGAAATTATGAAATTTTTTAGACATGTAATTTATTGTAGTTTTTAGATATTAGTGCAATTTAACATATATGCATCAAAGTTTTTATTCATAATAAAATCCTTATAAACAGCTATTTTTTACTGTAAAATTTTTATTTAATAGAATATATTGAATTAATTAAACTAATTGAGAGAAAAATACGACGTCATATTAATTGGTGCGGGCATAATCGGTCTTGCAACTGCTTACAACCTGATAAAGAAAAATCCCGGTGTAAAACTCTGCATCATCGAAAAAGAAGACGTCATCGCAAAACACCAGACCGGCAACAACAGCGGAGTCATTCATTCAGGAATTTATTACAAGCCCGGCAGTCTTAAAGAGCAAAACTGTATACGCGGATATAAAATGCTCCTCGAGTTCTGCAATGAACATAACATCAAATACGACATCTGCGGAAAGCTCATCGTCGCTACAAACGAACACGAACTAAAAGCGCTTCAGATTCTATACGACAAAGGAATCCAAAACGGTCTGCAGGGATTAAGAATTATTTCAAGAGAAGAAGCAAAGGAAATCGAGCCCTATGTAAATTGCGTGAAAGCAATTCACGTTCCGCAAACGGGCATCATCGATTACTCAAATGTAACAGAAAAAATTTTTGACATACTTTACAAACACGGTGTAAACATAAAGCTCAAAGAAAAATTAAAAGATGTTGATGAGGATTCTAATTGCGTGACCGTCATCACAGATAAAGACGATTATGAATGCAAAATTTTTGTAAGCTGTGCCGGTTTGCAATCCGACCGTATCGCAAAGCTCACAAACAACAAGCTCGACGTTCGGATAATTCCATTCCGCGGAGAATATTTCAATATAAAAGAACACAAACGCTATCTCGTTAACCATCTTATTTATCCCGTTCCCGACCCGCAGTTCCCGTTTCTTGGTGTGCATTTCACAAGAATGATTGACGGAAATGTTGAAGCGGGACCAAACGCCGTCCTTGCAATGAAGCGCGAGGGTTACGGCAAGCTCGATATGAACATTAAAGACATGAAAGACACTTTCACGTGGAGCGGATTTTATCACATCACGTGGAAACACTGGCAGACAGGCATTTACGAATTTTACCGCTCACTTATGAAATATGAATTTGTAAACTCGTTGCAAAAACTTATTCCCGATATCACCGGCAAAGATTTGGTTCCGGGCGGAAGCGGGGTTCGCGCGCAGGCAGTAGACAAGCATGGAAACTTAATCGATGATTTTTTGTTTGCAGAAGATAAAAGAATCATAAATGTTCTCAATGCTCCATCACCCGCCGCAACGTCTTCACTTTCGGTCGGCGACACTATAAGCGATAAAATTATTTCAAGATTATAATAATGTAATATTTATTTTTGTAACTATATATTAGAGGAAGTCATTCCCGCGCAGGCGGGGGGAACCCTTTGGGTCATCCCGGTGTTAGGGTGAAAAATATATTTATTTTAATTTTTAATTTTATAACATGACACTCATAATAATTTTCTTTTTATTTTTCTATTCGTTTAATTGCAACAAGGAAAATACTCAACAAATTTCTTCGCCGCAGCAAGTAACACAAACATCAAAAGATTCAGCAAAACAAATATCACTTTCCGCCAATCAGCAAAAAGTTCTCGACGGCGCAAAGAAAACTCTCGCCGATAATTACGAATACGATATGTCGATGGCATATTATACAATTGATTTTCCAAATGGTGACATTGATGAAACCATAGGAGTCTGCACTGATGTAATCGTTCGCGCTTTGCGAAAATCAGGCATCACCGATTTACAAAAAGCAATCAACGACGACGTTAAATCCGATTGGAACGCATACCCCATGAAAAGATGGAAAGCAAAAAAACCCGATTCAAACATAGACCATCGCCGTGTAATGAATCTCGAAGTCTGGTTTGCTAAATATTGGCAGACACTCAATAACGATGCTGACTTTCAGCCCGGCGACATCGTTGTATGGGATATGAATCAGGATGGTTACAGCGACCACATCGGCATCGTATCCGACACTTTCGCAAACGGAAATTATTACGTCATTCACAATCATCCCAATCCCGGCTACGTGGCAAACGAAGACAAGCTTCACCTCTGGGAAATCATCGGTCATTATAGAATCAAAGATTAATTTTTCTAATTAAAAATGGTTTTACTAAAATAATTTTTCATGGACTTACTCGAAGCAATAAAGAAAAGAAAAACAACTAACGGATTTTTTTTAGACAAGGAAATATCACAAGAGCACATCGACCTTCTCGTGAAAATGTCCTCGCACTGCCCGAGTCATTTCAATTCACAGCCGTGGCGCTTTGTGCTTGTGCAGGATAAATCCGTAATCAAAAAAATCGGACGAATCGCAGGCGATGCAATGACACAGCTTATGGATGACGGCCGCTTCTGGAAACAATACAAAAAATATTTCCGCTTCTCAGAAGAAGAAATGGAAAAAACAAAAGACGGCATACACATAGACCACCTGCCCGCTTTTCTTAAACCGTTTGCAAAAAGCATTTTCTCCGAAACCGGTGGCAAAGTAATTTCAATGCTCAAAGTCTCAAAAATTCTCGGCAACGATGAAGAAAAGCTCGTTTCATCATCACCGCTTCTGTTCGCAATTACGCTTACAAAAGATGAATATAAACCCTGTGAGCTTTCGGGGTTTTATTCCGTCATCAGTATGGGGGCGGTGATTCAGACTTTATGGCTCGTCACAACTTCAATCGGAATGGGAATGCAGTTTATTTCAACTCCCGGTGAAATTCCCAAAAAATGGAAAGAAGTTTCGGAGATTCTGAATATTCCCCTTGATCAGGAGCTTATGGCTATCTTCAGAATGGGATATATTGATGAAAACGTCGAGCGTCCTGCAATTGACTGGACTTCCTCACAAAGAAAAGGAATTGATGAACTTGCTTTTAATAACTATTTTGGAAATAAGTTCAATAATCAAAAATGAAGCAAATAAAATTTTTAGTTCTGCTCACGATATCATGTCTTGCTTTTTTCAAAGGTTCGTGTCCGAAGGATAATGAAGTTGACATAGATAAGATTAATCAAAATTATTTCATAAGATACAACGAGGCAAAATTAGAATTATATACAGAGGCAACATTTAAGCTGCCGAGCGGAACCGAAGTTGAATTGACCTCCCCCTCTTACATAAAGTTAAACGGACTTCCTTTAACCAAATCGCTGATAGGTTCGGTTTATACATTAACCGTAACAGGAACAGCGTTAGCATCGAACTACCAATGGGAATACAACGACAATCAAAACAGAGTTTACAAAAATGAAATAAATTTCAACGGCAGAACGATTTCTTTTCTTCCTCTGCCTGACAGCGTGCAGAGAACTGCACCCGTTAACATTTCATGGAATAGTGTCGTTCAGACTGATGAGAACGTAAAGGTTAATATCATCAACAGCGTGAACGACAGCACGCTTGTAACAATTGAACAGAATGTTGTCGGCGCAACAAACATACAGGTAATTTTTTCATCATATGTTCCCTCAGCAGTCAACAAAATTTATCTTCAGGCGATAAGACATTATGAAACAGGCATTCAGCAAAAAACACCGAGCGGTGATGGAAGAATCAAGCTCGATTATTATTCAAAAAGAGATTCTATTAAATTGAGTAATTAAGAGATTATTTAAAAGCCGGAAGTGAAAAGTTGAATGTTGACCCGTCGCCTTCAATGCTTTCTACCCAGATGCATCCTCCGTTTTTTTCAATAAGGTCTTTGCAGATAATCAATCCGAAACCGGATCCTTTTTCAAAATTCGTTCCTGCGGTTGACTGCATATCGCTGTTAAAAATCTTTTCAAGTTTTTTCTTGCTGATGCCCAGCCCGTTATCAATAATTGAAGTCATAACTTTATCACTCTGGTGAACTGCCGTAATGATAATTTTTCCATTATCTCTTGTGAATTTTATTGCATTAGAAATCAAATTTCTTAAAATTGAATTAATGCAGTTTTTATCTGCATTTACAAGTGTTTTAAACGGAACATCATTTTTTATTTCGATGCCTTTTGTAAGTGCGTTAAGCTGAAGCAGCTCTATAACGTTATCAACTTGGGTTCGCAAATCGAATACAATAGGCTCAATTTCTTTTTTTCCCGTTTTGATTCTCGCCCATTCAAGCAGGTTATCAAGCAGGTTAAAAATATCAGTTGCAGTTTTTGCCGTGGTGTTAAGGTAATCCTTTATTTCACTGTCTGTCAGTTCGTTATATTCTTCGCTCATTATGTTCGTTAATCCTATTATTCCCGAAAGCGGACTGCGCAAATCATGAGCAAGAATGGAAATTATTCTGTCTTTATTCTGGTTTGCCTCAAGAAGTTTTTCGGTCAGCAGTTTTTCCTTTTCGGCTTCAAGCTTTCTTTTTGATATGTCCCTGTTAAAAACAATGACGCCATCCTGATAAGGAATTATCTGTTGATAAAACCAGGTTTCGTAGTGTCCATCGGGCATTGTGTATTCCTGTTCAAAAGGTTTTCCGCTTCTATATACTTCACTGAATAATTCAATAAAGCCGCGTTCTTTATAAATTGGATTTGCTTCGGAAAGAGTTTTGCCGATTACGTCTTTTCGCTGAAGGTGTTTTTGCTTTGCTGCAAGATTATTTATTTCCTTAAAAACAAAATCTCTTACGTGACCGGAATTGTCTTTTTGCGCTGCAAGCATGCAAAAACCGTCAAGGCATCCGCTTGTAATCGCCCTGAAAAGTTTATCTTTTTTGTCAATCTCTTTTTTAAGAGTTAAAACTTTTGAGAAACTTTTTCTGCAAAAAAATGCCGCAAGGATTAATACAATGCCAATACATATGAAAATAAATATGTAATCTGATGTAGTCACTATTTTTTACTATTCAATCGTGGTTAAAAATTTTAAATAGTATATAACAGCAAATTAATGCCGTATTTTATAGACTAATTTTTACTGAGCGCAATAAAGGAAAAATGAGTAATATTAATTTTTGGTGGGTGGCACCAATGTGAACAGAGCAAAAAAACTAAAAAACCCCCAATATTCTCCTAATTTTACAGTTTAATATTACAAAATAGAGTTAATATATTTATAATTATTTTAATTTAACAGGGTTTCTAATTTACCTTTCCAGAACTTTTTCATCTTTTCTGCGGTCGTTTTTCCGGGAAGTTTTTCATGTTGGACTACCACCTGTGCTTTTTTACTATTCTTGGGATAAAAATTTATGCTTAAAATTGTCTTGCCGTCTTCCCAGTTCATCCTCATTGATTTATCTTTTGTTTCCGTTCTTATGGATACCTTTTCCGAAAGCCATTTTTTTCTTAAAGCGGGTTTTGAAAAATAATCGTAAAGCTTGCTCACCGGCGCGTCAAAAGTTTTGCTTACTGAAATTGAGTAACCGTCCGACACCTGATGTTTAATCCTTTTTCCTGTTGCCTGCTCATAGCCGACTGTCACCATCTGAGACCACCATCCGCTGATTTCATGTTTATCATAAATCATCTGCGCAACTTCTTTATGCGTCATTTCTTTAGCGCTGGCTTTATCAAGAAGCTTTATCCAATCGTTCCAGCTTTTGCCGGTGGCTTTTTTAACCGCATCCGATGAAATACCGCCGAAATTTTCGGATTTACTTTGTGTGGTTTTAATCTGTTTTGCCATAATACTAATAACTTGATTAATTTATATTAAATTAAACAAGATTGAATTATTAAACAAGAAATATTAATTTTACACAAACTTAACATTTGATAAAAAAACAAGTATTTATTAAATGTCTTTTCTTCGCAGCTTTCCTGATTTTATTTTCTAATTCCTATTCATTTTCGCAAACCGATTCCGTTCCGAGAACTCCCGATACTGTAAAAATCGGCGCATATATATTTTCTCTTTATGACATCGACTTTCCGAATAATCAGATGAACATGGATTTTTACTTATGGTATAATTCAAGCAAAGACAGTATGCACCTGCTTGAAAATTTTGAGCTTGTGAATGCAAAAGAGATAAGCAAAATGGGTGAGACAAATGAAAAACGCGGACCAAACGGTGAAATTTATTATATGACGCTGAAAGTTCTCAGTAAGGTTAAAGAGCAGTGGGACATAACGGATTTTCCGTTTGACAGACAGAGAGTCGAGTTAATAATCGAAGACATTGAAAAAGATAAAACGAAACTTTTATTCATTCCTGATACGGTTAACACTAAAATTGCAAACAATATAACAATTGATGGGTGGAGCATAACAGGATATGGAATTAAGGTTGAAGACCACCCTTATGAAACAAATTACGGCGACCCCGATATTCCGGATGGTGAATATGCAACTTATTCAAGAGTTATAATTTATGTTGACCTTGAGCGGGAAGGCGCCGGGTTGTTTTTTAAATTATTTATCGGACTGTTTATTTCTGTTCTAATTTCACTTGCAACTTTTTTCATTAATCCGCTTGACCTTGACCCGAGATTCGGACTTTCGGTCGGGGCAATCTTTGCTGCCATCGCAAGCCAGTATGTGATAAGCTCCACTCTTCCGCAAAATCAACGGCTTACGCTTGTAGACGTTCTGCATGACATATCATTTATTTACATTTTCATCTGCATAATTACTTCCATCATTTCGCTTTCTCTGATGAAAAAAGGAAACGAAAAAGCATCGAAAAAACTTGACAAAATTTGTTTTATTGTGCTGGCTGTTTCCTATATTTTGCTGGTATATTATGAAATATCCAGCCATGTGAGCTAAAAACTATTTTGCATCCGGGTCAAATTGCATCATGCCGAAGATATTTCCTTCTGTATCTGTGCCGTAAGCCATCCATCCGACTTTAGGAACTCCCATTTTTTCAACAACTATTTTTCCACCGTTTGCCTGAACCTTTTTCATAGACTCGTCAAGGTTATCAACATGAATCGTATTATATACATTTCCTTTCGGGTCGCGGCGCGGCATCATGCCTCCGTTAATTCCCGGGGTTCCATCTTCTCCGGTTTTAATCAGCCGTAATCCCCGCCTTCCCATTTATTAAATTCCCATCCGAAAATGTCTGAATAAAATTTTGATGCGCGGTTCACGTCATCGACGTGAATTTCAAAATGAACTACTCGTCCCATAATTTTTATTTTTAATTGTTAGTTAGTATTCCCCCTTAGAAAAGGGGGACAAAGGGGGTTGTTTAAAACTCACTCAACAACCCTTGTATAAATAAACTCCGAACTTGCCTCACTTCCGTTATATTTTCCCTCGATACGCGCATGCAGATTATTTTTATCTTTCGGAAAATATATTATTCTTTGAGGAAAGTCATGCTCGGGGTTTTCAAAAATATAAACCTGTTCTTTATTTGAAATCAACTTAAACCTGACAGGCAAGCCGTCATTCTGGTTTATTACCGTCGGTATGTAATATACACCATCGGGTTCAATTGATAACTCAAGGTTCTCAAGAAGCGTTGTGTCACTGTCTTTAACCCTGTAAGAACTGCCTGTGAGCTTATTTCTGTCTTCACTTGTCTGCCACTCTTCAAACACGATACCTTTTTTGGTTTGCATCTGCCACTTGCCGAGAAGAAAACCAAAGTCTTCAATCTTATGCGATGTCTGTGATTTTAAATTTTCTGTCATAAAAATTATTATAATTATGAAAAATAAATATTTCATTTATCCTGAGAATATTTTTTAATGTTCTTTTGGGTTTACAAGCTGAAACCAGTTGCCGTCAGGGTCGGTGAAGGTCAGGCATCTGTCCGACCCATCGGTTCCCTTAAATACGAGTCCGCGTTCCTTAAGTTGCTTTGCTTTTTCATCAAGATTATCAGTATATAAAACCAATCCGAAAGAACTTTCCTGATAATTTTTTTCTCTATTTGTTTCTTTGCCGGGTCTGAACAGGATTAAAATTTCGTCTGATTTAACCCAGATAAACTTATCACCCTGGTTTTCAACAAGCTCAAAACCAAGTACATCGCAGTAAAACTTCATTGAAACTAAAGGTTCTTTTACAAATAATTCTATGTGTCCCGCTTCCATTTTTCTAAATTAGAACGATAAAATAAATTAATCATTTTTGATAAACAAATCTTAAATATGGGCAATGCTTAATTTTAGAATTATAGGAATAAAAAAAATCCTTCGTTTCTTATTCACAAGAATCGAAGGATTTGTATGGGGGATGAAGGAATTACTAATGAGAAGTTAAAACTGCTGATTTGTTTTTCTAATCGCCGAATCTATATAAAATATTAGTTTTTTCATAAATTTTAAACGTCGTAGTATTTGCTACGACAAATATGGTATAATTTATTTTAAATGTCAAGAGGATAAATAATGGAAAAATTATTGCTATTATCTAAGAAAAGTGTCAAAAAAATAAGGGTTTCAGTTATTTTGAAACCCTCATTTTATATTACGAAAAATTATTAAATAAAGTTTAACCTACCTGTTTTGCTTTAACAAGTTCCTTATAATAATTGTGCGGCTGGGGAAGTTTATCAATTATTTTAAACATTCCAAGATGAAGGTGTGTCGGTGAGCGTGATTCAAATGCATTTCCTGTTCTTCCGACTGTTGCGATTTTATCTCCGGGCTTTACTAAATCGCCAACATCAACAAATATTTCATTATTGTGCGCATAATAAAAAACGGATTGAGTAACCGGGTCATATACCCAAATAAATTTTCCGCCTTTTGATTTATCGCCAAGCATCCAGCTTTCTTTTGTAGATACAACAATTCCGCCCGATAAAGATAAAACATTTACCGGCTGGTTCGTACGGTCATCAAGGTTATCCTGGTTCTTATCGAAGATAAAAATATCATGCGCGGGATGTCCTGAATATTTTCCTTCAAGAAAATCCGATTTATTTGATTTGAAACCGTTTCCGTTTTTTCCGCCAATCTGATCAGGACCATATCCCTGAAGGGGAAACACCCAGTCTTCATAAGAATATAATTTTTCAGACCTGGCATTATAAAAATCTTCAGTGTCTTTGAGAAGTGATTCTATTTTTTGGGCAGCTACTTCTTTATCAATTAAACCGAGCTTGTACTGCGCGATCGCAAGATTAAAATTAAAGTATATTAAATAAAAATCCTGACGTTTTTCTTTTTCAAGCTCTTCGGTTTCCTTTTCACCTGCAGCGTTATATGTTTCGTTTTTTCCTGAACAGCTTAAGAAAATTAGCGTTATCAATAAAATAAAAATTCCGTTTTTCATAGTTTGTTTTCATATTTTGTCTGAGCATATAAATATTAAACTATAAAAAACGGAATAAAGTTTTATGAATTATTTAAGAAAACAGAATTTATTTACCTGCTTCGAGATAAACCTGATTAATGAAGTCATCCCACTTAGAGCTAAAATGCGCATAGGCATTTTGTTTTTCACCGGCATCCATTGAGCTGTATTCTATCGAGTTTAATGCAAGACGTTTTAATTGACGCAGGTCAAGCTCCCATGCCATGAACGCAGACCAGAAGTCATAACTCAATCCATCGTAATTAAAAATCAGCGGGTCATCCGAGCTTATTGTAACCGGAAGACCACGGTTTATATATTCGGATGCAGGGTGCATTCTTAAATTTTCTACATAGCCTAGTATCTGGTTGCTGAGCGGGCAAACCTCGAGAGCAATGTTATTTGTTTTCACCACATCAACAAGCGAAGGAAACCTGAACAAATTTATTCCGTGTCCGATTCTTTTTGTTCTCAAAGCAATTGCATCATATAAATTAAAATCATCAGGCAGTGTGCTTTCACCGTCATGGAAATAAAACGGAATATCCGTTCCCATCTGCTGCGCTATTTCGCTTGCATTAAGAAATTGCTCTGCAAAAAATTCTGTTGTGTGTCCTTTATCTTCCTCGCCGACCAAATCATACCCAACAACTACATTCGGATATTTCTGCCGTAGGTCGGTTGCCGTCTGCAAACTTGCTGCAATTTGTTCCTGCGTTTTGCCGCGCCAGTCACTGTAAATAATTTTATATGAAAAATACGGATACTTCATTCTGCTCATCTCTGCTGCGGTTTTATAAACAGTCAGTACATCTTCTTTTGTGTATTGCTTGCCGGTTAAGTCATACAGTCCGCCAAGTGACGTCCGTACCTCAATATGATACACTCCGTCTGCAAGCAGTGAATCAAAAGCCGTTGTAAGAAATTTTGTAAATACAGGATAATAAGAAACGATACCGCCGATTCTGGTGAAAATCTGTTCGAAGTCAACCCAGATTACGGAGCTTCTGTCATCCTGCTCGCCAAAAGTTAAAAGGTCAAGAAGCTTCTGGTCAAAATTTGAATCCTGCGCCCGCAGTTTTTCAAGAGATTCCCAGCCGGCAGGAGCTTCACCCGGTTTGAAAAACTGAAGCTGGCCATAAACATTATTTTGCGAAGTCGGCTGAGTGTACATATAACAGTCTGGCATGTATGATGCAACTTTCACTAACCACTCGGCAGAACCCATTGCCGAGCTGTGAACATGAAGAAGTCCGCCTTTAGGCATTCGCTTTATGATACCGTAAATTCTTGATGTGTCAATCATTCTCCGGTTTTTATAAAAATAATTAGCCGGCGGAAAATTTTTTCCTGCAGATTGAATAAATCCCTGCTGAAGGGATTTTAAGTAATTATTAACCTTCAGCTCTTTCTCATTCAGCACAATCTCGCTGCCAAGACGCAATGCATCATCGGTTTTTACATATAAAGCTTTTTGCTTTTCATAATATTCGCGAAGGTCATCGTCCTGAGAAAAAACAGGTGCGGAGAAAAACTGAGCAAAAACCAAAACAAAAAAAACTGAAAAAGCTAATGAAAGGTTTTTCATAATGAGAATGTTATTTTAGAATTATTATATATTCCCCCTTAATAAAGGGGGATAAAGGGGGTTGTTTAAAATTTCATTTTTCCTGCCAACTTGTTGCCTATTTACATTTTAAATTTGTGCTTGTATAAAGCTGCTTTAAATAAGTTAGTAAGGGTTCAATTTTTTTTGCGGTCTCGGAAGAACGGTAATCATACTGCGCGCCTTCGAACTCCGTGCGGAAATATCCCCGTGTTGACTCTATGTTAATTTTTATTTTTTTATAGCTTGCGGGCGATAATATGTTATACAACTCAATTGTATTTTTTAAAAAATCATTTTTGATAATTAAATTTTTTAGTTCATCTCTTAATTCTTTTGTAAGGTCGCATTCAATAATGGTTTTCTCCCTGTTCTTCAATTTTCCTGTATAAGATTCGGAAAATTTTATGAAATTATTTTCCACTGTTATTTCTTTAATCGTTGCATAGGAATCTTTTCCTTTTTCTCCTTCTTCAAGATAAACGGTAACTTTGCTGATTTCCTGCGCGGTCGCAACACTGCTGACAAAAAATAAAAACATTATTAAAATTTTTCTCATGGCTTATAAAAGAATAAATAAAATGTTCCAAACATTAAAGCTCCATGAATCACATAAAAAAGCGCTATGCACAGAAACCCTTTTAAAAACATCCAAACACTTCTGAACTTAAAAAACTGTGCAAAGGCATAATAATAATAAATCATCCATAATAATGTAAAACCCATCATAATAAAGGTTAAATAAGGTCTCCAGATTATTACAAGGGGAATAATAATAACGACATACATAACGCTTCTTTGTCCCGCATAAAAAGTATTCATAATTAAATTTTCAGCATAATTATATCCCGATTTCCAAAAGAAGATACGTGTAAACAAAGCAAAAAGAGGCACACTAAGAAACATTATTATGTTAATATACTTGTAAATAAAAGTATTAAATTGTGAGAAGAATAATGCTCTTCCATGCAAATTTACCGTAGTTGTCGAAATTACCGATTCCATAACATGAAACTGAATCGTGGCAAATGCTGCTATTGCAGTCATGATAATAAGAAACTGTATGGGGTTAAAATATCTCTTTCTTTGGCCGGCAATATAATTGCGGACTGTTTCACCGGGTTTGGTAAATAAATCGGGAATTAATTTAAGCAGTCCTTTATCTGCGTGAGTGAATGTGTGGACAGCTTCGTGGAAGATGTGTTTTAATGAAAATCTATGAGTGTCGGCGGTCTGCCCGCAGTTGTTGCAATAATTTCCCTGAAATTCGTTACCGCAGTTTTGGCAGACCGTCATTGATTGTTTTAAATAGTTTTGTTTGAACGAAAATAATGTTTTCAATCAAACATAACTACCCATCTTTTAAGGCAGATAAACCGCGCAGATATTTAAAACAATTTAACTTTTGTTTTTCTAAACTGACTGCCGTCGAAGAAGTCTCCCATCAATGTTTCTCCGCGTACCATTAAATACGGCTTCTTGACGCTTTCGGGCACCTCGAAAACAAAATATGTAACCTCACTTTCATAAGGCTTTGTTTCGTGCTGTTCCTTGAACCTGAACGGCTCTATTCTGTTCAGCGTTTTCTGATGCTCAACCGAGTTTTCATAAGTATTCCCGTTTTCATCAATTATGTATGCAATCGAATTATTCCACAGATGGTCAACTTTTTTTGCCCGGTTATCAACCTTAAACTTTACGACATAAAAATTTCCCTTCGGCTTGAAAACTACCGAGCCGTCGAATATCGAATCCATCGTAAAATATCCCGGCACGGAATAAAAAAAATCATCATGCTGGATTTCTTCGTTAAGCCCTATTTCTTTTTCATTGGCTGAGCATGAAATTATAAATAAAGCGGCAAGTAAAAATATATATTTTAATTTATTCATAAAATTAAGTATGATTCTTAATTAATTTTTCAAGAGCCGACAGGTGCTCTTTGAATGTTTTTCTGCCGGTCTCTGTGATCAGATAGCTTGTATTGGTTTTTTTCCCCACAAACTTCTTTTTTATTTTTATGAGCTTCTCTTTTTCAAGAGCGTTTATGTGGCTCGCAAGATTTCCGTCGGTAACGTCGAGCATCTCTTTGAGCGTATTAAAATCCGTTCCGTCATTGACGGCAAGTATCGACATTATGCCGAGCCTCACCCTGCTTTCGAAAATTTTATTAATATTGTCTATTATTTCTTTCATCGGAATTGCAAATCATCTTTCATATTTATAATACATTATCGCTCCATAGATAATGTTCAGGATGCCGAAGCCGGTTCCCCACAGCCACAGGCTGTACGGCGTGAGAACTGCTGCCATTAAGCCGATGATTATTTCTATAATTCCCAGCCAGCTCATTTCTTCAAACGTATATTTCCCGGCATTGACAAGCGCTAACCCGTAAAAAATAAGAGTCGTAGGAATAATTAAATCGAATACTCCCTGCATCAGAATAATCAGAGAAAACATTCCGCCTGTTGCAAGCGGAATTATCAAGTTTAATGTCATTTTCCTGCCCGATATATCTTTGATGTTCAGACCTTTGAGCTTTGCCTTTCTGTATGAAAAAAATACCACAACTATTCCTGCAGCAGTGAGCGTAAGCATTGCAACAACCATAAGAAACATAACAAGCTCTTTCTTCTGAGCAAGTGTGATGCGGTATAAATCGGGATACTCGGATATTTTAATGAATGAAATCACGAACGCAACCAGCCCTATTATGCCTGCGCCGATTCCCGATAACCCGCTTATGGAGCTGAACGTCGATGAACGCTCCATAAGGTTTTTTATTCCCGATATATCTTCCAGTAATTCTTTTTGTTTATCCATTTTAATAAAAATTTCTGTGATAAAAAGCACTTTGTATTACAAAGTTAATAATTAAAAAATTTTATGTCAAGGAACTTGCTTAAAATAAAAAGGACGGTCAATGCCGTCCTTTTTTATGCTCGAAATAAATGTTAAGTACTTTTAAAACCCGAAGCCGTCGTTGCCCGGTTGCTGCTGCTCGGTCGGACGTCTTCTTCTGGTCGGTTTATTATCTTTGTAATTTCCGAACCTGTAAGTAAGATTGAAAAAAGCCGTTCTTGAATCTCTCTTGAATGAAAGGTCTTCCCTGAAATTCCTGTCGTTGACAATGTTAACCTTAAAATTAAGCGTATTGAAAATATCGCTGAACCTGAAACCGAGTGTTAATCTTTTGTCAAAGAAATCTTTGCTGATGGATGCATCGAAAGACTGGAACGGGTCGAGGTTTCCCTGCGGAAAAGTAATTTTTCCCGAATAGAAATAAGAAAGCATCAGGTTAAAATATTCCGGCAAGTTTAACATAGCGCTTGCTCTTCCGCTCCAGGTTGAGTTGCTGTTGGCAAGTCCCGGAGATAAATTCTGCGCATCTGATTTTGTCTCAAAATAACTTAAGCTTCCGTTAAGATTCAGGAATGGAAACACCTGAGAGTTAACAATAAGCTCGCCGCCGTAAGATTCTTCCTTTGCGTAGTTTGCAAAAGTTACTTCCGCAACGTTGCTATCGAGAAGCACTCTCACACGCTGAATTAAATCCGTCGTTCTTCTGTAAAAAATCGAAGGGGTGATTGTCGTTGTGTTTAAATATTTTATGAAGCTGAGCTCAACAGAGTTTGTATATTGGGGTTTTAAGTTCGGGTTTCCCGAAAAATAATTCTGAGGGTCGGATGCCTGCTTGAATGGATTCAATGCCCATGACTGCGGACGCTGAATTCTTCTGCTGTAGCTTAAAGAAAGTTCTTCGGTCTTTCCGAGTTTCTGCGACAGGCTTGCGCTCGGAAATAAATCAAAATAATTCTGGTCAAACTGCTGGTTTGTCGTTACAAGGTCGCCCTTTGTATTAGTCTGCTCACCCCTTAACCCCAGCACATATGAAAAATCCCCCATGCTTCCGGAATATGAAAGGTATGCGGCATAAACATTTTCTGTGTATTTGAATCTGTTCGTAAAATTAGGGTTTACTGCAAACTGATTTGTTGTGTAATTAAAATCGTTTGTTACATAATCTTTATCAATATCATTAATCGTTGTCTTTACGCCGGCTTCAAGCTTCATTGTTTCACTAAACGGATTCACAAGGTCTATTTGCCCTGTGAAGTTATTATTTTTTTCGTCATTTGTTTGCTGTCTGTTCAATGGGTCAGGAATAACGGGATTAATCGGGGTTTCCTTTGTGAAAGAATTTAAATCATCATCATTTCTTGAGAAAGTAAAATCCCCGGTCAGTGTTCTTTTTGTTTCTTTCCATTTTCTCTGATAATAAAAATTGGCGTCAAGCGTATATCCTTTTCTGTCCTCACCGCCGTCGGTTAAATATTCAGAAGTTGTTACGCCTGAGGTATTTTGCTGAAGTGAATTTCCCCTTGAATTTCTTCTGCCCTCACGGTTCATATAATTAGCAGATAAGCTCATTGTGTTAAGCTCATTCGGATTATAATCTATTCCGCCTTTTACAAAGTGGTTTGTATTTCTGCTAGTCGCTGAAGTATTCTGGTCTAAGTAATAAGCGCTTGGGTCAATGTAATTGTATCTTGTTACGTCACCTGTAACGGGAGTATTAAATCTTCTGAAATCATAACTGCCGAATGCATTAATATCGCTTTTTCTAACATTCATATTAAGCGAACCCGTATATTTATCCTGTGTGCCTGCATTAAGCTGTAAGCTGCCGTTATATCCGAGGTTATCGGATTTTTTTAATATAATATTTATGACACCCGAAACACCCTCAGCATCGAATTTTGCGCCCGGGTTTGTGATAAGCTCAATTGAGGCAATCTGGTTAGCGGGTATCTGCTCGAGTATTGCGCTTCTGTTTTGTCCCTGCAAACCAAACGGTTTGCCGTCAACGGTAATCTTTACGTTTGTGCTTCCGCGCAAGCTTACGTTGCCGTCGTTATCAACCGACACCGAAGGAATATTTTTCAGAACGTCAACTGCAGAACCGCCCTGAGTAATCATTTGTCCCTCGACGTTAAAAACTTTTCTGTCGGCTTTGAATTCAATCGGGCTCTTCTCTGTTTCGACGACAATCTCTTCCGTTTCGGTAATGCCCGCGCGGAGTGAAATTGTGTTTACATTTGCATTCGGTTTATCACTTGATACCGTTATTCCGCGAACGACCGCTGTTCCGTAACCAATCATATTCACCTCAAGCTTGTATGTTCCATACGGAACACCTGAAATAACAAACATACCGGCGGCATCGGTTGCTGCTCCGCCGATTTTTGATGAGTCGTTAGAATTAAACAAAGTAATTGTTGCATCCTGAACGGGTGTTTTTGTATCACGGTCAACAACCATTCCCGTTATGCTCCCTGTTTGTTGTGAAAAACCGGTTCCTGCCCCCATAAACACAAGAATCAAGAGTAATGCTAATTTTTTGTAAATGTTATTCATATAATTAATAATTAAAATTTTGTCCCTTTTTGTAGTGTGATTTGTAAATTTCTCGGCGGAAATTTCTCTCCAGCTGTATTATAGGTTTAGACGGAAAAAGGTCTTTAAATGTTGCATAAGTTCCCGAATTAACGATTTTTACCGTTTTATCATATCTCATAATATATCCGTTACGGATATATGTTTCAAGTTATATTTCGGTGCTTTTGAGGAACGCAAAAATTGAATTGATGGTTAAAAAATTAAGAGAGTGAAGAAATAACCGGGACATATTTATCTTATTAATTAACAATTAGGAGGTTTTATGAAACCCGGTATTTATTTTCTTAGTTTTTTTTATGCATTGGTTTTTTCTGCAGTTTTATTTTTTAATGGTTGTTCAGATACAAACACAGGTCCTGTTTCAGATAATATTGAAGTCGGATACAGAGGTTCACCTGATAACAGCGCAACAGATGGAATTTTTCAGTTAGATTCTGTTAAAGTTTTGGTTCGGGATATAAAGTTAGGAACAGCTATGGGTGTATATAATAATTTCAGGTTTGGTCCGTATATTTTATATATTAATTTAAACTCAAATGGTATTGCTCGAATAAGCAACACATATATGGGACCGGGAGCATATTCATCGGCATCTCTTGATATTTATCAGCTTGGTGTTGGCGAATCTGTAGGAGACCCTGACTTTGTTGACGCAAACGGAAGATATTCCATAGTTGCAAAAGGCACATACAACGGAACAGCATTTACTTATAAGTCTACGGCAAATGCGAATCTTATATTGAATCTTCCAACAGCCATTGATCTTGCGGCAACTTCAATGACTTATCTGACTCTCAGAGTAAGTCCTTATGGGTGGTTCCTTTCAGGAGGAACTTATCTCGACCCGATGAATGCCGTAAATGATGCAATGATAAATTCAAATATTCAAACAAATATTAACAACAGTTTAAGAATTTACAGAGATACAAACAGAGACGGCGAACCGGATTAACCTCCGGGATTTATAAATAAAAACTTAAAGGGTAAAAATTTATGAATCCACCTGATAAACGATAGCGTTAAGGAAATATTTATTAATGATGACAGCTATTTTTATTTTTAAATTGAAAAGATGACAAACAAATAAGTATTTCTATTAACGCTTACACAATCTACTGTCATTCCGGTGCGGCTCATTTGGCAAACCGGAATGACAGTTTTTTTGTGCACTTACATTAATCAAAAAGAGGTCATTCCTGCGAAAGCAGGAATCCCAGTCTTATTTAAAAAGCTATAAAAAATAATTTGGCATCATCTCCCCAAACAATACTCCTCATACTCCGCACTCACCTCAAACCCAATCTTTTTATAACTCCTGATAGCCGCCTCGTTATCAGGCATAACATTTAATCCGATATAATCTACTTTCTTCAACAGCTCCGTACATAATTTATAAGTCACCTGAGTTGCAATCCCTTTACCTCGATGCTCAGGATGTGTAGTAACATTCCCTATTGCCGCAACTCTGTATTCAGGGGAATAAATATGTATCCCCGCAATCCCTATCAATTCCTCTTCGTTGGCTCCCGGTTCAAAATACCCGTAATATATTCCCGTCTCAAGCATCCTTTTATCAAACCAATTGCCGATATAACTGAAAGAATAAAAATGTTTTATGACCTCAATGTCATGTATTGTCAACTGCCTGATTTTATTTTCAACAATCTTAATACCTGTATTAAGATTTCTCAGCGTCATCTTATAATGCAAGCCATAATCTTCAATAATTGCCTCCTTGCCAAAAACATCTATCAGCCCCGGAGTTAAATGACAAAAGAATTTTCCCGGCAAACTTTGTTTCACGTTTTTCAAAAGCGCGGTCATTCCCGCAACATCATCGGTAAGCGAAATCATTGTCGGAGGCGTAACTCCCGCATAAACCAAAACGATATTTTTCGGCTCCTGCGCATCATCTCCATACCACGTCGTATATTTCCAGAAGAAATCATCCAAATCCCCAATCTGATAAATATTCAACGCCGCATTTCTGCGCAAAGATTTTTCTAAAATTTTTTTATCGGTGAGAATAACCATGAAGACATTAAGGAAAATATCTATACACTTCTTTTCTGTGAAGAAATCTTATGAATATTATTTCATTACCGGTTATAGAAATGCCTATTCTATAATTATTTATTTTTATCCGATAATACGACTGATTACCGGAAAGTTTTTTAAGATTAGGAATTTCTTTTTGAGAAGAAACTGCGGATATGTTTGTGATTACAGCAGAAAGTTTTGACAGAATAATTTTATCATTAATTTTTGCAACATCGCGCTCGAAAGATTTTTCAATTTTAATTATCATTCGAATTAATTGCCTGAATCAATTCGACTGTTTAAATCATTCATAAATTTATCAAAGTTAACATAGTCACCTTTTTCGCCTTCATTCATTGCCTTAATTAACCCTATATCTTCAATAGCATTCAAAAGCGCTTTTTCCAATAATTCAGGTTTTGATTCCAAAACTTCGGTTATCGCTTCCTTAACTATATCTTTTATTTCTGTATTTGTCATAATTTAAAATATATAAAATTATTAGTCGTTTCAACTACTATCTTTACCGTTAATTCTTCACCCTCATCACATAAAACACATACCCGTAATAATCCGAGTATTTATTAAACATATTTATCTCCTGCTGTGTGTCATAAAGCACGTTCATTGCCTCCTGGTCGTTAATGTATTTATCCCATAACGAGGTAATGCGATTTTCAATCGGCGTGTAATAATCCGTCCGCCAGCTTTCGCTCGGCAGAGTGAAATGCTCGATGATTTCATACCCGCTCTCTTTTATGTCGTGAAGATTTTCGTAGATTTGCTTGACGGGATATTTCGTTGACCAGAATTCTTTCGCTTCCTCGGGCACATCAAACTTCAGCCAGCTGATTTCCGAAACAACAAGATACCCGCCTTCTTTCAAAAAATTTTTCCATTCCTTAATTCCCCGCTTGAACCCGATAATGTAAATCGACCCTTCCGCCCAGATGCAGTCGAAGCTCTCATCCTCAAACTCGAGCGAGAACATCGACCCGTAATGCGTCTGAATTTTCTCCGAAAGATTTTCTTTCTTCGCTTTTTCGTCGACAACTTTCAAAAACGGCTCGTGGTTATCCAGCGCAATGATTTTGCAGGAAGTGCTCTCAAGATTTTTCGCAAGCTCCAGAGTCTGCATTCCCGGTCCGCACCCTATATCCAGAATCTTCGCATCCTTAGGAAGATTTTTCAGATAACTCAGCGCTTTCCTTGTTGATGCATTATCCCCCGGACCCTCTCTCGGCAAATCCTTATGTATCTCATAAAAAATATCCATTAGAAATTAAATTTTTTTATCACCCTGAACTTTTGTGTCATCCTGAGCGAAGCGAAGGATCCCCCTTCTCCTTTTTAATTAAGACAATAAACGAAGTCATTCCTGCGCAGGCAGGAATCCCATTTCTTTCTCAACAGTTTAAAATTAATTCCCCCTTAATAAAGGGGAAAAAAGGGGGTTGTTCAAAAATTCTCATATCACCCTCCCTTTCCTCACAACTATCTCACTCCCCTCAGCAAGCAAAACCGAATGCGGCTTCACCGACAACGTATCGACAAACTCCGCGCCATAAATATTCTTCACATCAATATTCATCTCAAAATTTTTTATCTCGTATAAATCCCATCTCGGATGCTCAACCTGATATTCCGATGTTTTTAGGTCATCGCATTTAGTATAACCCCAGAAATGCTCGGTAATAAATTCTTCCTCGCTGTTTTCTTTTAAAACAATTTTCTCGTTTCCCGCTTTGGCATAAAGAAAGTTCTGCGAGCCGAAATTATATTTAACTTCGAAATTATTTTCATTCTGTACAAACTCTCTTTTCATCGGGAGCGTAATATAATTCTCACTGTAAATCGCATTCGCAACAGCACTCACAATCTTCTTCGGAACAATCTCCTTAATAAACGTTACTCCCCTTTTCCATTTACCATTTTCTTTATAGCGGACATAAAATCTTAAATTCACTTCATCAAAATCTTTATGATACGGCAGCGACAACCCAAGGACTTTTGTATTCAAAAACATAAACCCGACGATGCTCACATAATGCCTGCCGTTCCAATTATCAAGCTCGGTTTTATAAGGGATATACTTCTTAAGAATTGACGGGTCGATGAGAAAATTCGCCATCACAAGCTTTCGCCACTCCGCGGTCAAAAACACCGGCTGTTTATTTTTTTCTCCCACTCTGCCTTGTCATTCCTGCGCAGGCAGGAATCCATATACGTTTCGTTGACCCTGAAACAAGTTCAGGGTGACATGATTGGTAAATATCAATTACTCATTGCTCATTGCACATTACTAATTGCACATTGAATCACCCTCTCATATATATCATCAACGCCGAAATATCTGATGGACGTACTCCCGAAATTCGCATCGCCTGCCCTATCGAGCGCGGACGAACTTTCTTCAGCTTCTCCATCGCCTCCGCAGAAATCGATTTCAGCTTCTCGTATTTAAAATCATCAGGAATCGTCAGGTCTTCATTCTTGTTAAACGTATCTACAATTTCATGCTGGCGCTTTATGTACCCGCTGTATTTTATGTCGATGTCAATCTGCTCGAGCACTTCCTCGTTACTCAGAACTTCCTGAATCAATTTATTTTCCTTAAACGCATCGATGCTGAAAAGCTCTTTTGTTTTCACGTCATTGCGCTTCACAAGATTTGCAATGAACTCCCCTTGCGAAATCTCCGACGAGTTAATCGATTTCAAAAATTCATTCGCCTGCGAAGGCACAAGCGTATTCGAATTTAAATAAACCAGCGCCTCGTTAATCAGCTCTTTCTTTTCATCAAGCTTGTCAATCATTTCCTTATCAATCAATCCGAGCTCATAACCTTTTTGCATCAGTCGCAAATCGGCATTATCCTGTCTTAATATCAAACGATATTCTGCGCTTGAAGTAAACATTCTATACGGCTCTTCAGGACATTTGTTAATCAAATCATCAATCAGCACACCGATATATCCCTCGCTTCGCTTCAATATAAACGGCTCTTTGTCCTTCAGCTTCAACGCAGCATTTACACCTGCAATAAATCCCTGCGCCGCTGCTTCTTCATAACCCGACGTCCCGTTTATCTGTCCCGCGAGATATAACCCCTCGACAATTTTCGTCTCGAGTGTAAGCTTTGTTTGATGAGTCGGAAAAAAATCATATTCAACCGCATAACCCTGCTTCACGAGCTTAACATTCTCAAGTCCCGGAATTGTTCGCGCTGCTTTTTGCTGAACGTCAACCGGCAGACTCGTAGAAAATCCATTCATGTAAATCGTCTCGCCGTTCAATGTCTCCGGCTCTAAAAAAATATGATGTCTCGGCTTTTCCGAAAATCTTGAAATCTTATCTTCGATGGAAGGACAGTAACGCGGACCAATGCCTTTTATTCTGCCCGTGAACATCGGCGACTCTTCAAAACCCGTTCGCAAAATATCATGCGTCGCTTCGTTAGTATATGTAATGAAACAATCGATCTGTTTTTTCTCGGGAAAATTTTTCTTGTCCGTTCTGTATGAAAACGGTTTTGGGTCATCATCACCGGGCTGAACTTCCGTCTTTGAAAAATCAATCGTGTTAATATCCAACCGTGGGGGAGTGCCCGTCTTCAATCGGCCTGTCTCAAATCCCATTCCGAGCAAACATTCCGAGAGACCCGTTGCAGATTTTTCTCCCAATCTACCGCCTGCTGTTTGCGATTGTCCCGTATGCATTATCGCATTCAAAAAAGTCCCCGACGTAATTATCACCGACTTACACTCAATCTCATAACCCAGCGAAGTCTTTATTCCCTTAATCTTATATTTATAACCGGACAACAATTCTTCTTCACTGATACCATTCACACTCTTTTCATTCACCACTTCGCCACTCCACGACTTCACATTTGACTCTTCACCATTTCGCATTTGATTCTTCACCACTTCACCACCTCGCCACTTCACCTCTTGAACTACCAGCTCCTGAACCATATCCTGAACAAGAGTGATGCCGTCTGTTTTACGAATCAGCTTCGCCGCCTCGAGTGAATACAAATCTTTATCCGATTGACATCTCGGCGACCATACTGCAGGACCTTTCGAGCGGTTCAACATTTTAAATTGAATGCCCGTTTTGTCCGCAAGAATTCCCATCACCCCGCCAAGCGCATCAATCTCACGAACCAGGTGTCCCTTTGCTGTTCCGCCGATTGCAGGGTTACAGCTCATTCGCCCGATTGCATTCAAATCCATCGTCACAAGCCCGACCGAAAACCCCATCTTAGCGCAAGCATACGACGCCTCAACTCCGGCATGCCCTGCCCCGATAACAATTATATCAAAATATTTCTTCGCCATAAATTTAACAATAAAATTACGAGAAAATATATTGATTATCTATTCAAATTCTAATATCTTATTTATATAACAGTAGTTTATATCTAAATATTGTTAAAACAACGTTTATTTATTTAAATCAAAATTGTTTCACGTGAAACAATTCAAATAATGCAAAATAATCTCATTTTTAAGGTTTTGGGTGGTGGAAATGAAATCGGGGCGAACTCGTTTTTGTTTTCTTATGGCAAGGACAATTTTGTTATGGATTGCGGTCTGCATCCTCGCAAAAAAGGGCGAGAGATTTTTCCGAACTATGAGATTATAAAAGACATGACCGTTCAGAATTTAATGATAACTCATGCGCATAATGACCATATCGGGGCACTGCCGTATTTCCTGAACCTGTTTCCGTATGCGAACATTTACATGACCAAGCCGACGCATTCGATTGCTGAGATTACTCTGGCGAATACTGCATTTTTGATGGAGAGGGAATTCGAGGATGAATGGGACAAATCGCAGATTAAGTATTACACCGAAGAGACTTTGAACCTGATTCCGATGATTATCAAGCAGCGGGATTACAACGAGAAAACAAGTTTGAATGAACAGGTTAATTTTCAATTTACCGATGCAGGACACTTGCTTGGCTCGGCGGGTGTGCTGTTGAACGTTGAAAACAAGCGGGTTTTCTTTACAGGGGACATCAACTTCCGCAGCCAGAAGCTCATTCCAAAAGCAGAGCTTCCGAAGCATAAGATTGACGTTTTGATTACCGAAACCACCAACGGATTAGCGGCTACAATGCCTGATTATGATCGTGAGCAGGAACGTTTGGCTCAGTTCATTAATAAGATAACCAACAGAGGCGGGTCGGTTTTGATACCGGTTTTTGCGCTCGGGAAGGCATCGGAAATGCTCGCACGTATCGATGAAATGATGATGAAGAATAAGATTCCGCACGTTCCGGTTTATTTCAGCTCGCTTGCAAAAGCGTTAAATAACGTTTATGATGACTTTAATTATACCGTTCGGCGAACCAAGCAGGGTTTCAAATTAAGCGACATTGACGTTCAGATTCTAAAGCGGGAGGACATCCAAAGGGGAGAGTTTTATAAGAAGCCGGGGATTATCCTGGCGACGAGCGGAATGGTTATTGAGGGGACATACTCTTACAAGATTGCCAAGAACTTTCTGCGCAACCGCAATTTTGGAATTGCGATGTGCGGGTATTGCGATCCTGAAACACCAGGGTACCACATTAAGAACGCCGAGAAGTTCGAGATAATTTACCTGGACAAATACGGTGTCGATACCGCGGAGGTTTTGTGCCACATCGAAAACTTCAGCTTCTCGTCGCACTCGACTAAGGAGGGAATTATGCACATGGTCGAAACACTTGACCCCGAGCTTATCGTGTTGGTTCATGGTGATGAGCCGGCGATTGATTCCGTCGGCAAGGAGATAGTGGAAAAATTTCCGAACAAACGCGTTCTCGCACCTGAGAAGTATAAAGATTATCAGTTATTATAAGTGTTACAAATGGATTTGAATTGTTTCACGTGAAACAATTGGAAGGTCTGTTAAGACTTGACTTATTTATTAAAAACCCCGGTCTGCGCGGGAATGAGTTCTAAAGGGGAATTATAAACTATAGAACTATAAAAACAATAGTTTAACATAAATATATGGCTAAGGAAATTATTCGGTGTAAATGGTGTATGGGTAATCAGTTGATGATGGATTACCACGATAAGGAATGGGGTGTGCCGGTTCATGATGACAGGAAGCTGTTTGAGTTTCTGATACTCGATGCGTTTCAGGCGGGGTTGAGCTGGAACATAATTTTACAGAAGAGAGAAAATTTTCGAAAAGCGTTTGCGAATTTTGAAGCGGAAAAAATTGCAAAGTTCACGGAGAAAAAAATTGAAAAACTTTTGACCGACCCGGGAATAATCCGCAACAGATTAAAAGTAAACTCGGCGGTTATCAACGCAAAAAATTTTTTGAAGGTGCAGAAAGAATTCGGAAGCTTCGATAAACATATCTGGCAGTTCACCGGAGGAAAAACTATTCAAAATAATTGGGACGGAGAATCGTGTTTGGGTCCGACAAGCAAAGAGTCGGATGCAATGAGCAAGGATTTATTGAAGCGGGGATTTAAGTTTGTCGGCTCGACAATATGCTATGCGTTCATGCAGGCAGCAGGAATGGTGAACGACCATATGCTGACTTGTCATAGGTATAAAATATTGAAAAAATAGAAGGTTAATTTTGTTTAACACACCCCCGTCGCTACGCGACACCCCTCTCGAGAGGGGAATTTTTACTCACGAAAATTTTTGTTTTGGATAATAATTTTAAATATAAAATAAATTTTCTATAAAGATTTTTACTTAGATTCCCGCCTTCGCGGGAATGACAATTCTTTGATTTCTCTCCCATAAATTCTGATTAGTAATTTATTTTTTGTTTTTGTTATTTAGCAACGTTGAAAAAAGTTTTTTGTATTTAACATTAAATAATGCTTCGCGGAGGGGGATCCTTCGCTACGCTCAGGATGACACATTTGTAGTATTAGTAAAACGCAATGGTGTTTTGTGAAAGGATAGATTCTTCGCTTCCCAAAGGGACTCCTTTGGAGCAGGATAACACATTGATAAGGATTAATAAAACGCATATGGATGACCCAAAGGGGTTCCCCCGCCTGCGCGGGAATGACACTTTATAAAAATTTTTAGCTCAGAAAAAATAAAATAAAAAATGAAAGATTCTCTTTTCTTTAAAACGGTGAGGTATAAGTTTGATGAATTGATGTCGCGGGGAGTGATTGCGCTGATAGGGTGGCTTGGGTTGATTTCGCTTGCGCTTGTTGGGGTTGCGGCGATTGTGATTAGCATAATCGGAATCGGGCAAGAGGGAGAGGATGCGCCGGGATTCATAGAGGCGGCGTGGCTGAGCTTGATGAGAACGCTTGACCCGGGAACGATGGGCGGAGATACGGGATGGGGATTCAGAATTGTGATGCTTATGGTTACGCTTGGCGGAATTTTCATCGTGTCAACCCTTATCGGTTTACTCTCGAGCGGGATATCGTCGAAGGTTGATGATTTAAGAAAAGGACGTTCGTTCGTAATAGAGAAAGGTCATATATTGATACTCGGGTGGTCGGAGAAAATTTTTCCGATTATATCAGAGCTTATAGTAGCAAATGAAAATCAGGCATCGCCGAAGATTGTAATTCTCGGTGACAAGGACAAAGTCGAGATGGAAGATGAACTGAGGGTTCGCATTCCCGATAGAAAAAACATGAAGATAATCTGCAGAAGCGGAAACCCGATTGATTATAATGATTTGCAGATTGTGAACCCGAACGATGCTAAGGCGATTACGATTCTTGCACCTGAAGATGACTCACCTGACATAACGGTTATAAAGTGCATTCTTGCAATCACGAATAATCCCGAAAGAAAAAAAGAGAAGTATCATATCACTGCGGAGATTTCGAATATTAAAAACAAGGACATTGCAAACCTTGTCGGCGGTGATGAAGCATCGCTTGTGTATTCGGATGATTTGATTTCACGTGTGATTGCGCAGACGTGCAAACAATCGGGCTTGAGCATTGTTTATACGGAGCTGTTGGATTTTGACGGTGATGAAATTTATTTTCAGGAAGAGCCGGCGCTTGTCGGGAAGGCATATAAAGATGCGCTTGCTTCGTTCGAGAAGTCATCGGTCATTGGTGTTCAATCAACGTCAGGTGAATGCAAGGTTAATCCGCCCATGGATACAGTTATTGCAAAAGGCGACAAAGTGATTGCAGTATCGAAAGATGATGATACGATAAAATATTCCGAGCCAAAACGCACTGACTATAAAGATTTAATTGTTACCAAGACCGGGGAAAAAAATGAAGCCGGAAAGATTTTGATTTTCTCGTGGAACGACATGGGAAAAGATATTGTCCGCGAGCTTGATAATTATTCTTCGAAGGGTTCGATTATAAAAATTGTAGATGAATATCCTGAAACTCCCATAGTCATCAATGAGCTCAAGCATCATATGAAAAACACGAATCTCGAGTGCGTGCAGAGCGACACTACGGAACGTGAAACAATAGAGACGCTTGTCGCGGAGGATTTTAATCACATAATAATTTTGTGCGACTCTGATGCGCACGACATTAAACATGCCGATGCAAAAGCATTGGTAACGCTTCTGCATCTCAGAGATATAAGCAACAAAACAGGCAAGGAATTCAGCATCGTCAGTGAAATGCTTGACATACGCGATAAGGAACTTGCGGAGGTTACGAAAGCAGATGATTTCATTGTCAGTAACAGGCTTGTGAGCTTGCTGATGTCACAGTTAACAGAAAATAGAAATTTAAAAACTGTGTTCGATGATTTGTTTGATGCAGACGGCTCGGAAATTTATCTGAAGCCGGTTTCGGATTATGTTAAGACGGGAATTGAAACTGATTTTTATGCAGTGCTTCAATCTGCGGCGCAAAAAAATCAAACGGCGTTTGGTTACCGCCTGAACAGGTATTCAAAAGATGCGTCAAAAGCGTACGGTGTGGTTGTAAATCCGAAAAAATCCGATAAAATTAAGTTTGAAGACGGCGATAAGCTGGTTGTGTTATCGGAAGATTGACTTGTTGAACACTTCAATTTTAAAATTAAATCCTTTAATTTTGTATAATCAAAAAATCTTTTTCCCTTTATGAAAACATTTAAAAAAGTTTTACTGATAGTTGTATGCGTAATTTTTTTAGTTGTGGTCGGGTTTTTTGTTTATATGTACACTGCCTTTCCCAAGGTCAACGCGGCTCCTGACATAAAGGTTGAACTAACACCCGAAAGAATCCAAAGAGGTGAATATTTATTTAACAACGTGATGTCGTGTGTTGACTGCCATTCGGCAAGAGATTTTAATAAGTTTACATTCCCTGCTGTGCCGGGAACGATTGGTCAGGGCGGATTTAAGTTCAGTCCCGAAGAAATGCCCGGCTTTCCGGGAACGCTTTATTCTGCAAACATAACTCCCGCGGGAATAGGCGACTGGACAGACGGAGAAGTTTTCCGCGCGATAACGGAGGGCGTAAGCAAAGACGGAAGAGCGTTATTTCCTTTGATGCCATACATGAATTACAGAGAGCTTGACAAGGAAGACATTTATGCGGTGATTGCTTATGTGAGAACTTTGAAGCCGATTGAAAACGTTGTGCCTAAGCCGTCGCTAAATTTTCCTTTGAACATACTTGTGAGAACGATGCCGACAAACAGCGATTTGAAACCGAGACCTGATAAATCGAATACAGTTGCATACGGAAAATATCTGGTGACTTCCGCTTCGTGCATAGATTGCCATACACCGCAGGAGAAAGGCGAGTACATAAAAGATAAAATGTATGCAGGGGGAATGGAGTTTAGTCTGCCGACAGGTGTGGTGAGAAGCTCGAACATAACTCCCGACAATGAAACGGGAATCGGGACGTGGTCAAAAGAATTTTTCTTAGGCAAGTTTAAGATGTATGACCACAGCATATATACTCCTGAAGTGGTAAAGCCGGGTGAGTTTAATACGGTTATGCCGTGGCCCTTGCTGGGCAGCATGACTCTGGAAGACCTTAATGCGATTTATGATTATTTACGGACGTTGCCTCCGGTGAAGAATAAGGTTGAGAAGTTTACGCCGAGACAGTAGCGTTTTTTTTAAAACGAGGTCCTTCGCTTTGCTCAGGATGACACTTGGTAAGATTTTTATAAAACTTTAAGGCGGGAAATTATTCCCGCCTTTTGTTATTTTAGAACATGACCACAGAAACCGTAATACTTATTATCGTTGTCATAATAATTGCAATGTCTTATGTCTGGTATGATTTTTCGAAAAGAAAGCCGGGTGAGAAGAATGGTGATGAGAATAAAGTTGAATAAGTTTTAGAAACAACCCCTTTTGTTCCCCGCTCCGACAAGTCGGGACAGACAAGAATGTCTGTCCTACCCACATTTTGTTGTTGCTGTCACACTCCTATTTCCTTATTGTCTAAATAAATAAACCCTATAAATAATTTATTAGACTTCAAAATAAGGAATTTAATTATGAAAACGTTTTACAAATTATTAATTCTTTTCATATTGCTTTCAAGTATGTTGAAAGCAAATATCATTAACGTTCCGGGGAGTTATGGAACGATTCAGGCGGGAATAAATGCGTCGAGCAACGGCGATACTGTTTTGGTTGAACCCGGGACATATTTTGAAAACATAATTTTCGGCGGAAAGAAAATTGTTCTCACGAGCAGGTTTTATATTGCAGGTAATCTCACTTTTATTAATACAACTATAATAAACGGAAGCACACCGTCTCATCCCGATTCTGCAAGCTGTGTAAGGATTTTTCAAGGAGAAGATTCGACAACCGTGCTGCAGGGATTTACAATTACAGGAGGCAAAGGCACAAAGTGGCAGGATGAACACGGAGCAGGAAGATATACTGAGGGGGGCGGAATTTTGACAGCGCATACATCTCCAACTATAAGATTCTGCGTCATTAAAGATAACGAGGCAGCAATTGGAACAGGGGTGGTGAGTACAGGCGGAGGCGGAATAAGATGCGGTGACGGGAATCCGAAAATTCTTAACTGCATCATAATGAACAATACGGGAAGATACGGAGCCGGAATAGTTTTGAATTATACCGGAGCAACAATAAAGAACTGCGTGATTACGAAAAATTACGGGTCGAATTCATATGGAGCAGGTGCTGCTCTTTGGATTAATAATAATAACGGTACTCTTCCAAAAATTATTGAGAATAACACAATTGTAAATAACTCTGCAACAACGGCGGGAACCGGAGGGATATACTCTAATACGCCAACAACATTCATCCGGAACTGTATAGTCTGGGGCAATACCGGACCGGGTGCAGCATATTCCGGAACTATGAATTTTTCATATACAAACATAAATGCAACTGTTGCGGGAATGGGAAACATAAATACTGCGCCGCAGTTTGACAGCGCGAATTTTATTCTCGGAACGGGGTCGCCGTGCATTGATGCGGGTGATACTGCGGTGATATATAATGATAAGCAGGGTGCGCCGGGTTTCGCTTTATATCCTTCGCGCGGAACAACGCGAAATGATATGGGTGCTTACGGCGGACAGCTTGCAGCAATTTTGCTTTCAAATACTTTTGTGAGTGTTCAAAAAATCAGCAATGTGGTTCCTGAAAGATTCGAGCTTAAACAAAATTATCCAAATCCTTTTAATCCGACAACCAATTTCGAATTTAGGATTGCCAATTTCGGATTTGTTTCACTGAAAGTTTATGACATTACAGGAAAGGTTGTTGCTGATTTAGTTAGTGAGAATTTACATCCGGGGCAATACAGTTTTAATTGGAATGCGGAAAGATTATCGTCAGGAATTTATTTTTATAAACTTACAGCGGATAATTTTTCAGACGTTAAGAAAATGACGCTATTGAAATAAATAATTTTCTCTTTTGTTACCAAGGGCGGGTGATGCTGAGGGTTGCTTTGCCTGTCCTTTTTTAAATTCAAATTCGGTTATGAAAACAATATTAACAATTTTTATGCTGACGGAAGTATTTTTAAATTTCGGTTTTTTCAATGATGACTTACAAAGAATGATGGAAACTGACAGAGAATTTTCTAGAATGTCGGAGGAAAAAGGGACGTCGGAAGCGTTTGTTTTTTATGCAGACGAAAAGGTAATATTGTCGGGCGAGAACAAACTGCCAATTATCGGGATTGAGGAGTTAAAAAACATTTTTAACCGGCCTAAAAATCCCAATGCAACGCTGACATGGGAGCCGCTGAAGGGAGAGATGTCGGGGTCGGGTGAGCTTGGATATACTTTCGGGAGATGGCAGATAAAATCAAAAACAGAGAGCGGAGCAGATACTTTAACGAACGGAGTTTACATGACTGTCTGGAAAAAACAAGCTGACGGAAGCTGGAAGTATGTGCTTGATGGCGGACACATAACACCGGAGAAGGTGGTGATGGAGTGAAACATAATGCCGCACTGTAGTAAACTCAAAACCTTCTTCTTGTTAAGTTAAGAGCTTTATTCTTTGTGCAAGGGATGACCCAAGGGGTGCCCCTTCACTTCGTTCAGAATGACTCAAGTTTTTTTCTTTTTATGTTGAAATTTTTTTCTCATACGTTTAACTTAAATGCAAAGGAGAAAAATGTTTCAGCAAAAATTCAGCAGAAGAGATTTCATTAAAACATCTGCAGCAGGACTTGCGCTGATTTCATTTCCTTTTTTACAATCCTGTTCAAAAAAGACCGATGTATCGTTAGATGAGTTTATTCAGCTCAGCTCGCTGTTAACGGGGTTTGATGCTTCTCAACTTGACAAAGGTCTTGCACAAAAATACCTCACAAGTTTAACGACAGTTCCTCAATCAACAACCACGATTGGAGAATTATATACAAAATTTGGTTTGTCTCCCGGAAAACCTGTGAATTTAGATACCGATGCAGCGGTTGATTTAGTTGACAAAGAAGATGAAAAACTTGCCCAGACAATCACGCAATATTGGTATGCAGCCGAATACAGGACAACCAATACTTCGGTAAACTACGGTTTGGTTACAGCAAATTTTAATGAAAGTCTCGGATGGGCAGCAACGGTTTACGGAAGTCCCGAAAGCGAGTGCCATGGTTCAACAAACTCATGGGCAACACCGCCGCAAACTTCATAGAATAATTAGAATAAAAAAGCTTAATGCAGAATAATCTTAATGCAGATGTAGTCATAATAGGCGGGGGAGTTTCGGGAGCAATTCTTGCGTGGTCTCTTGCTTCTTCAGGAGCAAAGGTTATTGTGCTTGAAGCAGGTGAAGCAATCGACAGAGAAAAAGCTGTTGACCTATATCAAAACACTCCGGGTAGAAATATCGATACGCCATATCCGCAGACGAAGTATGCACCAATGCCATATCTTTCGGAGCCGGGACAATATTTTGTTAATGCGGGTCCTGATACTTTCGGAAGCACATACGTTCGCGCTCTTGGCGGAACGACATGGCACTGGCTCGGGACTGCGGTGAGGTTATTGCCTAATGATTTTAAGATGAAGTCAACTTACGGGGTCGGGGTTGATTGGCCTATTTCATATAACGACCTCGAGCCGTATTATGCGCAGGCAGAAACACAGCTTGGTGTTTCGGGAAATTCTGAATATGATTTGGGCGCGCCGAGAAATAATAATTATCCGATGCCTCCGCTTGCAATGACATATATGGATTCATTGCTTCAGCCGAAGCTCGCTCCGCTTGGTCTTGAAGTTAGGGCAACGCCACAGGCAAGAAATTCACAGCAGTATCAGGGAAGAAAATCATGCTGCGGCAATGCGAGCTGTATTCCGATTTGTCCGATACAGGCGAAGTATGATGCAACTGTTCACGTTCAGCTTGCACAGCAGGCAGGCGCACAGTTTATCACGAGTGCAGTTGCAACTTTTGTTCAGGCAGACCCTGACGGAAACATAATCGGGATAAATTATAAAACTCCGGACAATGCAAACAATAATATCACAGGAAAAATATTTGTGCTTGCCGCTCACACAATTGAAACGGCAAAATTGCTGTTGATGTCAACAGATAACCAATATCCGAACGGTATAGCAAACTCCTCGGGACAGGTCGGAAGAAATTTAATGGACAATCTTACCCTGCTTGCTTATGCGCTTTATCCTGAAAATATTTATCCATACCGTTCGCCTATTTCGACTTCAGGAATAGAGAATTTACGTGACGGTGCATGGAGAAGCCAGAGAAGCTCGTTCAGAATTGAAATCGGTAATGACGGATGGAGCTGGCCGATTGGTTTTCCTCCGGCATATGCAGTCTATCTTATAAAGCAAAAAAATTTATACGGACAAGAATTAAAAAACCAGATTGCCAATGACGTTCCGAAGCAGTTCAGATTTGCTTTTTTAACTGAGTCGCTTCCCAATCCTGACAACAGAATCATTCCCGACCCGACGAACTTAGATTCTTTCGGAATACCGCGACCGAAGATATTTTATAAATATGACCAGTATGCTCTTGACGGGCAGAACGCAGGTAAAGAATTAGCACAGCAGATGTTTGCTGCCCTCGGCGCAACTGAAATCGGGTACCAATATAATCAGGGCGCAGGTCACATAAACGGCACCTGCAAAATGGGTACAGACCCGAAAACGTCTGTCGTAGATATTAATCAGCGAACACACGACCATAAAAATTTATATATCGCCGGCAGTTCGGTTTTCCCGACCGAAGGAACAGGTAATCCAACCCTCACCATAGCAGCAATGACACTGAGATTAGCTCAGCAAGTTCAAAAAGAGCTGAAGAATTTTCAATAAATCTTTTTGACACTTGTACTTCTCTATTAAGCTTCTTAGACAATTTAATACTTATTCTATAAAAATGTTCATTTAGATTCCCGCCTTCGCGGGAATGACAAACTCTCCTGCTTTTATCCCAAAAATTTTGTTTAGTTTCTGATTATGCCAATTATTAGTTTATCATATAATTTTGAATAAATTTTGAATTAAAATTACATATGAAATATTTATTTATACTTTTAATAAGTTTTATGCTTTTTCAAACGGCGTATTCACAAAGTGTTTTGAATATGACTTTGCTCGGCAGTAAAAACGAGTTCACTTCAGGCGGAACTCCTGCGGGGTGGTATTATTCCTCTTGCTGGGGCTGGACTGCGCCAAACGGCAGAGAGTATGCAATAATCGGTTTTTATGGCGGAACAATCTGGTATGACATTACAAACCCTGCAAACATCGTAAGATGCGATACAATTTACGGACCGGGTTCGTTTTATAATTACCGTGAAATGGCAACATATCAAAATTATTGTTACATAGTTTCCGAGGGCGGTCTCGGCGTGCAGATTGTTGACATGCAGTATCTTCCGGACTCTGTTCATCTTGTAAAAAATTATACTTTTCCGGGATATGTGCGAAGCCACACGGTGAGAAACGAAGGAAGGTATTTATATTGCAACGGAGGGAATTACAATAACGGCGGTGTGTTCATCCTTGATTTGCTTGACCCTGAAAATCCCGTTAAGCGCGGACAATGGGGAACGAGATATGTTCACGATTGCCATGTACGCAACGATACCATTTATGCGGCTTGCATCAGCAACTCAAATCTGACCGTGATTGATGCAACAAACAAAGACAGCTTGAAGCAGGTAACGTTCTGGACATATCCCGGCGCAGTTACTCACAATGCCTGGACATCAAAGAACGGTGATTATCTCATAACAACAGATGAGGGCGGCTCAAATCATGCTAAGGTGTGGAGTATCGGAAACATTATGGCTCCTCTTCAGGTAGCGGATATTGTTCCATACGAAGCAACAATGGTGCATAATGCGTACGTAAAGGGTGATACACTTTATCTTGCGCATTACAGGTCGGGACTTTTGGTTTATGATATTTCAAACCCGCTTTCTCCGCAGGAAATTGGCAGGTATGATACATATCCGGGCGGAGGAACAGCTTATCAGGGAGCATGGAACTGCTATCCTTATTTTGCTTCCGGAAAAATTGTTATATCGGATATTTCAACGGGCTTATATGTAGTTCAAATGGGAACGTCGGTCGGTATCGGAAACAATAACGGAACGACACCGGGCGAGTATAAGCTTGAGCAAAATTATCCGAATCCGTTTAATCCTGAAACAAAGATTTCTTATTCGCTTCCGTCTAACAGCAACAATGTTTCGCTTGTCATTTATAACGCGCTCGGCAAGGAGCTTGCGAAGTATGTTTACTCAAATCAAGCTGCAGGAAATTATGAAATCACCTGGAATGCAAAAGAATTGTCATCAGGAATTTATTTTTATAAGCTCACAGCGGGAAATTTTTCTGACGTAAAGAAGATGATGTTGGTGAGATAAGCGCGCTTCGTTTTTGCCACGAAGTAGCGAAGACACAAAACGGAGACGCAAAATGTTGCGTCTCTACAAAACAAAAAAATTAATCCCGTTTGGAGAACATCTAAACGGGATTTTTTATTATTATAAAATTTTTGCTTTTACTTTACGCTTGGAGGGTTAATCATGTTAAGCTTCATAAGCTCTTTTTCTTCGGGGCTTACTGCTGAGCTTCCGAGTATTCCGCCTGATGCCTGCGCAACCTGCTCTGCATAGGTCAGGAAGCTGTCATAAAGCGCCTTCGCAAAATCATGGTCAATCTTAGGCCAGATGGCATTTACTTTATATAATATCTCTCCAATTTCAAGGGTTCTTTTAGAAACATCTTCGGGAAGCTTTTGCATAAAATCTTTTATTGAATCATCGATGAACTTACTAACTTCGTAATAATAGTCCTGCAAGATTGAACCTTCTTTTCTTGCTCTGAAGTTGATAGTCTTTTCCGCCCAGTCAAGTTCTTTGCTGCTGATGTCTTTATCGGAGCCGGCAACAAGAATGGTTATAAGCGCGGGCACGTTCAGCATTAATGTTTGTTCTTCATCGTTTAATAATGCAAGTTGTGATACCATTTGATTTTTATTTTATCTTTTGAGTTTGTATTGTTGTAATTTACGGATTTATAATGATTTTTTCGGTGGAAAAACCTCTCACTTAACACACCCCGTCAACTTCGTTGCCACCCATCTCAAGAGGGGATTTACTAAGTTTTTTTAATTATTGATAAGTTCTTTTGCGCTTTTGAGGGAGGCATCAGTTACTTTTTCCCCGCTTAGCATTTTTGCGACTTCGGATATTTTTTCATTTTTGTCGAGAGTTTTTATGTCTGTGATTGTCTCGCTGCCTTTGTTTTGTTTTGAAACATGAAAATGATTATTGCTTTTTGCGGCAATCTGCGGCAAGTGAGTAATTGAAATTATCTGATGCGTATTTGAAATTTCCTGCAGGAGGTTTCCAACTTTGTTTGCAATTCGCCCGCTTATGCCTGCGTCGATTTCATCGAAGACTAAAATCGGAACGTCATCTTTTTCTGACAATGATGCTTTGATGGAAAGCATTATTCTGGAGATTTCACCGCCGGAAGCAGACTTGCGGAGTGATGAAAAATCCGCGCCTTTGTTTATGCGGACAAAGAACTCAATGTCGTCTATTCCTTTTGATGTAATGCCTGTTGTTGTTTTAGAACCTTTTTTATAATTAAATTCGTCTTCGTTTGAGATAGATGAAGATTTAAACTCGACTTTAAATTCAGCGTTTTCGAGACCTGTTTCGTTGAGATATGAATTTACTTTTTTCTCTAAGTCTGCTGATGATTTTTTTCTTTTTTTAGAAATATTTTCAGCTTCTTTATATAAAGATTCTTTTTGAGTTTCGATTTCTTTTTTGAGTTTGTCGATTTCAAAATCGAAGTTTTCTGCGAGATTTAATTCCTGAGTCAGGTCTTCTGCTTTTTTTATCAGCTCGTTGACGGATAAATTATATTTTTTCTTCAGGAAGTTTAAACTGCCGAGGCGTTCACGGATTTGTTCGATTCGGGCGGCATCGAAGTTTAAGTTGTTGTTATAGTCGATAAGGTTATGGCTGATTTCTTTTAGAGAAACATAACTTGATTCTATTTCATCCGATAATTTTTCAAACATATTATCAAATTTGGTAAGTTTTTTTATGTCTTTAGAAATTATTGATAATATGGAATTTACGTTGGTTTCACCCTCATAAAGAAGGTTGATAATCTGGGTTAATCCGAGTGCAATTTCCTCAGAATTTTCGAGTTTGTTAAGCTCGTTTTCGAGTTCTTGTTCTTCATCTTGACGCGGGTTAACATTATTTATTTCTTTAAGCTGAAAATCCAGCAAAGATTTTTTTTCGAGAATCTGATTTTTTCTTTCCAGGAAATTTTTGTATTTATTTACGAGTTCTTTGTATGCGTTAAAATTGTTTTTGTATTTATTTAACTGTTCATCAAGGCTTGAGAACTTATCAAGAATTTTTAGCTGGGTTTCTTTATTAAGTAACGACTGATGTTCGTTCTGTGAATGAATATCGATTATTAAATCACCAAGCTCTTTAAGGTCGTTTATATTTACCGGGGTGTCGTTAATAAAATTTCTGCTGGTTCCCTTTTGTGAAAGCTCACGGCGTATTATTATCTCACCATCCTTATCGTTAAAATCCAGTTCTTTATCTGATATGAACTCCTTAACCGATTCATTTTTTTTAAAATAAAATATTCCTTCGATGATAAGTTTTTCGTTCTGGTTTTTTATTATTGAATAATCTGCGCGCTCTCCTAATATTAAAGACAAGGCATCAAGTATGATTGTCTTCCCTGCTCCTGTTTCACCTGTGATTATATTTAATCCGTTTGTGAAATTTAATTCAGCGTCTTTGATAAGTAAATAATTTTTTATGACCAGTTTTTGAATCACTTATTGTCTTCTTATTATATTTATATAATATATATTTTAATAGTAGTAATAGTAAAGGTGTCAGTATTGTTAGTAAGTCGGAAAAACTTCAAATGTGTTTTATAAATAAATAAAATCGTTCTGAAAATGTGTTTATAAAAAATGCGAGTTACTGATACTTATAACAATTGTTATTATTAAAAACAGGTTCAGTAAATTTTATTGTCAGTAAGTTATAAATATTAAAACAAAATTAACAAAAATTATTAACAAATTTGTTAATAAACGGTTTCTTAATTTTTTTTGTATAAAAACGAGATCCTTCGCTACGCTCAGGATGACACGTATGGTTGTTTTAAATGAAAAAGGGGCTGATGCCCCACCTAAATTTTTTAATACACCCCGCCGCTTCGCGGCACCTCCCGCCAAGCCGGGACGTTCCGCCTCTCGAGAGGGGATTTAGAACTTCCGGGACAGACAGGAATGTCTGTCCTACTAAATTATGTTTAACAACTCTTTTAATCTTTTAACTATTTTTTAAAGTCTCTTTTACGTGGGAGATTTGGGCGGCGAATTTTTTGTCGGCTTTTATCTGCTTGTTGATTGTATTGACCGCATAAAGCACCGTAGCGTGGTCCTTGCCGTTGAAAAATGAGCCAATGAGTTGAAGTGTCATGTCGGTGTATTCCTTTGCGAGAAACATTGCGATCTGCCGCGCCTGAGCTATCTCTTTTGTGCGTTTTTTTGATAGAATGTCACGTTTTTGGATGCTGTAATAGTCAGAGACTACGTCAAGAATATTTTCGAGAGTTACGTGTTTGTTGCGTTTAGCAACGCCGACTACCCTGTTGACGACTTTCTCTGCGATGTCGAGAGTTATTTCTCCTTTATAAATAAAAGTGCTCTCGGCAATCATACCTGCGATACATCCCTCGATTGTTCTGATGCTGTCCTTAACGTTTGTCGCGAGGAAGTTAATTATATCATCAGGAACTTCGACCTGCGCAACCTCAAGTTTTTTCTTTATGATTGCAACACGCATTTCCCAGTTAGGAGGCTGAATGTCAGAGACCATTCCCCACTGAAAACGATTGAGCAGTCTTTCTTCGATACCGAGAATTTGATTTATCGGCTTATCGCTCGAGAAAATTATGTGTTTCTTTTCGTGGAAGAGATAATTAAAAATCTGATAGAAATAATCCTGTGTAGAAGTTTTACCGCTGAGGTTCTGAATGTCATCAATGATTAAAACGTCGAGTGATTTATAAAATGCGTCGAGCTTTTTTGTGCCGTAAGGTTTTTTAGTCGAAAAATCCATTTTGTTCTGCGCGATGCTGTCGGTAAATCTGTTTGTGAACTCAGATGCTGTTGTGTAATAAACTTTTTTCTCTGGATATTTTTTCAGGACTTCGTTCCCTATTGCCTGAACCAGGTGAGTTTTCCCGAGACCTACTCCGCCGAAAACAAAATACGGATTATATGCTTTGCCGGGATTGTTTGAAATTGCATAGGCAATCGAAACAGCGAGCTCGTTGTTTTCGCCTTTTACAAGATTTTCAAATGTATTTTTTGAATAAAGATTTGATTTGAACGGCTCTTCGGGCTGTTGGTTTTCTGATGGTAAATTTGAAACGAGTGTTTTCGGCTCCGCAATTTTTATTGAAGGCGTAATTTGCTGAGCTTCGTGGTGTGTATCTGTCGGAGCAGAGAATAAATTCAACTGTGCAATTTCGAATTTTAACTTTGCTTCATCGCCGAGGAGACTTTTAAGAACGTTATCGATGTCCTTGTTGAAACGTGACTCAATCATACCATAAATGTCATTGTTTGGGACAGTAACGGTAAGGATGTTGTCCTCGTACTTTTCCGGTTTGAGAAAAGTGAACCAGGTTTCGATTACGCTTTTTTTAATTTTGGTTTCAAGGAGGCGCAGAAAGTTGCTCCAGATTACATCTGCTTCGGTTGTGAGCTGTGCTGTGTTTTGAACACCTGTGTTTTCTTTGTGAAAGTCGTCTGAGCCGGAAGAGGGTAAAGTATTATTCAACGATATAAACTCTTTATATTTTTATTAACAAGCTGTTTGGTTTAAAAAAGAACTTTAAGAAACGAATTTATCGGGACAAGCAAAAAGTCATTAATTCACATAATTATTAACATGTGGGCAATAAATTAAGTACCTGATTTTTATGGATTAATTAAACAGGTAAAAAGTTACTAACAATCGATGTTAGTAGTAATGGTTTAATAATAATAAATTAATATTAAAAAAATTACTCAAAAAAGTTATTAACAATTAGCTAACAAAGAACGGGTAAAAGAAATTGATATATAATATTAAAGAAAGTTTTAAACTTAGTCAATAAAGTTTGAAAAATTTTTTGTTGTTGGTGTGGCAAAGCCATCCCTTCGGGAAGAACACCAACAACGGCGGGTGCGTTTGTTGTGCGCAGGGGTCCCTTGCGGGAGACTCCTGCGGGAGGGGGAAGGTTTGTGGGAATTGTGATATATGCCCCACACTACTGGGATTCCCGCCTGCGCGGGAATGACTTCCTTTGTTCGTATGCAAAGGAAAATCAGACTAAAATTATAAATATATTTTGTAAAAGGGTTTGGTTAATTTGCTTAATGCACATATATAATTTTGATGAGTCGTTTTACGATACATATGCCGAAATCAACCTCGGAGCATTAAAAAACAATTTCCATCTCATAAAAAAAGAAGCACAGAAAAACATAAAAAGGGTTTCAAAAGAAAATTTAAAGAAGGATTCAAAAAAAAATCCCGAAAGAGATTCAGAAAAAAACTCTAAGGGTGAAAATTACGTAAAAATATGTGCGGTGGTGAAGGCAAACGCATACGGGCATGGATTTTATGAGGCATCGCTTGCGCTGGCTGAGTTTGGAGCGGATTATCTTGGGACGGCGGATTATGTTGAGTCATTGTCGCTGAGAAAATATCTGAATAAGCACGGGCAGAAGAATATTCCGATATTGTGCCTCGGAACGCTGAAGCATGACAAGAAATTGGTGAAGGAAATAATTAAAAATAAAATTGACGTTACGATAACGGATTATAAGTCAGCGGTTTTTTTGAACGACGTCGCAAAAGAAATGAAGATGAAGCCGGATGTTCATATTCAGTTTGATACGGGAATGAACCGTGTCGGGATTACGGAAGAAAAAATTCTCGAGACGATTAGAAAAATTGCAAAGCTGGAAAATATTAATCTGAAAGGAATATACTCGCATTTTGCGACGAGTGAAATCAAGAATCATTCGTTTGCAAAAAAGCAGATGAAGCTTTTTGTAGATGTTGTGAAGAAGCTCGAGAAGGAAGGAATAAAATTCGAGCTTAAGCACATGCAGAACAGCGGGGGAATTTTTAATTATAAGAATGAAATGTTCAACATGGCACGTCCGGGAATTTCTTTGTACGGATATTATCCTGACATCAAAAAACCGAAGAACGATATTGGACTTATTCCTGTTATGTCCTTAAAGTCGAGAGTTAACCTCATCAAAGAAGTAAAAAAAAATAAAAGCATTTCTTACGGGCGAAGGTATTTTACGAAGGAGAAATCGCTGATTGCATCTGTGCCGGTTGGTTACGGTGATGGATATTACCGCGCGCTGACGAATAAGGCGAAGGTTGTAATTAACGGTAAAAAATACAAAACGGTCGGGACGGTGTGCATGGATTGGGTTATGGTTAATATTAAAAAAAATGAGGATATTAAAGTCGGAGACAGAGTGACGCTGCTGGGACCTGAATATCCTGCGTATGAGCATTCAAAAATTGTTAAGACCATTCCATATGAAATTACCTGTCACATATCACCAAGAGTAAAAAGGGTTTATGTTAAATAGAAATCACAAGTACATAAATTTCATACTCGAAAAACTAAGGAACTCACTTTATTCGTCGGGGTTTGACATTACCGGAACAGAGGCAAGCAAAGCTATCACATTCCTGATGAGCTCGGATGATATTCTCAGAGATATTTTTATTTTATCGAAATATAAACAGTGCGGTTCGCTGTGCAGCTATCTTTTATTTGTTTATAAAAAACTTGATGAAAATTCTTTGAAGTATGAAAATCTTCCAGTGAATATTGAATACGACGTCGAGTATCTGAAAAGAATTGTGATTGGAAGCTTTAAGCTGAACAAGGCAAGCGGAGAAACGGAAGAAAATGGGGAAGAAATGCCGAGCTATGCTGCTGAAAATAATCTTGAGCAGCAGTGGGAAGTATCGGATGAGATTTCGGAGAGCAAATTCAAGGTTGGTGAAATAGAGAGGGACATTGTAACGGAGGAATTCAGTGAAGATGAAATTGACATAACGCAGTTTAAGGATTTGAATCCCGAAGATGAAGAAAAAATTGAAGAGATAATATCGGTGAGTTTAGAGGAAGTGAAAGAAAGCTTTGCAGATGAAGTGAACGAAACCGAAACACAAAACCGGGATGAAAGGTCAGAACAAAAAAATACGGCATACCCAGAAGAGCAAAGCGAAGAAGAAGTTGAGGCAAAAGAAGAAGCATTTGATTTAAGTGATTTGATGGAGACAAAACAACCCGAACAAATACATAATGACCTTATTGATGACGAAAAACAAACAGAGGAAATTGATGAAGTAAAAGAAGAAACAGTTTCAGAATCAGCAAATGAACATGAGCGCGAAGTAAATCCCGAAGACGAAGAAGAACTTGATGAAGAAGCGATAATAGAGATTTCGAGTGAGCATCTTGAAGTATCTTCCGAAGAAGAAAAAGAGAAAACCACAGAATACGAAGATACACATATATTTGAAGAAAACAAGATATTGCCTGAAAAAAATGATGAAATTGACGAGGAAACACCACTTCCCGATGAAAAAAACAGAAGATTTGCAGAGTTTGAGAAACGGCTTGTTGCGGGAAACCTGGAGATGACTCTGACTTTTGATGAGATTGAAAAGTTAATAAAAAAATATGATGACAACGACAGCAGATTAAAAGATAAATCCGAGTTTATTTCAAGGAAGTCAAAGGAACTTGGAAAAGCAACGAGCGAAATGACGTTTGAGATAATTTCCAACATGTACGGGTTTATGGAAAGTTATTTTGATAAGGCAAGCAGTCTGCCGTTTGAGATAAGACAAAAAGATGTAAATATATTTTCGTATTCGCTGAGGGTTATAGAAAAATTTATTTTAGAGGAAGATTTTTCAGGAATAGAGAAAGTACTTGGTGATTTTTATGAAATAGAAAAGTATCTTGCGGAAAAAGAACATCAAAAGAAAACGGATGAAATTATTGAGGAAAAAGTGATTAAAGACGAAGTTGAGGAAGAAACTATTGATACTGCATTATCCGAAGCACCAGTTGAAACATTTGAAGAAATTGCCGAAGCGGAAGAAAAAGAAATAAGACAAAATGTTGTTGAACAGCCGAAAGAACAAGAGACGGAAAAAGTTTTATATGAGAAAAAAGATGTGACGGAAAGCCAGGTAACGGAAAAGGATTCACGAAGAAAAATGATGATGGTGCTGAAAGCAGAGATTATGGAACTTGAGATTATTTTTAAATCGATAGACGAGATTGAAGGTGAATATAAAATATATGAAGGGCTCCGCAAACTTTCAAAGACGTATAATATACTCAAAAAAACCGTTGTATTGTCGAAGCGTCTGGACATGAAGAAGCTTGCAAGGTTATCTGAGGCATGTTATATATTCATTAAGTTCATTCAGAATTACAGATTGAGTCCTTTTGACAATGACATAAAGCAGATTTTTAATTACATTATTTACAATTATAAGCTTATAGCTCTGGATAAGCCGACAAAAGATTTTGAAGAATTCGTATTTTATCTAAACGACCCGGTGAAGATATTTACGCAGAAAAAGAAAAATTAAATCAACAAGTATGGGGAACTATGCAGTAATAATGGCAGGCGGGGTCGGGACGAGATTCTGGCCCAAAGGAACATCGAAACACCCGAAACAGTTTTTGAGGATTGCAAATAATAACGAAACGATGATTCAGCAAACCTACAGGCGTATCGAAGGTTTGATAAAGGACGACAAAATTTATGTTGTAACGAACATAAATTATAAAAATGAAGTCCGCAAACAGCTTCCGAAAATTCCCGAGGAAAATATCATTTGTGAGCCATTCGGCAAGAATACCGCGCCGTGCATAGGTCTTGCGAGTGTTTTCATTAAGCAGTTCGACCCGAAGGGAAATGTTCTTGTGCTTGCGGCAGACCATATAATAAAAAACGTTCCCGAGTTTCAGCTTAACGTAAAAGCAGGAATGAAATTTGTCGGCGACAACGGAGGAATTGTGACGCTTGCGATTACGCCTGACAAGCCGGAGACAGGATATGGGTATATTCAGTTTGACCCCGATACAAACATCGAAGTTAGTCTTAACGGTTCTGACAACACCGCGAAGAAAGTTTATAAGGTAAAAACTTTTGCGGAGAAACCCGATTTGCCGATGGCGAAAATGTTTTTGGAGAGTGGAGATTTTTTGTGGAACAGCGGCATGTTTATTTTCAGGGTTGATACGATTATGAAAGAATTTGAATGTTCTCTGCCTGATTTGTTCGAGTCGCTTCTGAATCTCGAGAAAAAACTGCTCGATAATAATTTTGATAAAATACTTGAAGATGAATACGCGCAGATAAAAGGAATTTCGATTGACTACGGTGTTATGGAAAAGTGCAAAGATGTTTATACGATTAAGAGTGATTTCGGATGGAACGATATCGGTTCTTGGGATGAAATTTATAATATAAACGAAAAAGATAATCATGGAAATGTAAAGAAATCAAAAGCTGTTCTGATTGATACGAAAAATACTCTTGTGCTTGGAGAGCAAAAAATAATTGCAACGATCGGAGTTGAGGATTTATTGATAATAGATTCTGAGGATGGTTTGTTGATTTGTAAAAAAGGAGAATCACAAAAGGTGAAGGAAGTTGTTGATTATTTGAGAAGGAAGGGATTGGATCAGTTTATATAAACGAATTTTTAAACTTGTGTCATTCTGAGGAGTGAAACGACGAAGAATCCCATTAGTTGAAAGTAAGGGGATCCTTCACTTCGTTCAGGATGACACACGACTACAGTTTATAATTATGAAGATTGCGCATTTGGGAATAGCGGTGAGGTCGTTGAAGGAATCGGTGCCGAAGTTCGAAAAAATTTTCGGAGTGAAACCGTCAGAGATTGAATTTGTAGCGGAGCAAAAAGTGAACGTACAGAAATTTCATCTTGAAAATATTGACATCGAACTGCTTGAGGGAACATCTGAGGATTCCCCGATATATAAATTTATAGAGAAGAAGGGCGAAGGAATTCACCATAGTTCGTTTGAGGTGGAGGACATCGTAAAATCCCTATCCGAAGCAAAAAAAAGCGGAATAGAGCTTATAAATGAGGTTCCTACGACGGGAGCCGATGATATGCTGATTGCTTTTTTTCATCCGAAATCCACCAATAATGTGTTGATAGAGTTGACCCAGCACAAAAAAAAGTAAGTCAGAGAAAAAAAAGATATTGTGTTGTTATGAGGTTGGAAAAAAAGAAAAACAACCCCCTTTGTCCCCTTTATTAAGGGGGAATATGTTTTTAAAAAATGTTGTTCTCATAGTTCGCAGGAGTCCCTGCGGAGACTCCTGCGGACGGAAAATAAAATATAAGGGTGGAAATTCGTAACACACCCCGTCGCTTCGCGACACCCCTCTCGAGAGGGGAATTTTTGGATTTAAAATTTTTTGAAGTATTAAAAAAATGTCAGAAGTTTTAAAAAATAAAATTGATGCACTGCCCGCGTCGCCGGGTATTTACCAGTTTAAAGACTCGACTGGTAAGGTGTTGTATATCGGCAAAGCAAAAATTTTGCGAAACCGTGTGCGTCAGTATTTCCAGTCGCGACCGCATGAGACACGTTTGGACGTGATGATTAATAAGATTGCTGACCTGGAAATTATCAGGACTGACAATGAAGTCGAGGCGTTAATATTAGAGTTAAATTTAATTAATAAATTTAAGCCGAGATATAACGTCAACTTAAAAGATGATAAATCATATCCGTATATTGTGATAACGAATGAAGCGTTCCCGAGAGTTTTTCCGACGAGACAAAAGCGTTCGGACGGGTCGAGGTATTTTGGTCCTTATACCGATGTGAAGACAATGCGAAGCGCGTTGAAGTCAATAAGAGATGTTTTTCAGATTAGATCGTGCAGTTTTAATCTGACAGAAGAAACGATTACTGCAAATAAATATAAAGTGTGCTTGGATTATCATATTCATAAGTGCGAGGCGCCGTGTGTTGGTTATGTGAGCAGAGAAGATTATAACAAGATGATTAATCAGGTTGCGAAATTATTAAATGGCAAGACGACGAGCTTGATTAAAGAGCTGAACTCGGAAATGGAATCGTATGCAAACAATATGCAGTTTGAGAAAGCGGCGAAGCTGAGAGATACGATTAATGCGCTCGAGGTTTATTCATCACGGCAGAAGATGGTCGATGAAGATGTAATTGATCGAGACATATTTGCTGTTGCTCGTGAGGAGAAGGAAGCGGTCGGGATGATTCTGAAAATCCGCGAAGGAAAAGTGATTGGGAAGTCTCATTATGCACTGGACAACGTCGAAGGAAAAACCGATGATGAAGTGATTGAAAATCTTGTAACGAGCTATTATGAGAAATCAGATTTTGTCCCTGAGGAAATTTATCTCGAAAAAGAGATTGAAGATATTGATGTAATCGAAAAATGGCTGAAGGAAAGAAAGAATAGTAAAGTTGAAATTGTTGTTCCGAAGATTGGCGAGAAAGCCAAGCTGGTGGCTATGGTGCGGGCGAATGCTAAATATGTGCTTGATGAAATAAAGCTTGCGAAGATGAAAAAGGAATTTATTCCGCATTCTATTGAAGCGCTGAAAAGGGATTTGCGTTTGACGAAGCTGCCGAGAAGAATTGAGTGCTATGACATTTCGCATATTCAGGGAACGGATACGGTTGCTTCGATGGTGGTTTTCATTGACGGCAAGCCGAAGAAATCGGATTACAGGAAATTTAAAATTCAGACTGCGTTGAACGAAGTCGGCAGACCCGATGATTTTCTTTCGATGCGGGAGGTTATACACAGGAGGTTCAGAAGATTTGTTGAAGACGGTCATGTGAAAACAGATGCGGAAGAAGAATACCAAATTATGGATGTGCCTGCTGATGAAAAAGAAAAACAGCAGGATGTTTCGTTTGCTTCGATGCCGGATTTAATTGTTATTGACGGCGGCAAGGGACAGCTGAGCTCGGCGGTGAAAGTTTTGAGCGACATTGGCTTGGAGACGCTGAACGTAATCGGGCTGGCGAAGAGACTGGAGGAAGTTTATCTGCCGGGACATTCTGATCCGCAGTCGATTCCGCATACATCAAGCGGATTGAAGATGCTGCAAAGAGTGAGAGATGAAGCGCACAGGTTTGCGGTTACGTATCACAGAACGCTGAGGGATAAAAATTTATTTAAATCAGAGCTTGAGGACATAAAGGGAGTCGGAAAGAAAACGATGGTGAAGCTTTTAAGTGAATATGGGTCGGTGGAGAATATAAAAGAGGTGATTGAAAATAATTATGAGACAATTGAAAAATTTGCCGGGAAAAAAGTCGCGGGGAATTTGAAGGAGTATTTTAATCAGGTGGTGAAAGAAGAAGAGGAAGGGTAAGAAATCTTTAACACACCCCGTCTCCCGATTACATCGGGATCCACCTCTCTCGAGAGGGGGATTTTATTATATGTATAAAAAAATAAAAACATAAAAAAAATGAAATCGGAATATTCACCTTACATTGCAATTCAGGTGCAGGACTATGAGAAGGCGATGAAGTTTTATCAGGAAGTTCTGGGAATGGAAATTACGGAGATTAAGGGCAACGACACTTATATGAAAAAAGGGATTATGAATTTTGTTTTTGAAAACGGCGGGAAGGCGGGAACGGTGTTTTTTGAATTCAAGGTCGATGATGTTCAGAAGGCGCGCAAGGAGCTCGAGGCAAACGGATGCACGGTGACACAGGAGTACAGCGATAATAATATGATGATTTCAGACCCTTTTGGGATGAATTTTCATATCTGGCAGGACGGAGCGGAATTATAATGAATAAAATGAAAGCAGGGTTTTTGCAGTTTAAGCCGGAGTTCGGGAATGTTGAACATAACATAAAAAGAATTTCGGACCTGATTCCCGAAGAAGATTTTGATTTGCTTGTTTTGCCTGAGCTTGCAAATTCGGGATATTTGTTTTCAAGCTTTGAAGAATTAAAAAATTTGTCGGAGGTTGCGGGACAGGGAAAGTTTTTTGATGCGATGCTGAAAATCGCTAAAGAGAAAAATTCTTTTCTTGTTGCGGGGTTTTGTGAGCGTGATGCAGAGAATGAAAAAGATTTTTATAATTCCGCTTATGTGATTTATCCCGACGGGAAGTTTGAAGTTTACAGGAAGATTCATTTGTTCGATGAAGAAAAAAAATGGTTCAAGCCGGGAGATGTGCCGGGAGTTTTTGAAATTCAGAAAGAGACTTTCGGGAGAGTAAAAATCGGAGTGATGATTTGTTTCGACTGGATATTCCCCGAGACCGCACGGGCACTGGCTTTACGGGGGGCGCAGATAATTTGTCATTCATCAAATCTTGTTATGCCGTACTGCCAGAGAGCGATGTTTACGAGAGCGCTTGAGAATCATGTGTTCACGATTACAGCGAACAGAATCGGGACAGATGTGAACGGCGGTAAGGATATTTCTTTCACGGGGCAGAGCGTGATTTTAGATCCGAAGGGAAATTATCTTGCGGAGGCAGGAAAGGATACGGAGGAGTGCAGGATTGTCGAGATAGACGCTTCGCTTGCGCTGGATAAAAACATAAATCCGAATAATCATTTATTTGCAGACAGGAGAGTGAAGATTGATTAAGACAATAAAAAACATTGAGGAATTAATAAGTAAAAATATCATAAAAAAATATGCTGTGGGCGGAGCATTCGCAAGTATTTTTTATATAGAACCAATCGCAACGTTTGATTTAGATATTTTTGTTATTATAAAAACAGAAGATGCAAAAAGTCTTAACCCTCTGAAAGAAATATACGCGTGGGCAAAAGAAAAAAACTTTCCGGTTGAAAAGGAACATATTCTGATTGAAGGAATCCCGGTTCAATTTTTACCCGTGTATAATGAATTAACAGCGGAAGCAGTTGAGAATGCAGCAATAAAAAAATTCGATGGAGAAGATATTTCTGTTATTTCTCCTGAATACCTCATAGCAATAATGATTGATACATTCAGAGGCAAAGACAGAGAAAGAGCTATAAGGTTTTTGAATGAAGCAACTATAGATAAAGCGACTTTAGATAATATTCTTAATAAGTATAATTTAAAAGATAAATTTGATAAATTAAATTATGCAAATTGATGAAAAAATCGTGAACTCTAAAGCGATAAATAAAATTTTTAAATCTAAAAAAGAGTTTCACAAGTCGCGGGCTAATGAATCCATAGAAAAGAAGTTTGATGCTTTTTTAAAGCTTCAGAAAATTACTTTTCAAATTTTGCAATCGACAGGACGTGACTTGCCGCCCGGGAAGCGTGTCTGGAAAATTTAACTTCCTTGAAGCAGAATGACGTTTTTGAAGCAGATTAACTTCTTTTATCATACCTTTATTTAACAATCCGAATTTAATACATTTAATAACCTAACTTCTTTAAAAAATAAATAACATAAATTTTTAAAATGAAAAAGTTCTTATTTACCATAACATTTTTTTCATTATTCGTCATTAATTACTCACTGTTAAATGCTCAATGGTCATCGAATCCTGCGCAGAATACAGAAGTTTATTCAGGAAGCGGCGACCAGGTATTAAATAAAGTTGCATTGACTTCAGACGGTGGGTGTTACGTAAGTTGGTTTGATAACCGGGGCAGCGGATATACGGTTCGTCTTCAGAAATTTAATGCGTTCGGCGTAAAACAATTTGCCGCAGACGGATTACTTGTGAGCTCAAACCCGCAGTCTTCATCACTTGTTGATTATGATATGATTGCAGATGACAGCAACAACGCAATTGTAACTTTTACAGACACAAGAAACGGCGCACAGATAACACCTTTCGCATATAAAATTTCTCCGACGGGAACATTTCTGTGGGGAGCAAACGGCGTTGACCTTTCCGCGGATAATTCGGTTTATCAGGCGAATCCAAGAGTTGTGCAGACATCAGACGGAAATTATGTTTTCATCTGGGTTTTTGCTTCAACACCGAGAAAGGCGCATATGCAAAAACTTTCAAGAGCCGGAGCAAAGATGTGGGCTGCAAACAATATTGCAATTTCATTGCAAGGAAGTGAAAACGTTGATTGGCCTAAACATGTTGCATCCGATAATGGAAGCATTATAACAATGTATTCAGGTTATACAGGTTCATTTATTAATCCACAAAACTACAGAATATATACACAAAAATTCAGCACAACAGGAACTACGGTTTGGAATCCAACGCCTGACACCGTGTATGCATTAGGAAGGGTGAGTGGATTTTATAATCCTCCGATTGCGTCTGATTATAATAACGGAGCAGTTTATACATGGATTGACGATAGAAACGCAACTAACGGCTCACCATATGTTCAGAGGTTTAACTCTGCAGGTGCAAGACAATTTCCCGTTAATGGAGCCTGGGTAGTGGGCGCAGATGCATTCTTAAGAAACCAGCCGTTTTCGGTTTATGTGCCTTCTTCGGGAGAAACTTATTGTTTCTGGAGGGATAATAATTTCAATCAATCACAATCAGGAATTTATGGACAAAAATTCAGCGTAAGCGGAACCCGAAACTGGGGAAATGAAGGAAAAGTTTTTCTTCCAATGACCTCAGTTGTACCAACATATATCTGGATAGGCGCAAAAGACACGAACATTGTTTGCGTTTATACACAGCAGACAGGAGGAGCAACATATGAAACAAAAGCTTTAAAAACGGGACCGTCGGGAGCGATTCACTGGAACGTGAATGTCGCTACGACTCCAAGCTCAAAGACACAATCAAGCACACAGATATTCCGAACAACCACAGGAATGGTTTATACGGGATGGGGTGATGACAGAAACGGTTCAAGTGATATTTATGTGCAAAACATAAGTATCAACGGAGCTCTCGGATATCCAAACGACATAAAACAAAACTCAAATATAGTTCCCGATAAATTTGAACTTAAACAAAATTATCCAAATCCGTTTAATCCGAGCACAAAAATAGTGTTTGACGTTCCGTCAAACGTGAATGGTCAAATGTCAAATGTGAGAATCGAAGTTTATGATGCAAGCGGAAAGATTGTATCGCAACTTGTGAATGGAGCTTATGCACAAGGTCGTTATGAAGTAACTTTCGATGCGAAAGATTTATCATCGGGAGTTTATTTTTATCAGTTAAGAACAGAGAATTTTGTTAAGACGAAGTCGATGATGCTTGTGAAGTAAGTGGTTTATAAAGTTGTAAAGTTCATAAAGTTTATAAAGGAAAAGCCCGCTTCCGCGGGCTTTTTTGTTTTATGCCGGAAATATACATATTATTCTGTTCATAAAGCAAAATAATTTAACACACCCCGTCTTCGACTTCGTCGAATCCACCCCTCTCGAGAGGGGAATTTTTTATAAGTACTGAAATCTTCTTAGTGAAAAAGAATGGGATGACCCAGAGGGTGCCCCTTCGCTTTGCTCAGAATGACACAGACATAATTTATAATGATAGAGATAATTTAATCCAAATTAAGACACCGTTAAACTTCATATTGAAAAATATGATGCTTGTCTTCACGAAAATTATAATTTATCTTACCTACAATATCACAAAATTCCATAATTAAATTTTAATATCATGAAAAAAATTATACTGATTATTTCATTACTTATTTTTAATTACCCCTTGATTGCGCAGTGGTCTAACAACCCTGCTGTCAACAACACCATTTGTGATGTAGATAATGCTCAGCTTGACCCTAAAATTTCTCTCGCATCAGACGGCGGTTGTTACATGGCATGGTTTGACGGCAGAGGTGACGGAGAGCTGAAAGTATATATACAAAGGTTAGATGTTAATGGAGTTAAACAATTCGGTGAAAACGGATTGCTTGTAAGCGATAAACCTCAAAACTCATGGATTGGAGACTGGGACTTAAAAACCGATGCTTCGGGAAACGCAATTGTTGTTTTTTCGGATAAACGCGCTTCAACCGGCACGGATACTACGGTCAATCCTTATGCATATAAGATAAGCCCTACAGGAACATTTTTATGGGGAGCAGACGGTGTTGCGCTTACGAGTGAAACATCGAGATATCAAATGTGGCCAAAGGCGGCGGTTTTATCTGACGGAAGCACAGCTTTTGTCTGGTGGTATTTTTATCCGCCGACAAGGACAACATGGGTAAAGGTTCAGAGATTAAATTCCGCAGGTGTTCCGCAATATAATCCGCCGGTTAATATTCAATCCCCTGACGGCAAAAGGTACCAGTATCCGAATGTAGTTCCCTCCGATAACGGAAGCTATATTGTAAGCTGGGTATATGGACCGAAAGACACTGTCGGAAGCTTTATCCCCGATAATGTTTCGTTGATGTGCAATAAGTATAATTCAGCAGGTCAGCCATCGTTATGGGCAGAGCTTCCTAAGATTGTTTATACCAATACAGGAAATACTTTGCCGATATATATGGTGCCGCAAGTTATTCCCGACGGAATGAACGGAATCATAATATCATATTTCCATACAGGAAGCTCAACGTTTTTCTCGTCTATTCAGAGATATTCTTCCGGAGGAACACAGATGTTTGCAAACAACGGAACTCTTGTTGCAACAACAACAGCAAGAGGACATATACAGGCAGCGGTAACAGTAAGCACGGTAACAAATGATGTTTATGCATTCTGGACAGAACTTGACCCCCCGACAACTCAAAGCCACCAGGCAGTTTACGGACAAAGAATAAATAATTTAGGAGTAAGGCAATGGGGAGACAACGGATTAGCTTATACTACCCTTGATACGGTTGGAATTTTCGAAATTGACTGCCATGCAAAAGATACAAATGTTGTTGTTACTTACATGACGGAAATATTAGGTCCGCAGCTTGACCAATATAGAGCGTTCAGAGTCGGGCAATCAGGTTCTAAGAACTGGGGAAACAACGGTGTCAGCACAGTTAATAGTTTGAAGTCGTATGCAAATACGGTAATGAACTCATCCGGAATGACGATGTGTGTATGGCAGGATTCGCGAAATACACATGGCGGGGTTTTTGCACAAAATGTAAAATATGACGGAACACTGGGTCCGATAGGAATAAAACAGATTTCATCTAATGTTCCTGACAGATTTAATTTAATGCAAAACTATCCGAATCCGTTTAACCCGATGACAAAAATAAAATTTGATGTTAGCAAAACATCTTTTGTAACGTTAAATATTTATGATAATCTCGGAAGGTTTATAAAAACGATTGTGAGCCAGAATTTAAGTGCGGGCAGTTATGAAGCGGATTTCAATGCAACGGGACTTGCAAGCGGAGTTTATTTCTATCAGCTGAGAACGGAGAATTTTATTCAGACGAAAATGATGATGCTTGTGAAGTAAGAGTGAGTTTGTAAAGTTCATAAAGTTGTAATGTTTATAAAGAGAAGCCCGCGAACGCGGGCTTTTTTTAAGAAAGTATTATGTATTGTTTTGTGTAAAGAGAAGAGTTGTTTTTTATCTAAGAGAATGGGATCCCTCACTTCGTTCAGGATGACATTATGATTGAGGCTAGAGCGTCAAAATTATTGTTTTAAGAGACAGGTTTGTTCGACCCAAGGGATTTCCCTTGTGACCTTTACAGGCAAAAAATGTGGAAATAAAAAACCCCGTTTCTTTTTCAGAAACGGGGTTTAGTTTAAAAACTAAACTACTTATTTAAATTTTACAAATCTTAGTTATTACCTAAGACTCTCCATACAAATCCGATAGCAGCATTGTATTCTAAATCTCTTTCGCCTGTACCTGAGATTTTGTTTAATCCTGCTTGTACGTATGAACGCAACCAGTGTGTGATGTTATAATCAAGTCTTGCTTCAGCACCGATTGTTGTTCTTGGGTCAAGTCCCGATTGGTTGAATGACAAACTTGAGAACTCAATAGCACCTCTGATACCGGCTCTTGAATTGATTGAGTGGAATATATCAGCTCTTGCGCCAAAGAATTTATCTTTGAATCCAACATAACCGATTTTGTATAAACCTGTACCGTCTGATCTTACGAAGAAGTCAAGATTGTTAAGGTCAGGAATGAAAGGCAGATAGTTCTGGAATGAACCCGGACCACCGAAACCTGCTGACGGAGCTAAACCGCTGGCTAATGAATCTAAAGCCATGCCGAAGAATCCTGAAAGCAAGAAAGATGTATTGTTTGATAAAGCTTTACCGAACACTGCATCGAAAGCCAAATGATGGTCGTGTGGTTTATTCTTTGTTTGGTTGAATAACTGCCATTGAGCTTGTACCTGGAATTGATATCCAACGTATCTTGGATAGTTGACATATCTTCCTCTTGTATTGTTAAGAGCTTCATAAATTCTGATGGTTTGTGCCATTGTGAAATCACCGCTGACAACGCCATCTCTTTGTAATAATGATTGTAAAGCATTAAAGAACTGAATGTCTTGGTCATCATGTGAAGCTGCATCGAAATCACCGTTATCTCTTTGAGTAACGAGCTTTGCGATTGCAACCGTAACACTGTTAGGAAGGGTTCCTGTGATAACACCGCCCTGTCTCATAGCGTCTTCGATATTTATAGCGTCTTTAATTCTTCCTGCGTTATAAATTCTACCATAACCAACGTTTCCCCACAAATATCCAGGACCTTCATTACGTGAAATAGAGCCCGTGGTTGTTGTTCCTGTATCTTGTGAGAAAGTAGCATAACTTAAACCTAAAGCACCGGTTACATAAAACTGATTAGGTGAGAAATAATAAGAGGCAGCACCGTAGGTTACTGCATCGAAATCAGTTCTTCCGATTGAGTTACCGCTGTTGTGTTTATGTGAATTATAGTTAACACCTGTGTTCACATAACCGCCAACTAACATTGATTGAGTAAATCTCCACTGTCTGTAATCAGCGCGAAGATTTAAATTCATGCTGGTGATTGTATCACCATTTAAATCCTGAAAGTGGTTCAAATCAAAAAGATTTTGACCATAAACTTCTAACCTTCTTCCCTTTGAATCGGGATCTCTGTAGTTATCATACACAGACTGAGCCTGAGCATTACTTACAACTAAAAAAGCTGCGAAGAGTAATACTATTTTGTAGATATTCTTCATACTGTTGTTTTTGATTTTTTTAAAATTTTAATCTTTCAAATATACAATATTTAAAATTAAAAAGCAATAAAAAATTACTTTAACACCTTTTCGTAACTATTTTATATATAATATATATAGAGAAAACGAACTAGCTTGATTTTAATTTTCTTCAAATATGAATATAATTTGCACTAATTAAGGGCTATTTTCATAAGATTTTAATGTGTAAAATTATTCAAAAAGACGCTTTTTTACATACATTTATTATGATAATTTGTTTAATTTAGGTTGAATACTAAATTTCAGAGATTTATGCCTTCAATTACAATAGATAATCAGCTCATAGAATTTAAGCCCGGGCAGACTATAATACAGGCAGCCCGTGAAAATGGCATAGAAATTCCACATTTTTGCTGGCATCCGGGTCTTTCGGTTGCCGGAAACTGCCGGATTTGCCTCGTTGAAATCGAAAAATTTCCCAAACTTTCAATTGCCTGCGCAACACCATGCGCTGAAGGAATGGTTGTTCATACACAAAATGAACGAGCAACTCACGCGCAAAATGCAGTTATGGAGTTTTTGTTGATTAATCATCCGCTTGACTGCCCTATTTGTGATGAGGCGGGAGAGTGCAAGCTTCAGGATTATGCTTATAAATATGGAGTCGGCATTTCAAGATTTGATGAAGAGAAAAATGAAAAAGATAAAAGAGTTGAGTTAGGTCCTAATGTAATGTTTGATGCGGAGAGATGCATAAGCTGTTCAAGGTGCATAAGGTTCTGTGATGAGATTGCAAAAGACTCTGAGCTTACGTTTGTTCAGCGAGGTGAAAAAGTTACGATTGAAACTTTTCCTGGTGAAGAGCTTGATAATCCATATTCAATGAACGTGATTGAAATTTGTCCTGTGGGTGCATTGACTTCGAGAGATTTCAGATTTAAGTCGCGTGTATGGGAGATGTCATTTACGAATACGATTTGTCCGGGATGCGCGCGCGGATGTAATTCGATAATGGGTGTGAGAAACAATAACATATTAAGAATAGAGCCGAGAGAAAATTTTGCAGTGAATGATTACTGGCTATGTGACTGGGGACGTTTGAATACGATTAAATATGTAAATGATGAAAACTTAAGAATCGGTTCGCCAAAAATAAAAGCATCATCGGGTGGAAACAGCGAGACGGTTGAAGTAGGATGGGATGAAGCGATTTCACAAGCAGCGTATATATTAAAGAGCTACAATGCATCCGAGATTTGTTTTGTTGCTTCGCCATTCTCAACCCTTGAAGACAACTACGCATTAAAGAAACTTGCATCGGAAGTTTTTAATTCGAATAATATTTTTTACATACCTAACATAGATGAATCGTTTGGTGATGATTTGCTGAGACGTTCGGACAAAACACCGAACTCAAACGGTTTAAAGCTGCTTGGCATAAATGCATATAACAATAATCAGCTTGCAGATTTGATTGCAGGACAGTTTAAATTGCTGTATGTATTGAATGATGACATTACAAGGATTCCGGGATATAATGATTTCTTAAAAAAGATTGACGGAAGCGTTCAGCATCTTGAAACAAAAAATAAGTATTCTGATGCGGCGAATGTTTTATTTCCCGACTCAACATATGCGGAAGTTAACGGAACGTTTGTGAATTTCCAGAGCAGGATTCAGAGAGTAAGACCTGCAGTTGCAACACTTGAGCAGGAAAGACTTCCGGGAGATTTTGAGCTTTCGAGATGGGATAAGTTCGGCGCACCGAATGACAGATGGACACACGGAACGAAGTTTAATTCGCGTCCGGCATGGAAAGTTATAAAGAACATTGCGAAGGTGCTCGGATATAATTTTGATTTCGATAATTCGGAAGAAGTGTTCATGGAGCTTGCGAACAAGACTAAGGGAATGGAAGGTTATGATTATGATTCGGTCGGCGAACAAGGAATTGTTGTAGGGACAGCGGTGAACACAACGGTTGCGAGTTAATGAGTTGTTGATTTATTTTATAATTTGAACGAGGGGCTTAATGCCCCTTTTTTGTAAGCGGTTTTTTTAACGATTAGTATTTGCCAACAGTAGTGGGATGACCCAAAGGGTTCCCCCCGCCTTCGCGGGAATGACTTCGCTTTTGTAAAATGTTAGAATTAAAGAACATAATAAAATCCTTTCGATTGCCATCAGGCGAACAAACCAATGTGTTAAACATTCCTTCATTTATATTACAAGAAAAAGAACAGTTAGCAATTTACGGCAGGAGCGGAAGCGGAAAGTCAACGTTTCTTAATGTGGTTTCGGGAATATTGAAGCCGGACTCAGGAAGCGTGATTGTGAATAACACCGACATAACGAAGCTCGATGAATCGCACCGCGATAAATTTCGCGCGCAGAATTTCGGGTTTGTATTCCAGACGTTTAACCTGCTTCAGGGATTTACTGCGCTTGAAAATGTTCTGCTGGGAATGACGTTTGCCGGTAAGCCGAATAAAAGTTTTGCAAGCGAGATGCTTGAGTATGTTGGTTTAAAGAATAAGTTGAAAAATAAGCCTGCGGAGCTTTCGGTCGGTGAACAGCAGAGGGTTGCTATAGCAAGAGCGATAGTGAATAATCCGAAAATAATTCTTGCAGATGAGCCGACAGCGAATCTTGATGCAAAAAATTCGGAGAATGTAATCGAGCTGATAAAAAAAGTTTGTGATGAGAAAAATATTTCTTTGGTTTTGGTATCGCATGATAAGGATGTGATTGGGAGGTTTGGGAGAGTGGTGGAGTTTGAAAGTTTAAATAAAAACTAATGGAAAGTTTATTAAATCCATTTGGAATATGGGATTCGATTTTTAATAGTCTAGGAACAGCCTTATACACGAATATTTATTTTAGGTTTTTTGTAATTGGGTTCTTCGTGGGATTATTTTTCTTACTGATTTATGTTTTAAAATATAAACACAGGGATAGTTTTAAAAAAATATTTATTATTGTCGTTCCATTATTTGCAATATGTTTGTTTGTCGTGGGTAAATTATATAGTAGAGGATATAGAATAGAGAATATTAAGCAACAAGGAAGAGAAATTGTAGTTTGCTTAGAACAGTTTAAAAAAATTAATGGACATTATCCTGAAAAACTATCAGAGCTAGTTCCGAGTTGTGTGAAAAACGAAAATGTAAAAAACGAAAAAGTTTTCAGATATAGACTTGATGATACGTTTGGGTTTATACTATCTATTAAAGAAGACTTTATGGGATCTGAATACTTAAGGTATGATATTAGATATAAAGATTTTATTTTTGTAGATTAAAAAGTAAACCTTGTATTAAATTATTAAAATTAATTCTCTAATATAGATTTTTGCTTAGATTCCCGCCTGCGCGGGAATGACAAATACGAGGGTTTCCTACTTGCGCCACATAGTGGCAAGACGGGAATGACAAAACCATTCGTTATATAAGTTTTATGAGATTCCCGTTTTCGTGGGGAATGACAAGCATATGTTGACCCTGAATCAAGTTCAGGGTGACAGGTTTTTTAAATATTTTAATTTTGTATGAATCTTTTTCAAATAGTATTAAAAAATATTAAACAGAGGAAGTTATCGGCGGTGTTGACAGTGATATCGACATTGTTAGGAGTTGCGCTTGTGGTGGCGATTCTTGTGATTAAACAGGAAAGTGCGGAGGCGTTTAACCAGACCGCAACCGGATACGAGCTGATTGTCGGACCGAAAGGAAGTCCGCTGCAGTTAACGCTTAATACTATTTATCATATCGGGCTGCCTGTTAATAATATGCCGGTGAAAACCTATGAGCTGCTTGCGAAAGACAAGAGAGTGAAGCTTGCGATTCCTTATGTGATGGGAGATAATTATAAGAACTTCAGGTTGATTGGAACGACGCAAAATATTTTTACGCAGTTTGAATATCAGAAGGGAAAGAAATATGGCTTTGCATCGGGCAAACAATTTGAAAACGAAAATGAAGCAGTGATTGGAAGCGATGTCGCAGAGAAAACAGGATTGAAGATTGGAGATTCGTTTATTGGTTCGCATGGAGTTGAGGCGTATGAATATGCAGAGGAACACGATGAACATAATTTTGTTGTAACGGGAATTTTACAAAAGACGTTTACGCCGAACGATAAAGTGATTTTCATTCCGATGGAGTCGGTGTGGGATATGCACTATCATGGAGTTGAGAATGTTAAGGGTGCAACGGATACTACAAAAACAAATTCACATTCGGGACACGGACATCTACACGGGCATTCACACAACAATACTAAAGAACAAAAAAATGTTGTTAAAGATAGTATTAGTAATGGCAGTAACAGTAACGACAGCAGTTATGTAAGTTCGGGGATTCCCGAGGACAGAAAAACGATTACGTCGGTTTTGGTATCGCTGAAGAGTCCGATTTATTTTGATTTACTGAGGAGGCAGATAAACGATGATAAGTTTCATGGTATGAATGCGCAGGCGGTTATTCCTGTTATGGAAATTATGCAGTTGTTCGAAATTATAGGGAACATAAATTCGGTGCTGTTGATTGTTGCGTATCTTGTGATATTTGTTGCGGTGATTTCGATTCTGGTTTCGATTTATAACTCAATCAATGAACGCAAAAGAGACATTGCGATTATGCGCGCGCTGGGAGCGAACAAGGGAATGATATTCGGGATAATAATTCTGGAGGGGTTGTTCATTAGTCTGGGTGGAGCGGTTCTGGGATTGTTAATCGGGCATCTGGCAGTTTATGTATTTAGTCCGCTGATTTCGGCAAAAACGGGCATTTTAATTACGGGAATGACGTTCAATATTTTTGAATTATACTTGGTTTTAGGAACAATTATATTGGCAATGTTAGTATCAATTTTACCGGCAGTAAAGGCATACCGAACGGATGCTGCGAAAAATTTATCACCAGCATAAGCTAATTAGTTTAATGTTTAAGCAAAGAAAAATAATGAAGATTTTATCATATACCGGCTATTCGGTTTTAATAATAGTAATTTGTGTTTTGTTTTTTTCGACGAAGAGAACAGACGGCAAGCCGTTTATCGTGAATGAAAACGGCAACAGGATTGACATAGAAAAAATATCACAAAAGGATACATCAAAAAAATCATCTCTTGATGGTGATGCAAAGTTCAATACGCCGTCGGGTTTTTCTGATATTCCTTTTGACCCGAACGCACCTTACAACTTAATTAAGTTTAAAACTTTAAGGACATACATTCCCGGAAAGGAAGTTCCGAATGATGTAAGAAATTTGAACAACAAGAACGTTGAGATAAACGGGTTCATGACTCCGATTTCGGCATTGCAGGACATGAATGAATTTTTATTGTGCTCTACTCCCCCGCTGAACTGTTACTGCGCTCCCCCGGTTTTTATTAATGAGATTATTTATGTAAAGATGATGAACGGGCAGACGACGGATTTTTTGACAGGTGTCGTGAAAGTGAAAGGACAGCTGAAAATAAATTTTGATATTAAGGATGAGTATTCGGATGTTATATATACGATTGATGCGTCAAGCGTTCAATAATTTTTAAACAACCCCCTGACCCCTTTATTAAGGGGGAATTAAAAATGCAGATATATTGAAAAAAATTACTACCGAGATAATGCAGAAAGCCAAGAAGATTGGCTTTTCGGACAAGCAGCTTGCCAATATTTTAAAAACCACAGAAAAAGAGATAAGGGATTTTCGTTTTAAGAACAACATTCTTCCTGTTTATAAAACGGTTGATACGTGCGCGGCGGAGTTTGAGGCGAACACACCGTATCATTATTCCACGTATGAAAAATATAACGAGTCGGTTTCATCGGATAAGGAAAAAATTATTATTCTCGGGGGCGGTCCGAACAGGATTGGTCAGGGAATCGAGTTTGATTACTGCTGTGTGAGATGCGTGAAGGCGCTGCGCGAGGAAGGTTATGAAACGATAATGATTAACTGCAATCCCGAGACTGTCTCGACGGATTATGACATAACCGACAAGCTTTATTTTGAGCCGCTGACGGTTGAGGATGTGCTGAACATTATTAAGTACGAGAAAAATGTTAAGGGGATAATTGTGAGCTTTGGCGGGCAGACACCATTGAAGCTTTCCAAAGAGCTTGAAAAAAACGGATTGAAAGTTTTGGGGACTTCATCGAAAGACATTGACGTTGCAGAGGATAGAAAAAAGTTTGGAAAATTATTAGATGAGCTTGGGATTCCGAAGCCGGAATATGGAACAGCGAAGACTTTAGATAAGGCGTTAAGCATTGCGAATAAAATCGGGTATCCTGTTCTGGTGAGACCGTCTTATGTGCTTGGCGGACGTGCAATGCAGATTGTATACAATGATGATGCGCTTGAGTCGTTTTTTGAGGAAGCATCGAAATATTCCGAAGACCATCCTGTGTTAATAGATAAATTTTTAGAAGAAGCGCGCGAGATTGATGTCGATGCACTTTGCGATGGTAAGGACGTTTACATTGCGGGGATTATGCAGCACATCGAAGAAGCGGGAATACACTCGGGGGACAGCACGTCGATTCTTCCGCCGATATCGCTTTCGAAAAAAAATCTTGACCAGATAAAAACATATACAAAGAAGCTTGCGAAGGGCTTAAATGTTGTGGGGCTGATTAACATTCAGTTTGCGATTAAAAATAATGTGGTGTATATCATAGAGGCGAATCCGAGAGCATCGCGAACGGTGCCGTTTGTGAGCAAGACGACGGGAGTGCCGATTGCATCAGTTGCGGCAAAGCTTGTTGTCGGCAGAAAGCTGAAAGAGTTTGACTTAAAAAATTTCGAGGATTTAAAATACATAGGAATTAAAGAATCGGTGTTTCCGTTTCAGAAATTTCCGAGAGCGAAAATGTTTTTAGGACCTGAGATGCGTTCAACGGGAGAGGTGATGGGAATTTCGAAATCGTTCGGCGCTGCGATGGCGAAAGCGCAGGACTCAACGGGTAATTCTCTTCCGATTACAGGAAATATTTTTATCAGCCTGAATGAAAACGATAAGAAGAAAAAATCGGTTGAGATGATTAAAAAATTTGTTGACATGGGTTTTGGAATTATTGCAACGCAGGGAACGAATAAGTTTTTGAATGAGAACGGAATTAAGTCGAAGCCGGTGTTCAAAGTTAAAGAAGGAAGACCTGACGTTGTTGACCTTATAAAGAACAGGGAGATTAATCTTGTGATTAACACGCCGCTCGGCGAGGAATCGCGTTTCGATGAGTATGCAATCGGGTGGGCGGCGGTGCAGTATAAGATTCCGTTTGTGACTACGCTTTCCGCAGCAAGCTCCGTAGCCGAAGGAATTGCACGGATAAAGTCGGGTGATATCGGAGTGAAGTCTTTGCAGGAGTATTATAAAGAGTAACTATATAGATATTAAACTATTTTTTTCTTAATTTGGTGTAAGGGATGAAGGTTTTTTAATTAATGAATAATAATGGATAAAAAACCTACACCTCTTTTTTTATTGGCATTTCTTTCAGTTTTCTTTTCGAGCTATTCCGGCTCATACTCTCAATGGACACAAACAACGGGCATCAGCGAAAATATTGCCACTTCAATCGTGAGAAGCGGTGATAAGCTTTTTGCAGGGTCGATGATAAATATTTTAACCAGCGGGAATATTTATTCATCTACAAATAACGGTGATACGTGGAATGCGGTAAATACAGGTTTTGCGTTATCGGGTATTTTCTGCATGATAACAAAGGGCAATTATATTTTTGCGGGAACTTATGAAGACGGAATGCTGATTTCATCAAACAACGGAGCAACGTGGCAGCTTGACCCTGTGAACGGAACTTTCGGGACAGGAATTTTTGATGCGGTTGTTTCTGGCAACAACATTATTGCTTATGCAAACACGGGTGCAGTAGTATATGCTTCCACGAACAACGGTGATAACTGGTTCGGAGTCACGGGCTTGCCGACAAACTTCGGCATAATAAATTATTTTTATAATGACGGGAGCACATTATATGCAGGCGCGAGAAACGGCTTGTTTTATTCGACCAATAACGGATTGAACTGGATTTATCCGGCTAACAACGGATTGCCTTCAAACCCTGACGGTTCAAAGCCGATGACATCAATGATAAAAACCGATAACAAAATAATTGGAGGATGCCTGAACAAGCTTTTTGTTTCGACCGATAATGGAAACAACTGGACACAAGCAGGAACGCTTGAGTTATCAGGAAGTTTTTCGAATTTTTTTGCAATGGAAAAGTACAATTCGGTTATTCTGACGGGGATAAGATACGTAGGGACTTCGGGCGGACCTTATGGAGTTTATTATGACAGAAATACTAATTACAACTGGATAAATTTTACAAATAATCTTCCTGCGAACATTTCTATTTACTCTATGTTTCGTGAAAACAACATGCTTTACATAACGACTCATGCAAATCAGGGAATATGGAAAGTGAATTTAGACGTGCTTACCAGTGCGGGGAACCCGAACACAGTTATCCCCGGGAAGTTTTCGCTTTCGAACGCATATCCGAATCCGTTTAATCCGTCAACGAGCTTTCAGGTTTCACTTCCGCAGAGAAGCAACGTGGTGCTGAAAGTTTTTAATTCGTTAGGTAAGGAAGTTAATGTGATTGCGAATAGCGAGTTCAATGCAGGAATGTATAATTTTCAATGGAATGCAGATGGATTTAATTCGGGAGTATACTTCCTGAGACTTACCACAGAAAACTTTACCGAGACCAAAAAACTGATGCTGTTGAAATAGAAGAGTTTGAAAAGTTTATAAGGTTATTCCTAGAGGGAGTGCTTTGGAGCAAGTTTATAAAGAAAACCCGCGGAAGCGGGTTTTTTGTTTGGAGTAAAATATAGCAAACACACCCCGTCGCTTCGCGACACCCCTCTCAAGAGGGGAATTAAATGCAAGAGAGTAGAAATACATCCTTTAAGTTCTTATTATTTACAAATCTTATTACATCAAAAAACATTATTTTTGTTTTGCTCGGATGGTATACTGTTTGCAGTATACTATTAATTATATATCAATAGAATGAAAATTTTATATAATAAAGTGTTTAACATATTTGTAATTATGTTTGTGTGTGTTTTTAGTGTATTGAATGTTTTTATAAATGATGTTCAGGCGCAGTCCGGTTGGGTTCAGCAGGTGTCGAACACCGATAAGCTGCTTAAATCAGTTTATTTTGTAAATCCTAATACAGGTTATGCGGTTGGACACACAGGCAGAGTCCTGAAAACGATTGATGGCGGCGCAACATGGACGGTAAGCACGCTTATAGATAATTCGGAGATTTCAAATTTATTTTGTGTGCATTTTTTTAATGAGAACACGGGGATAGTCGGGAGCAGAAAAATTTTCAGAACGACAAACGGGGGAAGCACATGGGGAGCTGTATATACACTGAACCCGGAAGATACTGTGCATGCGGTTTTCTTTTATAACAACGAAGTTGGTTATGCGGCAGTAAACTTCGGCAGGATTTTAAAAACAATAAACGGGGGAAGCACATGGACAGAACAAGGTCTTGAGGATGACCATTACGCAGTTTATTTTCCTTCTCTTGATACAGGATATGTGGTTGGTGACGACCAGACTTACCATACATATAATGGCGGAGTTGTTTGGACGCTGTCACTTGTTAAGTTTTTTAATGATTTGCAATCCATAACTTGTTTTGATTCAAAAACCTGCGTGACATGCGGGAAAGGCGGGTATATATATAAAAGCACGAACGCAGGAGTAAACTGGAACCAAGTTAATCTGGGAACGACGGATGATTTTTATTCAGTAACGAAACGCCCTGACAGTGTTTTGTTCATTGGGGGACAAGGGGGAACGATTTTGAAATCGACATCAAAAGGCGATAATTGGACAACACAAACATCGAACACGAACCAGACTTTATACTCCATATATTTTGTAAATAATTTTACGGGGTATGCGGTCGGCAATAACGGAACAGTTATAAAAACCACAACAGGCGGAACGGTATTTATAAACCAAATAAGCACGGAGGTGCCTGATAAATTTTATCTGCATCAAAATTATCCGAACCCGTTTAATCCGGTGACGAAGATAAGGTTTGACGTTCCGTCAAACATGAGAAATTCAAATGTGAGGTTAAGTGTTTTTGATTTATCGGGAAAGATGGTTGCAGAGTTGATTAATCAGCGGTTGAGCTCGGGGACATATGAGTATGAGTTTGATGCGAACGGGTTAGCTTCGGGGATTTATTATTATGAGTTGAGTAACGGTGATTTTAAGGAAGTGAAGAAGATGGTTTTAGTTAAGTAGAAAGTTCATAAGGTTTATAAAGTTCAATAGGTTTATAATGTTTACAAAGTGAAACCCGCGGAAGCGGGTTTTTTGTTTTGATGCATCCAACTTCCGACAAACCGAGAATAAGGGAAGTTTTCATGGTTGTTGGTGAAAACACCAACAACGGCAAATGGGTTTTTGTTAATACGTGGTTATGATAATTAGCGCAGGAGTCCCTTGCAGGAGACTCCTGCAGGAGAGGTTTTTTGTTTGAAAGTGAAAAAGGTCATCCCCCTAACCCTCCTGCCAAGACGGGACGTTCCGCCTCCAAAGGGGGAATGAAGTTGCAACAAGCTTAACACACCCCGTCTTCGACTTCGTCGAATCCACTCCTCTCAAGAGGGGAGTTCTATTCATACATTAATACTGGGATTCCCGCCTGCGCGGGAATGACTTCAATTCATTTGCATTTTTATATTTAAAATTGGACGCTGATGCCGCCGACGGGGAAGAAAGCCCATTGGTAAATTGTACCGAGTTGGTTTTTGTTTTCGTTCCAGAAATAATTGTAGATGTTGTCTTTGTTGAAGAGGTTTTGGATTTCGAGATAGCCGACGATGCTGATTTTTTTGATGTTGAATTTTTTATCAACACGAACATCGAAGCGCATGTAATAAGGATATCTTGCGCTGTTATAATCAAATGTAGAAAAAATTCCGTGATTGTAAAATTTCGATGAGTCGATGTTAAACGGAGTGTAAGGTCTTCCGCCTGCGTATTTGAATTTGATTCCGACAAGCCAATCGTTTTTAAATTGGTACCCCGCGATGAGAGTGAACTGATGACCGGGGTCGAACTCGCCGGGCTTTTCGTTTCCTGCAAGAGCTTTGAACTTTGAAAAGCTGTAAGAATAATTTATCAATCCATATAAACCCGTCTCTGTTAATTTTTTCTGAAGAGAAAAATCAATTCCGCGGATATATCCTGTTCCTGCACTGACCGCTTCACCGACTATGTTGGGTCCGTTATCTGCGCCGCCGTCAATTAAAATATAATATGGAATATCTTTCCATACGGGATAGTCTTTGTAATTTTTCTGATAGACTTCGAGGGTTGCGCGCAAATCTTTATCGAAAAAGTGCTCGATGCCTGCGATGTAATGTTCGCTGCGGATATTGTTGAGCTTCCAGTTATTCGGGTGCGAAGTTATCCAGAGGTATTGCGGTGACTGATAGAAAATTCCCCATGATGCGCTGAGGGAAGTAACGCTTGTGAGATTATAAGAAGCTCCAAGACGAGGAGACACAACGCTTTTCAGGCGGATGTAATCGAAGTAATCGTAGCGAAGACCTGTGTTAATGTTAAGGCGGTCGTTGAATAATTTATAGGTTAAATTTATGTGCGTGAATAGTTTATATGTTGTTGTATCAAC